>JBESAV010000001.1:0-1000477 GCA_041242255.1 Candidatus Altimarinota bacterium
CAGACGTGTGCTCTTCCGATCTCTTAAATCAAGAAAAGTTCGTTCTGTTGTCGTAATTTGTAGCGACCCACGCCACAAACAAAGACAAGGTTAAAGACATTTAATTTTACATAACTATGGCAAGAATCGCCGGTGTAAATCTTCCAAAGCAAAAAAGAATAGTTATAGCTCTTACTTACATCACAGGTGTAGGTAGATCAACTTCAGAAGAGCTACTTTCAAAGCTAGGGATAGATGAAAACACTAAAGCTCAGGATTTATCTGAAGGCCAAATTGTACAACTTAGAGAAGAAGTATCTAAGCTTACGGTTGAAGGTGACCTGAGAAGAAACACATCTATGAACATCAAAAGACTTCAAGAAATTGGATCTTACAGAGGTTACAGACATAGAAGAGGTCTTCCAGTAAGAGGACAAAAAACAAAGAGAAATGCTCGTACAAGAAAAGGTAAAAAGAAAACAGTAGCAAATAAGAAGAAATAATATGGCTAAAAAAACTACTTCAAAAAAAGTAAAAAAGAGCGTACCACACGGAAAAGCATTTATTCAATGTTCTTTCAATAATACGCTTGTAACCATCACTGATCTTGATGGTCAAACAATCGCTTGGAGCAGCTCAGGAAGCAATGGCTTCAAAGGATCAAGAAAATCAACTCCATACGCAGCCCAAGTTGCCGCTGAAAACGCAGTTGAAAAAGCAAAAATTCATGGACTTGAAAAAGTTGATGTATTTGTAAAAGGAGTTGGACCTGGTAGAGAACAAGCTATCAGAGGACTTCAAGCCGCTGGAGCAAACGTTGAATCAATCACTGATACAACTCCAGTTGCTCACAATGGAACTCGTTCTAGAAAACCTAGACGTAACTAATTATAAATTAAACATTAATTAATATGTCACGATACACAGGACCTATCGTTCGTAAATCAAGACGTTATGGAGCAATGCTTTTCAGTAATGGAAAAAGTAAGCAAAATGCTTTCAACAAAAGAAAGTATCCACCAGGACAACACGGACGTGGAGGTTTCAAAACTCAATCTGAATACGCTAAACAATTAATGGAAAAGCAAAAAGCTAGATTCATGTTTGGTATTTCAGAAAAACAATTCAGAAAATACTACAAAAAAGCCGACAATACTGACGGTGTAACTGGTCAAGAACTTCTTAAATTCCTAGAAAGAAGACTAGATAACGTAATATTCAGAGCTGGACTAGCTTCTACAAGAAGACAAGCTAGACAAATCGTAACTCACGGACACATCTTACTAAACGGAAAAAGAGTCGACATTCCTTCAATCGAAGTACAAGTCGGAGATGAATTCGAAGTAAGATCTAAATCTCAAAACAGTCCTCTTTTTGCAGAAGTTAAAGCTGCTAAGAAAGGAAGTCATGCAAAATGGCTAAAAGTTGACTTCGGAAAACTTAAAGGATCTGTTGAAAATCTTCCAGAAGATGATGATCTTGAAAGAATCATCAACCCTCAGTTGATCGTAGAGTTCTACTCTAAATAATAAACTACTTCTCCAATCAATTAATCGCTCCAAAAATATGCACTTAATACAAGAACTAATCGGACTACCTCAAATCAAAAAGGATGAACACAATCCAAATGAGGTCACATTCACAATTAGTCCACTTCCTAACGGTTATGGTACTACCCTAGGAAATTCACTTAGAAGAATTCTACTTTCTTCTCTACCTGGTTCTGCAATCACTGGTATCAAAATCAAAGGTAAAAACTATGAGTACTCTACAATCGAAGGAGCAAAAGATAGCGTACTTCAAATGCTTTTGACGATGAAAAAAATCCAGTTCAAGAAAACTTCAACCGAAAGTTCAATCTTAGAGCTCAAAGCTACTAAGGCAGGAGAAATCAAAGCTGGAGACATTAAAACTCCATCTGATGTTGAAATCTTGAATCCTGATCTAGTTATTACAACTTTAGAAAAAGGATCAAGTCTTGAAATGCAAATCAAAGTAGAAAAAAACGTAGGATACATTACTGCTAAAGAGAAAAAAGAATCAGAGTCAGAAGTTGATTGGATCTGGACTGATGCATTCTTCTCTCCAGTAAAAAAAGTACAATTCAAAGCTGAAGACACTCGTGTAGGTCAAATGACAAATCTAGATAAACTAACTGTCCTAGTAGAAACAGACGGTAGTATTACTCCAGAAGAAGCACTAAAATTTGCTGCAAACCTTGGTCAATCTTACTTCCAACTATTCAATCATGAGAAAGTTCAAATCGAACCAGAATTCATGAGCGATGTAGATCAAATCACTACAAAACAAGAGGAAGAAGAAAACCAAAAACCAGTAAAAGAAACTTACACACCAATCGAAATCCTTGGTCTATCTCCTAGAACATTAAATGCTCTAATTAACGGAGAAATTGGATCAATCGAACAACTAGTAAAATGTACTGAATCAAAACTTACAAATCTAAGAGGATTCGGTAAGAAAGCTCTAAACGAAGTTAAAGAGTCACTATCTACTAGAGGACTAACACTTGCAGACGACTAAAAAATCTGTTAAAACTAAATCTTTACTAATTATTGAAACATGAGACATAACGTAAAAAAGACTGGTCTTCGCAAAACTAAAAGTAAACACAAAGCTCTAAGAAGAAATCTTCTAAACTCTCTTTTCAAACATGGTTACCTAACTACAACTGATAAGAAAGCTAAGATCCTTCAACCACTTGCTGAAAAAGTAATTCACATTGCTAAAAGCAAAGAGCCTCGCGAAGCTATCAGACAACTTCAGGATTACTTCCCTGAAACAGAAGTTTCTAAAAAACTTCTAACTGAAATCGCTCCAAAATACACTGATAAAAATTCTGGTTACACTCGTATGACTAAAATTGGTTATCGTGATGGTGACGGAGCTTTGATCACCAAAGTCGAATTAACTTAAAGCACTGAAATTATGAAAACAACATTCGTTAACCCAAAATCAATCGATCGCCAATGGTATATCTTCGACGCTGAAGGTAAAACTCTTGGTAGATTCGCAACTGAAATCGCCAACATCCTAAGAGGGAAAAATAAACCATCTTTCTCTCCAAGTCATGATACAGGAGATAACGTTATCATTATTAATGCTGACAAAATCCATCTTACTGGATCAAAAATGGAGTCTAAATACTACTTCAGACATTCAGGATATGTTGGTGGACTAAAAGCTGAAAACGCTGAAACAGTAATGGGTAAAAACCCAACTAAAGTAGTTTTCCAAGCTATTAGAGGAATGGTTCCAAGAAATAAAAATAGAAAAGGAACCCTTTCTAAGCTTCACATTTACGCTGGTACAGAACACCCGCACGAAGCACAAAAGCCTGTAACATTAGAAATCTAATATGTCTACTCAAGAACTTAAAAACACCTTCTCTGGAAAGTACAATTTCGGACTAGGTAAAAGAAAAAGATCAATTGCTACAGTAAGAATTTACAAAGCAAAAGACAAAGGAGAAATCTTTGTAAACGACCAAAAAATCAACGACTGGGCTGACTACCACGAACTTGTACAAAAAATCGTGAGTCCATTAGAAGCTGTTGGAATGAAAAATAAATTCAACATGACTATCGTTGTAAGAGGTGGAGGAAAAAACTCTCAAGCCGAAGCAATCCGTCACGGAATTGCCAGAGCACTTGAAGATTTCGACTCTAGCTTCAGAGAAACTCTTAAACCACTTGGATTCCTATCAAGAGATTCAAGAGTAAAAGAAAGAAAGAAATACGGTCTAAAAAGAGCAAGAAAATCTCCTCAATTCTCAAAACGTTAAACATTTGTTTACGTATCAGAGAAATCAAAAAACACCTCCCCCTTGGAAAGGTGTTTTTTATATACCTATCTAGAAATACCCAGAAATTCCTCAATGTAAGCATGCATATTGTTTCCACTACAGTCATGACCGGAAATTAAAATATTTTCTTTTTCATCAACTATTTCAAAATATGAATAATAACACATACCACCCTCATCCCATGATACAACTTCTAAATCGCCCTTATAATGGTAAATATTAAAATTATTATCTTCTTTTTCCAAATATCTAATAATATCTTCTGCATTTCTATTAGGCACTTTTGTCATTAAAAAAACATCTCTAAAAACATCATCGTAATTAGTTGGCAACTCTGGGACTACACTTTTAGGACCAAAAGTAACGCTATTAGAGTATTCAAAAAATTGAAAAATGTCATTCTCTGGTAAAGTAAAACTTTCGCCATCAAGGACCATTTCATTCTCAGAAACTATAAATTTTTTAAAAGCTTTTTCTTGATTACTTGAAATTAAATTACTATCACCACTTATATTCATATCAGAATTACTCTGGCATCCAACAAATAACAATAATATAAAAATCAGTAATACATTTTTCATACTCATAACTTATTAAGTATTTCTATCCAATTATAACAAATTATATTAAAATCCTAACAAATAACTTCAAAAATGTACCGCTTCGACATTCTCACTTTATTCCCAAACTCAATTAATCAATATTTTCAAGAGTCCATCTTAGGAAAAGCCATTGAAAACAAACTAATCGAAGTCTACCTTCATGATTTTAGAGAGTACACCAATGACAAACACAAAAAGGTAGACGACACTCCATATGGAGGAGGTGCTGGAATGGTTTTGACCCCTCAACCTGTCTACGATTGCATTCAAGCTGTCAAAAAACAAAATAAAGGAAATGTAGTCTTCTTAAGTCCTCGAGGAACAACCTATAACCAAAAAAAAGCCGAACAGCTGAGCCAAGCACCACAACAATCATTAATCCTCATCTGCGGCCGATATGAAGGTCTAGATCAACGTGTCATAGATTTAGTAGTCGATGAAGAGATTTCTATCGGAGATTATGTCTTAGCCGGAGGAGAAATCGGAAGCCTAATCCTTGTAGAAAGTATTTCCAGACTTTTACCAGGAGTTCTTGGAAAAGATGAATCTCATCAAACCGACTCTTTCTCAGAACACCTAGACGGCAAAAAACAACACCCCCTCTACACCAAACCCGCAGAATTCATGGGACTCAAAGTCCCAGAAGTTCTTCAAAGTGGACACCATGGAAAGATAGAAGAATGGAAAAAAAATAATCTTAAATAAAATGCTCCAATCAAAACACTCAGGCCTGACCGAATCCGAAGCCAAAAAACTTCTCCAAGAACACGGACCAAACACTCTAACCAAAGCTAAAAAAAGAAACTACTTCAAAGAACTTTGGGAAGAGATTAAAAACCCAATGACCCTCATACTAATATTCGCTTCAGGAGTTTCTTTTGCCTTAGGTGAAACCATCGACAGTAGCATTATCTTAGGAATCATCATTCTCAACATAGCTCTAGGATTTTTCCAAAAATTCAAAGCCGACAAAGCAGTAGAAAAACTTCAATCTCTAGTAAACCCTCAAACTAAAGTATTTAGAGACAACAAACTTATCTCAATTGATTCCAAGCTCTTGGTACCAGGTGACATCATAAAACTATCCGAAGGAGATCTTATCCCAGCAGATGCAAAAATACTTGAATCGAAACAATTCTATGTCCAAGAAAGCACCCTTACAGGTGAATCAGTTCCACTAAACAAAAATCCAGAAGACAAACTTTTCATGGGAACAGAAAGCGTGCAAGGAACAGCCATTGCTCAAGTAACTGACACAGGTCAATCCACAGAATTTGGACAAATCGCTGACCTAACAGCCAAAACAAAAAAAGACCTCAGCCCACTTCAAAAAGAAATCGTAGGTCTAAGCAGAACGATTGCTAAAGCCATGTTGCTAATATCAGCTATATTTTTTGCAGTTAGTATCTACAAAAATGGAACAGATCAACTTCTAGAAACAATCATTTTCACAGCCTCCATTGCAGTAGCCGCTGTACCAGAAGGATTGCCGACCACCATAACTTTATCACTAAGTTTAGGAATTCAAAGGCTTGCTAAAAAAGGAAGTATTATCAAAAACCTTTCATCTGTAGAAACCCTAGGTAGCACCGATGTTCTTGTAACAGACAAAACTGGAACCCTCACCAAAAACGAAATGACAGTCACCAAAATACTTACCCAAGATCACCAAATCCAAGTATCAGGTAGTGGTTACGAACCAAAAGGAAATTTAGACTTTAACCATAACGACTTACAAATAAACAATCAAACCAACCATTCACTTCTATCCAACTCACCAGAAATAGATCAATTTCTCAAATACCAAAGTTTAGTAGCTCTGTACTGTAACGACAGCTTGATCGAAGAAAAAAACGGCTCATATGATCTAATAGGTGACCCTACAGAAGGTGCTTTAATAACCCTTGCCAACAAAACTCCATACAACCAAAAACAACTCCAAAACTATGAAGTAATTGATAGCATTCCATTTAACAGCCAGGATAAATTTATGGCTACTTTAGTCAAAGATAAAGAATCCAACAAAAAATTCATCTTAGTAAAAGGTGCACCTGAAATGGTTCTAGACATGACCAAACTTGATCAAAAAACTAAAAAAGACCTCAATAAAAAAACAGATAAATTAGCCGAAGAAGCTTTACGAACTTTAGCCTTAGCTATTAAAGAAACGAGAGCTCAAAAACTTTCTGAAAAAGTAATTAAAGATTTAGAATTTGTTAGTATTACTGGAATTATCGATCCACCAAGACTCCAAACTAAAGGAGCACTTCAAGAAGCCAGCCAACTTGGACTACAAACCATAATGGCCACAGGAGATCATCCTCTCACTGCCAAAGCAATTGGTAAACAATTAGGATTTAGTACCAAACATGTATACAAAGGCGATCAAGTTGAAAAAATGTCTGACAAAGAGCTTACAAAACTTATTAAAACAGGGGAAAACATAATCTTTGCCCGAGTTAAACCAGCCCATAAATTACGGATTGTAAACATCTGCAAAAACTTACAAAAAATTGTTGGAGTCACAGGTGATGGAGTCAACGATGCTCCAGCCTTAAAGAGAGCAGACATTGGTATAGCAATGGGTATAGCAGGAACAGAAGTAAGTAAAGAAGCTGCTGACATGGTTCTAACCGAGGATAACTTCAACGACATTATTACTGCTATCAAAGAGGGAAGAGTAATCTATCAAAATATTCGAAAATTTTTATTTTACATCTTCGCTACCAACCTCGGAGAAATCGCATGTATATTCATTGCCTTCATAGTAGGTCTTCCACTACCACTTACAGCAATTCTACTTCTTGTAATAAACTTAGGAACAGACGTCTTCCCAGCTATTAGTTTAAGCTTTGAAGAGGAAGAAGACGTAACCAAAGAAGACAGTACGAGTCGCCACCTTTTAAACAAACCAACAATTCTCAGAATTCTCATTCAAGGTACAACCCTAGGAGTAATTTCTGTAGCTTTATTTGCTTATACACTAAGCCAATCAGACAACAAAATCCTAGCCACTTCAGTTTGTTTTGTAACTCTAGTTATTGGACAGCTGGTTAATGCCTACAATGCCAAATTCAACACCCAATCAATTTTCCAACTTGAAACACTCAAAAACTACCATCTCAACCTAAGTGTATTGTTTTCAATAGCACTTTCTTTGAGCATAGTTTACATACCTGCACTTAACCCAATTTTCAAAACTGAAAGCTTTTCCATTCTTACCTTTGAGCTTATAATCGCCCTTAGTTTCCTAATGATCCTAACTGATGAAATCAGAAAATTCATTCTCCGACGATCTACCAAAACTACCTAAGAAAGGAGAATCAACCTACATAAGAGTAAAAGTTTCACCAGGCTCAAAATTCCAGAAAATCAAACTAATGAGTGACAACTTAACCTACAAAGTTTATATTCAATCACCACCAAACAAGGGAAAAGCCAACAAGGAATTGATCAATTTTCTAGCACAACAGTACAAAATCCCAAGAAACAACTTAAAAATAATCAGTGGAGAATTCTCACAAATAAAACTCATAAGAATAAAAAATGTCTGACCAAAACTTACAACAAAAAACAATTCAAAAACTCAAAGAACACAATTTATATGCAAAGAAAAAACTTGGTCAAAACTTCCTGATTAGCCAAAAAGCACTCAATCAGATCCTACAAGCCTCAAACCCGCAACCTCAGGAGCAAATCCTCGAAATAGGCCCTGGAACAGGAAACCTCACTCAAGAACTCTTACAGAGCAATATCGACCTCACAGTAGTAGAAAAAGACTCAGACATGCTTCCAATCCTAACAGAACTTCAAAAACAACAACCATTTCGACTTATAAATGCCGATGGTCTTCATCTACCATTCCAAGAACTAAATCTTAAAACTGGATATAAAGTCATAGCTAACATTCCTTACTACATCACATCACCACTTATCAACAAATTCCTCAAATACGCATTCATTAATGAAAATCCAACTCCAAAATCATTAACTTTAATGGTACAACTCGAGGTCGCTGAAAAAATATGCGACCAAAACAAACTTAATGTTTTGCGGGCTAACATAATTGCATTTGGAGACACAAGGATTGTAGCTAAAGTCCCAGCATCTAAATTCTATCCAGCTCCCAAAGTAGACTCAGCTATAATTCATATCGACGTATCCCCTTCTCCAAAAGTAAACTGCGACTTACAAAAATTCTTTAAAATTATTCTGGCCTCTTTTGGATCAAGAAGAAAAACCCTAAAAAACAACCTCAAGTCTCTAGCTAAAGCATGGGAATTTGACCTTCAAGACCTATCTCAACAAACCAAAATAGACTTATCTAAACGAGCTGAAGCCCTGTCTCTTCAAGATTTTGAAAAAATCACAAACTACATAACTACCCACACAAGCTAAAACCTGTATAATTCCATCAAATAAATAAAAACAATCCATGGAATTAATTTGTCTAGATATAGAAGCTACAGGTTTAAATCACGAAACTGAAGACATCATTGAAGTCGCTGCAGTTAAGTTCAACTTACTCAATGATCAAACAAAAACCTATCATTCCCTTGTAGCTACAGACATTGAAATTCCCAACCTCATTGAAAACCTAACTGGTATAAACAATGACATGCTAAAGGATGCACCTCAGCTTGAAAGTATAAAGCAAGACATCATTGATTTCTGCGGAGACTTACCTATTGTAGGACACAATATACAATTCGATACAGGCTTTTTAAGAGAAAAAGGAATCGATCTTCCAGGAACCGAAATCGACACTTTACCACTAAGCCAAGCCATCCTTAAATACGAACCAAGCTTCTCACTTGAGATTCTCTGCCAAAAGTACAACAAAACTACTCAACCATCCCACAGAGCCCTAGACGATGTCCTTGCTAACATTGAACTACTCAAAATACTAATCCAAAAACTCAACCAACTTCCCCAAGCAAATCTAAAGCTTCTCAAAGAAACCCTCCAAAAAGCCAATCACCCACTTTCTTCAATCTTACTTGAAGTTCTACAAACCAACACTGAAGACAAACAAGAACTATCCTTTCAGTCCCCTTCCCTTCCTAAAAAACTTCCAAAACTAACTGTTCAAAACACTGACCTTCTAGACCCAACCCAACACCCAAACATTCTACCAAAACCAAATACTCTACTAAATCAAACTCAACTTCTTCAAAATCTACAAGCTCTTACTCCCGAAGAATTAGACCCAAATCTTGATTCCGCCATCAAAGTCATCCTTAAGCTTAACCCTTCACACCTAACTATTCCAGCCTTAAACCACCGTGGTGAACTTCCCCATTTCATAAAATCCACTCGCCAGCCTGGCACTCAAATACCCTTCCAAGCCGATAGCTATATCTCTAACTATCACACTTTCTTCGAACTATACAAATCAAAACAAACAGACAGATTCCAAGAAATCATTATCCTCCCAGATCCATACCTAGTCGAAGGATACCTTTACACAAAAGAAGTTAAAATAAACCTAGACAATATACAAAATAAACCAGAAGAAGAGATAACTCTCCTCAAAACTTTTAACCAACTCCAAGAATTCCTCCACCAAAATGTCCAAGACCCAAACTCAACCTATAAATACCATGTCCTAGACATGTTCCAAAAATCAGATCAGGAATTTCAACAAATCATTAAATCTCTATCTGAACTAACCCAAAACACTCAAACCAAAAGCCAACTCCAAATCTTCTCCAAACTCCAATCCCAATACTACATTTGGCTTGAACAATACCAAGACTACCCAGTTCAACTCAAAGCAATTCCTAAAGATACACTAATCAATCAAAAGGATATCCTCTCACATCTTGAACATCCAAACCTTACCCTTCCATCAAAAAGATCCTCTTCCAGCACCATTCTTCAAACTGTTTCCCACCAAGCAGATACACGAACTCAAGAGTATACAAATTTCATTATCCATTACCTCCGTGAAAACTACATGGATATAACCCACACTGGACTAGTCATCAGCCCAACTAAACACATCATCAAACAAATCCATGAAGAACTTAGTCTAGAATTCAAAGACCAAGGAATCACCCTACTCAGCCAAGACATAACTGGATCTAAAGGAAAGATCCTACAACTCCTCGAATCAAACGAATCACCAACCATTCTAGTCTGCACCCACCACTTCTTACTCAAATTCCAACCAGAACTAGCCAAACTAGAAAAAGCCGTCCTCACCAAACTCCCTATTGGATTACCAGCCCACAAAATCTACCGCATCCTCGAAAAAGAAGACGAAAACTCATTTGGAAATCTAGTCATACCTCAAACCGGAACAACCATTGCTCACATACTTGATCTTCTCGAACGCAAATACCAACTCCATCAGCTAGACAACCTCGACTACCGCATCGACTCAACTGGCTGGGGCCGCAAAATTGGGGATAATATCTAAAAATCAACTAACTATCGAGTAAACTCTCCCCCACCTTCCGACCTGTACACCAAGCCGCCTGGAGATTGAAACCTCCTGTAAATCCATCCACATCCAAAACTTCTCCGGCAAAATACAGCCCAGGACAAATCTTTGACTCTAAAGTATTCCTATCTACTTCATTCAAAGTCACACCTCCAGCCGTGACAAACTCATCACCTGGAGTCTTTTTCACTAAACTTAGCTTAAATCTCTTCAAAAACTCGACCACCCTAGCCAACTCTTTCTTAGAAACATCTGCCATATTCTTCTCGAGCACACCAGCCTCAAACCTATCTACTAAACGCCTAGGCACATATCCTTTCATCCAAGTTGCTAGATTACGAGATCCATGCTCATTTCGATACTCACCAAATCTAGACCTCAAAACTTCCTCATTCATCTCTGGTAAAAAATCTATTTCCAGCTCTGCCGGTTCTACAGAAGAAAATTCCTCAAAAGCAGCCAAAGAAGACAAAGCAAACACCGCCGGCCCACTTATCCCTTTATGAGTAAAAACAATAGGCCCAGCAAACTCATAAACCGAAGATTCACCAAAAAACTTCAACCCAACTTCCTCAAAAGAAAGTCCAGCCAACTCAGCAATCCATTCTTCAGAAACCATATAAGAATTCAAACTCTCAGCCACCTGAGTAATAGTATGCCCAAGCTTTTCAGCAAATTCATAACCATCTCCAACCGATCCAGTATGCCTATAGGCTCGTCCACCGCAAGCTATAACCAACTTATCAAATCTCTCAAAATCTCCACCCCGAACAGCCACCAAAAACCCTTCTTCAGAAGAATCCTTCTGCACTTTCTCCACAACACTCCTGTATCTCACCTCACATCTCTCATCATCCAATAACTTCTCAAACATCCCCACAAAATCAGCTCCATTATCAGACTTAGGAAAAACTCTCAAATCTCTTTCACACTTCAATGGCACTCCTCTTTTCTCAATCCATTCTCTCAAATCATCTGGCTGAAAATCATACATCGGAGTCCTCAAAAAAGAAGCACCTCTAGGATAGTTCTTCAAAATCTCTTTCACTCCAGAAATTCCAGTAGTCACATTACAACGACCTCCTCCAGAAATCATAACTTTCTGCCCAAGCTTCATATTTCTTTCAAACAAAACAACTTCACCAGTAAAACTCTCATCTTCCAGCAAAGTAGCCGCCACCATCATCCCAGCTGCTCCTCCACCAATAACCCCAATTCTCATTTCCCAATGCTAAAAGTATAAGATAAATCATCCACATTATACTCAAAACCTTCTCTATCAATAGCAATTATTTTATTAGTCTCATTATTCACATAAGCACCTCCCATAGCTCCATTACCACCACTATAATAAGGCACCATACCTGTATCTAGACAAATAAATCGCAATGGACCTCTTTCATCAAAAGACCATGTGATACTTCTAGGAATCTCACCAACATTGTGACCTGAAAACACATAATTCACTCCCATATCTTTCAGTATCCTATAAATCCCTATCTGATCAGACTCAGACAATTCCTTTAAAGCAAAGTGATCGAACCAAATTGGAGAAACTTCCTCGTTACTATTTGGACCGTCTCTGCGTGAGCCAGCAATCTTAAAATACTCAGACTTACTAGTTCCTTCTTTAATATCATTCCAAAACTTGTCATTAACACCTTCAATACCTAATTCTCTAAGAAAATTAGCCCATAACAAATTTAATCCTCCATGCACTACTAGTTTATCATCGAACTTATGAAGTAAATTTAAAGTATGAAAAAATCTTGTATAAACATGATTGCTCTCCTTCAAAAAAGTCCTCCTTACTATCCCTAATTCTAAATTTTCAGGATTCACATGAAATCCATCAAACAATGCCACATTGTCAATTTCAAAATCTTTAATAATCCCTCCACAATATTTCAAAAAGTACATCAAGTCTAATCTCTGCCTTGCATACAAAGCATTCAACAAAAACCAATCATGATTTCCCACCACTCCATTAAAACTACCTCCATTTTCTAGAACCTGATTCTTCAAACTTATCAATGCATCAAGAGTCTCTTTATCTTTCCCACCTCTATCAATAAGATCTCCACACAGCACGACATTCACTTTCTCTCCAATCCAGTTTCTTCGTCTATCTATCAAACCAAACCTATTCAAAGACCTGTATAAAGGCTCAGGATCCCCGTGAATATCAGGCACTATTAAAGTATCATTATTTTCAGAATTTTCTTCCGATACTCCCCTGTCTGTATCTGTACTCGAACCAGTGATTTCTTCTAAAGTAAACTCACTAGTTTCATAAGAAATTCCCATAAATAGGTCTATTAGGTACTCCCTAATCTACACAATTATACTCAATATGTCAATCAATCCTCCAATTTGTACACAGCATCCACTAATGCATCTCTCACTATCTCCGCCACAACTGGATGCCCCCAAACAGCCTGAAGCATAGCTTTTACTGTCATCTCTTGCATCAAAGGCAGGGAAACACTATGGATAATCTCCGTAGCCAAATCTCCAATCATGTGAACTCCAAGTAGCACTCCATCAGAAGCACGTACCAAAACCTTACAAAAACCTTCCTGCTCACCTTTCAAAAGTGACTTCCCATTTTGCTTATACAAAGATTTCCCAACAATATATTCAACTCCCTTATTCTTCAACTCTTCTTCTGAAAGACCACAAGTCGCCACTTCAGGATATGTAAAAATAACATCTGGAAAATACTCATAATCCACCACCAAATCATCATAACCTTGATCCATAATCAAATGAGCAATCAAAGCTCCCTCTCTCTCAGCCCCATAAGCACTTCCACTCTTACCAATTATATCACCCAAAGCATAAACCCCGAACTCAGAAGTCTCCAAAAACTCATCTACAATTATCCTTCCTCTCTCAGAAACCTCCACTCCTGACTGCTTCATAAACTCAGTCACCGGTTCAACCCCTATAGCACTCAAAACCTTCTCCACTTCAAATTTCTTTCCATTTTTCAAAGAAATCTTTAAACCTTCTCCACTATCATCAATTTCTTCAATCAATGTACCTAATTCCACCTGAATCCCCTTTTCTTCATAAATTCTCATCAATTCCTCACCCAGCTCTAGGTCATATCTATTCAAAGCATTCTCAGCCAAATCCACTAGCACGACCTCTACTCCAAAAGTCTGAAAATAAATAGCAAACTCCGCCCCTACCGGACCAGCCCCAATAATCATTATAGACTCAGGCAGCTCTTCCAACTCAAAAATATTATCAGCTACAAGATACCTAGAATCAGTATCCTTAAATCCAGGAAACCTCCTAGCACGACCACCAGTAGCTATCACAATATTTTCCGCTTCCAACTCTTTTTCACCATCAACCAAAACTTTCTTACCTTCCAGTAATTCAGCATATCCATAAATCAATTCAACTCCATCTCTTTCAATCTTCCCAATCTCCTTTTTCTGCAAACTCTCAATCACTCTACTTCTAAAATCAACCATATGCCCAAAATCAAAACTGTGACTCAGATCCTCCAAATCAATCCCATAATTATGAAGCTTATGAGCATGTCTATACATCTCAGCCGACCAAAGCATCGTCTTCGCTGGAATACACCCACGATTTATACATGTCCCACCAACAGCCTGCGCTTCTATCAAAGCTACCTTCTCTCCATGCCTTCCTAAAACCCGAGCACATTCAGTCCCACCAGGACCAGCTCCGATCACTATAGTGTCGTACTTCAATTCAAAACATTAATTTTAAAAATTATAGCAAACACCCCAAAAATCACTATTTACAAGCTAATACATTAAGCTCTCATGATACATTTATTCTCGAATCATATCATCAAAACTTCTTCCACCTCCATCTTGGTCAGCATAAGTTACCTCAGCATTTTCTCCAGCCCCTATCCTTAACCCACCTTCAGTAGATGTTCCACCATAACCTCGAGTCATAGATGCATCCGTATTGATAAACTTTATACCATATTCCTCAAATCTCTGATTCATCTCTACAAATTCACTTCTAGAGTGACCGACTACCACTACATTTACACCTCGAGCCTTTAGATTCTCAGCAATTTGAGCAACTTGAGCATCTGTATACTGATTAAGATTATCAAAATCAGCCCATAATGGAGATACATCACTAAGAGAAACGTCACCTCCACGATCACTTCCAACAGCTGTCCATTCAGTTAAATCCCCAGACTTACAATCCTCCCAAAATTTCTGATTTATTGCATCTACACCATAATCCCCAAACATATCAGCCCATTTAGGTGGTAAGCCTGCATGCACGTAAAGCACATCATCAACCTGCTCCATAGCCTTCATAGACCTCAAGAACTCTAAATACTCTGGTTTTTCATGAAAGAAAAACCTCTTAATCGCATCCATACTCCCATATTCTTTTATACCCAGACTTTGATAGAACTCCACTCCTCCATTTCTTAAATGAGATGAAAATGACCTTTTTGCACTATCTCCAGAACCATACAAAACATCAAACAAAAACAGCTCATGATTCCCAATCATCACATCTATATGGCCACCACTCTCTTTAGCCTGATTAGATAACTTAATAATAGTATCAAAAACTTCCTTATCTTGCCCACCTCTATCAATCAAATCACCTATAAACTGAATTCTTTTGTTTCCACCAGACCAATTATTATTAGCATCTATCACATCCATACTTCTTAATGCATTGATCATAGCATCATGATCCCCATGCACATCCGGAATAGTTATCACCTCTCTTTGACGAGGCACTTCATTGAACTCTAAACCACGTGGATTTCTACTTATTTCCAGTCCTCGATACGAATAAACATCAATCTCCTTCCTAGCAATATTACCATCAGGCAAGTACTTGATAACTTTCAGAACACCTGTTTCCACAGATCCATCCTGGATTATCCAACCCCCATCTACTTCTCCATTAGATCTTACTATCTTCACAACATCGCCAGTTTGCAATTGATCAAAATCAACCACCAAATCTTCTGGTTTACCAATACTGCTCAATAAATCTTCTTCAAGCATTTTAGCTGCCTTTAGATTTTGGGCATTTTCTCTTTTTGACTTGTAAGACTCGATCCTATCACGAATCCCCTGCACTACTCGTTCCTTAGCTTCACGACCAGCAACTTTATACTTTTCAACACTTTCCTTAACATCATCCACCAACTTCCTAAATGACTGATCAGACCTCTCTTTATAAGCATCTAACCTGTCTCCAAGTCTAACTTCAGACGCAAAATAATTTTTCACTCTGTCAGATAAAGCCTTAAACTTTCCACCAGTCTCTCCTGAAACGTTACTTAAGTACTCTCTTAATCTAACTACATTACCTAAAGCCTCAGTTTGAGCCTCAGTTTTCAAACTAACCTCAGAATTATAAACCTCTCCATCTTTCCTTCTTGGAAGATTATCTAGATCTATTTCTTCCAATAAAGCTAAAACTCTAGCTTCAGGGGAATCATCAGACTTTGCTAAATCATTTACCTCACCATTTTCTTTCCTAGCCTCTATTTTCTTAGCGATCATATCCTTCAACTGAGACTTCATACCCGCTAAACTCTCAATAATATTTTTACCGTTATCGATAAGTACTTCTCGTTGCCTAGATAAATTCTCACCAACATTCCTCATCTTAATTTTTCCAGATTCAACTGATGATCTAAATTTATCAACATATACCTCCAGTTTCTCTCTCCTAGATGAAGAGTCGGTTGTAGAAAGAATATCTTCTTTTAAATTATTCAAAGCAACTGCATCCTCCAAAGGTAATTCACTTGCGTCAAATCTAACCTCTTCAGCATTTACATTTTTTGCCCCTGGAATCATCTTAGACACTACGTTCATACCTGAACCTGAGATAGGCATAACCCAAGCTAGAGGATCACTCAAACCTTGAGCTACATCCTTAGCATAATCAGCATCTTTACTAGTTATCTGTTTTCCAGCTGCATCTAAGGCGGCACCTACAGTTACATCTCCAGCTAAAGCCAAACTATAGTAAAACCCTTTAGAAAAATTACCCATTTGAGAATAAGCAACTGCCAATTCATCAGCTCCAGTCAATCCCTTAGTAATAGCCTCTTTTGCACCCATTCCCATTCTAGATGCAACAGCAACTCTTCCAAGATTAGCCATTCCAGCCCCTGCACCTGCTCCAAGCATATTTACACCAAATTCTGTACCAGCACCTTTTACAAGTTCATAGTTATTATCATAACCCTTTCCAAACATAGCATGTGAAACCATAGTAGAAGCCGCTGCCGAAGCACCCGCTGCAGCAACAGTACCAGCAGAAAAAGCAGTTCCACCAGCCGCAGCCGAAGAACCTAAAGTAAATGGTGATGCCGCAATCCCTGCCGCCGCAGCCGCATACGAACCAATCGCCACACCAATCAAAGTTACTATCTTTCCTCCAAGCTGAACAGTCATCCAGCTTCTATCTGATATATCAAACGTCCCAAGACCTTGAATATCCGCTAATAATAAAGCCATTTTTTTAGTATTTGGATCATCACCAATACCAAAATATGTAGTCAAACTCTCCACTCCACTCGCAGACTCTAAATACTTAGTCATCTTTTTAGTAGCAAAACTTCCAAAATCCTTAATCTTATTTTGCAAAGCACCCGAGTACCTATTAGGTTTTGAAAGATCAGGTATCGGGAATCCTTTACTCATATCACGAATAACTCGCAAAGACATATATCTTTTACTGTACTCTTGAATCGTCTTAGGCTCTCTCAAAAGCTCTTCATAAGAGCTAACTCCAGCAGTACCAAGCAAATTAGCTTTATCCTCTTCAGAGATGTTATCTAAGTTCCCTAAAACAATCTCAGAAGCAAACTTATTATAGTCGATTATCGCAGGATTTTTCTCATCAGACCAAAACTTCTCCATAGCCTTCTCAGGAAGATCCATTCCTTCAATCAAAAGCTGAGAAGCAAACTCAGGAGAAACAAGATCTGAGTCTATATCCCCTTCTCTATCAGTGGTAAATTCCGCCAACTTCATAACCCCTTCCAAGTATTTAACCTTATCTGTCTTTTTTAAAACCAATAACTTTTCAGAGAGTTTACTTAAGGCAACTTGATTGAAAGTATTATAACCTTTCTTTATCTCTTCACTCTGATAGTGATTCTCATCAATCTCAGCATGCTTTGCTTTGTAATATTCAAAAGCCTCGTCAAAACCATCCATCATATCAAATTGAGCAACCAATTTATCTGTCACTGTTTTCGAATCAACTACAATTTCACTTTCATCATATTCTCCCATTCTTAAAGCCATATCCAAGAATTCAGCATTTTCAGCTTTTAGCTTCTCAGTTAAATTTTTCCTTTCAATCGACCCTTCTGGCAATTTAGAAACAACATTAGCCACCTTATCTAAACGCTTCGATAAACTATTCACAACCATCTGACCAGAGGCTTTCTCTTCATCATAATTCATATCCCAGTCTTCGGTAGCTTCCATATACTTCTTAGCAAAAGATAAATTAACAAACTCATCCAATTTTCCTTGGTCAGATTTGTCTAACTTGTCTTTACCTATAAGCTCTTTAACCATCTCTCCACCACCCAGATAATTCTCCCACTCTAACCTAGCATTTACCTCAGCTTTCTTTGTCTCAAGCAACTTCACGACGTCTTTATTTTCTTCACCAGAAATCTTTTTATCGAGTAATTCCGCAAAATCTCCCAACTCCTCCCTAGACTTACCTTCTACTTTCTCATCCAAAACATATTCCAAACCATACGCCCCTACTTCTTCACTTAAACTACTTTCATTTTCAGCTGAAGTGTATTTATCCTCAATAACCTCACCTTGATTGGCATAATCATCCAATTCCTTAAATTCAATCCTATAATCATCATAAATAATAGCTTTTTCATCTAATCCATCAGAGTTATTCCCAAAAACTAATCTTCCTTTTTGCCTAGTTAAACTTATCTTGCCACCATCAGTTGAGTAGACGCTAGCTTCATCCTTTATTAATTTATCTACTCCATCTTCACCAAACAACTCGAATATACCAATATACTTAGATACATCATCTAAAACACGTTTCACACCTTCGTCAGATTCTTCAGCAATGTTCTTCACTCTCCTAAAACTAACTACATATCCCTTCGGAGAATCAACTAAAAACAGTTTTCTATAATTCTCTGAGTTTTTAGAAACATGCTCTCTATATTCTTTAGAAGTCTTAAGAGATAGTAATTCCTTAAATTGCTCTTTATCCAGACCTAGTTTTTCCATAGATACTGCTCGACCTTGAATTTTCTCAACCAATAAATCATTTAGTTTTGTAATACTCTCTTTAGGAACAAACTTAGTTTCATCGTACTTTTCATAAGCAGAAAACACCTTGTCTTCAGCAGTTAAACTCTCCAAAACCAGATTATACTTTTTCGTTAATTCAAACTCCTTTTCTACAAAGTTATCCTGGAACAAAACTTCAGCACCTTCTTGAAAATCAAATTCAGTCAAATACTCCTTAGCTTCATTTCCAAGACTATTTATATCTCGCACTCTTTCATTCAATGCCGACTGCTTTTCTCTTCGAACCTCACTTTCTTTATCGATATATTCTACCAACACTTTAGTCACCTCCGAATCATTTTCTTTTAACTGTAAGTCTGAAACTGATTCATCACTTGCACGATAACTCTCTAGCTTTTTTTGAATATCTCTTAACTTCACTAAGGTCTCATCATCAACTTTTTTAGAAAAATCATCAATTCTAGAGATCAACTCAGTTAAATTCTTACCAGAATCAGAGTCTTTAACTTCTTCTCTTAAATTATCAATTCTTTTAAATCCATTATCCATCATAATTCATCAATTAATTCAGCTATTCGAGCCTCATCTCCACCCTGACTCAGCATTTCATTCTCTAGGTCATTCAAATGTCTTTGCTTAGCAGAAAAATCGTTTACAATATCAAATTTCTCAACAACTCCACCTATGGAGCTAGAAGCTTCATTACACTCACTCAAAGTAGACTCCAATAAATCTTTTTCCACAATTTATTTTAAATCTAACAATTATACACCAAAACAAGACTTTCCTCAAACCAGCAAGCCAACATCATATACTACTCAACACCTCAAACTTGACAAAAGCAAAACAAAACTTATCATTCGCAAAAATAGATATGATCTCAAAACCAAATTCCCCAAAAAAAATCCCAACTCAAAAACCTAAAAACTACCTCTTATTATTGAACATATACTTTTTTCTAACAGCCTGCACCCCAACAGCAAACCTAAACCCCAGATCAGAAAAAGCCAACCAGATAAACACTCATGACCTCCACACAATAGAGTCTCAAGAAAAGGCCATTAACAAACTCTTCCTCCTTTTCAGAGAAGAATGCAAAAGCCAAAACCCATCACAAGAAACTCTCCACACCATAAGACTAAACCTCCAAAAAGTCTTTCAAGAAATAAAATCCCAAAACCAAGAGGCAGTCACCCACCTCCCAATTTGCAAATAACTAAAGAGGCACTTCAATTAGCAAAACTTTAGCCCCTCCTTCAAGAACTTTAAATTCTACTTTTTCAACTTCTGATATTTCAACCGCATCTCGCCTATTCAAAGTCAATTCATCCATCTCAATCTCTCCCTCAAGCACAAAAACAAAGAGACCATTCTCTTTATCGTTCAATGTATAATCCAACGACTCCCCTCCTTTCAAATACCCATAACTAAACCAAGTATCCTGATGTACTTTCACAACATCATCCTCAGCCCACTCAGGCGCAACCACTAATCCAAACTCAGATTCATTTTCCAAAAAATCAAACTTTCTCTGATCATACCTTGGCTTAATTCCTCTATCTCTAGTCTCAACCCAAATCTGGATCAAACGCACTGACTCATCATCAGATGCATTTTCTTCAGAATGAAAAACACCAGTACCAGCACTCATCGCTTGTACTTCTCCAGCTTTTATAACCGACTCATTACCTATCGAATCCCTATGTTTCAAAGCTCCATCCAAGACAATTGTCACAATCTCCATATTATCATGCTGATGATAATCAAAACCTTTACCAGCTGCAATTGTATCATCATTCACAACTCTCAAAGCTCCAAACCCCATTCTACTTGGATCATAATACCTCCCAAAACTATATGTATAATAGGTACTTAACCAATCAGGATTCACATGCCCACGACTATCTGCCTCTATCAAATTAATTTTCATTTTTTTTAATTATATGTACTTATAAACCCCATAAAATCCTCACTATCCACAAACTCCTGCAATTCCGGCACAAGTGTTTCAAACCACTTCTTATCAACATTCAAAACTGCCAAATAAGGCAAAAGAGTAGAAAACTCAAGTCTTCGGTCTTTTTCATCAATCCTAGTCAAAAGCTCCTGCCTAAACTTCTCTCTATCCTTTTCAGCAGTTTTTAAATAGTCTCTAAATCCAGCTAACCTCCTATACAAATCTTTCCCTTTTTCAGTCCGAACTGGAGTAGTCACACATAAAAGCAAGCCTAAAAAAGGCATAACCCCAAACACAATAATTCTACCAATTCCATCAAATTCTTCAAAACCTGGCAAATATCTAAAAGCCAATAAATACACTAAAAAAGCCAAAACCAAAGGTACAACCACCCACACCTTATTAAATTTTTTCAAGTAACCTCTCGCCAACAAGTCCTCACGAAACTTCATAGTCAATCCCAGCAGCAAAACATTATAATTCTTCAACATGTGATTCATACTCACCTCTTTACGCTCTCGAAAAAAACTACTCCAGACAAGTTCATTAATTTCATTCAAATCATTTGGCTTACTCACAACCTTAACCTTTACATCTCCATCTCTTTTATCAATCTCTAAATTGCCCTTCAAAACAAACTCCATCAACCAACCCAAAACATCCTTAAACATGATCTTATTATCATAAAAATAACCAACCTCAAGCACATTAAGATCATCAGGAGCATCAAAAGAAATCACAACAGTATCACTTTTACTATCTCTAAAATCTCGATATTTTAGATACAAAGTTGGCACCAAAACCATCAGAACCAAGCTTCCCAAAAAGTAATAAATTTCCATCAAATTAATTTAAATCTACCAACTACTTCCACCACCACCACCAAATCCTCCACCTGAAAAGCCACCACTACTAAAAGATCCTCCAGAAGAAGATGAGGAAGGCGAAACAGAAGCAGCTTTCATTCCACTACTCATATCATTCAAGCTATTTCCAAAACTTCTCATATTGAAGTCATTACCACCTGCATACCAAACCGGACTATAATCAACCAAAATCCCATCAAATAAATCCGCCCATCTATCCCCCATTCCAAAAGCCACAGCATATGGAAGCAACCTTTCAAATGTCACAATTTGCTCATCTTTTGTCATTTGATCCTTTATCTCTTGAAAAAATTTCACTCTATCTTTTTCAGCCACATCTATAAACTCCTTAAAACCAAGAATGTGTGCGTGCACCTCCATACCATGTTTGGTCTTTTTAGACATAAACGGAGCAATCATTAATAACCCCAATCCAAGCGGCAATAAAATTGGCAAAAGATACCAAGTTTGAGTGATCCCAGACCCCCATATAGCTAAAAATGCCGCAGTAAACCCAAGACCCAAAAACTTAGTCTTAACCTCGTTAGGATTCTCCTTATAGTAACCTTGATCAACTAAATAATCATATAATTTACGACTAACCGACCCTACAGTAATATAAAAAGTTCCAACCAAATCTTTACTAGAAACCTTATCTTTGGACGAACCAAACAAACCTTTTAGAAGAGCCTTCTCAAAACCTTCCAGGCTATTATCTCCTTTAAAATCCTTCAACTTAACAAACTCAAAACTTGTTTTCCCAAACCATCCTTTCTTCTCAACTTCCTTTATTTGAATATAACCTCTCACAGCTAAATCCATTATCCCAGCAGTAATATCTTCATTGTTTACCTTTTCATCAACCAAAGCCCCTACTTCCATCGCATTCAGCTCAGGGTTTAGTTTATAAGTAGGTATAACAATTTTCTTATCCAAATCTTTACCGTGCTTCCTCCAATACAGAATACACATCAGAAAGATCACTATTGGCATCAAAAAAAAAAGTTGCTGCCATTTATACAACCAAGACCTCCAAGTCATTTTTGGTGTTATCACACCACCCCCAAAAGCAACTCCAAGAGTAACTCCCTCTTGATATCCAAGATTCTGACCTTCAATTGTCATAATCCCATTTTCAAACACATAATCACACTCTTCATTTGACCCCAAACCACCTGAGAAACATGCAAAATCTAAAACTTCCGATTCTTCATAATTCGATAAATCAAACCTAACTTTATACCGACCAATCGGCGACTCACTCCACTCAGTTCCGATTGCATTCCAATACAACTCATCTCTCAAAGATCCATTCTCAGACTGTAATGCTCCAAGCTCTTCCATATTTTCATTAAATGAATTCAAAGCATTCTCAACCTCATAACTAATCACATATTCTAAGGGCTCACTCCAATAAACATTTTCATTCCCAATCCTAATCTTCACATCTCCACCTTCCTTAAAGTCTTTATACTCCCAATCATTCCCGTCAAAATCTTCAACACCCAAAACCTTTATAGGTGTTACACGATTAACACCCTCAAAAAGATCAACATACCTATACGGAATCTCACGAATTATCCCACGACGCGAAGTACTAGAAAAATCTGCCACAATTCTCTCTTCTACGTCTAAAATTCCATCTTTCCCAAGGTATAGATCTATCTCATACTCAGGGATGTACCAGACATAACCAGGGTAATCATCTCTCACATTTGCATCAACAGACAATGAATTACCCAAAACAGAGACTATACAGATAGTCCCTATTCCTAAAACTTTTAAAAACTTACTTACAAATTCCAATTTACTTAGTGTTAAAATCAACTTTTACATTCTCTCTCTGAGCTTCTTCAATCTCGAAGAATTCTCTCTTCTCAAAATTAAACATTCCAGCTATCACGCTACCCGGAAATACAGCAATCGCAGTATTATAATCTCTAACCGAACCATTATAGTAACGTCTAGACAACTGAATATGCTCCTCCACCTCTGTTAAAGTATTTTGAAGTTCGATAAAGTTAGTATTCGCCTTCAAGTCTGGATAACTTTCAGCTAGAGCAAAAATAGACTTCAATGCTCCAGTAAGCATATTTTCAGCTTCAGCTTGCTTAGCTGCATCTCCATTAGTCGACATCGCCATGTTACGAGCTTTCACAACATTCTCCAGTGTATCAGCTTCATGCTTCGCGTATCCTTTTACAGTCTCTACAAGATTTGGAATCAAGTCATACCTTCTTTTAAGCTGAGTATCGATATCTGACCAAGCTTCATCAACTTTAATCCTTAACTTCACAAACGAGTTATACAAACCAACTACCCCAAGAGCAATCAGTAAAATCAATCCAACTAATCCACCTATCAAATACATACCATAACATTAAATTTCTGATCAAAGGATACATTAAGTCAAAACCTTTCTGCAATCACAATTATACAATCACAATATTTTTCATTAGAATGCCAACATATTCTATTTTAACTAGTCAACACATGACCAAAAATTTCATCCTGGTTACCCTAGCTGGAATTTTTATCATCTACGGTTGTAGCCAGAAAGCACAACTAAAAGATCAAGAAGTTACCTACAACGGAGAATCCTTCGCTATCTTTGATACAGTTGACCAAGTCAAATGTACAAACTCAGGAGGAAAAGCAGAAAACGGCATCTGCCACTGCCCTTCAAACCACATCCAAGACGACAACAACTTCTGCTCAATCCCAGACAACCAGCTCACATCACAACTATAAAACAAAAGCCACTACCCATTGAGTAGTGGCTTTTTAGTAATTCTCCAAGCAAACCTACACCTTCCACTTCTCTTTAAGCACAGCAATCTCATCCCTTAGGTCAGCAGCTTTTTCAAACTCCATATTCATAGAAGCCAAAGACATCTGATCTTCAAGCTCTTTCAATAACCTATTTCTCTCATCCACAGGAATAGCTTTATTTTCATATTTTTTGATTCTTTTCTTATCTTCAGATCTAGAAGTCTGAGCAATATCTTTAATAGCCTTCTTAATTGTCTCAGGAGTGATTCCATGTTTTTCATTGTAAGCCATCTGCAACTCTCTACGACGAGCAGTCTCATCGATCGCCACTTGCATAGCTTCGGTTATCTCATCAGCGTACATATTCACGTGACCATTCACATTACGAGCCGCACGTCCAATTGTCTGGATCAATGCTGATTCAGATCTCAAGAAACCTCTCTTGTCCGCATCCAAAATACCCACAAACGAAACTTCAGGAAGATCCAATCCTTCACGAAGAAGGTTAATACCAATAATACATTCAATTTTTCCTTCCCTTAATTCCCTCAAGATATCAATCCTTTCAATCGCATCAATATCCGAATGTAAATATTTTACTCTCACCCCTTGCTCTCTCATATAATCAGTAAGTGATTCAGACATCTTCTTAGTAAGGGTAGTGATCAAACACCTCTCACCTTTAGCCGTAATCTCCTTCACTTTCTTAGTCACATCCCCAAGCTGACCTCTCGTCGGCAACACTTCAATAGTCGGATCCAAAAGCCCGGTAGGACGAATCACTTGCTCAGCCCAACAGTCTTTCTCAGTATTAGCCTTTTCATATTTACCTGGAGTAGCCGATACAAACACAGCTTGCCTCATATGCCCTTCAAACTCATCAAAATTCAACGGTCTATTATCCAAAGCCGAAGGCAATCTAAACCCGTGCTCAATCAAAGTCTGCTTCCTAGACAAATTCCCAGCATACATCCCACCAAACTGAGGGATTGTTATATGCGACTCATCTACAAACATCAAGAAATCATCAGGAAAATAATCCAATAAAGTAGCCGGCTGAGCACCTGGCTCACGTAGATTCAAGTACCTAGTATAATTTTCAATTCCAGGACAATACCCAGTCTCTAAAAGAATCTCCAAATCATACTCAGTTTTAGTTTTCAATCTATAAGCTTCCAATTGTTTACCCATAGCCACCAAAGCCGAATGCCGCTCTTCTAAGTCTGCTCTGATTTGAGCTGCAGCTGCTTCAATCTTCTCTTGTGTAGTCACGTTATGCTTTGCCGGGAAAACTTTTATCTCTTCATATTCATTCAAGAGTTCACCAGTGAAAGAATCAACTTCAGTAATTCGATCAATCTCATCTCCAAAAAATTCAACAATATATATATTATCGGAAGAAGGTGGGAAAATCTCAACCACATCCCCCATCACTTTAAACATACCTTGCTTAAACTCTCCTTGAGAACGCACAAACTGCATATCTGTAAGATGTCTCAAAACTTTATCACGAAGCCTCACCTCCCCTACTTTCAAGTCTAAACTGATCTCATTATAATCCTCCACAGAACCAAGCCCATATATACAACTCACCGTCGCCACAATTATAACATCCCTTCTAGTCAAAAGATTAACCGTTGCAGCATGACGGAACTTATTGATCTCTTCATTTATCGATGCATCCTTCTCTATATATGTATCTGTTGATGCTACATAAGCTTCAGGCTGATAGTAATCATAGTAAGAAACAAAATAATGAACTGCATTTTCAGGAAAAAACTCCTGAAACTCAGAGCAAAGCTGGGCCGCAAGAGTCTTATTGTGAGCCAAAACCAATGTTGGTCTTTGAGTTTCCTGAATCACATTGGCCATTGTAAAAGTTTTACCTGTACCAGTTGCCCCAAGCAAAGTTGTATATCTTTTACCATTATCAATACAATCTAAAATCTTCTTTATCGCCTTAGGCTGATCACCTTTCGGTGTGTACTTTGAATGCAACTTAAACTCCTTCATAACCAAATTTATATCGCATAATACTCTACAAGAAGCCAAAAAATTTGCAAGCCAAGTCCATCAAATCAAGTTTATTTACCAAAATTCGACAAAACCTAGCTTCCAACCTACAATCCAAACATAAAATAAATCTACATATGACAACTCAAGACCTACAATCTATCCAAAACTACCTTCTCCCAAAAGTAAAACAACTTGGACAATACGCCATCCAAGAACAATCCCTTATCAAAGGAAACATCAAACAAGATGGCTCACTTGTAACCAAAGTCGACAAACACATTGAACTAGAACTCACAAACCACATCCTCCAAAAATACCCGAATAGCCAATTCATCAATGAAGAAGGAACCAAAAACCCAAACCACACCCCAAACCCCGAACTAACATGGATCATTGATCCAATCGACGGAACCAGAAACTACGTCCACCAACTCCCAATCTTCTGCATCTCCATCGCCCTTGCAGTAGAATCAGATCTTAAACTAGCTATAATCCACATCCCAACCACCCAAGAAACATATACAGCTATCAAAGGCCAAGGGTCATTCCTAAACAAGAAACCAATCCAAGTCACCAAAGATCCAAGCCCACTTAAACCAATCTGCTTCGATCAATCTTACCTAAAACCAAACAATCCTTACCTCAAACAAATCATCAATCAAATCCCAAACCCAAAACGCATAACTGGATCTGCCTGCTTCAACCTTTGTCTTGTTGCCAAAGGAGCTGCTATTGCAGCAAACCACAACAATACCAAAATCTGGGACCTAGCCGCGGGTAAACTCCTCATTGAAGAAGCAGGTGGAAAAGTAACCTATACCAACGGCGCCCCAATCAACATACACCAAATAGCAACCTCCTTTATCGCTACAAACAACTCCCAAAATCACAACACACTCCAACAAATCCTAAACTAATCAAACAGCTTGCATCAGCCAAAAACTTCTGATATCCTCCTCACCGCTTACACATATCAAAGCACACAAAAGTGCACCCGTAGCTTAGCTGGATAGAGCGCTGCCTTGCGGAGGCAGAGGTCATAGGTTCGAATCCTATCGGGTGTACCATTTTAAACATAAAAAGAGCCCACTGCACAAGGCAGTGAGCTTTATCATTTATAGATCAAAGTAAAATCACTGAGCAACCTCAAGAATTGACAGCTCAATTGGAAGCTCGAAGTACAATAAGGATGTACCTGGATCAATTGATGTGTAAGCAACACTAGAAATAGTTACTTTACTCAATTCAGACGAATCCGTATTGATAGATACTTCCGCATATAACTCAATTTCTAAGTCTTGCGGTCCAACCACCAAACCATCAAACAAACCAGAGAGATCAAAACAGACCTCACCATCCTGATTTATTTCAAGTGAACGAGAAACTCTATTTCCATTCGAGAATAAAGCTATACTGGTTACACCAATATTACTAAGCTCTAAAAGAAAACAGGTTTCAAGTATTGCTATATCTAAAGGTTCCCCAGTTTCCTGAGAAAGATTTGGAGATTCATCTTTGAAAAATGAAAAAACACCAATTCTATTTATACCTTCAGTTACAGTTAAGTGCTTATTAGACCATGAACTAACTCCAAGGTTAACCAAGTAACCATGAAAGTTATCTTGGACAAATCTATCCAGAAGACAACCCTCACTTAAAGTTGGTTCAACCAAGTAGAAAACATGCTCTGGAAATTCCTTCCCTTCTAAACCAGGACCATAAATATGAGATACAATCTCATAAATATAATCTTTATTAACTGGTTTAGAATCCTCAAACATGAACCCGTAGACTCCTTCACCTCTATTCTCTAAATCGTAATTGACTCCATCAAAATTAATAGATTCAATTCCCTTAGAAAAAAGTTCTGGATCTGAAGATCTAGAGAATTTCATTCCTTCCAACCTACAATTCTCATTCTCAGAAACCAAAGTCATCAGTCGTGCTTCCGTAGCACCAAATACAACCGGTGCATAATCGTCTACAGAACCAAGCTTTTCATGTGAAAACTCAACTATAGAAAGTTGAGGAACACCAATATCAGGCTCTTCAGGAATTCCAGGGTCATAGTCTCCAATGTCCGGCTCAGTCTCAATTACATCAGTCCTCAGAGGCTCATCCAACTCCCATGGAGTCAGATCCATCTCATCGCTCCCGCAGGAACAAAGGATCAGAAAGAACGAAAACATCACAACTTTCTTCAAAAGCTCCATATTTATCTCCTCGATTTTACTTTACGATCTATAAATGAACACGCCACATTGCGTATCTATTCAGATCGCACTATGAACAATGATATTAAAGTAACAAACTTAAGAAATGTCAAGGTTAACCTACCCAAAAAACAACCTCTCATCATGTCTAGCTCATAAAAAATTAGATCATAAATTTTCAGACCATTTTCAGCTCTAAACTTAGGTGATTTCTTAAAATTTGAGTACTATTTTGGAACACCCCAGATTCCTTTGACCCACTATATCTTGTGTCATACAATCTCAACACACACAACATATTGTGTTAAACGACAAAAACGTCGCAACGCAAATTTACTCATTATATTATTTATAATCCCTACACAAAATGATCACACAAATTCAAAAAAGGGACAATTCCATCAAGGATTTTGACCCACAAAAGATCACAGATGCCATTGAAAAAGCTATGAGCGCTGTCGGAAATGGAGATAGACACAAAGCCTCAGGTATTACCAATAAAGTTGTAAAAGATCTTGAAGCTATCAAACTTAAAGACCACGACTACATACCAAACGTTGAAAGTGTTCAAAACATAGTTGAAGAAGAACTTATGAAAAGTGAGTTCCACGATGTTGCCAAAGCCTACATTCTATATAGGGACCAACACGCAAGAGCCAGAAAAAGAGATATCTTCAAAAAAAGATTAAACCTCAAACCTTACGAATACCCAGAACTCTTAGAGTACGCAGATGCAATTCGTCACTCATACTGGATACATACCGAGTTCAACTTCACAGGTGATATTCACCACTTCAAAGTAATGCTCAACGATAAAGAACGCTCAGCTATCAAGAACACAATGCTAGCCATCTCTCAAATCGAGGTAGCTGTAAAAACTTTCTGGGGAGATCTATATCATAAGCTTCCAAAACCAGAAATTGGATCAGTTGGTTCAACTTTCGCCGAAAGTGAAGTTAGACATCACGATGCTTACTCACATCTTATTGAAATACTAGGACTAAACGACGAATTTGAAAAAATCAAAGACATTCCAGCTCTGAAAGATAGAGTCGAATACCTTGAACAATCCCTAAAATACGCCAGAAGTGAAAACAATCAAGAATACTCTGAAGCAATCCTTCTGTTCTCATTATTTATCGAGCATGTATCTCTCTTCTCACAGTTCCTAATAATGATGTCATTCAACAAATACAAAAACGAACTTAAAGGTATCTCCAACGTTGTTGAAGCAACCTCCAAAGAGGAACAAATCCACGGTAATTTCGGAATCGCTTTAATCAACATAATCAAAGAGGAAAATCCACATTGGTTTGACGAAGAACACAGCCAGATGGTTCAAGAGATGTGTCGCAAGGCATATGCTTCTGAAGAAAAAATCATCGATTGGATCTTCGAAGAAGGAGAACTCGAATTCTTACCAAAAGAAGTTGTTAAAAACTTCATCAAAGATAGATTTAACAGATCTCTCAAAAGCTTAGAAATTGAACCTGTTTTTGAAACAAACGCTGCTCAACTAAAAGAAACAGAATGGTTTGATGATGAAATTATCGTAACTAAACACAACGATTTCTTCGACAAACGACCGATCAACTACAACAAAAAAAGTAAAAGTATTACCAGCGACGATCTCTTCTAAATCAAAAAACAAAACTAATAATTAACATAAAATTTACAAATGCAATGGTTAACTGAATACAGCCGAAAATTCCTAGAAAGAGGATACCTCTCACCAGGAGTAACCCCTGAACAAAGAATCCGTAATATCGCCGAAAACGCCGAAAAAATAAACGGTATCGAAGGATTCGCCGATAAATTCTATGGGTACATGGAGCAAGGATTCTACTCACTTGCCTCCCCCGTTTGGTCAAACTTCGGAAAAGAAAGAGGACTTCCTATCAGTTGTTTCGGATCATACATCCAAGATGACATGGGAGACATCCTTTTCACTCAAGCTGAAGTAGGAATGATGTCTAAACTCGGAGGTGGAACCTCAGGTTACTTCGGGGCTTTAAGACACAGAGGAGCACCAATCAGCGACAATGGTCACTCTTCAGGAGCAGTTCACTTCATGCAACTTTTCGACAGAATGGTTGATGTAGTTAGCCAAGGATCAACAAGACGCGGACAATTCGCACCATACCTTCCAATCAGCCACCCAGACATAAAAGAATTCCTAGAAATCGGTACTGAAGGTAACCCAATTCAAAAACTGAAACACGGAGTAACAGTTAGTGACGAATGGCTTCAATCCATGATCGATGGAGATGAAGAAAAAAGAGCCACTTGGGCTCAACTCATCCAAATCAGAGGAGAAATCGGATACCCATACATTTTATTTGAAGACAACGTAAACAATAACACTGTAGACGTATACAAAGATCTAGATAGAAGAATCTGGGCCAGCAATCTATGTACAGAGATCATGCTCCCAAGTAACAACGAAGAATCTTTCGTATGTTGCTTATCATCTATCAACCTACTCCACTACGACAAATGGAAAGACACAGATGCAGTTGAAACCCTTACTTACTTCTTAGACACAGTAATGTCAGAATTCATCCAAAAACTTGAAGTTTACAGAGATTCAGACCAAGAAGACGACAGAAAAACTTTCTTATTCATGGAAAAAGCTTACAATTTTGCCAAAAGACATAGAGCGCTAGGAGTTGGAGTACTAGGATGGCACTCTTTCCTACAAGAAAACAATCTTACATTCGAGAGTCGCGAAGCTGCAAAACTTAACCACCAAATCTTCAAACTAGTTCAAGAAAGAACCTACAAAGCCTCTAAAGAAATGGCAGAAAAATTTGGTGAACCAGAAATCCTAAAAGGATACGGAAGAAGAAACACAACAACTATGGCCGTTGCTCCAACCACATCTTCAGCCTTCATCCTAGGACAAGTTTCTCAAGGAATAGAACCAATCTGGTCAAACTGCTACGTTAAAGACATCCAAAACATCAAAGTAACAGTCAAAAACCAACATTTAGTAAAACTCCTAGAAGAAAAAGGTAAGAACGACGACGAAACATGGAGAAGCATCAAAGAAAGAGATGGATCAGTCCAACACTTAGACTTCCTTTCTCAAGAAGAAAAAGACGTTTTCAAAACTTACCCAGAAATCGACCAAAGAGCCATCATCAACCAAGCCGGTGTAAGACAAGAATTCATCGACCAAGGTCAATCCCTCAACGTAATCATCCATCCAGACACACCAGCTAAAGAAATAAATCAGCTTTACCTAGACGCATGGAAACTTGGCGTAAAAAGCTTGTACTACCAACACAGTATGAATGCAGCCCAAATGCTTAATCAAAAACAAAACTGTGTAGCCTGCGAAGGATAATTTGTAAAACCAAAACCCTACATATCAAAGCAACCTCTTGTTAGGATAAATGTAAGTAATTAATAAACCAAACATGAAAGCCAAAAAAGCCATCCAAATGATTCTCTCTGCAGCAATAATCGCCCTCGGTATATACATGCTTGCTACAAACAGTTACCCAACTCCACCATTCCTAAGTGGTATTGGATTCCTGCTAACAGGTATTTTACTTTGGCTACCAAACTGCCCAATATGCAACGCCCTTTGCAAAAAGTAAGCAATCCTAAAGACCATTCCCTCAAGAGTGGTCTTTTTAATTGTTTACAAATTTGTCAACAAACACCATAATGTATCCCACTTAACCAAATAAAATGCAAAAACTATTAGTAGTTGCTTCACTCTCAATCCTAGTACTTACAGGATGTGCAAACTCAGACAGTCCAGAAGAAACCCCAGACCAAAGTCAGACTGATTCACAAATGTCAGCAGAATTTGACCCTAGCTCATTCTCAATAGCTGATTACTATGAATCAACAGCTATAACAGACGAAACTTTCAATATTGGACAATTATCAATTACCAATAATGGTGTAAAAACTCATGACCTAGTCTCCGTAGCAGACAACCTCGCTTGCCAAACTTATCTAGAGAATGCCATGATGGTAGATCTTGAAATCACAAACAACTATGATCAAGCTATAACATATGGAATGATTTCAGATATTTGGGGGATCTCCGATGTTACTACTGATAAAACTATAGAATTCATGGAATCAGAAGACTTTGCCCAAGACGCAACAGTTTTATCTGACGAATTTTATGGAACTCTAGACCCATATTTGTTTCAAGGAGATTATCTAGGAACTTGTTTTGAACAACAAAACGATCGTTTCTCAGCTCAACCTGGAGAAACTGTAAATTACCCACTTTACTTCTCACTTCCAGACAGATGGACTGATGGAGCAGAAGATTGGTACTTAGCCTTAAATCCAAACACATACTCTCTTCCAGCAGACCACCCAATCAAAGAGCTAGAACAACAAAGACAGTTAGCAATCATCAAGTTAGATATCTAAATTATCTAATCAACAAAAAAGACCACCTCTCAACGGATGGTCTTTTTTAATACAAATTTATCTTGAGATAACTCCACTCAAAACAGCAATAGCATTGAAATTATAATCAAACTTCAATAGATCACCATCAACTAAAGCAAAAAATCTTTTATTACCAGCAAGATCACCTAAGAAATCTAATTCAATTACATCATACCCTACAAATTCAACGTAATTTGCACCATAACCATTCTCATCTACCGCCTCAACTCCACCAAAGAGGTTATTTTCTAGTGCAGTAATAAGCTCATCTCTATCAACACTGATTAAATCATTTTCAAAGTCACCCTCAACAACATATCCAAATGTCTGCGACTGATCCCCAGACATAATAGGTCTCAAAGCCCCATCACTATCTCCAAGAGTTAGCTCATTCGTAGAACAAATATCAAATGATAAACCATCCAAAGAATAAACCTCACCTATATTACAACCAATCTCCTCAGTCGTATTAGAGTCTTCCATGGAAGTATCCATATTATCATTAACATTTCCTCCACATCCAGCTAGGAGCAAAGCGATCATTGTTAAACTGAAAAATTTTTTCATATTCTCAAACATTAAATAACACGTGCACTATAACATATTTGTAAAAAAACACGTCTAAACTAAAATAGATATAGTCACTAAACAAAACTTATGAAAAAGTTACTCCCACTTTCAATCATCACCTCCTTGATTATCCCATCAATCGCATATGCAAATTTCCCCGATGTTCCTACAAATCACCCAAACCATACAGCCATAACATATCTAAAAGACCAACAAATCATTGACGGTAACCCAGACGGAACTTTCAAACCTCAAAACACTTTAAACAGAGCTGAGCTCACCAAAATAGCTGTCCTTTCAGCAGACTTACCACTAGAGGAACCAAACAATTGTTTTCCAGACGTACCCGACACAGAATGGTTCGCACCCTTTGTATGTACTGCTAAAGCCAACGGTATTGTAGCAGGTTACCCAGATGGAACCTTCCGCCCATCCAACCCTATCAACCGAGCCGAAGCTTTTAAAATAATCTCAGAGTCCCAAAACACGCCATATCAAAACGCCAGCCCACAAACCGCTCAAAACAATTACTCAGACTATGACCAAAACCAGTGGTACAGCGGATACCTTAACTACTTATCTAACCAAAACTACCTACCCTTCAGCCTCAAAATTGAAGCTGATAAAGAACTCCAAAGAAGAGAATTTTCAGAAATTTACTACCGCTTACTTTCAACCAACCAGTCCCCTTTCACACCAGAATTTCCAGATACAAATTATCAAATAGAAGGAGATCACACTGAAATTCTTCAAATGCTAGACCTCATCAACCAAGAAAGAACTTCAAGAGGGTTAGTTCCAGTCGAATACAGTAACGAACTAACCTACATGGGAGAACTTCACTCAAAAGACATGCTAAACAGAAACTTTTTCTCACATGAAAATCCAGACGGTGAAAACATCGATACGCGAAGAAAGGATTTAGGAATACAAACTTTTGTCGGAGAAAACATCTCAAAAAACACATCAGTATCAGGATCCCACAATTCACTCATGCAAAGTCCTCCTCATAAAGCCAACATCCTTAACCCAGACTGGAATAGACTTGGACTAGGAATTGTATCTCAAAACGGTATCTACTATGTCAGCCAAGAATTCTCACTTTATGAAGTAAACACCGAAAAACTTATCAACCAAATAGTTCTCGAATCCAACACTTCACTAGAAATCAACAGTACTCTAATGTCAGCCGCTCAAAAATGGGCAACCATAATGGCAAACAACCAAAACACAAGCCTTGAAATCATCGGTCAAAAACTACAAGACCTTCAAGAACTACAAGGCCTCAATGTATCAGCTGGAACAGGAAGTGCTTCCGTATCTGGAGATCTAAGGAATCTAGTTGAACCTCAGCTTGAATTCCTACAAGAAAGCTATACTGAACTTGGATACGCCACAGCCAAAGACTCAACCGGACAAATATATTTCATTCTGATCACAATCTAAGTTAATATATCTTTAAACTTTTAAAACAAAATTATGAAAAACAAATTTCTACTCATAACACTATCAAGCTTACTACTATTTGGATGTTCATCTCCAAGCATGGAAAAATCAGACTTATCAAACCCACCAACACCACCATCTGAACAAACAAGCTCAGATTCAAATGAAGATAATCTCATAAAACCTGAATTAGAAGCTTTATACTCAAGTGCTGAACAAGTTATCTTAGCTGGACCTGAAACTGAAGTGACTGAAGATGAATTTTCACAAAGAGTTACAGCCTTAATCACAGAGTTAGAAACAACTCTCAAATCTGATAATTATACAGGTAATGAATTCCTTGATACACAATTAACAAACCTTTTAAACTCATCTCCTGAACGTCATGAAGGAATGGGACCAGAAAGTTACCAAGAGTATTACGAACTAGTAATGCCAACAGCTCAAAACATATTGAATTGGGAAGGTATGACAGACACCACCCCAGAACAATAAAGACTCACAAAAAGCCACACCAACCAAGTGTGGCTTTTCTCTTGCCCAAAACTCTATCATCCCGTAATCTCAAACCACACAAAACCATGTGCGCCTGTAGCTCAACTGGAAGAGCATCGGTCTTCGGAACCGAGGGTTGGGGGTTCGAACCCCTCCGGGCGTACCATTTTCATAAAACAAAAAAGCACCCTAAGGTGCTTTTTATAATCAATCTAAATCAAGTAATTAGTTACTTACATTTAGTTTTGCTCTATCAGAACAAATCAATTCATTTGTATCAATATCTCTCAATTGCACTTGAACTTCATATCCACCATCAGCGATTACACCAGCACCTGGGAAATTACCAGTCCAGTAATAAACATGATTAGTGTTTCTATTTAGATTTCTGTTCACAAGTACAGATTCATCTCTAGCAGCATCAATAAATCGAATCTGAGCATTAACCATTGCATCAGTATAATCTCCGATCCCATAGCTAATCACCAAAGTCTCATCACTTGGATCAAAAGTTGCAGAACTCAAAGAGATATCACAACTTAATACAACTAAATCATCGTCATCAGTTGGTTGATCAGTTGAATCATCACCAGTAGAGTTATCGTTATTAGTTGTCGAATCATCATTATTGGTAGTCGAATTGTCGGAATTATCAGTACTAGAATTATCAGTTGTTGAATTATCACTATTATCTACATTTGTTGTAGAGTTATCTGAGTTATCAGCATAGTAGTAAGAATAGTAATAATCGTAGTCGTAATTATAGTTGTAAGTATAATTAGTAGTATCATCATCTGAATAATTGTAATCACTTGTGTAGTTATAATTCACAGTGTCATCATCAGAGTAAGAGAAATCAACATCATTATTCACAGTATCATTACTATCATCAGAGTCAGAATCTGGATTATCAGAATCATCTGAGTTATCAGCTACATCACCATTTGAAACAATGTACACTCTCTCAGAATCACTACATGTCCAGTTGTAACCTAAATCAACTACAGAAATTTCAATTGTATACCATCGACCATCTCTTAAAACATCATTATTTTCATCTTCACCGTCCCAGTAGTATGTATAATCATCATTACTGTCAATTCTAACAGTTCGAATTTTAGTCACATTTCCATATGAATCCTCAGCCGTAATATTTGCTTCTAGCCTCATATCACCTATAGTATCAGTTTCAAAATCTATTCTGAGGTTTTCATAAGTAGGATCAAAGTCATTATCTCTTATATCAATCTCACATGAAATTACACGATCAGAATCATAATCACGTCTTCCACCTTCATACACATCATCATTTCTGTCAGTAATGTACTCAAGTCTGTAAAGCATTTCAGCAACCTCACCACGAGTCATAGACTCTTCTGGTAAGTAGTAGAAAGCATCAACCTCATCTATAGATCTCGCTGGAATAGCATGGTAAAGACCTACAGTATTTGATCTAGAAGCGTAGTCTACAAATGGGTAAAACCATTTTCTAAAATTGTTATCTACAATTCTAAATTGGTATTCATCAATTTCAGGTAAATCACCATCATTGAAGTAAAGTGAAGCCATTTTAATTGCTTCCGCTCTTGTAACACAGTTTCCAGGTTTGAAAGAACCATCTTCATATCCTCTAACTACACCTTGGTAAGTAGCTTCAACTACATATGGATAAAACCAATCTCCAGGGAACACGTCACTATAGTGAACAGTGTTGTAGTAAGGGTAATCCAAAACATCGTCCTCAGTATTTGCAACTTCGAACATCATTTTTAAGAACTCTGCTCTGTTTACACAGATATCAGGTCTAAAGTTTCCATCTGAATATCCAGAAACAAACTGATTATCTCTCATCCAGTAGATAGAATCATAGTAAGGATAAGAATTTGGTACGTCATAGAAACTCGCGTCTCCATAACCATTGTAATAGTTTTGACCGTAACCATAGTAATCAGCACTAGCAAACAAAGCTGGTACAATTACCATAACCGCCAAAACAGTTGATAGTAACTTTTTCATTTTTTGATTGTTAATTAAAAGTTAGAGCTGATTATATAAAAAATAAACTTTTTGTCAACATCATCTTCCATCCGACTTCTACTTCTCCAAACCAATTGCCCCCTCAGCCTTCAACACACCTACTAAATCACCACACATAAATTCAAATTGGCTAGCTTCATACAGTTCATGCAGAGGAGACATAACTAAACGAGCATAGTTTGAAACAAAGGCTTCATACTCATCTGTTACTCTATGATTTTTAGGCAGTTCATTTGAAAAAGGATTATAACCCAAAGACTTCTCCACAGCTTTATTTAAAGTAAAATAAAAAACTCTTTCATCATCAACTGGGAAAAAATCTCTAGAAGTTACCACTATCATATTATTAGGAGCAAATCTAAAATAATTTTCAGGATAATACTTCGAAACAGCAAACCAGAAAAAATCACCCACACCTGGAAATCTCACTAAAGCCCTTTCATTATTCCTAGTAAAAGGCAATAAATTTCTAGCAAAAACCTCATACCCGTCAGCCCTAAAGTCATCAAAAGATTCATACTCAGGCATTGCAAAAACTTTTGCAAGCTTCTTCTGCATGTTCTGTCTTATCTTCTCATTATACTCAACCAACTTATTCCTAACATAACCATCATCAAAACCATCACTTAAATAAGAGATATCTGCATTTTGAAAGGATGCAAATGGACAAACTGATTCCCTAAACATATCACTTATTTACAAGAAACCACAGTACCAGCCATACAGTATCTGTCAACCTCTACGCCTAAACTTAAAATACAAAAACCCAACAACAACCACTAAAACTACCGCCAACTTCAAAATACTCTCCAAGCTACTCATCCCCTCCATCAAACCACCAGCACTTTCTAGTCCATAGTACCCAACCATTATAAAAAATAAATTCCTCAATATATTCCCAAAGAAAGTCGCCAGCACATACACTTTAAAATTCACCTTCACAAATCCAGACATAACACTCACTACAGCACTAGACATAACGGGAGTTGCCCTAAGCACAAACAAAACTCCAAAATTAACCCATAAATTCTCACCCAACTTTGCCCCAAGTTTCTCTACATCCTCATGACTAACTCCCAGAAACTTCCCAAATCTCCCCATAAAAACATCCTCAAATTTATCAACCAAAAAATACAATATCATCGAAGCGACAAGCTTTGCCACAGAAGCCAAAACAGCAACCCACACCAGATAAACAAACCCATTTCCAGCAACTTCAGCCAAACTACCAGCAGTCCCCAAAACCAATGGAGAAGGAATCGGCGCCAAAATCTCCTCCAAAAAACCACCAGTCAAAACAAACAATTCAATCGAAACTTTCTCCGACAATTCCAGCAACCACCCTTCCACAACACCCAAAATATCTCCCATATAAATTTTTATCTACACAGATTATATACATTCAGACCCAAACAGTCATTAATATAATTGTTAATAAATGTTATAATTAAAAGATTTAAAATAAATCATGGAAATACCTATTCCAAACTATGAAAATCAAAGAGAGTTTTTCTCTAGATTTATAACTCTTACTTATCGTAATGTCAGAGTTCAAGGCCACCCTGAAGAATTTGAAAACATAGATGAAATTTTAGAATTCTTTCTACAAAAATACCCAACCTCACTCCCAAAAATAGAAGAATTACAACAAAACCTTCAAAATCAATCTTTCAACCCTGAAGACCTTACAAACATAGCTCATCTAATAGAAGCATATATAATCGGTAGCTTTGACTCTAAACAAACCCAATCAATCCTTTTCGCACTTTCTTTAGAGCCTAACCCCTTCCAGGATGTAATGACTTTAAGAATAAAAAAACTAAAACAGCTTCAAGAACTTTCAGAATCATATGAAGTTAATTTAGACCCAACTATTCTAAATCAAAGAAGAGATATACGCGAAAAAATAACTTCTTTTTTAACAAAAAAAGTATCAAACAATCATATTTTAAATCATATCTTTCTAAAAAGAATTGCCCGAAAACCTTTTATTAAGTTCACAATACACAGTCTGGAACAAATACTAAACCAACAACATTTTGGAGATTATTTCGACGAACAAAAATCTCGTATACTACTCCATAGAGAGTTAATTAGTCTGCTAGAAAACCCAAAAAAACTAAATCAATTTATAACAATAATGGAACATCACCCTGATAGAGAAATTTTCATATCTCCTAACTTACATTTATCAAGTAAAGACTATAGAAAACTTATTACACTTATAAAGTATGAACCAGAAGGAGCACTGACCCATACAAAAAAAGCCCCACAAGGCCAACTGTCACTTTCAGACCAACATGGAGCTATAACTCAAGTTGATAAAGACTAAGCTTCATCGTCCTTAACCAATCCTGACAATACAGCCATTATCAAACTCATCACAAAAGATAAAAGTACAGCTGACCAGAAACCTCCCAGACTAAATCCACTCACGAGCTCATCCACGAGCATTAGCAGTAAAGCATTTAAAACCACTCCAAACAGCCCAAGAGTCAAAAGGTTAATTGGCAAAGTCAAAAGCTTTAAAACTGGTTTTAAAGTTATATTTATAAGTCCCAAAACCAAAGCTACAACAAGCGCTACACCAAATGACTCAACACTAGCTCCAGGCAAAACATACGCTCCACCCAAAACAGATAATGCTGAAAATAACCATGTTAACAAAAGTCCCATAAAAATTATTTAAATTCTATCTATATCTTATAGGATTTCAGCCTCCCATCAAACAGTTCACATAACCAAAACGGTAAGAAGTAGTACCATTTCCTTACTACATCAGCTTTAACAACCTCACACCCACCATCTCTCTCAAACCATTCATCCTCTCGAAAAGATCGAATAAACTCTACATCCTCTTTATTTTTAGCAATCAAAGTTAGGTCAATCTCAGAATCTACTCCAAACGACCTATCTGCCAAATTAGAAGATCCGATCTTCAAATACTTATCATCCACAATCATAACTTTTCCATGAATATAAACAGGTTCTTTCTTACTATTAAACAAATTATAAAAGTAGTCTCCACCGAGTAACTTCATATTTTTGTATGTAATTTTATCAATTGTAGCTTTGGCAAGCCAGTGCCTCGACCTAACCGGCAACATAATTTTCAAATCACCCTCTGGATTCTCCTGTTTCCACTCTTTCAGTTCCCGCCTTACTTCTTCTGATGCAAAGTATTGATTCTGAATATAAATCAAATCTTTAGCCTGCTCAATCAACTCAAGGGTAATATTTTTCACATGATCTTTAGAGGAGTAATCATAAGCCTCAAACATATTTTCTGAAACCAAAAAATCTCCAACTCGAAAACCATAATCAACTTCCAATCTATCAGACTTATCAAATTTCAACTTTTCATTAATATCAAGATATTTACCCCATCTTTTCAGAATGTAATTTTTAAAAAAATCAACAATTTCCTTCCCTCTCAAAATCCAATGAGTATCCTGAAACTTATTATCCAAATGTTTTCGATCATCCTCCCTCCCTTCAACAATATCCATTCCACCAGTAAACAAAAGCTCCCCATCTACGCAAACAACTTTTGCATGATGACTTCCACCAAAAGGAAAATCCGTTGCAAGCCTATAAACTATATTAGACCTATTCTTAAGCTTCCTAACAGCATTAAACTTCTTAAAAGAAAGACCCAATCGAACTCCAGACCAAATCAATAAATACAATTTATAATTTTCATTTTCTTGAAACTTCTTCTCAAACAAATCTCTAAAAGTCTTACCTTCAGAGTATTCAGTATCAAAATCAAAATCCCAGCCAATCACCACAGTATAGTTACTAGACCTATCTATAGCTTCAGCTAAAACACTATAATATTCCTTAGTTGTCTTCAATACACCGTACTCAACTCCACAAATCTCAGTCCCAAGATTCGTATTAATTTTCATATATAATAATAAACACAACTAGAGTATACTATATTACTAACTACTCAAAGTCTCTAGCTTCCCTTTAAAAATATTCTCATCTAAAGATTTCATCAAATAACTCCCCGAAACTATAAAATCAGCCCCAGCCTTCCTTACAGCCGAAATAGTTTCCTTATTCACTCCTCCATCCACAGATAAAAGAACCCCAGATTCTCCCAAAATCTCTCTAACTCTTGCAACTTTAGCCACACATTTCCCAATCATTTTCTGACCACTAAAACCAGGCCAAACAGTCATAACTAAAACCTTATCCACCAACCCCTCTTCTAGCAAAGGTACTAATACCTTTTCAGATGTATCAGGATTAATAACGACAGTCGTCAAAAACCCTAACCCAGAGATCTTAACCAAATCACCTCTCAATTTTTCCATATCGACTCTCTCCTTCTTATCCATATAGATTTCAATGTGAACTCCATACCAATTCCTTCCAAACTCAAACTCGCCCACATTAAAAATCTCAGCAAACCTTTCTACATAGTCCATGGGTTTCTCAACCATCATATGTATATCTACTGGCACATCAATATTCCCAGACACACCTTTAAACACATCAGGCCCAAAAGTTAAATTAGGCGCAAAGTGCCCATCCATTACATCTATATGCATAACTCTAAGGCCCCACTTTGAATACTTATCAAATTCAGACCTAACACCTGATAAATCAGCTGACAACAATGATCCTGCTACAATCACATCTCTCATCTCAAAAAATTACTTTTTAGCTTTCATTACTCCGTATACAAGTTTTCTCAATGACTCAACATCTTCATTTTCACAAGGAATAGTCATCAAATTTATATCACCCATATCAAATTCTGAATCAACCAAATCTTCCGGAACACAAGCCATAACAGGCTTAATCCCATCCATGTCAATCACGGCTTGATGCATCTTGGATGCTTCGTTTGAATAACTCAATAGAATTCCAATCGAATCAGGATTTTGAATTACCTTCTCCCCAAGCTCCCTAGCCAAAACAGTACAATCAACCTGCTCCTCAATATCAAAAATACCAAGATCAACCACCGTCAGCTCATCATGATTCCTAAAAAACTCAAACAATTCTCTTTTCGCCCCATACCCTTGAGCATCACTACCAATATAAACCTTCTTATAATGAAATTTCATCTAATCTAATTAACTATCTATATATTCTATCACATTTTACCTATTTCTTCACACTCAAAAGCGGTTCAGCATCAAAATAGTCTCTTCCACTCACCACCTCATAAAAAATATCTACCAATTTATTCACCTTCTCCTGACTATCTGATTCAAACCTCAAAGTCACATTCGGTGAAGTGTTTGAAGCTCTAAACAACCCCCAAGTATTTTCATCCAGCTCTACAAAAGCTCCATCGATCTCTTTCACATTCAGCCCCTTATCCTTAAATTCAGCAACCGCTTCAGCCACAAAATCAAACTTTTTATCATCCGGACAACTCAATCTCAACTCAGGCGAACTAACCATCTCCGGCAAACTATCAAACCATTCCCCAAGAGTCATATCCATTTCCGAAACAATCTCTATCAACTTCAAAGCAGCCAAAAAAGCATCATCATAACCATAATAATTCTCCGCAAAATAAAAGTGACCACTCACTTCCCCACCAAGTATTGCCTTATCAGGATCAACTCTCTCTTCAATGTACGAGTGCCCAACTCTAAATCTAACCGGCACTCCTCCACATTTTTTAATGTGGTTTTCAAGTACCTTAGAACAAGTCACATCAAACACCACTTCACTTCCAGGCAAACGCCCTAAAACATCTTCCGCAAACAAAGCCAAAACCTTATCTGCCACATGAAATCTTCCTTTCTCATCCACAACTCCCAGCCTATCTCCATCACCATCAAAACCAATTCCTATATCAGCTCCAACCTCAACCACTCGAGCCTTTAAATCTTCCATATTTTTCTCTTTTTGTGGATTAGCTTCATGATTTGGGAAATTCCCATCAACTTCTTCAAACATCACCTCAAGATCAACAAACTCACTTTCAAACATTTTCCTAGCCCAAGCTCCAGCCACTCCATTCCCTGTATCCATCACCACTTTCAACGGCTTATCAATAGTAACTTTCGACCACAACACTCTATAAAACTCTTCAAAAACTGACTCTTCATTATACTTCCCATCTCCGACTTCAAAATCATCCGCCTCAATCAAATCAGGAAACTTCTGCAACTCATCAGCAAACACACTATGAGCCATAGTATCCACAAATTTCACCCCGTTATCTTGCTTTTGATTATGTGATGCAGTCACATTTGAACCACAATCAAATCTATCCAAACATGAAGCAAAATAAACCATCGGCGAAGTTGCCAACCCAATATTCGTAACATTCAAACCTGTAGATAAAACTCCCTTGATAAATCTCTCCTGAAACTCAGGCGAAGTAATCCTCCCATCTCTACCACAAACCATTTGCTTCCTACCTTTCCTCACAAAGTAAGTCCCGGCAGCCTTTCCAATCAACTCCATAATCTCAGGGGTCAAATCAGGCTCATTCCCCATCGCCAAAGCTCTTATGTCATATGCTCTAAACAAATTCCTATCAATTTTCATAAAATAATCTTAAAAACCACTAATTAAACTCAGCTTATACCCCCCACCAAAATCCTCAAGAACATACCCTTGACCAAGCCTCAATAAAAATGGACAACAACTTAGAATCTTCGTTAATTTACACATAAGTAAAAAAATGTTAAAATAATATGATTTACATTAATAAATTCACATGAATCAAAAACAAAAAACACTATCAGCTTTTCTAGCTGGTTTAGTAATTGCAGGGCTTGCTTTTGTAATGATCCCAGCAACTGGACTACAAGGTACACTTAGAACAAGTACAGCACCAAATCTAGAATCTATAGATTTCAACAAATCATGCTCACTTACAAACTGTGATTTGTTAGAAGAAATCCTTAAAGCTTTAGGTAAAACTAACTCAGGTGTCGATACTATGACAGGATTCACACACACATTTACAGCATTTACTCAAGACTTCCATGTATTTACAAGAATCATGCTTGAAGAAATGGGTCTTGTAGAAAAATACGAAGAGATGAAAAAACAATCAATGGAAGAATCAAGATCTTCTAGAAGATAATCTACTTCAACACTAAAGCCTAAGTCTTAAGATTTAGGCTTTTTTTGTAGATAAATATTATAATATTCCACCTCATCACTTCGATCTAATACCTCATTACATACGGTGGCAAACTCCATTAAATTCCAAAAGTCAGTAGAATTAATATTTTTCATAAAAATCCTTAACTCATCAGACTCAGGATCCTCCAACACTAATTTCCAAGTTTCCGGAACTCTTTCCATGTAAATATCATAATTATCCACAACCTCTGCACAATTATCTGCATAATAGTTCATAACTATATACTCTCTCAAAACTTTAAGATTGTAATTTGATTTCTCCAAAGAGCTTTCATAATACTCTTTGGCTTTTTCAAAATCACCGAAGGCAGTAAAATATTGCCCTTTCAAAAAATCATAAAAGAAATCTTCACCTCTCAGATTAACTAAATTCATAAAGGCATTGTCTATCTGATTCTTGAAATCTTTCTCCTCAATCGACTCTGACAAACCAATTACAAAGTTTATAAATCTTACATTATATTCATAATTCAACTCACCATTTTCAAGACTACCTAAGACCAATTCAACTCCTAAACTATCATCAGAATCTGAGTCATTACTTATCATATAATTCCCCAAACTATAGTTAAAATCATTAACTAATCTTCCATAATAAAAATATGCATTTCCCAAGAAACCAATCAAAACCATTCCCACCAAAAAACTAGAAATCACACTATTACTAACATTTATTTTTATCTTTGGATCAAAATCCTTAAAAATCACAACAAAAAATAAAATACTAAATATCCAATGTTCAACTAATGGAAAACTCAACATCCAAGGCAGAAAACTAACTAACCATATATATTTAAACTTATTAGTCTTAGCACTTATACCTTTAAACAGATAATATCCCACAAGCAACAACCCAAACAAACCACCTTCAATCAAAACATCTAACAAAAAATTATGAGACCTTCCAGCTACCGAATAAATTGGCTCAAAATTAAGTAAATCAACCGAGGCATATACTTGATAAACAGACTTAAAAGACTCTAAACCATGGCCTATCAAAACACTATCAAATACCAAAGGGAAACTAGTCTCCCATAGTATCATTCTTGTCCCCAAGGATCTCAAACTAGGAGCCATCAATAAAATCAGGCCTAAGAACACTGCTCCTGCCAAACTCAAAATTCCAACCTTATACTTAAACTTTATATCAAACTCATCCAACACGATAAGACTGCTTACAAAAAGCAAAGCTAACCAAGAGGCTCTATTTTCAGTAAAAACAAGAGCTAGAACATTTATGAATCCACAAAAAACAATTAAGAATCTCCAAAACTTATTCCTAAACTCCCCATACAAGTAATATCCAATCAAAATAATAGAAACCAACAACTGTCCTAAAAAATTTGGATGTCCTACCGTTGAATAAACCCTTTCAGAGTAAACTCCATACATCTCCTCAGAAAACCTTAAGATTCCAAACTTCTGCAAAATCGCATGTAAACTAACCAAAAAGAATACAGCAAACCCTACTAAGAAAAATTTCTTATCCAACAACTTCCGATACTGAAATAGGAAAAAACACAGTCCAAAATACATCAAATAAGTCAAAACACCCTGCATCCGATCTTCAGCACCCAAAAGTGATGCACCTGTAGTTTCTGAAAAATAAACATTCAGAGCAAAAAACACACACGAAACCAAAGCAAACAAGCAACCCTTACTAGTCAATTCAATTTTTTTGTCATTTTTATACACATCAATAACCCATAAAATAAATATTCCCAAAAGCCAAAAACTCAAAAGTGCTACCCTAAATAAACTAAAAACATTGTTTCCTAACGGATTGAAAACCACCGGAATCAACCACAACAAACTCAACCAAAACTTTGTAAAACTCATGAAAAATATATTATCAAAGATAATATACTCCACACATCAGATTCACTCAATCACCCACAAAATATTTAGGCCTATACACAACTGTTAAAACCCGCTTCTCAGGATCTACAGAGACACCATTCTTATTCTGAACCCCCTCAATAAAAATAGTAAAAAATTCTTCTAGAACCGGCTTCCAGTCCAATACCGTAATTAACAACTCTCTACCATCTTCTTTCCAAACATACATCAGTTTAAAATCTTTACTGCTTTCTTTAGATTTCAAAGATAACTCAAAAGATTTCATTTCTTCTACTTCCTCATTAAAACGAATCAAAACCTTATCTTCACCTACAATTTCATGCTGTATAACACGAGGTGGATAATCATTTTTTGAGATAGAAACTTTAAGATCTAAGTCAGAATCAGGAGTATTATTATATTTATAAACATAGTCAACTCCTCCATCAATATTATAACCCTTAGGACATGAAACTATTTCACTAAAGTTATCTTGAAGCCCAGACTGCTTTCTATATCTTATGTAGTAGTCTTTTGGTATTCCTTCCATTTTCTTAAAGGTCTCAATAACAACACTTTGAGACTCTTTGGGCTTTAAAGCTACATTAAAGCTCATTTCATCCTGCCATCTCTTAGGAACTGTAACACCAGATACAAATTCAAATCCTTCCTCAGGCGTAAAATCTAAAATAGCATTATATTTACCTGATAATGGCCAATTATATTCTCCAGGATGATACCAACTAAATATATATGTTCTGTTTATCCCACTCTCAGAAATATCGGTGATAACATCCAATTTCCTCCTAACATACCTATTATTCTTCAACCCAATCAAATTATTCTCTCTATAAACTGCCCCTACTTGCTCTTTCATATCTTTATTAAAAAGCTGAAGCTCTTTATTTTTAAATGATAAATTAACTAAGTTAATCAAATCAAAAATTTTGTAAAATCTAAAAAACATCTTAATAAACAAAGACCTCAAAACACCTTTCATAATATCCTTTCTACCCCTCAAGTCCTCCAAATTATGTCTATCAATATCAGAAGTTGCTTTAGAAAGTTTTCTAAACAAATTTTCAGAGTTCCATTTTTCTCCTTTTACATTTACATAACCATATACATTCAATAAATTCTCAATAAATTGATAGTTTACTAAAAAAATTTCCCTAACATCCTTCTCAAAGTTAAACTTATATATCTCTTTCATATTAAGAAAGTTTTGGGAATCACTTAAAGATAAATTAGAGTCTCTAAATTCCATTTTCTGACCATCTTTATACCCTAAGCTGTAACCAAATGCCTCGGGCATAACTATATTGGAGCCATTAAAATCTTCAAATACATTCAAAAATTTTGGTTTAACTTTCAAAAAACTCACTTCAATTTCCAAAACTTTAGTTATAAAACCTCCACTACTTCTTAGTTCGTTATTATTCTGCAAACAAATAAGAAACAAATGTTCTCTACCAAAGAAAAAACCTCTTAAACTTTTAAAGATAATTGAAAAGATTTTATTCATGTAATTTCTTATAATACTCAATTGCACCTTTTTTATCCCCTAAAGTATATAGTATGTGGGAATATGCTTCATGTAAGATATTCAAATCACCCAATATATCATATGCTTTTTCAATATGATCCTTCGCACTTTTCAAATTACCATTTAACAACTCAATCTCACCTAAATAATAATGAATCTTACCTAAAAAATATGACTCACCCAAATTCAAATTCAAATATTTAAAACCATATTCATAAGATCTTTTATAATCCTCTACAAAAAAACTATCAGCACAAAGGTAAAAATAAACCCTATCCAAATACTTCATATTATTCTTGTAATAGTTCTCTAAACTTCCAATATACCTTTTTCTACTTAATCTAATCTTCTCCATATCCACGAATGATTCATTCTTAATCACAAAATCATCAAGAACCCCTACTTTCACATCACCAACATCTAAAAACTCATGTACCGGTAACTTATACTTTAAACCAGCACTTAACTTCCAAATTTTCAACTTCTCAATCTCATCTTGATTAGTTTTCACACGTACATAAATAGCTTCAACCTCTTTCATTAAACAGTCTAAAGTTTCTGGATCATAACTATCCAGCCTTTCATCAGCATCCACAAATAAACACCAATCCGTCTTAACGTATTCTAAACATTTATTCCGCGCATCTGAAAAAGATCCAGTCCATTCAAAATCAAAAACACTTGCCCCGTTCTTAAGGGCAAGCGCTTTAGTATGATCATTAGAGCCAGTATCTAAGACAACTACATCATCAACGATACACTCGAAGCTCTTAATACAATTTACAATATTACACTCCTCATTCTTTACTATCAAACACAAAGATAGGCTCCTACCACTCATCACAAAACTTAGGTAATTTCTCCCCTTTCCATTCCTTAATAGAGCAGGTATGCATTTGATCCCAATTCAAAGTGTCTACATGTCCTTCACAATAGTCAGGTTCAAAATCATGATCCCACTTTCTGTGATATGCACATTGTAATCTTTGCCCTCTGCATAATTCAGGATTAAACTCAGGACTTCTACATGATTCAGGAGACTCGTCCCTACACATCTCTGGATTTGGGTCCATACACATTTCAGGAGACTCATTTCTACACATCTCTGGATTTGGATCCATACACATTTCAGGTTTATCTTCATTTAAGTCCCATGGATCTCCTCCCATAATCTCATCGTCTCCACAACCGGGTGTCAAAACCCCTATTGCAGATGCACCTACCAAACCTGCCATACCTCTTAAGAAGCTTCTACGACTTATTGGCTCATGCTTTCTTTCACTGATTCCACCACTTAATCTATCTAATTTTTTCATAACAATTATTATCTACAAATTTCTACTCTTCTACAAACTCTTCTAACTCTCACAGGACGACAATTTCTTCTGTATCTACACATCTCAACTCCTCTACATCTTTCAGGAGATCTACAAGATTCAATACTTCTACATCTCTCCACAGAGCGACAAGACTCAATACTATTTGATGACCTACAAAATTCAGGAGCTCTTCCAGCACCAATAACTTCATCTGCATCTAGAATAACAGCTGCTGCTGCTAATCCAACCACACCGGCCATTTTCTTAAGAAAACCTCTTCTATCAATTGTTTGGCTTTCATTAGAAACTACATTGTTTTCTTGTAAGAACTCTCTATTACCATCAATATTTTTCATATAACTAAAGTTACAAATTTCACGCATAGTAACATAAGTATTAAAAATAGCAACCCCTCAAGCTTTCAAGTCACTTATCATTTACTTAAATTCCCCATCAAAACTTTTAATGTTAAACTACTCACAAATATAACCCCTAAAAATGTCAGACAAACCAAGTGCAAACATCGCATCACACACTCGCCACCAAATCATCGGTGACGACATCCAAACAGTTGTTATGACCCTCCAACCTCAAGAAACAATTGTAGCTGAAGCCGGAACCATGAACTGGATGGACCAACACATTGGATTCGAAACTAAGATGGGAGACGGTTCAGAAGCAAAAGAGAACCTAACCTCTAAGCTCCTCAATGTTGGAAAAAGATTCTTAACCGGTGAATCCCTTTTCATGACTCATTTTACCAATAACGGATCAGCCGACCAACAAGTAGCTTTTGCTGCTCCTTACCCAGGAAAAATCATCCAAATAGACCTTTCTCAATTCGACGGACACATCCAATGCCAAAAAGACGCCTTTCTATGCGCCGAACTTGGAACCAAAGTCGACATAGCTTTCCAGAAAAAACTTGGAACTGGACTTTTCGGAGGTGAAGGATTCATTCTCCAAAAACTAACCGGAGACAAAATCGCCTACCTTCACGCCTGCGGAACTATCATAAAGCGTGAGCTAAAAGGAGAAACAATTAAAGTTGATACAGGTTGTTTAGTTGGATTCACAGATGGAATCAACTACAACATCGAACGAGCCGGAAACCTCAAATCAATGGTCTTCGGAGGCGAAGGACTCTTCCTAGCCACTCTTCAAGGTACAGGAACAGTTTGGCTCCAATCTCTCCCATTCTCTCGAATGGCCAAACAAATCGTAAGATACGCCCCTCAAACCGGAGGAAGAAGACAAGGTGAAGGCTCAGTACTTGGAACCCTTGGCGACCTAATCGACGGAACCTAAAATCCACAAATTACAAAAAAACAACCCAAGTACAAAATTATGTACCTGGGTTTTTCGGTAAGTACTTCTCCTTCAACTTTGAACCAAAACTCTCCTTGTGGCAGTAGAATACATCATGTCAGTCACCCCAAGTAGGGCAACCACACTCCAAGCTGGAATAATCATTGTATCTACTCCTGAAAGCCTCATCCAGTAAGTAATTACAAGAAAGAAAAGCACAATGAGTTTCGTCACGACCATTACCTAACTCCTTTTCAAGGGTCTAAAGCACGTTTAGCCATAGACTAAACGACGTTCAACACTCGAACATCTTAACACCAAAGCGCAAAATGTCAACCCAGCCCAAAACCACATCAACTCCCACCTACCTAAACCTCTTCAAACTCCTCTCAATATCTCTATTCTGACTCTTTTTCTTTAAATCATGTCTCTTATCATGCTTTTTCTTACCTCTCGCTAAAGCAATCGCAAGTTTCACCAACCCTTTCTTCAAGTAAATCCTCGTAGGTATCAAAGAAACCCCAGCTTCATTCAAACGTTTTTCGAGATTTTCAATCTCTGATTTTTTCAAAAGTAATTCTCTTCGACGAACCTCATCATATTTTGAATTATCGGCAAAACTATATGGAGAAACATGCATGTTATTCACATATACCTTCCCATCACTCAGAATCGAAACAAAACTCCCCTTCAGATTAACCTTACCCCGACGAATAGACTTCACCTCAGGTCCACTCAAAATAATCCCAGCTTCCATTTCATCTAGAATTTCATAATCAAAAAAAGCCTTCTTATTCTTCGCAATCAAATTCTGATCTTTGTCTTTTTTATTCATAATAATTCACTGTTTTGTAAAACATACACTAAACTCAGACCAGACTCAACAACTTGACAAAAAACTAAAAACCAATCATAATTATATAATTTAATAACCAACAACTAATGAAAGAAATATTCACTAAATACGCCTTACCAATAATAGCTTTGCTTATTCTAATGGCAAGTTTCACCGTTTACGCTGGAATAGAAACGACCTTTGCCTTATAATTAAAACAACATAAATTAATCTAAATTATGATAGAAAAAACTATCCAACTAGGAACTCAAACTCCTCAATTCGCAGAACACACTCTTATCGTAGAAACTGACCGTGGAGGATCAAGACTTTTCCTTTGCCACGGAGACAAAGTTGATGTTCTTACAGAAGTTAAGCCAGATGTATCCAACGAATACTCAGATAATGAAGGGCACAGCAATCATGGCGGGACAAATCATGGAGTATCCTCAACTAACGAGAACAACCACCTAAGAGAACACAACAATAAAGTTCACGCCAATGACCTTGTAGACAAAATCAAATATCTAGATGGTCTAAACAAATTCACAAAACTAGAACTATTCGCCACAACCGAATTCAAAAAACTTCTAGAAGAAAAAATCCCATCTGGAATCATGCAAAAAGCCAATATGCACATCGGTAACTACAGCCATGACTCAGTTCACGACCTAATAGAAAAACACCGGTCATAACAGACCCAAACTAAAAACAAAAACACCTCCAACCAGAGGTGTTTTTTTATAAACTCCATTTTTGACAAAAACCACAAAACCTCTTAAATTACAAAAAATAAATCATTCAAAATGGAAACTTTTACTAAAAACATAGAGCAAAAAAACACTCCCCTAAAAAACCCTTTCCCAAAGTCTCTAACAGCCGGACTACTAACTCTTTTAGCTGCCTGTGCAACTCCTCAAAAAAATACTGAAACACCACAAGATCTACCAGCTCTTGAGTGCGATGACTACAGCTGCCACCCAGAGTTCACCTTCAGAGCTAGAAAAGTAGAGGCTATCCAAACTCCTTTCCAAATCCTAAACACTTTCAAACAAGACCATGACTTCCCAAATGCATACGCAGAACTCCACCTAACTGAAGCCAACTGCCGCGGAAGATGCGACTTTGAGGTAGCTGATACACTAAAAAAAATTATCAAATTCCACAACCAAAACGTAAACACAAATTGCAACAGATTACCTCAAACTGATGCCGACCTCTACCCATCAGAACAAGACATCAAAAACTCAATCCAAAAAGCAGATAAGATCAGAAACAACCCTCAAAAACGTGAATACCTAGCCGGATACCCAGTTGTAGCTTACTCAATTTGTGATAATTACGGTCAATACCAAAGAATCCAATCGACAGTAGGTTTACCTCAAGAATTCCTCAAACCAGTTTCAAACTACGAACATTACTCTTACTACCACAACCTTGGACAAAGCGCCTTATACTCAAGAGAAATGAAAATAAACCAATAACACAGAGATTAAAAACACCTCATATCTCCGGGGGTGTTTTTTTGTTTAAATATTAATCACACAAAAAATCCCTCACCACAAAGCCAGCCACTGAAAAAGCAACTGCCACATTCAAGGACTCCTTTTCACCATGCATTGGTATCTCCATCACATGATCACAAGCCTCCAAGATATCATCACTCAAACCATCAGTCTCACTACCCATTACAAGGACAACATCCTCAAAATCCACTTCAATATCTATCTCAGCATAATCCTCAGCCAGACTCCCAGTTTCCACGGCAACTATCACCTTACCATCTTCTTTAAGCTCCTCTATCAACTCACCACATATTCGTTCACTTTCCCAACTTATACTATTCTCTGCTCCCAAAGCAATCCTACTAAACTTAGGGATAACTATTCCATATTTATCTAAAGGACCAGGCGTGTAACCACACATCCAGATCTTCGAAACCCCAATCCCATCAGCACTCCTAAAACAAGTCGCCACATTCTGAATACTCCTCACATCATTTAATATCAGCTCCATCAATCAAACCTTTTAAAATATTTTTGATATTATTATAAGTTCTATCTTCTATTAGATAAATGTCTTTACTTCCAGCTTCAATAAAATCACCAGCCAACTCTCCTAATCCCTCCCTAACTCTCAATCTTAAAAACAAATCGCCCTCTTCGCTCTTAGCCATATATTGCAGACTTTCTAAAACTTTATTAGTCTCTTCAATTAATTTTTCTAACTCTCCGATGTAAAACATCCTCAATAAAACCAAACTATCATCACTATCCTCAATAAACTTATCTACTCCCAACACATTCAAACCTTCATCTAAATTCACAAATCGATCAAACAGATTTTTTGATGCTTTGACTGCATACCAATTTTGATTATCAGAAAATGCATTCCAATTCCGCTCAAACGACAACAATTCGAACCCCTCCTTCATTTACAAAAATAATATTACATGCTATAATTTAAAGATTAATATTAATAAATCAAGTCCAATGAATAATTTTGAACATATTAAAGTTCCAGCGGCACAAATTCTAAAAAAATATATAGCTGAACCAAACACCGATTTAAAAGTAAAATTAGAAGCTGCTAACCAAGCCATTGATGAATTATTTGAAGCAAATGCACCTCTATTTGTAGTTGCTACACCCGAAGAAGTGAATTCTGATGTAATTTTAAACATAGATGCATACTTCTATAAATCACCAAAGCCCAACCCAAATCAAGAGGTATATACCGTTTTTCCTTCAGAACTAGAAAGAAGCGAAGTAAAACCTAAATTTGGAGGTGAAGGTGAACAATTCAATGGAAAAGTACAAATCGAAGTTCTCTATGATGATTTATTAAACACAAATGAAGAACCTATTGAGTCAGAATTATACGATGACTTCTCCATAAACCTTATCAACTCTATAAAAAATAAACAAATCAACGCTTCAAATAAACTAGAAATAGCAGATCTTGGTGTTGAAACATTATTAGACAGTGGTTACAGACCATATATAATCGCAAAAGATGAAAACGAAATTCAATCATTACTAAAAACTGGTTTATCTAAAAACTTTTCAGGACATATTTACCTAGGAATTGAACCACCAACTTCAGGAACAATAATAGAACTAAATATAACTGACCCTGAGAACCTAAAACCAGTTTTTGGAGGATCTGAATCAGTATTTGCAGGTAGAGTAAATAATCTAGAAACCATTTCCAAAAAACTAATGAAGGTAAACGAAATTGCAACAGCTAGCTCAGATACGAATTCACAAGTACAAGAAAGTCTAGCCTCTTAAAAACTCCTCATAACTTGGAAACCACCATCCTTCCATAAGCCCAATTTTAGTTCCACCAAAATCAAAGTACGGCTCATAATCACTTCTCTCACCGAAGTAAGCCGTGCTTTTTTCACCGTGATCTATCATCTCTTCATTTTCACCTCCATCAGCAAACCCAACCAAACTTCCACCAAAAATCACTACAGAAACCAACGCAACTCCTATTAATCTTCTCATAACAATAATTATTTTTCTTCATTATTACCATCTCTATCCTCAAAGTCCAATACACATGAGTTGATACAATACCTCTGACCACTTTCTCCAGGCCCATCTGGAAACACGTGTCCAAGATGCGCATCACAATTTGCACAACGAACTTCAACCCTATTCATCCCATGAGAAACATCTTCCACAAACTTTACAGCATCCTCATACACAGGATCAGTAAAACTAGGCCACCCACTTCCAGAATTATACTTAGTCCCACTATCAAACAGCACCTCTCCACAAACCAAACACCTAAAAACACCATCCCCCTTAAAGTCATTGTACTTTCCAGAAAAAGGGGCTTCTGTTCCCTTCTCTTTAGCTACTCTTACTTGCTCCTCAGTTAAGCTTTCTCCTTTATAATTCTCCATAATTTATTTTTAAATATACAACCTTCACCCACAAATATCTAAACCACATGACAAGCTCCTCCACCATTTTTCTGAAAGTATTTCTGATGATACTCTTCAGCCTTCCAAAATTTCCCCATCGGTTCAATCAATGTCACAATCTTTCTCTCATACTCAGGCATAAGTTCTTTTTTTATGTCTTCAGCTATCTTTTTTTCAGCATCAGTTTCATACAAAACAATCGACCTATACTGACTTCCATAGTCAGGCCCTTGTCGATTAAATTGAGTTGGATTGTGAATCTCAAAAAACTTTCTAACTAAATCATCATAATCCACCTCAGTAGAGTCATAAATCACATGAACCACCTCAGCATGCTCAGTTTCTCCACTACAAACCTCCTTATAAGTCGGATTTGGATATTCCTCATCATCTCCACCTGCATATCCCACCTCAGTATCCACAACCCCGTCCATTTTCAAAAAAGCCTCTTCCACTCCCCAAAAACACCCAGCTCCGAAATACGCATGTTTCCAATCAGCAGACATAGATAAATTCATATAAATAATTAAACTATCCTAATTATACACCTACCAAATACATTCCGAAACAATACAAAAAACTGACCCACAACTCTAAGTTACAGATCAGCTAAGTTTCACATCTAAAATTTACAACTTACTAAAAGTTTCATCTAAAAGCTGTCTAACCTCAGTGTCCTCCAATGTTTTCTCAGGCATGAACTCATTCTCATCAACCCACAGGACAAGTCCAGCTTCAATACTAGCTTCAATCACTGTCGCAAACCAGTCACTAGTATCAACATCTACATAGTTCAAAGTATACTCCATAGATTCATAATCTACTTCCATTAACCTTAAAGCCATGGCTAAAGCCTCAACTCTATATATTTCCCTATCAAGCTCAGCTCGTCCATTATCACCAAGTAAAACCCCTTTATCACTTCCAAGCACCACGTACCAATACAATTCATCACTTGGCTCAACATCAGGGAAATCCTCACTTCCTGAAGTCGGAAGATTTTCACCAGTAATTTCAAGATAATTATCAAACATAAATTTCAAGAATTCTCCACGAGTCACATTGATACTCTCAGGATCAAAAGTTCTAACTGGAGTATTTGAAAAATTATTCGAACCACCACCTGACGATGAAGTAGAGGTATTACTTTCTGGCTCAACTAATGATTCCTCAGAAGTTGTACCATCTACACTATTTTGCTCAACAACTTCAGTGCTTTCAATTTCATCACCAATAGGCTCTTGATCAATTTGCTCTTCATAGAATTCTTCTTCAGTAGAACTATTATCATTAGACTCGCCTACAGTTCCACCACCTGAAGAGGAAGACTCTACAACATTCGAAGAAGCACTTCCAGGCTGCGTTCCTATATCATAGACCTCTACAGTAAACTCACTTTCAAAACTCAAACCACCATCATCAGTAGTTACTACACAAATCTCATAAATATTATCTTCGTTTTCATCACGAGGAGTACTCGCATAAAAAGTATCTTTAGCTTTAAGCTTATCATCCTCAGTTACAAAGAATGCATCATCTGCTTTCTGCACAGAACAACTCAAGGTATACACAAATCCATCAGGATTTTCTTCCCCATTATCATCCGTAGTTAAAGTTCCAATCGTAAAGTTTGGCTGCCTTCTTTCATTCAACCAAGCTTCATACCCATCATTCAATCTTAAATCAATCGGCGCTTCATTTACATTAGTAACAGTCACAAAAAGTGTTACTTCCGCAGTAAGATTTGGCTTACCATCATCCGTAGCATTCACACAAACTTCATATACACTATCTAAATTTGCATCACTTGGCTCCTCAAAGTTGAAGTCAGCATTAGCAACCAAAAAGTCATTTTCATCTACCGTAAACAGAGCGTCATCAGCTCCAGCTACAGAACAAGTTTTCTCAAAGGTATGAGTATCTTCCTCATCTACATCAACTGCAGTCAAAAGACCCACAGTATAATCAGCACCTTGATTCTCAGGAAATTCTCCAGTCTCAAGACCTCCTACCAAAACTCCTGTTGGAAACTGATTGGCCTCAGTACAATCTAAACCATCATCAATAATAATCCATTCATACGGCTCAGCCTCAATCACAGCTCTCTCTTCAGCACCATGACAATAGTTCACCCCAGTAGCTCCAAACGATACTCCATTTTGAAGATCCAATTCAGACCATTCAATCAAAAGCACATCATAATTTTTAGTCGAGAAACCAGAACTAGTAAGCATATTAGCTGCGTTCGTTACACTAGAAACATCCCATCCACTAATATCTTGATCAAAAGCAGAAGCACCAGTAAACATTTGGAACATATTTTGAACGTTTGATACATTCCATACACCAATATCTTGATTAAAACCATTATTCACCTCAAACATTCTTTGCATATCTAAAACACCTGAAACATCCCACTCATCTAAAGGCTGATTAAATAAATCAGCATCATAAAACATAAGTGCCATATCAGTAACATTTGATACATCCCAGTTATTAATATTTTGGTTAAAAGGAGTTTCAAAGAACATATCTGACATATCCTCTACTAAAGATACGTTCCACCCACTAATGTTTCCATCAAAATCACTTTGCTTAAACGTAGCCGACATATTTGTCACATTTGATACATCCCAAGTCGAAACATTACCATTAAACTCAAGTGCTCTAAAAAACACTCTATCTAAAGAACTTACACCTGATATATCCCAATTATCTAAATCTTGATTAAACTTAAAGGCTCCATCAAACATACGATCAATATTGGTCAAACTTGTAGTAACCCATGTATTTAGTGGTTGATCAAAAACTCTACAATCATAAAACATCAAAGACATATTTTGAACATTTGATACATCCCATCCACTCAAATCTTGATTAAACTCAAAATTCCTAAAAAACATTCTTCTCATATCAGTAACTTGACCAACCTCCCAATCAGAAATATTTCCATTAAAAACATTAGCTCCCTCAAAAAGCTGGTTCATTTTAGTCAAACCAGAAACGTCCCAGTTATTAAGATCCTGGTTAAATTTCCTAGCATTAAAGAATCCCCTATCAAAATTAGTCAAACTTGATGTATCCCATCCAGAAATATCACTATTAAACTCAAAAGCATTATAAAACAGTAGATCCCCGTCTACTAAATTACCTACATTCCAAGTCGAAATATTCCCATTAAAAGAAGTTGCATTAAAAAACATTCTTTCCATTCTTTCTACATTTGACACATCCCAATTATCAAGATCGGCGTTCAAAGAACTAGCTCTCTCAAACATATAAGACATATCTGTCACTAATGACAAATCAGGAGCATCTGTAGCAACGATATTCATATTATCACATCCATAAAAAGACCTTTCCATAGACTCCCAAGCAATCGTCCCCCATTGATCAATAGTAACTAACTTACTTGCATCACCAGTACTATTGAAATAAATCCTTGGAAAAGTACCAGAAATTCTAATAGTATAACTTCCTGGAGCCCCATAAGTATGAGTAATATCACCAGTTACCGCCAAATCAGTTTGACCATCTCCCCAGTCCACATCGTAGTTATAAGTTGAACCTGCAAAAGTTGGAATAGTAAACTGGTCATCAGCTGACGTTCCCTCATTATCAGTTTGTACAGTGATTACAAAATCATCAACCCCTGCAGCCTCAACTCCTGTATACTGAGAAACTGTAAAAAAACTAGCAACCAAACCAGCCACTAAAATCAAAAATGCTATCATCAATGCATTCAAATGTTTGTTTATCATCAAAGTAATATATTAAATCTTAATATAATACCATAAAAATAAGCCCCCAGCAACTCACCAAGGGCTTATTAATCAATAAATCAATCTAAAACTAAGACTTTTTATAATACTTATATCCAACCCCAGCTAAAATCAAACCAAGTATCACAAACAGCAGCCAACTATACCATACTTTACCTAGTATAATTATGATCCCTCCAACCAATAGTGTAAGCACAAAACTCAATACACCAGCAGCGCCTTTTCCAAGGCTTCCTATTGCTGGAATAACACTTAGAACTGTATGGAACGGAGCAAAAATCATACTAAATCCAACAAACATAAACAGAAGCGAAAAACCTCTAATCATCCACAATTTAGTCAGATATTCACTATGCATTGTTTCCAAAGCCATGTCTTTAGTTCCAACATATAGTCCATGAATCTTTGCTTCATCTTCATAGTATGGATCCATCACTGATCTTTCAGCATTCCATTTACCAAAAAGTGTAGCCGTACTCAACTCAGGAACCACATAATACTTTATCCTAGCATCACCTATCTCAGGAGAACCAATAGTTCCAAATCCATTGAAAAGGTATTCCCCTTCTACCCACAAGTCATCAGTCAAAACTTCTACTTCACCAGTCACATCAGTATCAGCAGCTGGCATTCTCAATCCAAAAGTATCCACATCCAAACCTGCAATGTTCATCATATCAGCTCTAGTAGTTGATATATCAAAATCATTATATACATTCTCATGTCCTTCAGGATCTTTAAACTGAGTAGAGTCAGGTACTTTTCTCACCCATTCTTTTGAGTAACTATAGGTGGTAGTCGTTGTACTAGATCCACCTGCATTAGTTTTAGTAGATCTATTTTCATCTTCTACCCATGCATACGTCTCGACATCTCTTTTCAAAACCAAAGCATTTCCATATCTAGCATACTCATCCTCTAAAACTTCATCTACAGTCACTTCACCAGTCAAAGCCAAAAATTCTCCGTCCATTGTTTCAAGATTCTCAACTCCAAACTGCTCTAAGGCATTCACAGCATATTCCGAAATATCAACACTTCCTTCATTTGTAAAAAGGAAAATCCCAGAACCTACTACCAAAATCAATCCAATCAAAACTCCTTTGATAGAGTTCCCAATCCTTCCAAAGTAGGAAGTTGTTTTTGTCTCAGTGACCATAAACTTAAATTAAATAACTAAAGGGATTATACATTTAAATTAGCCCTATCAAACAATTTTATTTAATATATCAACAAATTTAACAATCAACATGGATTATAAACAAGCCATTGAAACTGCTACTCGTCTGACCATAGAATACGCACCTAAGGCAATTCTGGCGATTATTACCTTAATCGTAGGTCTCAAACTCATCAAAATCTTCACCAATATTCTGCACAAAGCCTTCAAAAAAAACAAAGTAGACCCATCCCTTACAAGCTTCCTTGAAAGCTTCCTAGGAATAGGTTTAAAAATCCTACTCTTCATATCCATAGCCTCTATGCTTGGCATTGAAACGACCTCCTTCATCACCCTAATAGGTGCTGCCGGTTTAGCCGTAGGTCTTTCCCTTCAAGGCAGTCTATCTAACCTAGCCGGAGGAGTACTCATCCTTATCTTCAAGCCCTTCCAAGTTGGAGACTTGATCGAAGCTCAAGGTTACAAAGGTAGGGTTCGCAAAATCCAAATCTTCTCTACTCAACTCACAACCCTCGACAATAAAAGAGTAATCATACCAAACGGAAACCTCTCTAACGACAGCATCAAAAACTACTCAGCTGAAGACAACATCAGGGTAGACCTTTCAATAGGTATTGGATACGGAGAATCCATCGATAAGGCCCGCCAAATCATCCAGGAAATCCTCAACTCAAACTCCAAAGTATCCAAAACCCCTGAGACATTCATAGGGGTTGAAGAGTTAGGAGATAGTGCAGTTGTATTATCAGTCAGAGCTTGGACAAAAGCAGAACACTACATCATTCTTCCATTTGAACTAAGAGAATCCATCAAAAAAGCTTTCGACAAAGAATCAATCAACATGCCTTACCCACACAGAACAATTATTATGAAAAACTCATAAACCGATTTCTTCTCGAATTTTAGAATAATTTTTCATATTAAAAACCAAAGCTTGCCAACCATTCTGGCGAGCTTTTTTCACATTTAAAGGATTGTCATCTAAAAACAAAAATTCTCCAGCCTTCAAGCCAGTCTCTTTGCAAAACACATCAAAAAACTCATCTTCATTCTTCATTACCCCATACTCACACGAAAAAAACATTTTCTTAAACATATTTACCTCATCTAGATTCCCAATCACCTCCATCTTATCAGTTGGACAATCCGAAAATATATAAACCGGTAACTCCTCACTCAAAACCTCATACAATAACTCCCACCCCTCATCCAAACGAGTGAAATTGTTGACCAGATCTTCAAAAACTTTAGCCGACCTCACTCCAAGATCAGCATAAACATTCCCCCAAAACTCCTCCGGCTCAATCAAACCACGATTATATTTCTTAAACAAAAGATTGTATTTACGACCATGCCTAGCAAATCTAATAAACTTCAACCACCTTTTATCTCTTTTATATTCCTTATAAGCTTTTCCAACGACAGCAGAAAAGTGCCCTCGATCGAGGACACCATGCCAATCCATCACAATAGCTTTCCATTTATTTTTGCTCTTCAAGAACCTCTGGTTTATCTATATCTTTTCCAGCTCCTACACCATGAGCAATTCCAAACACCAACATCAATCCAAGTGTCAAAAATGGAATCCATCCAAGGAAAAATCCTACTACAATCTCAATAAAGGTAATCGGAACCAAGTAATTCAAACCAACACCATAAGCTTCAAAGTAATCAAATTTAAACCCAAACATCTGTCCAAGTCCCCAGATCACAAAAGCCCACCAGAAATTCGTAATAAATCTCACAAACACTATCATCCCAAGCAAAATAACAAACGAACCAATCCCCACAAATAACATCGCCATAGGTTCTATTCCTTGCCATCCATCTAGGATGAATTCTTTATCAAAAGTAAAATCTTCTGCCTCTTCATAACTTTCAACAACAAACCCTTCACCTTCAACCTCAGCCATTGGGTTTGTCACAATGTATTGTTCACCAAAAAAGTAAAAACCTACCTTGTCCCTTGGAATACTCTCTTCAGTCAAACCAAGTACACCTTCAGTATCAACAACAAACTCTAAATCTTCAGCATCCATACTTCTACCATCAACCTTAATCTCTCCTTCAAAACCTTCTCTCATACCCTCCCTAATTCCTTGTAAAAATTCTTGATTGAATTCACTATCCTCAAAAAAATCATACTCCTGTCCATCCAGAAGACCAGCTTCACCGTCTTCTTTCAAAAACTCACTCAGTACAAATGGATCAGGTACATTTCTAGTACTCAAAACCCCATCTTCAAGCTTCACTTCAAAGTCCACAAAGTCTCTCCTAAAATCATCGGACAATTCACTTGTCATCCGACCAAATGACAGGACCATAAGTAAAGAACCTACCACTGATAAAATCACTCCCCAAAACACAAAAAATCCTACAGAAGAACCCAAAGTAAAAAACTTACCTTTCTTCCAAAAATCTTTACTAAAAATTTCCTTAAACCTACTAAATAAAAACATATTACCTAAGCATTAAATAAACTCCTGTCTCAATATCTTTCTGATCCACTTCAGTTGGATCATTTTCATAAATCTCCAAACCAACCACACCTTTTCTCAACTTAACTTTATCTTTCATAGCTCTCATCATCAACATACTCCATGCATTCCCAAGATGATTGTAATTACCTTTATGCATAGCCTTCATTGCTTTACCAGACTCAAAATCAATTATTTCAAACTCTTTGTCATCAATGTCCTTCACATCATTCATTTGAAGACAAACATAATACTCACACATACCTTTCACCGGTTCCCATTTCGTATACAAAGCCAAGGGAGCACCCGACTGCTTCCATTTCAATTCACCAGCTCTCTGCATAAGTTTACCCATCAAAGGCCCCATACTTTTAGCAATGTTATCAATCTCTGCAGTTCCTTTATAACCAACCAAGTATGGAATTTCTAAATCCACAAAACCTTCATAAGAAGAATTTGCAGTCACCTCTCCCTTCTCCAAAACGTCTTTTAACATAAGCAAACCTCTTTTGAAATCCATCCCAATCATCGCTTTCATACTATTCTTCATCCAAAACATAAACCATGGTAAAGAACCATCCATATGCCAATTCACTTCAGTCTCTCCATTCATATCTTTAAAATCATACCAAACCTTAGCCTTGGATTTATAAGGAGCTTTAAATTCTAAAGCATATTCTAGATATTTATCTTTAGTCTCATCCACAAGTCTCATCTCTCCCTCACCAACATACTCTCCATTCCATTTTGAATATTTCTCAGCATATTCTTGATCTGCTTCAGGATCACAAACCATCCAAGGATCCCAACTCTTTGAGTGCTGAAAATCTTTCATAAATTTAAATACCTCAGAAACAGGCTTTTCAATCTTGATAGATTTGTGCACATGATACTTTGCCATTTTCAATTGATTAATTTTTTATAAAACAGGAGCAATCACTTCATTCAAATACTCCAAATCTTCCTCGTCCACAACCATACAATTTCTTTCTAAAACAACATTTCCACCCACACCAATCAAATCAACCTTCGTTGTATCACAGAAACCATCATTCACAGTATAAACAACTGCATCAATATTAGAGATACTCACATAATACTGATCAACAAGACCTTCCTGATTCAAAATATCCTCCAAAGCCCTAGGCTCAGTCTCTCTAATTGAATACTTTCTCCATTGAGCAACCTCTCCTTCCCCCATCTCAACCATTGGCCCAAATACCTTCAAACCATCTTCATTCTCATATACGTCTGCAATCATAATCCAAAACATTTCATAATCCATAGGACCAACCTCCTCACCCATAGCCTCATCATTCATATCTTGTGTATCATCACCAGCAACAACATCATCTTCCATCACTTGAGAGTCATCAATACTCATGTCTTCAGTCGTTACACCACATCCAGCTAAAAACACTAACGTCAATACAGCAATCAAAATCGACCTCATAATTATCAATTAAATATTTCCCAAATCATATCACATCTATGCTAATATCAAATAAATTTAGAATTCACATATGAAAATCAAAAACTTAAACACCTACTTTTTCGTAGCTTGTTTCGTCCTAATAGGATACCTAACTTATCAAATCTACGCACCATTTGTTGTCACAATATTTGTCGCCGCAGTTTTAGCAGTAGTATTCCAAAAACCATATCAAAAAATCTTAAAACTAACCAAAAACAGGGAAGCCATATCATCTGCCTTAACCTGTCTTTTAGTTTTCTTCGTAATTATCTTACCTCTCAGTTTCGTAGTCAGCTTAATCTCAGCTGAGGTCATCGACCTAAGCCAACAAGTCCGAAACACTGATTCAGAACTGTACCAGACTCTAGAACCAGCCCTTGCCCAATTAGAAAAGATACCGGTTGTCCAAAACTACATCGACAATCCACAACAACTTCTCGAAGACGAAAGAATAACTTCAGCCGCATCCCAAGTAAGCCAATTCGCACTGAGGTACTTCACTAGTTTATCTCAAAGTATAGCCTCTATTTCTGGTCTAGTAGTAACTATGTTCTTCTCCTTATTCTACTTCTTTATAGATGGAAAAAAGGCAATCAAGAAAGTTATGAACATAAGCCCATTGGCAGACAAACATGAAGAACAACTCATCAAAAAATTCACCTCAATGACCAGAGCAACTCTCAAAGGTACTCTTGCCTTAGGACTCATCCAAGGTCTTATGGGTGGACTAGCTTTCCTCATAACTGGAGTTAACTCAGTAGCACTCTGGACAGTTATCATGATCGCTCTGTCAGTTATTCCTCTAGTCGGAGCTCCAGTTGTTATGCTTCCAGCCGCTATCATAATGTTTATCGTAGGGAATATATGGCAAGGTATCTTCCTTCTGATAGCCACAGGAGTAGTCTCAGCTGCAGATAATATCTTAAGACCTCAATTAGTTGGAAAAGATGTAGAGATGCATTCTCTTCTAATCTTCTTCTCAACCATTGGAGGGATAGCCGCATTTGGAGTCTTAGGGTTTGTTATCGGTCCAATCATCATGGCTCTATTCCTAACATTCATAGAAATCTATCAACTCGAATTCAAAGAAGACCTCAAAAAATACAATCAAAAGTAAAACCCATAAAAAGCTATCACTTAAATCTGATAGCTTTTTTAATTATCAAAAATCAACAAAAAGGGTCCAGCCAAAGCTGGACCAAACTCCTCAAATTAAGTTGTGTTTTAAACTTCCAGAACTTCTTTTACTAAAATTAAATATAAAATTCCTCATAAATCAAACGAAACATATCATGAATATTACTCACTTTATACACAAGGTATCTTTGAGAGTTAATCCAAAAGTCTACATTATACGAATGTTTCATATACGCATGGAAATTTGGATCGGTAAAATCAAAGTCAAGAACACCAGTACGGGGTCCATATGAAAAAAACAACCAATCCTGATAAACCTTAGAAATATTCAAAACTTCAAAACCGTCCATAACTTCATAACCAGAAGTTACCGGAACAAGAATAAAATATTCAGAATTAACAAAGTTTAGAAAAAGATTAAACTTATTTACAATAGTCATTTGTGACTCCTTTGCTGCAAACAGCATTTTTTGATTTTGACACGTAGTCAATCGATACAAGAAAAATTACTTCAAAAACTCATAAAACTTCAAAATAAAACACAACTTTTCAATGAACAGTTCTAGAAGCCAAGACACTCTCAGAAGAGATCTTTAACTTACAAACTAAATTATAAGCAAAAACCTAATCTCTTCAAGTAAAACACTAGACTTGCAACTGTATCCCCAAAATATTTCTCAATTCATTGATCATACATTAAAATCAAATAAACAATTTAACATTCAGTAAGCATGAAGTTTTTCAAAAAACAAAAGGCTAGTCTTAGCCGGATAGGTGCAGAATTAATTGGAACATTTTTCTTATCCAAAATGATTCTTCTAAGTGTAACCGGAAACATTGGACTAAGCGTCCCATTAGCTGCAGCCCTTACTTTAATGGTTTTCGTTTATACGGTTGGACCAATAAGCGGAGCCCACTTAAACCCAGCTATCACAATCGGGCTTTTAGCTACCAAGAAAATCAAAGTAAAAGAAGCTGCTTGGTACATCATAGCTCAAATTGTAGGAGCTACTTTAGCCATGTTAAGTATGTATTTAGTTTTCAGCCTACCTGAAGTTTCACCTGATGGGGTAGTATGGCAAATCATTCTAGGAGAATTCGTAGGAACCTTTGCTCTAGCTTGGACAGTTTACGCAGTAGCCTCTAAAAAAACTACCGAAGCAGCCTCTGGAATAACAGTAGCTGGATCTCTTCTTATAGGTATACTTATAGCCAGTCCACTTTCAAACGCAGTCTTAAATCCAGTAGTAGCTCTCGCAATCGGATCAGTCTCAACACTTTATCTTCTCACACCAATAGTTGCATCTATATGCGCTATGCTTCTATACAAACACCTAGAATCCTGCGAAATAGAAATATAGAATATCAGACTAAAAACACCTCCGATTCTAAGAGGTGTTTTTTAAATATTAAATTTTCTAGCTAACCCTTTTTTAGTATGAACATAGTCAGCCTCTATAATTTTCTCTAAAACTTCCAAATCCACATCAGCCAACTTATTAATATATAGACAACCCACACCAGTCTTATGCTTACCAAGCTTAGCCAGCAGTTGATCTTTCTTATCAAAATCACTTAAAACATATAACGAATGTTTAGTTTTACGAGGGGAGAAACCACAATAAAACCAATCACCCTTCTGAGAACTACGCTCATGCTCATAGTAATATTCACCAAAACCAATAATACTATCACCCCATATATATGGTTTTTCGCCAGTTACTCTTTTAAACATCTCTAAAAGCTGAAAAGCTTCAGAACGTCGTCGTTCATGATCTATACTATTCAAGTATTCCTCAACATTCTTATCAGTTTTCTTCGTTTTTAACTCTCCCATGTTCTAAATTAGACTTAAATACATTGTGCGGTATAACTCAATCCTACCTTTAGCTAATCCAATGAGTACTCTAATACTCAATTTTATCATCTTTATCCTCCCATTTCTTAAACAGATCAATAGTCTTATCCCTTCCCATTTGAATAAAAGGAATCTTCCTCTCCTCTATCGCTAAATCAATCTCATCATAAATAAACTTATCATCAAACCCAATCCTAGCTGCATCTTCCTTTTCGCTTCCATAGTAAACCTTCTCAGGCCTAGACCAATAGATCGCACCGATACACATCGGACAAGGCTCACAAGTAGTATAAAGTTCGCATCCATCCAACTGAAAACTCCCAAGTTTGGCACAAGCTCTTCTTATAGCCACGACCTCTGCATGAGCTGTCGGGTCATCAGAAGAAGTTACTTCATTTGTACCTTCTGCAACGATAACTCCATCTTTCACCACAACAGCACCAAACGGACCACCTTTTCCAGAATCCATACTCTGTAGAGCAATATCTATAGCTCTTTGCATAAATTTTTTATCCATCCTTTCTCTCTGTTTTATCGTCTTTAGTTATCTTATCCACAATCACATCAGCCACTTTAGTCATAACCGCAGTCACAACCAAGCTCATAATGTAATTCTTAACTTTTTTACTAAATCTCATACTTATTTTACTCCTTTTAAATAAATCTTCTGATCAAACCCTCCTCTCCTCTCAGCTTTCTCAATTCTAACTTCTTCTAAGTATACCATATCTTTACCCTTCATCTCTAATACTTTCCTAATCACTTCCATAACATCTGCTAACTCCTCAATCTCCCCGGACCCCAAAAACTCATCCACCTCCTCCTGTAGTTTCTTCAAAAGCTCATCATAAAACCTCTCATCTTCTAAAGTTTCAACCAAAGGCTCCTCTCCATTTTTCTCAATAATCTCAGGAATACGATCCCGAACAAGTTTATTATATTTCATTTAACAAATTTAAAACTTCCTCTCCAACTTTCTTAGCCGATGCTGGGTTTTGTCCTGTCACAAGTCTTTCATCTACCTCAACATGCTCTTGCCATAAATCAGATTTTTCAAATTTAGCACCTCTTTCTCTAAGTTTTGACTCAAGCAAAAAAGGTACAACATTCTCTAATCCTATCTTTTTCTCTTCAGCATCTGTAAATGAGTTCACTTTCTTACCATCTACTAAATAGTTACCATTACTCATCTTCAAATTAACCAAAGCCGCAGGACCATGACAAACAGCACTAACCACACCTCCATTTTCGTAAATCTCTCGACCTATTTTTTGTAAATCTTCATTTTCAGGAAAATCCCACATAGTTCCATGACCACCCACAAAATGAATCGCAGAATATTTTGACGAATCAACTTCACTTGGTTTCATCGTATTTTTAATCTTTAACTGATACTCATCGCTTTCCCAAAACTCTTTATTGGTTTCATCACTCAAGTCAAAAGCATCAATAGGAGCCACCCCTCCTTTCGGACTGACAAAATCAATCTCATATCCAGCCTCATGCAACACCTTCCAAGGATGCGAAGCTTCAGACATATGAAACCCAGTTGGAACACCAGCCCCTCCTCTCTCAGAATGACTAGTTAACACAAATAAAATCTTTTTCATCTCAAATTATTAAATCTACTAACATACTATCACACAAGCCAAAACTACCTCAGATGTTGATCAAAAAACTCAACATTAGAACTCATAAATTCAGGCCAATCTGCTATCAACTCATGCGGCCCTCCTTCATAAACATTATAAGTAAGATCAGAACCAATACTCTCAGCTGCAACATTCAACTTATCAGCCCACTCAATAGGCGTAGAATCATCAGCACTTCCCTGCTGCAACAGAACTGGAGCTTCTAACCTATCCAGATAATTTATAGGAGAAACACCATCCCAAAAAACAGGATTTTCCTCAAAATCACCATACTTTTGGAGTATCAACTCCCCTATTCGATCTCCCCTAGTCCATTTATCAAAGTTATCTCTATAGTCAGCACTTACAGGAGCATAAAGGACTACTGCATCCACCAAATCAGGCAAAGCAACCATTATATTACTGGTGATCCCACCCCCCATAGAGTGCCCAAGCATTCCTATATTTTCTTTATCCATAAATTCAAAATCAGAACCTTCAATAGCCTTTACTAGATTTACAACATCTTCCGTATATCCAAATCTCAAATTAATCCCATTATTCCCAACCTCACTTGAAAAAGCATGGTTTCTATAATCAGGATGAATCACAACATATCCCTCCCTTGCAAAATAATCCTGCTCTCTCTTTAAACCACGTCCAAGTGTATATATATCTGGATCAATATAACCATGATTCAAAACTAATACTGGATGAGGCCCCTCAGATTTTGGCACATTCATAATCCCTGAAATATCCAAAACACCACTCTTATAATTTATCTGATATCTAGTATAAGACTCATTCTCTGACAAAGTTTGAACAATCTCTAACTCCCTGCCATCAAAATTTCTTTCCGAAAAATCCATCAACGACACCTCCCTATCCTCAAAAAAACTCATTGGATCAATCCATTCCAAGAGTTCATCTTCACTAGCTACATAACCTCTCGTATCCAGATCAATACCTGGCTTAACTCCTAAATGCAAATGTTTTCTTTCTCCATCAGTCTCTTCACTAAAACCTTCCCCCAATACTCCGATCTCCTCTCCTTTCTCAACTCTATCCTCAAGAATCATCGAATCAGGATCAAGATGACCGTATAAAAAAGAATAAACTTCGCCATCAATTTCATGACTCAAAATCAAAACTCCCCCATAGCCATCAACCACATCTCGAAACTCAACAACTCCATCTTCTACAGCCAAAACAGGAGTATCACTCTCTTCCAAAGACTCAATATCCAAACCAGTATGATATCCAGTAAATCGCTCACCTTCCACAGGTGAATTACTTGGTGATACATACAAACCATAATCTTTATACAAAATACCTTCTCTAAAATTCTCCACCGGTTCAACTATCCCCTCATCTCTTTCAACCTCAACATTCTCTTCAGTCTGCTCTATATCAGAAACCAAGCCAGTCAAATCACCTACATCAGCACATCCAAACAATCCAACTGACATCAAAACCAAACATAAAAAACGCATACAAAAGTCTTAAATCTAAAACAATTCTATCACACACCAAAAATCACCTTTTAGAAGAATTCAGCTTGAAAATCCTCAAGGTCAATTCCAGTAACAGTCTCTCCTTCAACTACATCAACCATCAATAAAACATGATCTTCACAATCATTTGCATCACCACAAGCTGTATAGCCTCCGATTACATCAGGTGCTCCAGAAACTTCTGTTTTAGAGAAAACTTTATATGAACCAGCTGGGACCTCTATTCTATAACCAATACCATAAGTATACTCATCCCCCTCTAAAGTTTGATATATACCACAAGAACTTCCTCTTTCATTTTCAGTACAAACCATCAAATTATCAGGAATCCCCTCACTCGGATACGCCAATGATCCTTCTATATAACCATTACCTTCCATAGGCTCGTTCATTGATCCGCTATCAAATCCTGTTTCAGAATCATAAGAAACTTGATAACTACATCCACCCAAAGCCAACGCCATCAAAGATACAAACAAAAACTTTCTCATTTTCTCAAATTAAATTCTAAAAACATTTTACTACACCAAAAAAGACTAGCAAGTTACCCCACTAGTCAGTTTAGTTTATGCTTCTGCTATTTTCTTATTTATTACTTTCCATATCCAGATAAATCCTAACAACGAAGCAACCACACTTCCTACCATCAATGACAACCAAACTCCGTTTATAGACATCTCCAAGCTATTCACAACCCAATAAGCACCAGCAATAATTAAAGCCACTCTTCCAAAAGTTATCCAAAATCCTGGCCATGACCTACCAAACCCCTGAAACAAACTTGTCTCAATAAATGCCATGGCAAAGAAAGGATAACCTAAAGGCACAATCCTAAAGTAAGCCAAAGCATATTCAGTAACCACAGTATCATCCGTAAATACACCAACAATCATCGGAGCCCCTAAGAATACCAGAACACTAAAAAGCAAAGCCGCTCCAGCTCCAAACTTCACTGCAGTCAGAATTATTTCTTTAAGTCTCTGAAAATCTTTCGCTCCAAGATTTTGCCCCATCATTGCCATCGCTCCAAAACCAAATCCAACTGCAGGAATAAAGGCAAAAAACTCAATCCTAAACCCTATCGAAAAAGCTGCTGCTCCAGCCTCCAAAAATGCTCCTGAAACCAACGCTGTTAAAAACAAGAAAGACAACGGATTCAAAGTCTGAGTGAAAGAAGCCGGCAAACCAATATCAATCACCTTCTTCACTGATTTCCATTTCAGTCCTAGATTACTTAACTTCAACCTCACCAACATCTGCTCACTCATCAACATTTTCAAAGCCAAAACCAAAAAGACAAACTGAGCAATCAAAGTAGCATAAGCTGCTCCAGCTATCCCAAACCCTCCAAAACTACCAAACCCAAATATCAACAAAGGATCCAAAACAACATTCACCAAAGTCGAAATAGCAAAGTATTTAGTAGCAGTAAGATTATCTCCCTGAGCATTAAAAGCAGTTGAGGCGTTCATCATCAAAAACATCAAAACCGACCCCAAAGAAGTAATAGAAAAATAACTCAATGCCATCGGAAAAATATCTCCTATAGCTCCTGAAACTGTCAAAAACTGCTCCTTAAAGATCATTGCAATCACCGTAAAGAAAATAGCAGCAATAAAAGCCAAGCTAAACCCCTGCCCCATAACTTCCTCAGCTTGTTCCTTCTCACCAGCTCCCATCTTAATCCCCATCAAAACCGAAGAACCAACCGACAAACCCATTGAAAGAGAAATCATCACAAACAAAGACAACTGTGATATTGAAACAGCCGCTATAGCAGCAGGCGAAATCTTCGCCACCCAAAAAGCATCAACTAGATTGTAAAATGTATGAAAAAACATAGACAACATCATCGGCCAAGACAACTTCCACAGATGTTTACCAATAGATCCTTTAGTTAAATCAACTCCGTGCATAAACTCAATTATATTTGCCCGGATTATATGCCTATTTGACACAAATACAATCCCTTATCTATTCCTTAAAATAGATTCCATTTTCTTTCCCCTAGCCAACTCATCCACCAGCTTATCCATATACCGACCTTTCCTCACTAACTCATCTTCAATCTCTTCCACTCTATATCCACAAATCACGCCAGTGATCAAATCTGCATTTTCATGAATCTTCGCCTTCTCAAAAAAACGTTCAAAATCCACATCACTCTCAGCCAACTCAGCAAGTTCATCAGCTGAAAAACCAGTCAGCCAACTCAAAACAGTATCCAGTTCATCTTTGGATCTGCCTTTCTTCTCAATCTTTGCCAAATAAAGCGGATAGATATCAGCAAACTTCAGCTTAGCCATCCTATCTCTATGAGCCTGAGTAACTTTCATATCCAAAATTTAATGTAATGGCGGAGAGGAAGGGATTCGAACCCTCGATACGGTTACCCGCATACACGCTTTCCAAGCGTGCTCCTTCAGCCACTCGGACACCTCTCCACTACAAAGCCAAATATACAACAAACCACTAAACTAACCAAACCAATTATGTTACAATATAGTGAGTTAATTAAAATTTAAAAATGAACCTAGAAATGCAAAACCAATTCGACGAATTAGAAAACAATTCTCCAAAAGCAGATGAAAGCTTAGAAGTAAAAGCAATGACTTCAGCCGAACTCCTGCAAGGCGCACTCGCCTCTTCCGAACTAATGGAACAAATCACTGGTGAACTTTTAGAAAACCCAAAACTTGCCAAAAAACTTAATCTAGACACCACAGACCCAATCCAACTAGAACTTGAAGTAGGTCGAACCATCCAAAAGCTAGAATCAATGTCAGGTCAGCTCACAGACATCATCGAGCTAATCGCTATCATCCTAGTAAACCCAAAAGGCCTTGTTAAAAAATATAAAACAGTCGGAAAAGTAATGAGCCAGAACGCAGCCGTTCTCGATGAGTTTGAAAACAGACTCGACAACCTAACTGCAGATGAAAACATGCTCAAAGTCGCTTTAGGATACCTAGGAAAACTAAATCTAAAAATGAACCCAACCTACACAGGATCCAAACTAGTAGCTTACCTCAGCCAACTCACTGGGATTGTCACAGAGGAAGAAACAGCTCAAATGCAATCCAACACCGAGCTCCTCGACACTCCAGGCCTAAACATATACATCATCTGGACACTCCTCAAAGACAGTCCGGAACTAACCAAAGAAATCTACGAAACAGCCATGCAAATCAAAGAACAAGCCTAACAAAAAAGACCTCTCAGCCGAGAGGTCTTTTCAGTAAATCAATCAAAATTATCTTTGCATTTGTTTGATCATTTTGTTCACAACTCTTTTTTCATTGTTGAAAGCTTTCTTTCTCATTTTTCTAGCAAACCCAAGCATTTTTTGAGGGTTTTTAGTTAGAGTTTTAATAGCTTTTGCTGAAACTCTTGCGTAGAAAAAGTCTCCAGTTTCTGGATCCATAAATTTTTTCCAGAAAAGATTTGGTTTGAAAGTTCTTTTTGTTTTGCGTTGAGAGTGGCTGACATTTTGTCCGCTTGTAGTTCTCTTCCCGCTAAAATCACATACTCTAGCCATAATAACTTGTTTCTAAATTTTTATTTTTACGATACAATTCCTGATGTCATAGCCTCAAAACCGCTTGATCAATGACTAGACGGGGCAAAATATAACAACTTATCCTAAAATACACAAGTTAAATTTCCCAAATGTTCAACCAAAACTTCCTATTATTCCTCATAGCAATCATTGCCGCACTCACAGTTCATGAAGCTGCTCACGCTTTAGTAGCATACAAATTAGGTGATTCTACAGCCAAAGATGAAGGCAGACTAACACTCAACCCACTCAAACATCTAGACCCTTGGGGTAGCCTTCTTTTCTTACTTGTACAATTTGGATGGGGTAAACCAATCCCAGTAAATCCTATCAACTTCAAAAATCCAAAGAGAGACCAAGCCCTCGTAGCATTAGCTGGCCCAGCTTCCAACCTTCTCTTAGCCCTTTTAGGAGGTATAATCTTCACATACATCCCACAAGCTGAAACCTTCGGACTAATCTTCTTACAAATAAACATTGTCTTAGCTATCTTCAATCTTATCCCACTTCCACCATTAGATGGATCAAAGATCTTAGGTATCTTCCTCAACGACAACCAATTCATCCGATACCAAAACTTCATCCAAAACTATAGTGGATACATAATTTTAGGAGTATTTGTTGATCTAGTAATCCTTCCAGAAATCATAAATTTCTCCGTAATAGGATTAATTGTTAACACCTTCACAGCTGTTATCCAAGCTTTCCTTTTAGCAGGAATCTAGTTAACGCAAACAACATCACCAGCTTTCCGCAAAACCGCTTTCTTGCCAACATCTTCCAGAGCTACATATAATTATCTACAGCTCTGTTCTTTCACGTTTGAGTTTAAATTACTTTCTCGTCTATCACCACTTCAAGGGAGGTCAACATTTCTCAGGTCCGAGGATTTGGGGTGCGATCACCCACTTCACTTATAAGGCGCAGGTGCCTTTAAGCGGACGGCTGGGATGGAGCTTTCAAAAGACCACGTAATCGTGGTCTTTTTTAATAACTAAAATTTCATACACAAAAATATGAATATAATTATTTATTCCAAGGCATAACACCTAAAATTTTAGCCATACCACACCAACCAGTAACTCCGGCAAAAACTAACCCAACTCCCACAAACGCAGACAACCAAATAGCATACCAATTCCAAAATAAAGCCAAAGCTACTCCGATCAAAACAAGACAACCTGCCGCAATCAAAACTTGCCTTATAATTGGCAAACCACCTCCCCCACTCTCAAGAGGCAATCCCTCAGCTTTCCACTGGAGCAAGCCACCATCTACATTAACCAATTCAGTATCAATCTCACCTAATTTTTCAATAGCCTTCATACTTCTACCACCACTTTTACAAGTCACATACACTTTCTCATACTTACAAAATTGATCGGCATATTTCTCAACTTTATCTAAAGGAATATTTTCAAAACCTTTAATGTGTTCTTCTTTAAACTCAACATCAGTACGAACATCAACAAAATGAACTAGATTTAAATCTTCATTTTGAAGAGCACTTCTCACCTCTCTTACTTTACAATGCAACATACACAAAAATTATTATCTCTATAAAATATATACCTTACAAAACCAAAACAAAATGTATCTTCAATCCTACATATCTTTACTAACCAATTTCATCATTCACCCCAAACCAAACTTGATCAGAAGTATACTCAACGTAACAATCTGAATCACAATAATTATCATTGTTTACCACAACAAACACCTCATATTCTCTAAAAAAATTATTCAAACATTCCAATAACTCAAGAGACTCCAATCTACAGATACGATTAACCGCAGAAATTTCATCACTGCTATCCATGTACAGCACTCCAGCCGAGTAATTAACTCCAGTCCGAACAGACATCAATTCTACAGAATCACTCATATGCCTCATAGCTCTTAAAGCTAATAGAATCTTCATCAAGTCAGACTTATCCGACCACAACAAGTTATAAAGTATAACCCACTCAGGCGAGACCAATAAATTAGAAACAGTCACAAAACTTATTCGATCAACAACCAAAGCAATATCAACTTCCACAAAACTCTCAAAACACACTGCCAAACTTGCTCTTACCTCCTCCACTAAATCATACAAATCATCACTCTGAAACTCAGGGTATTTCTCCAAAAACCTATCTATATATCCTTTCTCTAACTCAATCATTATTTCCAAAATTAATATCATCCCTCAGACTCATGGCATATTCAAAGTCGTACTTAGGCAATTCGATCTCATTTTCATTATAAAAATCCCGAACTTCTTCTAACATACTCAAAGGAAATTTACCTCCCCACAACAAACTAATGTCTTCAGCTGAAGCAGTCTCCATAAAATCAACAACTCTCCGCAAACCAATTGAGTAAGCACATTCTTTATTAAAACGATTATAACTCAAGACCCTTATTGCATATCTATACGCTTCCTTCATGATCACAACTTTACTCTTTGATGTATCCAAACCAAAAATACTTTCATACGTATCATATATTTTTTGAGCTGAAATTTCTGGTTCTTTCAGCATTCTTGCTGTTACCACTACATTTGCCGCCCGCTTCAAAGTCCATAAATTTTCTTTTATTTCTTCATGACTCATTCCCATACCTCTCATCTCAGTATAAACCGCAACCCCCTCTTCATCCGTATAGTAACAATCCACACCATTCATTAAAGGGTCAAAGCCAGTCAAATCACCATTATACTTTCTAAATGCATGCCCACAAACTTCATGAAAAAACAATCCTTGCACCTTCGCTCTAGAACGTTTCCTTTTTCTCGGAACAAGGACTCGCCTAGATGAATGACTAAAACTCATCGAAGTGTATTTACTTGGACGAATCTCATAACCAGACTCTACAAAAAATTCTTGCCCAAATTCATAAAAAGCTCTTCTTATTTCAGACCCATTCATAAGTTGTTTCTCTCTTTTTTCAGATAAATTCTCAGAATCATAATTTTCAATATAACTCTCAGCTTCCAAAATCATCTTTCTATCAGGACAACCATAAACATCCATTGATAGTTTGAGATTACTATCACCAAAGAAAAAATTATGAGTAAACTGAAAATCTGATAATTTCTTCCGATAGTACTCTCTCCACAAAACAGATTCACTAGTATCTTCACTTTTAAGCTTCCTCAACATTTTATGAATCAAACGACTTCCATGAACTACCTCCCAAACTTCCATACCCCTTTTATAACTCGCCTTCTCCAAAACCTCACCGATACTCAACTCCCCTTCTACAAAAGCTTTCTCTAACTTCTGAGGATCATTAAGCTTAGACGAAGAAATTGGACTAACACTTCTAACCGGCCGATTTAAATCTTCAAAATCACGATACATATAAAAAATTTCATAGATATTATTAAATCACCAAAACACAAAAAGTCAACAACTCTTTACATCTAGCCATTTCCCCGTATACTCCAGCCAACAATAAACACCAATCAAATGGAAATCAGAAATATAGCCATCATCGCCCACGTAGATCATGGTAAAACAACTCTAACCGACGCCCTCCTTTCCCAAACTGGGATGATCCAAGGTGGATCAATGGACAGCAACCAATTAGAGCAAGAAAGAGGAATCACAATTTACTCAAAACCAACAACTCTTTACTACAAAGACACAAAGATCAACATCGTTGATACTCCAGGTCATGCCGATTTCGGATCAGAAGTAGAGCGTGTCCTAAGATCAATCGACTGTGTACTCTTAATAGTAGACGCCCAAGAAGGACCAATGCCACAGACAAAATTCGTACTTAAAAAGTCCCTTCAACTAGGTCTTAAACCAATCGTAGTTCTAAACAAGATCGACAAACCAGCCGCTCAACCAGACAGAGTACTTGAAGAAGTTCAAGAACTTTTCCTAGAACTAGATGCCAACGACGAACAATTTGATTTCCCATACATCTACGCAATCGGTAAAGACGGTATCGCTAAAACTTCACTAGATGATAATTCACAAAACCTAGACCCACTTCTAGACATGATCCTAGAAAAAGTACCAGCAGCAGAAGCAGACACTTCTAAAGCCTTCCGCATGCAACCATTCAACCTTGGTTACGACGACTTCATCGGAAGACTTGGAATCGGAAGAATCTACGAAGGAACAGTAAAATCAGGTCAAAAAGTATTCATCAAAAACCACAACGGGGAAACAAGATCAGGAACTATCAGCAAACTCCAACAGTTCAAAGGATTTGAAACCATCGAAGTTAAAGAAGCCCACGCAGGTGACCTAGTAATGATCGCAGGTATCGCTGATCTAGACATCGGAGAAACAATTACTTCAGACGACAACGCAGAACTTCTCCCAGCTATCAACGTAGACGAACCAACTATCGCAATGGACTTCATCGTAAACGACTCTCCATTTGCAGGTAAAGAAGGGAAATTCGTAACAACTCGTCAGATCAGAGACAGACTAGAAAAAGAACTAGAGATCAACGTAGGTCTACGTATCGAATTCCCAGAAAATTCAGACAGATTCAAAGTATACGGACGTGGAGAACTTCACATCGCCATCCTACTTGAACAAATGGCCAGAGAAGGATTTGAGCTTCAAGTCAGCCAACCACAAGCCATCATCAAGGAAGTAGATGGACAACAAGTTGAACCATTTGAAGAAGTTACTATCGATTGTCCTTCAGAGTTCACAGGAACAGTTATCGAAAAACTTGGAAAAAGAAAAGGGTCAATGACCAACATGATCAACAAAGGAAACATCACCAGATTACTCTTCGAAATCCCTTCAAGAGGTCTACTCGGTTTCCGTGGTCAGTTCGTAGTTGATACCAAAGGTGAAGGAATCCTTTCAAGCCAAGGTCTTGGATTTAGACCATATGCTGGACCAATCGAAAAACACCAAACTGGATCAATGATCTCAATGGACACTGGTAAAGCTCTTGGTTACGCCCTAGCCAACCTCCAACAAAGAGGAGTTCTATACATTGAACCAAACACTGAAGTTTACGAAGGTATGGTTATCGGAAACACAGCCAACGGAATGGATCTAATAGTAAATCCACTCAAAGGTAAAAAACTAACCAACGTCCGAGCCTCAGGTTCAGACGACGCCCTCAATCTAACACCTCCAAAGAAAGTTACTCTTGAAACCGGAATGGAAATCATGAAAGAAGATGAATTCCTAGAAATCACTCCAGAAAATGTCCGCATCCGAAAACAACACCTCAAAGAGGCCGACCGAAAAAGAGCTTCTAAATAAACAAACTAAACCAGGTGAAAACCTGGTTTTTATTTATCATCCTATCAACACATCCACCAAGGACTCATGAAAAGCTCTTACAGACGGACTCCCAAAAGTTTTATCCAGACCCACTGAACCATTCACTTCCACCAACTTTATACCTTCCCTAGTATTCATGCAGTCATAAGCCAAAATCCGCTGCACTGGATTTTCACTAAACAATTTCTCTTCAAGTTTTTTTGCAAATTCAACAAACTCCACAGGTACATCATTTTTTTCAAAGACATGTCTAGTAGCACCCTGCGCAAAATTCGTCAGCAAACTTCCTTTCTTAGGAATACGTAAAACACCATACATAAGCTCTCCGTTCACCATTATCAATCTAAAATCATGAACTCCGTCCACAATATCCTTAAACCCACAAGAGCTATCAATCAACTTCTGCACCACGTATTCATCATCAAAAAACTCAGCTTTCTCTAAGATATCTTCAACAGTTCCAATCAACACTTCCCTTCCACTAGAACCTTTGTTTGGCTTAAAAACAGCTACTTCATTTCTATCAAAATTTTGACTTACTACCTTCTCCAAATCATTTTGATTCCTAAGCAAAAAAGTTTTAGGACTAGCCTCACCAACCTTTTCAGCCAACATAAACTTATCCATCGTAAGCTGATCAATCCATGGATCAGTCACAACTCTAATATCATCAAACCCAAATCTTCCTTTATTATAAATCACCTTAACTTTCACTTCCCCAGCCTCAATAAAAGCACCATCATTCATCAACCATGATTCAGAAAAGTGACCATTACCCAAGTAGGTTTCACTTCCTCTCAAAATTCTATACTCATGACCTTTATCCAAAATCGCCTGTATCAACTCACTATATGCATCCACATAATATTTATCACCAAAAGGATAAATATCATACCTATCCTTAAAAAAGATCCCTATCATATCGATTCTTTTACAACATAAGTACTAGCTGGATAATCCATCATATTTTGCATAAAATCTCTAAAGCCTGATTCACGCATATGACCGCGCCCCATAAAACTCGTCCCTTTTATCAAACCATGCTTTTGGTTAAACCATTCAGTAGAAAAATCCGGATATAACTCAGTAACAACAAACTCTTCCTCCGTACAAATCGGTACAAAATCTGAATCAACCCAAGTCGCCACATTCCCTAATTCATGTACTCCAAAAACTCTAACATCATCAGGCAAATAATTTCTTCTTACAGTTTTATAAGTCTTTCCTGTATGTATACGGTGCCATTGAGCTTCTTTTATAGGACTCCCACCAAGATACCTAGAAATAGCATTTGCTTCATATCTATTTAACATAGCTGGCCAAGCCAACGGTAACAACTCTAGTTGATTTGTTAAAGTCTTATAATGATATTCCCCATTAACATTTATAAAATTAAAAGGCATACCTCTATCTCTTGTCCTATCCAGATGTCCTTCAAAATCAAAGACCCCTCTCCATAAACCATCATCTTCATAACCACCATCCCTTATAAAATCAACTACTTGAGTATTTGTAATCGGATATTTCGAAACCTCAAATCCCTCTAAAATTTCTGAAGCTAAACCTTGTTCATTATCCCACATAAAAGCATCTACAGAATCGTTATATTGACCAGCACCATAATCAACCCTACCTCCACCCACTTCAACAAACTCCAACTCAACTCTTTCCATTTCATAAGAATTCAAATCCATTCTTTCTCTATGCTTCTTCATAGAATCAAGTTTGCATATATGAGGAAAAGTAGTTTGATGGTGTAGATTCTCGTGCTCAATTCCCATCATAATAGCAAAAGCAATTCTCTCATCATTCAAACCACCACTACATATAACTTGTAGAACATCATGATAAAAACGAACTCTATACCTATTAAGTTCTTCTAAATCACATCTTTTAAAAGTATCTAAATCATCAATAGAATCAGGACTAACTCCACGCTCAAACAAAACATCAAATTCGTGGTGCTCTAAATCACAACCAACTTGCTGTAATTTACTTCTAGTAAATGCAGCAGTATGTCCCAAATAAAATAACAACTCTCTTCTTAAAGGATCAGGTTGCTCAGTCAAAAATTCAAGAAGAACTAAACTAAATAAATTATCATAATCCTTGTAAGATCTAGTGACCTCTGAATAAAACTTCGCCTCTAAACGTTTATTGTTCATCCCATATATTTACTTGCAACAATTATCCCCTCGTCATAAAAATAATCAACAAAAAAGGCCCACTTATTCAAAAGTAGGCCTTTCAAAAACTAAAAATTATTTCAAATTCTCACTTAGGAATTCAGTAGTTTTTTCCCATGCATCAAGTGTTTCCTCAGCTGCATAGTTTGATCCTGATGGATTTGCAAAAGCATGTCCAACACCATCATAGATATTAATATCATTTTCAACTCCTAACTCATCCAAAGATGATTCAAAAGCTCTAACTTCTTCTACAGGTATTCCACCATCTTCAGCTCCAAATATTCCAAGTACAGGACCAGAAATACTTTCAAGCTCTTCAGTTGATGTTACAAGATTACCATAGTAAATCACCGTAGCATCTAAGTCGCTAGCCAATGAAAGATTCAAGGACTGTTGTCCTCCGAAACACCACCCCATTGAAGCAACTCGTGTATAACCATATTCACTTTCAACCCAATCAATCGCTGATTGCATCTTAGTAACAGCTTCCTCAGGATTACTTCTTACAGAACCAGCCAATTCACCAGCCTGACTACTTTCTTCAGCAACCTCTCCATCATATAAATCTATTGCAAACACTCTGTACCCTTCATTTGCTAATAAATCAGCCATATATTCGATATTATCATTTAGCCCCCACCACTCATGAATCATTACAACCAAAGGTAATTCTTCCTCAACATTGGCTGCAGCCATGTATCCTTGAAAACCATCTTCCACAACGTCCATACTTACGATTTCATCTCCAAACTCCTGATCAAACAACATTCTATTGTTATCTTCAGCAGTGATACATTCACCATTTTCATCGATTTCATCTTCCTGACATCCCATATGGTTCTCCATATCTTTCATGTCATCCATATTGGACATTTCGTCTGTATTTGGAGTCATCTGAGCACACCCAGCCAACACCAAAGCCAAAACAATCAAAGATAATTTTCTCATATTTTTTGTTAAATTATTCAATCCATATTATGAAACCTCTCCAGCCTAAACTCAAGGTAAACTCAAAACAATTGATCTCCCCCCAACAACTTGCTAATATCCCCATACTTAAAAGAACAGCGTATCCAGGGATACGCCCATCAAAAGCCGCCGTAGCTCAGTTGGTAGAGCGCACCCATGGTAAGGATACGGACGTCGGGACAATGCAAGGATTTGACTTTAAACTAAAGCATAACCTACAATCCCAACACGGTCAATAAACCACCCCTGAAAATATAGGGACATCGGCTTAGGTAAAAAAGTACACATATCACGCCATCTTAGCTCAGTCGGTAGAGCGCCGCCATGGTAAGGCGGAGGTCGGCAGTTCAAATCTGCTAGATGGCTCCATTTCCATTTCGAACCAGAGATACCTCGTGAATTAATATTCACTAAGCTCTTTAAAATGGAAAACAATCAAGTATGGCATTACCTACTTCGATACTTAGAATACTCAAAGGTCATTAAAAATTACTCTCAAAACACAATCAGAAGCTACAAATGCACCATCAAAAGATTTCTCAGAGAAACCAATATAAACACTACCTCAGACCTTAATAAACAAACTATTGAAAGTTGGTTCTTTAAAGGCCGTTTAGAAAGACATTGGTCACCTAGCACCTTTCGCTCTCACCTCAAGCACATCAACTGCTTGTGTAAGTGGTTAGAGAAAGAAAATCTGATAGAACACAATCCATGCCAAGGTATTGAAAAACCAAAACTCGAACACAAACTTCCAAGAACCCTTAGCAAGGAGGAGGCTAAACTTGTCCTAGATACAACATATCATATGAGATACACCTACAAGTTTGAAAGATATCGAAATACCGCTCTGATCGGGATTATGCTTTATGCAGGTTTAAGACGAGGTGAAACAATGAAGCTCAAACTTCATGATGTAAAACTTTATGAGAAAACAATCTTCCTAAAGCAAGCTAAAGGCCACAAAGATAGACTAGTCCCAATCAATACAGCCTTAGCCTCAATCCTAGAACAGTACCTTGTAGAAAGAGGTAGACTCAAGAAAGACTCAATCTACTTCTTTGTAGGAACGAATAACAACCTACCCCTTGGAGAAAAAGTATTCACACGGTTAATGAAACAACTCAGAAAGAAAACTAAACTAGATTTTTCAGCCCATACTCTCCGCCACGCATTCGCTCGACTTATGCTAGAGGGAGGTTGTGACATCTACACCCTCTCAAAACTGATGGGACACTCCAAAATCACAACCACTACCATTTATCTTTCATGTTCCACCGAACAGATGAGTAAATCTATTGAGATGCACAGATTAAATTAAGTGTTTTAGGAGTTAGACTTTCATCCCAAGGAATCCCTTCAAAACACCCCAATAACCTAATGGATTACTTATTCTAATTTGTAGTGAATCATCTCCATATGAGGCTGGAACCCATTCACATAACCACATTTTTTTGTAATTGTATCCTTTGTATCTATAAGTAGCTGCAAAACAGAATTTATATTTTTGTTTGGCTTTAGGTATCTCGACCCATATAGAATCATCACCAATATCTAGATCTGAAATTTTCGCCCTAAAAATTGAAACTGGTACTATATTCCTTATCTTTTCCTCTGAGCTTATTCGAATTTCTACCAAAACTTTTTCCGAGGTTTCCCCATATCTTTGATTTGATCTAAATTGATATTCAATATAAAGATCAAGGAAGGGTTCAAAAATTTGCTTGTTATTGTAATAGTTTAAACAATATCCAAGGATTACACCAATGATGGTAAAACCACCTCCAATTAGTGGTGAGAGTAAATCTGACATGAAAATTAAATTAAATACTAGAATCTATCTTATCACCAAAAGTTAACACTCCTAATATTTCACCATCACTTTCCTTTCAGCAAAACATATCCATCTATACAGACCTCAAGAGCTCACACCTAATTTTCAAAGAACAAAAGTATCAAATTCAATTTATACCTCTAAAGCAGCTACAAGAATATCTGTAGTATTTTTGGTCATAGAAGGCAGGCTCTGTATGTAAGTGTAAGTTGTAGACAGTTTTCTATGCCCTAAATGCTTCCTAATATCATCAGTGTCAGCACCCATATGAGCTAAATAAGTAGCTACATACCTCCTAATAGAGTAAACAGTGATATGAAAACCTAATGTTTTTGAAAGTCTCTGAAAATATTTTTGCATCCCTGACTTAGTCCATCTCTTCCCCTTTTTTAATGATTCAAATAAATGATTACCTCGTCTTCCCAGTTTTTTTCTCTCAGCCAGATAATTATTAAGAATTGGCTCAATATACTCAGGAAGATAGAAAGATTGAACCCTACCTTTTTGCTTAGCTGTTTTATATTTCAGAACTAATCCTTCTTTTTCTTTTGTAATAGAACCTAGATTTAAAGAGGCTGCTTCACTTGTCCTCATACCCGTGATACACAAAATGTTCACAAATAATTCATTACGTGTCTTCTCCAACCTTGTCCTTTCTTCACTTTCTCTAACAAAGATTTTCAACTTGTTTACCTGATCATTAGTTAGGCAATCTTTTTCGGTAATTTCTTCTTTGATTTTCCCTACCTTCTTAAACTTATTTTCATCAATAAACTCCAATTGCTTTAACCATTTAAAGTAAGTATTTAAATCTTTTCTATATGAATTATAGGTAGTACCAGACCAACCTCTCTTCTCATTAAAATGTCCTAAGAACCATTTAATGGTATGAATATCATTTACTTCCTCGATGGAAGTAATACCGACTTGGAACAACACAAACCTAAGCTTATCTTTAACGTTTTTTACAGTAGCCTTACTTCTACCACCTACTATTAGATAATCGTAAATAAAATAGTTCCAATACTCCCAAATAGGAGTTAAACCATCTTTGACAATAAGAGACCTTTTCTCAATATCACTGAGAAGTTCTTGTAGACTTTCTGGGGCTCGACTTACGTCATAATTTGTATAGCTCAAAAACGATTATTTAAAGATAATTTACTTTTGCAATCCTTAGCCTAACACGAAAGAAACGGCTTTACAAAGGGCAAAAACTTACCTTGTTTAACAAGGTAAGCCTACACTATTTGACTTGGTTAAGGTCATCGAGACTTGCTTGTATTCGTTTTGTGTTCAATAAAAAAATCCACAAAAACCGCTAAAGTTAAACAAAACAAAATTTTGCACTAAATCCAAAACTACAAATTCTGGGCGGAGAGCATATTTAGGATACATACTTTGAGATATAGATTTACTCTAAACACCTGGTCTAACAAGGTAAAAGCTTAATAAATCATACAAATTTAAAAGTACAATCTCCGTCATTTCACGAAAAGCAAGAAAACTGAGAAAGCTCTTTAAACAAAGACAAACCTTACTTTTTAAAATTTCTAAAAGTGTGTTTTTCGGACGGACTGCTCATTCTAACAAAAAATATTAAAGTATGATCTACATTTCAAAAGACCTTATCCAACAAGGTAATATATTACAAAAATTAAAAACTCTAAAAACACAATCTCCGCTTTTTTGCCAAAATTGGTAAAATCAAGAAACCTCTTATCATAGATCAAAATACCACTTTTCCAAAATCCAAAAAGTGCTTATTTAGTGCGGAGAGGTGCGAAGTTTCAACATCAAGTAGATTGTAATATTTGTTAATTTGCGATAATCTTTAAACGAGCTCCAGTTAGTTTTCTTAACGCAAGGAACGTTCCATCGTTAACCAATTTGGTTAAAGGTGGGTACGTAGCCATATTGGTTTTCCTTGCGAATTCTAATTGGGGCTCCTACGTGCCCTCTTTTAATTTTATAAGCATGAATAAAACACAAACAAAACCTTTCTATAAAAAAGACTGGTTTAAAATATTAATGATAATACTACTTGTAATAGTATTTCCTATATCCCTAATTCTAGTCATACCAGGACTATTATTCTATTTCATATGGAATCATAAAAAATATCCAAGACTCAGCAAAGTAAGTATTGGACTATCTACTTTAATGTTTATCTTAACAGTCATCGGATCAATCATGGTCAAACAAGAAGAAAACGAAATACTTGCATTAATCAATCAAGGTCAATTTGAGGAAGCTCAACAATACATAAATGAGAGCGATCAATCACACATGAAGCTAATGAAAGAATTAGATAAACTTAATGAAGAATTTATAGATGATAAGATAGACGAGTTAGCTACGTTAAAAATAACTGATGTAGAAAAAGCAACCACTCTGAAAACATACTCGGATATACCTGTTTTAAATCAAGAAATTGTTGATAGAATCATAAGCAAGTCTGATCAAGTTGAGATTAGAATTGCAGAAATTGAAAAGGAGAAGTTGGCAAATGAGCAACAAGAACTTGAAGACACAATTGCAAGAATACAAAGCAAAATTAGACAAATTAACAATGGAAGAATACCGATACTAGATATACCCAACACCATTCAAGAATTTCCAGATACACCTGAATTATCTACATATAGAAATCAACTAATTCAAGCAGCACGAAACCATCAAATCAAAACCTTACCTACTTTACGTAAAGACTATGCTGAAAGGATAGGTAAAGAGTTATGGGAAAACGATTATGAAATATACACCAAAGGAAACGGCCATTCTACAATTGTTTTTGTACACTGGAGCTTTGCAAGCAACTCTAACATCAAAACAACTCATGAGCTATTTAGAGACAAGATTAGTGAGTTAAGATTTGATAGAGCTGAATACAAATGGTCAGAATATGGGGAGTACACTTTCTATAACATGGAGTCAAAAGCAGACAGCTATATTGAAGGTATAGATAGTAATTAGAAAGTCACACACTCACATAAGACTAAACGTCGCATCTCTTACAAATAGGGCTAGAGTTTCTTCTTACTAAGTCTTTAATATGAACTTCTTTTGTTCTTGATGTTATAACACTACCTCTGATCTTACTTTTATAATCTTTAGTTAAAAGCTTATCATCAGTCAAAAGAAGCATAGCTTTAGACTTTAAAGCAAGTAAAATTATATGATAGTCGTTTGATTTTAAATCATCACATTCAGGCGGACTACTTGACTCATCAATATCATACCCAATTGCTCTTTGATTAATTCTTAAATTTTTAATAAACCGCATTCTCTTTTCGCCATATTCTTTCTTAAAAATAGAACTCTTTCCATAAACCAAAAGTATTTTTCCTACTTCATTTTGTTGTTCAACATAATTACCATCAAGGAAGAAATTATCAAACATATTATTATCAAGGATAAAACACATATTAGTTAAAGATTGTTAAATGCCTCATCCAAAAAGAATTCCCGGTAGGAATCTGGTGCATCAATATAATTACCATTCTTATCAATCTTGATATTATAGACTTGTGCGCCATTTTTATGATTTTCTATATAGACAATATTTATCATAGAAATCTTTTCAGGATTATCTGTCAAAAACTTCTTCACAGCCCGATCAATAATAAAATCGCTATGTGTTTCAATTACTATTTTTTTGTCTTCATTTAAGACCATATCTGCAAAAAAATCACCCATGTGCGCCTGTGCCTTTGGATGTAAATGAACTTCCGGCTGCTGTACTAAATAGAGATCATTTTTTTTTGACATTAATGCTCCTATAATAACTGGTAAAGATTGACTTACTCCATATCCGACATCGGCCAAATTACTGTTCACACCTGAGTGCATATCCAATCTTAATTCAAAAGGACTCACATTAATTTTTTTGTACCACGAAACTTTTATATCTTTAAACAAACCACTTTTTTTACCATACTCATAAATTTTTTCAGAAATAGACCTATCCTTTAAAATTTTAGTTAACAGATATGGTGATTCATCATTTTTGTCTGAATTTCTCTTATACATTTCATAAATTCTCTCAGGCTCAGTTCTAATTGGTGAAACTACGTGAACTTTACCGGGTAAAGCAAATATCAATTCTTGTATTTTTTTAACAATTGTCATTACTATTTTCTCATCAACATCACTCAACTCATTTTCACTCAAAATCATACCAATGAAATAAGTAATGAACCTTAATTCAGTCATATGCTGATAATTCAAGGTATTTTCACTCTCATTTATATCTAGTTCAATATCTTCATGGTCAGGTATTTGAAACTTAATAAATACTTTGTTTTTTTCCTTTCTAATACTATAAAAATATCCATCACTCCAATCCAAAGAAAGCATATAAGGATGTGCTTTGCCTTCTTTTGATCTATAACTCAAGCTAATGTAAACACCACCAGCAATCATATTAAATTCAAAAGTTTCAGAATTAGAATTTTTATTTTTCAATTCATCAAAAGGACCCATTTTGCTCAACATTTCTTCAGATCCGAAGCCAGTTAAATTTGCTGCCATTAAGTTTATTCCAGACAAAATACTAGTTTTACCCGAACTATTTTCTCCTACTAAAAAAGTTAATGGTGTGATTTTAATTGATTGTTTCTTTCCAAAGCTTTTAAAATCACTTAACATCATTTGCTTAATCATTCACGATTGTAATTAAGAACTTAAACCTATTATACATTAATTATTACATTCTTAAACTTAACATATATTAAACAATCCTATTATTTTCAATCAAATCTTTCAAAGCATCACTATATAGAAGGTGATTTCAACCTGTTATGCCTAATAAAGGTAAACATTCTTTTAAATTAACTGATAAAAACAGAATTTTAAGTAAGCAAATACTTATTATGGACTCCTACAGGTAAAGAACCCCTTTTAGATGGATCCAACTCTAAAATGACTAGATCATTATAAAAAAACTCTAATTCATTTGCTGGGAATTGAATCAATGACCTCAAATCAGAAGCACAGCTAGAACAAAAATAATAGTCTTGAACATTTTTTAATGAAGAAAACAGACCTGGCTTCTTGTTACACTTATTACACACATGACTTCCCTTCTTTACATCAAACATATAGTTATCAATATCCTTAAATCTTTTTTCAAACATATCGTGTAAACTTTCTCTTTCCTCCAACAATCCTCCTGGTAAAATTGTCGACAAAATTGAATCAAATTCCTCTTTATCAATATCACCCTTAACATACCTCTTACCTAAATCTTCACCTGCCTTTTTTCCAAATATAATTAGAGTCACATCTATATCATTCATTCTCTCCAGTAGTGTCTCATATTCAATTTGAGTAATTTTTCCTTTAGCCAACAATCCTTTCAGAGCATCTTCTATCTTTGAAATTTTCTTATACACTAAATCAATTTGTTTCTGTAACTTACTCTGATATCGAGCCTTCTTATTTCTAGAAACTTCAGCTTGCCGATTCATTTTTGTAATACCTGCGTTGATTGATCTAAGTTTCGATTTATACCCCACGATACAACTTTTACATTTTTTATACTATATCATCATTAAATCACTTTGTAATTGAGAATCAGGCCATCTTGAAAATAAACATGAGAAAAAGGAAACAACACAAAACTAACACCTTATATTAATCCATGCTATACTCTCATCACATTCACCAAGGATACTCCCCTCGAAATGGGACACCGGCTTTTGAATCCAATCCTTGGATAATAGCTACAGATAGGCAAAATATTGTGCTACTACCTACCTTACATATATGGTAAGGGTGAGGTCACGGGTTCAACTCCCGTCGGTGGCTCCATTTTAATCATATGATCAGTTCTTTGAACCAAAATTCAGCATCTCCAAATAATCAATTCTATCCAGAGTATTAGGATTCTCACTTTTCATATCCAACTTTTTCCAAAATCCCAAGAAAAAACCATGACTCACTCCAAATACTTTTTTCCCTTTATATCGATCATTAAAAGTTTTAATTCTTTTCTTTATATCTTCATTTTGTTCACTCCCAGAATCTTCAATATTTAAGCTTCTAACAAAATTTTCCCTTATTGCTCTCAACGGATTTTCACCATTTTCCACCAATCTCTTAGGACTAAAGCCAATTTCGTTGATCAAAGGTTCCACCACTACATCTTTATCTAAATCAAGTAATCCTAAGATCAAATCTAAAGTCTCTCTAGACCTATTTGACTCTGAACAAAGTAGAATATCAGCATTTAAAACATCAGACGGATCAAAACCTTTTATGCCTTCAAGATCAAAAACCTGTACAGATGGATCAACTAAACCACTTGCCAACTTCTCTAATTCATCCAAAGTTAACTTAGAGTAATCATCATAGGGTGGCTTCAACCTATTATGTCTTATAAAAGTAAACAAAAATCCATATTACTTAGTTTAATAATATCAAATTTCACTCATAATTTAAGTAAACAAATTATCTCTTAAATGAACTTAAAATAAATTCCGCATAGCATTGAGCATATTTCTTAACTTTCTCTTCATCTAAAGGATAATAGTCGGCTGCATTAAAACTAGCTGCTTTCTGATCCGTAGCTAAATAATCACGTCTAATTTCCAAAGCTATTGATTTTTTAACACTCGATAAAAGAAAAGTCGCAGTATGTTTATAATTTACAAAATAAGACCTATTCAAACCTAACGGTATACCAAACTTCAAGTAACTTTGTCTCAGTCTCTTTTCAAGAAATCCTGACCTCAAAACTGTTCCATCTTTCATTTCCCCTAAAAGAATATTTTCACGCAAGTTATTACTTTTATTTGTTTGTGCGTCGATGTATTTCTGAAGATTCTCGAAATCTTTTACTCCTCGATCAGGATTATCTTCTTTAGGTTTATTAGGTGAACCTTTATGCATACTATGGGGTATAAATAAAACACCATTATCCTTGAGCATATTCGGAATCTGCAAAACACTATTGGTTAACTCTAAATGTCTGCCAACCAACTTACTTAAAATAATTGGTTCTTCAGAATAATTTAAAATACTAGCTATCCCCTCTCCCACTGAAGGTTTTATTCTATTACAATCAATAATACCTCTGTGTTGTTGCACTCGGATCAAAGCACCTTTACCCTCAAAGTCACCCAATATATTGACTAACTCATCAGTAACTTCTTGAATACCAACGTCATTTTTCATCTTTAGATATTCATAAAAAGTTAATTCGTCGTTATATTTCTTAACAACTTCCAAAAATTCTTCTGTCAAAAGCTCATCACCCATAAAATTGTCATCATGATAACCATGTTGATCCAAAATTATTAAATCATATTTAGAGTTATTACCTACTTTTTTTCCAAATTCCCACTTAAACATATAACTAGTTATATGTTTCATTTTAAACATAAACTTTAAAAAGTCATTTTGAATCTACTCACCCCCTCCACAAAATCAATCCTCCAGCCATAACCTTCATCGCAACCAAAACCAAAACCCCATACACGATCCCTACATCAAGACTCACACCTACCAAAGGATTGATAAACAACCCAAACAAAGCCGCAGAAAAACTAACAGAAGAAATCACAGTTGTCCTCAACTTCTTTGGGGATGTTTTCAAGATCCAAGCATCCCGTATATTCCTGTAAACATTCTCTGAAAAAGAAAAAATCATCAAAGCCAACACACACAGTATTGGCTCCAAAACTAAGAGCAATCCACAAGAAATCACCTGAAGCAACAACGTTAAAATCATAGATTTTTTTATACCTAGTCCTTCTTCAATCTTATGTGCATAAAATGATCCAATAATCGAAAACACCTTTGCACATGCATACACAATACTAATTATAGCCAAACTAATACCTGAAAAAGACAGTGCTGATTGAAAAATCAGTTCACCTCGATATGACATAAATGAAAAAAACAAAACAATAGGAATCATTGAGTAAGCATATTTCTTAATATCCACTTTGCTATGTTCAACCTCTAATTCATCATCCTCCTCTTCAACATTTCCTACAAGAAGCATAGCAATCAAACCCAGCACTAACGAAATCAACCCAATCAAAAACCCAAACTTCAGATCACTAATCATAAGAACTCCACTAACTGTCAACATACCAATAATTGTAGAGGATTCGTCTACTATACTGAGCCTCCCTAAACTCTTAGTCATATTCCCCTCCTCTCCAACTAGATCATGTAAAAAACTTTCCTGAGTTCCAGAAAAGAAGGCCAGTCCTAGATTAAAAAGAAACTGACTTATAGCAAACAACCAAAAAGAATCAGCAAAATAAAGAACTCCAAAACTTACAATCGACAGGATAAACGCTAAACAAATTGTAAATTTCTTCCCAACTTTATCGGCCATATAAGAGCTTGGCACCTCAGACAATAATATAGTCACAACACCTATAGTTTGAATCAAACCAATTTCAGCAAAACTCAATCCAACCTGATTTTGCCACAACAACAAAGTCGGAATAATCAAACCATAAGCAAAATGCTGTAAAAATACTGAAGAATAAAATAATTTCATATTTTCATCTTACAAGAACTTCACAAATATCAAACTATCCTGCCCCAAAATATGTTTCTTCAACCTAGCCTCCACCTCAAAACCAATTCCCTTATAAAACTTCTCAGCTTCCCAACCAGCATTTGTCTCAAGCCAGATTTTCTTACAACTCTCCCTCTTGGCAACCTCCAAAACCTTATACATCAAAGCTCTCCCAACCCCTTGCCTCCTATACTTATGCCCAACCAATAAAGTCTCCACTTTCGCCAAATCAGCCTCGATCATCACCTCCACAATTCCCATAATACTACCTTCAGAATCCTCAGCTAAAAACCTATAAGTTCTCTTATCAAAATTTACCTTTCTCCCATAATGTTCCAAATCAGCCAAAGGCCACTCCACACTTACAAAATCAGAAACCCTCTCATCATCTGGTTTAAATTCTATAATTCCAATCATACACTTAACATATCAGATAAAAATATATAGTATTCAAGTTCACACAGTAAATAAATTAAAATTACTTAACCTTCTTTTCCGATTCTTCACAAACTAAATCTAATTCTTGTTCTTCCTGCTCAAAATCCAAAACTATATTATTAGGATTCTCAGTACCTAATCTATCAAGATCTAATTCTACATTCGCTGCAGAATAAAATTCACTCCTGTAATCATCTTCCTCTAAAAGAGATCCAGATTTATAAACAACATTTCGCCTTAGCATATGAACTAATCTCTCTTCATTTTCCAAATAACTGTTTAAGTTTTCCACTTCTAAACTGTAAGGCTCAATAGAATTATCACCTTTCATAACATCCAACAACTTTATTCTTTCATTTATACCATCTCTAACTAACGCCAAACTATCATTTACCACCTCATCTAAAATTTCTAACTTTTCATCAAAAGGTAAATCATTCTGTAAAGCTTTATCAATTGAAATTTTATCTTTATATAACTCATTAACTGAAACCATGAGTGGAATAAGAACACATGTTCCAAAAATAACACCTAGACCATACTCAATAGAAAACAGGCAAGTAGCAATAGAAAATATTAAACCTAAAAAGATTACCATTTCCGCCTTACTATCTATTTCTGAATAAAAAACTTTCAATTCACTCGGCAAATATTTTAACACAAACTTCCAATCTGAATTTTCCATATTACCATCCCTAAAGTAATCACTATACCTTTTACTATAATTTCCGCCTTCAACACTCCTAAAAAACCCTCTATTATCAATCGTTCTACCATCTTTAGTTCTGAATATTTGATGAGCCTTTTCTATCTTTGCTAACCTTAACTGGTCTTTGTATTCTTCAGCTATCTCATCTGCAAATGTATCAAACAAAATATTGTAATCCTCCATACTTAAAATTAAACTTCTCAAAACATAAGCTCAAAAGAGAATTCTGTCAAGGTTACACATTCATGTGAATCTATCTACCCCATCCCAACCAAAGTCTCAGCCAATACTCTATGACAATCCTTCACATGTGGTGCATCTTCTCTAATATCCAGCCCCACTGAATCATTCACCTCAATCAATCTTATTCCTTTAGGTGTATTCGCAAAATCAAAAGCCAGATTCCGATTCTCTGCCTTTTCGGCAAATATCTTCCGATCTATCTCCTTCGCCATATCCACAAATCTTTCAGGAGTATCATCAGGGTGCAAAACCTCCATATCTCCACCTAAAGCAAAATTAGCCACTAACTTTCCAGGCTTCGGAGTACGAAGCAAAGTCGAAACATGAATCCCATTATTCAAAGTTATCCTAAAATCATGAATACCATCCACGATTCCCTTAATCCCAACTGAACTATCCAAAAAGTCCTGAACAATATACCCCTTCTCAATATCTTCAGGCACTTGCTCCATCAACTTATCTCTCTTCCTAATCACAACACCTCGACCACAAGCCCCAACATTAGGCTTCACCACAACCATTTCATCACTATTATATTTCTTCAAATTAGCCAAATAATCCTCCACAGTATCAACCACCACCGAATCCGGAGTAATCTCAGGCAAAGCCTCATATGTCTTCTTCTTTCCTTTCACAAATTCTTGCACAGACAAACTATTCAAAGCTGGCACATCATCGTACGGAAAAGCCCCTTTGTTATAGACTGCATCCGCCTTCACCTTCCCAACCTTAATCAAATCCATATTCTCATTGAAAGTATAAGTATTCCTAAACCAACCATTACCAGCATAATTGGACTTATGACGCGCAATAAAGAAATTCGCCCCAGCATCCCAAACCTCCTCGCAAAGCTCTCTATACGCAGTCAAATAATACTTACTATGAAAAGGATAGCCAAACACACCTTTTCGCTTGAAAAAGACAACAACATTCTTCTTAAATATAATAAACTTGTTTAAATTTTTTCACACTATAACACATTTACCCATTTAATCAAAAATCATCAATAAAAGAATAATGTATATACTCAATTCTTTTATTTTAAAAACAATAAATCACACCTCAGCTTTCTCACTTTTCTTAACAAAAGCCCAATAAAACCCATAACCTAAACTTCCATAAGTAAAAATCCCAAAAACAAACATAGCACCTTCCCATGTCAAAAAATCTAGCAAATAAATCACTTCATTTCTTAAGTAAGCAAATGGATAATACGTATATAAACCATCAACCAGCGCCATCATTGCAATCGGTGGATAACTCAAAATCTCAAACAAACCCTCCCCCGACGAAAATACCAATATAAACATACAGATAACCAAAGGCATATATATAAAAGTTGCTAGTAATTGCTTCCAAAACTTATTATCCATAATAATTATATTTATTAAACTTTTCATCTAACCCTATTGTTTGTAAGATTATAACAATATAGCCAAGAATAGTTAAACCAAATCACATGTCTTCACTTAAGAAACCTCACAAACAAACCATTTTTATTGCCACAACAATCTTCCTTTTCTTCTTCTTCGCACCATTCTACCACACCCCTGGAGGAAGAGAAGATCTACTGGAAACAGGTTATTCCGAATTCACTTACCCTGATGGTACCGAAATTTCAGTTTGGGAATATCATGAAGACGCCACTTGGCCTTGTGATGGCTCATGCATTTATTACGACACAACCTGGGCACCATTCGGAGCCTTAGTCCGCAACCATAGTAAAAACGCCTTTTACGTAACCCCACTTTGGAAGATAGAGATCGAAGACACAAGCAAACTAGGCTTCATCGCCCCACCTCTAAGCACACAAAGCCCTAGGTAATAACATTATTATTCTCAAAAATCAGAGCACAACCTTAAAAATTCAAGAGTATTAGATATCGAGCTAACTAAACATAACTCTAAAGAAACTCACAAACCAAACTAGAAGCTCACCCAAAGGATGAGCCTCTAAATCCAGAATTCCAAATTTAAAATTAATACAAACTATTCAACAATAAACCCCTCACTCTTATCGGTTTCAAAACCTTCTTCTTCAACATCTTCAGAATTATAAAAGAAATTTGGTCCCACCCCAGAGTATAAACCTGTAACCTCAACATCAGAAATACTAACCTGAATTCTTTCATCATATGATTCATTAAAGTAAACCTTTACCTTAAAGTTATATGCATTATTAGGTGTAAAAATAGAGTCCAATTGGTCCATATAAAACCCAAAATTAATATAACTCTGTAGACCATTCCTAGAAGAATAATCTCCCTGATCTACGTCAAAATCTCCAACCATAGTCTCAATCTTAACACCAGAAATCAAATCTTCAGGAATCTCCCTACCTGATTCACTTACAAAGTTTACAACTAAACTATCTACGTCCATATTTTCACCATATGGAGCAAAACTAAATTCATATACAATTCCTTCTCTACCCTCAACCTCAATCAAATTTCTAGAACTACCAACTATAATATCCAAGTGCCCTTGATCATCAAGCTCTAAATTCTGGAAAGATTCAGCATCTTGCAAACATTCATTCACTTTAGTCACAGATGTAATAATTTCCTCACCAATCAAATCTACACCTTCATCATTGACCAATTCATCTCCCATATCAAACAAGACACTAAAGCTTTTATAATCACCCTCAACCAGCTCAATATCCAAACCTTCAAAAACCAACGCATCTTCACCCTGATAATCCAACTCCCCCAATAACTCTAGGTTATCATCTCTATACAAATATATTTTTTTAACTAGAGAAGTGGGTAGATCCTTCCCAGCGACAGCCATAGAAACAGTCAACTTTTCAACTTTTGTATCAGCTGAAGCTTCAAGAGTAAATTCATGCCCAAGTACATTCTCCTTCCCAGGTAAACCAACTTTCTTTCCAACTACTCCATACGAAACAAACACATTACACATCTCTTCTTTCATTTCTGGTGTAGTCGTTCCGAGATCGTTCTTTGAGAAATTCTCTTCCAAATTCCATATATCTCCCTGAGAAACTCTATCCTCACCACAAGCACTCATAGCCACCAAACTTATTAAACCAGCCTTAACTACTTTTTCTCTATTAAAAATACCTTCCATAACTTAAACTTATATTAACTTAACGTACCGTAACACATACTGCAGATTCATCAACTAATGACTTATAAAAACAGCAAATTCCTAAACATAATTTCCTAAAAACACACTTTTATATTACAATTAAAAAAACCCCTTTTTTTCGTTGTGGGGATATAATTCAACGTGAGCAAAATCGCTCTTATGCTACTTCATACACTTTCAACAGTGTTGCAATCTTAGCCTCTCCCTGAACGCTACGCTTGTAATCACGGCGTTGACGGGGAGTTAACTTACGACCTGGTCGAGACAAACAGGCTTTGCATAACGAGTCATCATCCTCGTCAAGCTGACCTTCCACAACGGCTAGGGCCAACAACCCTTGCAACATTTCACTGTATTTATCTTCAGGTACACGACTTGCTATCGCCTTCTCAAGGCTAGCACGATCATTCGGAACTCCCATAAAATCTGCCAGACTTTTAAAATCTGACTTTTGAATTTCCTCAATAAATTTTTCGTCAAACAGTGAAAACATCCAGTTACTACATTCGGGGCTGCACTCCATTTCAAAGAGCATACTAATATGCCCAAATGTTCTGTCATACTCCCGATCACTTGTGATGATCGCAAAGTCTCGAGCCACATCAACCATGTCCATCGTTTACCTCCTTTTTGTTTCCTAGCCATAGAAATAATTGCATAGAATTATGCAAGTTTTTGATGACTAGACTTAGCAAGTAGCATATCTGAATTTAAACTTATTATAATTTACAACAGTAGATTAACTACATTGCAAATTAATATTTATGTTAAATACAGACAAATACTTGCTAAAACTTTATGTAAATGATCTAAGCTCACACAGAGTAGCATCAAAACTAAGTTTGTCAATAATTAATGCTTAAGCTATCACTTTATAAAAATTGAAATTTACATATTCATAAAAAACTATAAATAAAACATTACTAAATTCTCTAATAAATTTAACCCTCATACATTTGACTATTTTATGCTCTTTTATGAGTATTTGTATGTATAAAGACGATGCAAACATTCATCCAATCACTTATACAAACGGGCTAAAACCAATAAAACTAACCACACCAAACAAAAATGGAACCCCAATATTCAAAAGATAATACATCACCTTATAAACTTCTCCGGATAAACCTCTTTTCATAGAAATTTTCTCAATAAAATACAAAACCAAAAAAGAAAACATACTATATCCCAGGACCAAACCTAACATTATATACCATAAGTAAGTAATCCATCCTAAAACCATTGGAACTCCTGCAAAAACATTCCACATTCCCGCATCAAAAGCTATACCTAACGATCCTCCCATCACAAAAGCAACCAAAACTAATCCAAACATTTTCAAAAACTTTTTCATGTAAATTATTAAACAACTAAATTTAATTTACACATACCACCCAACATCTCCAAAATATTCACCTCGCCAAACCCCCACCCAAACCTATAAAATAAACTAAATCAATAAATCAACAAAATGCCCCACCTAAAAACTACCTCCATCCTCCTAGCAACACTCTTCCTCACCGCCTGCTCCACCCTCCCTTCAGAACTTCCCCAAAGCACCCCAAGCGAACAACCACCAAAAGAAATCACTTCCCAAGAAGACATCCTCACAGATCTTTCTAACCCATGGGGCCTAACCTGGCTAAACGATGGCCAAATGCTCATCACCGAACGTGCAGGAACACTCTGGCTTTTCAACCCAACCGATAATTCTAAAACCCAAGTCCAAAACCTACCTCAAGTCTTTGCTCAAGGACAAGGCGGACTACTCGACATAAGCACCGACCCTATAAACCCAGAGGAAGGTTGGATCTACATAACCTACTCAGCTGGAACTCAAGACGCTAACCGTACTCAAGTCGCAAGATATAAACTCAACCAACTCTCCAACCCACCCACTCTTCAAGATGAAGAAGTTATCTTCACCAACAACGAATTCAAATCCGGAACCCAACATTTCGGATCAAGACTAGCTTGGCTTCCAGACGGAACCTTATTAGTTTCAGTTGGAGACGGAGGAAACCCACCACTTAGATTCAACGGCAAACTCCAAAGACTCCAAGCTCAAGAACCAACTACCCTTTTCGGAAACATAGTTCGCATTAACCCAGACGGTTCAATCCCAGAAGACAACCCATTCCTTGATCAAGAAGATTACCAACCTGAGCTTTTCACAATAGGACACAGAAACATCCAAGGGCTTGCTATAGACTCAGCTACAGGACAAATCTGGTCTTCCGAACACGGATCCCGAGGCGGAGACGAGCTAAACCTCATTCAAGCTGGAGAAAACTTTGGTTGGCCACTCGTAACTCATAGTCGAGAATACGTAAGCCTCCAACCTATCTCAGAATTCCAAACCCTAGAAGGCTATACCGACCCAAAACTAGTTTGGTCAGAAACAGTAGCTCCATCTGGACTTGCTGCGCTAAACAACACTATTTACGCTGGGGGCCTAGTCACACAATCTCTTCACGTCATAACCGTAAATGAAAATTACGAATTCCAAACCGAAGAAATCACCCCAATCAACCAAAGAGTTCGTGAAGTAGAGATCGGACCAGAAGGAGACCTTTGGTTGCTAACCGACGAATCACCAGATGGAAAACTCATTAAACTCACACTCAACTAAACACATATCTCGCAAATCTAATCACAAAAATTAATCCCAACATGTACTACATAGCAAACCTACTGATACTAAGCACTATATTCTTTCTATTCCCATGGATAGAAAGAATTTCACATAGACTAAAGATATCTTACTCAATCCCACTTATAATCATAAGCACCCTAGCCTTCTTCCTAACCTCAAACTTCCACATTTTTGATCCAATCCAAAACAAAGCCATCCTAACCCATTTCACTGAGCTAATTGTCATAATATCTTTAATGAATGCAGGCTTAAGCATAGACAAAAATTTCTCACTCAAAAGATGGAAAATCCCATTCATCCTAGTAACATTTGGAATGGGATTATTCATGATAGGAACATTCTTCTTTAGCCAAAGTTATTTAGAAATACCGATTGCCTCAGCTCTCCTACTCATGAGTGTTTTAGCACCAACAGATCCAGTTTTGGCTTCAGACGTACAGGTTGGACCACCTAATGACGATGCCGAAACAAGTAAAACCAAATTAAACTTATCTTTAGAAGCTGGTTTAAACGATGGACTAGCCTTCCCTTTTGTATGGCTTGCCACAAACTACGCCAATCACTCTCATAAAGTTGGTTGGTTATCTGATTGGGTAATAAACGACCTATTCTACAAACTACTCATAGGAGTAATTGCGGGAATAGTTATAGGAAAACTAACCTCATTTTTATTCTTCAAACTTCCAGGGGTAATGGACGCCAGAGAAGTCAGATACGGCTTTGTAGCACTTTCAGCAACCTTACTCACATATGCCTTCACTGAGTTAATTGGTGGGTATGGGTTCATAGCAGTCTTCATCGCAGCTATCGCCATAAGGAATTACGAACTTAAACACAACTACCATAGAAGACTTCATGAGTTCAACAGCCAAGTCGAACACACCCTTCTCATAATAGCCCTAGTCTTCCTAACAGGAACAGCCATCACATATTTCCAAAATGGATTTGACTACAAGTACATAATCTTCGCTTTAGTTCTAATATTCATCATAAGACCTATTTCAGCCTTTTTATTCCTACCCAAAAACAAAAAAGCACTCAAAAGCAACCTCCTAATATCATTCTTTGGAATAAAAGGAATAGGCTCCCTATTCTACTTATCCTACGCCTCCAACAAAGCCAACTTCCAAGGTTTATCAGAACTCTGGACAATAACTTTCACAGTCATGATTGTATCAATAATAGTCCACGGCCTAACCGCTCCATCATTTTTCCACGAAAAAATTCACGAAAATAGTAAAACAGAAAATTAACTACAAAACTTCTCAAAATATTCCTCAAACACATCCATAGTTCTCCCATAAACTTTTTCAATCCTTTCCAAAAGATTCTCATCCTCTCTCATTTTATGAACCATCTTTTCTATCTTTTTTGAATTCTCATCTGAAACATTCCACTCATCCCACAAAGCCTCAATATCCTTAACAGTTACATTCGGGACTTTCATATAAAAGTTCTTATAACTCAAATTATATCGCCGCATAATATCCGGATCTTCACCATTCGGAGTCTCCACATAATCCAACCCATCTAAGTATTTGTGAATATCAAAACTAACCACATCAAATTTATCCTGAATAATCTTCAATGCACTCCTAACTATCCAATCCTCCTCCCAGGTCATCTCTGGGTTACCATTTTTCAAAATATCCTCAAACATTTCTGTATGAACATCCTGCTGAACTTTGTCATACAACACGTGGGTGGCCCAACCTTTCTTGAAATCATCATCCCACCAAAAAATCCTCTCCATCTGAGATTCATCATGGGTTAAACCTCTATCAACTCCAGTCACATATCTGCTATCTGGATAAATACACCCAGCCACATACTCCTTATAGTCTTTTACCCTAAAACTATCCCTAACCTCCATTGCAAATCTAATATGTGTTCCTTCCAAAGCCATAACAAACCATAAATAAGTGCATATATTAAAACATATTCCCACCACAAAGCAAACCACAAATAGTTATCATAACTTAAAACAGAAAGTAGCTCTACAAAACTCTTATCTCACTATTCATCAAATCATACCAATCTTTATAACCAGCACTAGATGGATGAAAATAATCATCTGCATAAAACTTATCTGGCTCTAGATAAAACGGGTCATTCTCCAACTCCCGAAACATATCAACATATTTAACATTTTCAAAACCTTGAACAACATCTAAATACATCGATCTAAACTTTTTAGTCCTATGAGTATAGTAAGGCCTCACAAACCATGGAAATAATTTACTCGTACCAACATTACCCCCATGAAAAACAATAACTTCAGGAGCCACCACACTTATCTCCCTCAAAATATTAACTAAATTCTCTTCAACCTGTTCAATATCAATCAATCTCACAATATCATTACCACCTATTTGCAACACCACCAAACTATACTCATCCAAATTTTTCTCTCCTAATAAACTCAAAACATCTTCAGTCTTGTAACCATTTACTGCCAAATTCTCTATCATAACATCCGGATACTCAGCACCCAAATACCCTGCCACACTCTCTGCAGGGACAGAGGCACCTGTCCCAACAGCTGAACTATCTCCTAAAAACAATACCTTCTTCCCATCACCATCTTGCTCATATGCATTTGCTTTCTCTGCAATCCCAACTCCTATTTCAATAAACCTTACTGTCCTTTTGTACTCATAAAATCCATACAGTAAAACCAACAACAAAGTGACAATTAAAACCTTATACATACAATTTCTTTATTCTAAGTTTCATATTTACAATTTAAGCAACAACTACTACAACCTCTCAAAAGTAAGATCCACTTCAAAATCATCTCCAGCCATCCACACTAAGCTATCTCCATTACAATCATAATCAACAGCTCTTGAAGTTAAACTATCCAGATCAATTCTGTATCCAGCCGCACCTCCTGCTCTACCTTCAACATCAACACTCGCTCCTTTATTAACAATTTGACCATCAGACAATTCATAACCAGCCTCACCAGAAGCATCAATCTCAACAGGCACAGTTATTCCCATCATAGTAGCAGTTACTTCAAAGTCATTATCTGACATGCTCATAGTTTCTTCATCAAAACTAATAATCAGATCTCCAGAATCAGTAGAAGTTATCTCACCACCAACCGGACTTCCTTCCATTGCTCCAGCCACCATAGCCTCCAAATATTCACTGAAATTAGTCATCTTCCAGTCCCCGATCACACAGCTATCTTCTGATACCTCACCTACTTCAGACCCATCTCCACCATCAGTCACAGTCCCAGAAGTCACAACTGTATCACCTTCAACTGTTGTCTCTAAATCATTTCCACATCCAACAAGAAACAAAGCAATAAGCCCAAAAGCTAAAACCTTTTTCATAATTTAAAAATTAAATACCTTAAAGGCATTATACACATTAACACTTAAGACAAAAGCCATACCCAATCAAAACTTTAGTACATCATGCACACACAAAGCCTCAGGCTTGTTCCATTTTGAAATACCCAACAACCTCGAAGATCTCTGCGTAGTATGAGGAGAAGGGATAGCAATTATCCTTTGATCAACCAAAGCTCTTTCAAAAACTGGAATATCATTTGAACCATCTCCAAAGAAAATTAACCTCTCAAAATCACCCTCAATTTCCATTTTCTTATCAATCGCTTTCATTTTATTTACATTCCTTGGGTTAATTGAAACACAATGATGACCTTGAAAAGAAAAGAAATAATGACAATCAATTTTATCAGTCATACCCATCATTTTTTCTATAAGTTCCAAAGCTTCATCCTCAGATTCCAAACATGAAAGATATCCCACAAAACATTGTTCAGATCCAACCTTATCAATTCCATAATAATCCTTCGCCATAAAGTAAACCTTTTCACTATTCAAAGACATATAGTGAGCATCTCTAGTATCAAAAGAATACTTCACATCTAATTCATCCAACAACTCGCATACTAATTTCCTAAACTCACTACACAAACTTCTCTCATAAATAGCATTCCCATACAAATCTGAAATTATCGCCCCATCAAACATCACATGCCTAGTATTCATAAAGCGTTCTAGTAAAGACTTTTCACCTCTTCCATCAAATGAATTAACCACCCAATCAACAACAGACCAAGGAGGTCTACCAGTAGCCAAAAAAACTTCCTCCACCCCGCTATCATATAGAAATTTTATAAACTCAACCAAATCACCAAAATTATTTTCAGCAGAATGCCCCAACCCTTCAGTCAAAGTACCATCCACATCCAACGCCACTTTCGATCCATTCAATAAATCCACATGACTTTGAAAGTCTTCTTTTAAACTATTATTCATATTTTCAAATTAAACTTTCTCAGTAAACAAAACCCTCTTCCTTCCAGCATCATAATCTTCCTGATTCAGATCATGTATCGCTCTCATGATAGTTTCATAAGAAAACTCCAAATCCTCCCCAAATTGAGTCCCAGGATCATTTACTACAAACATATCAGTTTCAGGATCATAACCTTTCACCACCATCACATGATAATCCGGACCACCTCCAGTGTAATAGGGGTTATTTAACTCTGGTGCGTAAACCGGAATAATAATCGGCCTCATATTTTCAATCTCTACTTTCATCGCATTCAAACTAGGTGCATCCACAATCTTCCCCCTCCATCCGACATCAAGCTCATCAATAAGCTCAACCATAGTTTCCAAACTCTCATCTAAACTCTGATCAATCTCCCGCTCTTTCACATTCAAAATATCTAAAATCTCACTTTTAGCCTCCTCCACATCAATCTCATCATCTCCCTCATAAAAAGCATCAACCATCAAAATCGATGTTTCTTCACATGCATTCAACCATGGTTCATACCAATTCTTTTCAGGTGCCTGACTAGTAAAAGGAACAGCCAATTCCTCCCCATCTAAATCCTTAACACCTTTCTCATATCCTAACACACCCATAACTCCAACTAAACATACAAATCCCAACCGCAAAATATTAACCATATAAGTTTTTACTATTTCCTTAAATATAACCTAAAAACAAAGCAACCACAAAGCTTGTAGTTGCTTATTCTAAAATCAAACTAAATTTATCCGCAATTTATACAATCAGAAAAATCAATCACACTTAACGCTTCAGAATCAATCAAAGCCTCAAGTTCAATTGGCATAAAAGCTTCAGATCTCTCACAACTATTTTCTTCACAAACAAAACCAAGTTCTTCAAGCTCCATTACTGCACCAGCATTTTCACCTTCCATTAAGACAACTCTTAAACCTCCTTCATATGATTGATCAAATCCAGTCTCAGCCAACCTATCTTCCCCACAATCAATAGCAGTCAACATTTGACCAAGCCTATCACCTTCAACACCAAACCTAGGATTAACCGGATAAATCTCAGATCCCATTTCAGACATTTCTGAACCCTGACAATAATCTTTACCATTATCACCCACTACTATCATCTCCTCATCAACTCCTGCTGAACAACCAACCAAAAACATCACCACCAAAATCAAAGAAAATTTCTTCATACCAATTATTAAATTAATCAAATCTAGATTACCACAAACCAAAACTGAAACTAACCCAACTTTACATCACCCCCTCCAACTCCTCAAATTTCCGGTCAATCTCATCACCCATCTCTTTCACCTTCACCCCAAGCCTCTCTATCTCCTCCACATCCTGATCGGCACAAGCTTTCGCAAGTTCATCCTCTAGCCGACCCTTCCTTTTCTCAAGTTTATCAATTTCCAACATAATCCTCCTTTGATCTTTCTTTCGAGCTTTCTCCAGTTCAAACAATTCCCTCTTACTCAACCCTTCCTCTTCCACCTCTTCTTCCCCAACCTCTTCAATCTCTCCAAGACCCTCGATCAGCTCTCCAGACCACCCGCCTTTCTCTAAAAACAAATCATAACTACCCTCAAAAACCTCAGCCCCATTCCTATATTGTCTATCAAAAACAACCATCCTATTCACCAACTCTCCAAGCATAGTCTCATCATGCGTCACCACAACCACTACACCATCAAAATTCTGCAAGGCCTTACTCAACTCAATACAAGACTCCATATCCAAGTGATTCGTCGGCTCGTCCAAAAATAGTAAATTACACTTCTGAAGCATAACTTTTGCCATACAAACCCTACTTTTCTCTCCACCAGATAAAACCCTTATCTTCTTATAAACATCATCTCCACTAAAAAGCAAAGCCCCACAAACCCTCCGCACCTCTTGCTCAACCACTCCTGGAATATCATGTAACTCCTTCAAAATCGTATTCTCAAAATTCAGACTTTCAAAAGATTTATTCCCAAAATACCCCATCTTCACACCCTCACTCTTGAATATCTCCCCATCATCAGCCTTCAAAAATCCAGCCATAAGATTCAGCAAAGTCGACTTCCCCGCTCCATTCCGACCGACAATCCCAATTTTATCACCTAAAACTACATTTAAATTCAAATTCTTAAAAAGCTTATCCTCATACCCAAAACCTATACCTTCAAGGTCAAAAATAAAATTCCCATCAATCTCCTCTAAATCAAACCTAAACCTAACATCAGCAATTTTTTTCATTTTCTCTCCAAGATCTTGCTTTTCCAAAGACTTTATCCTCGACTGAACCAAACCAGCCGACCGAGCTCCAGCCCTAAACTTCCTTATGAACTCCTCAGTTTTCTCCCTCTTTTTCAACATATTCTGCCGAGTCCTCTCATAAATCTCCTCATCCATCTTAACTCTCTCCAAAAGCTTCAAAGGACCACCTTCAAGCTTCTTCAACTCCCCTCTCCTGATAAGCATAGTATGACTCACAACCTTCTCCATAAAAGTACGATCATGAGTAACCAAGACAAATGCCCCTTTCCAATCTTTCAAAAACTCTTCCAACCATTTTAAAGAAACAATATCCAAATAATTCGTCGGCTCATCCAAAATCAACAAATCCGCCTGACTCACCAAAACCTCAGCCAACCTCAATCTAACCTTATACCCACTCGACAAAAGGTTTGGATCCATCTCTTTCTGATCAGGCGAAAACCCCAATCCATCCAGTATAGTATGAACCTTCCAAGTATGCCCTTTCTCTATTAAATTCAAAGACTTTTCGCATTGCTCTAGAGCATTTTCACTCGAAAACTCCAAATTCTGCTCCAAAGACTTAATTATGTAGTTGTCAGGATACTCAACTTTTCCTTCATCATACTTCTCTCTACCCAGAATAAGATTCAACAAAGTAGACTTCCCCACCCCATTTCTACCAATCAAACCAACTTTCTCATTTTTACCTACAACAAAATCAATACTTTCAAACAAAACTCTCCCTCGATATGACTTTTTCAATCCTGAAACCTTTAACACTTGTAATTTTAGATGACAAAATTATAAACCTATTCACCACTATTTCCAGCCTAAATGTGTGAACTTAAAGCCAAAAAAAACTAATATACAACAAATAAACCATACAAATGAAAAAGCTATTCCTCAAAAAACAACTCCAATACATTCTAGTTCTAGCCGCTCTTCCACTTTTGTTTCTCGCACCAAATATGACCCGATTCAGTGGATCAAGCACAATTCACACAGACCTAGAAATAATTTCTTCCTTACTTGGATTCTTTATTGGTACACTCGCCCTCATAAGATATTACAGTAAAAAAGACCTCATTTTTCTTTTCGTTGGAAGCGCGTTTCTAGGAGTTGCAACTTTAGACACATACCACACCATAATGACATCAGGGTATATAGCTCAACTAGAATTCTTTGATCAAGAAGACGTACTTCCTTGGAGCTGGTTTGCTTCTAGACTGCTTCTATCAGTTATGCTGTACAGTGCCTACAAATACATTGAAAGTAAAAGAAAAGATATATCTGAAAAAAATATTCTTACAACAGTAGCCCTTTTCACGCTCATATGTTTCACAAGCTTTACTTTTTTACCTTTACCACCAGCATACTTTGACTTAAGCATTGGTAGACCTGAAGAACTCATCCCAGCCTTTTTCTTCCTTCTAGCGAGTATAGGTTTTTACAGACTCAAAAACTGGCAATATAGTACCTTCCACCATTTCTTAATACTTGGACTCATCACAAGTCTTGTTTCTCAATCAGTTTTCATGGCAACTTCACAACAACTTTATGATTACCCTTTCCAAGTAGCTCATCTTTTCAAAATATTTAGTTATCTCTTTATCCTCACTGGCTTACTTATAAACACATTTAGCCTCTTCACTATAGGAGAATCAAACCGAATCTCCTCTGAAAGAAGTCAAAAAGACAACATTAACAAAGGTAATAAAATCAAACACCTAAAAGAAGAATTCATTTTCATAGCCGCACACGAGATTAAAGGACCAGTCACAGCAATCCAATGGAACTTAGACACACTCAAAGAAAACCTAATCAAAGACAAATCAAGACCAGACAACCTAAAACTCATCAAAGAAATAGAAAGCTCCAATTCAAACTTAATAAATCTAGTCAACAACCTACTAAACATCACCAACCTTGAATTTCAAAAGCTCAACATGAAACTCGAACCACAAGAAACACATAAACTCATAAAAGAAGCCATCAAAAGAAACCAACACCATCAAGACAACTACAAAGTAAATGTAATAAACCTAACCAACATCAAAACACCATCAGTACTTGCCGACCAACATAAACTTAAAGATATTCTATACAATGTCATTGGTAACGGTATCAAGTACAACAAAAAGAATGGTGAACTTCTCATAAGTGCTGAACAAGACGGTGACTTCCTTCATTTATTCTTCAAAGACACTGGAATGGGTATTGCAGAAAATGAATTAGAAAAAATTTTCCAAAAGTTCTATCGATCAGAAAGAGCCAAAGAAAAGAAAGTTAAAGGAACAGGCCTTGGACTCTTCATATCACAAAAAATCATAGAAAAAATGAATGGTAGCATGTGGGCCGAAAGCGAAGGACCAAACAAAGGATCTACCATTCATATAAAACTACCTTTAGCAAAAACTAGCGAGTAACACTTATATCTGCAAAAAGTTGAGCATTCGGAGCCTCTACAGTAACTCTATCATCACTATCTATTGAGATATTATATTGAAGGTTATAATCATTACATGAAGTAAAGTATGCATCAGGGTCACTACTATCAAACGGCAAGGCCGCAATAAAATCTGGAACCAAATCATCACAAATATCTACATCATTAGAAGTAACTCCCATATTTTTTGGGATAGTATTGAAATTAGACTCCTCAGATACAGGAATTGCACCTTCGTTCTCAATTATATACTCACTCACAGCATTCAAAATACTATTCACATGAGCGCTTCTGCGAGTGTTATTTGTAAGTGCAACTTGTCTAGCTGGATTGATAGCAACCAATACAATAGTAGTAAGAATAGCAATAATAATCACAACCAAAAGCATTTCCACCAAGGTAAAACCCTTTTTCATAATGAATAAATTAAATTTAACAAAAAAATCATATCAAAATAGCCTCTCAAACACACCAATTCAACTTGCCAAAACAAAAAGGCTCCATCTTAAAATGAAGCCTTCCAAAATATCCAATAAGTACTATCGACTTACAGAAATAGTCTCACTAAGTTGCGCATTTGGAGCAGAAACAGTCACACGACCATTCGCATCAACTGCAACATTATACTGTAAATCATAGTCAGTACAGTCCGTATAAGCCGCACCAGTTGCAGAAGGATCGAAAGGTAAAGCCGCAAGATAAGTTGGTACTAAATCAGTACAAATCTCAACATCAGTAGCCGCAGAACCCATATTTGTTGCAGTAGTACTCAACGCTACCTCAGTAGAAGTAGGTAAGTTACCTCCATTATCCACAGAGTACTCACTTATTGCATTCAAGATAGTAGTCACATCAGCTCTTCTTTGAGTGTTGTTAGCTTGTGCAACCTGTCTAGCTGGATTAATAGCAACTAAAACAATCGCAGTAAGTACCGCAATAATCACAATCACCAATAAAACCTCAACTAAAGTAAAACCTTTTTTCATATTTAATTGTTATTTATAAAAACCGCCACAATAGTATCAAAATACACTTAAATCCAAAGCCAAGAGCTAATTTACTTCTTGCCAAGAACTTACATTTATAGTTGGCGTAACCTGATCCACCTGAATATCTAACCTAGAGTAGTACTCATTCACATGTGCCTCTACATCAATATCCCTTCCTAATCCATCAATACTAACAGTATACTGACAAGTCCCATCTCCAATATTCTCAACCGTCGTTCCGGTGTACAAAACACTATCTTTTATCTCTTGCAGGGCTAATTCTCCACAAGCATTAGCTAAGCTTCTAGACTTGGCAGAGAAAATCAACGCATCATTATTCTGAACTGACATGATTCCCATGGTCATAGTTGCCAAAGCAATCACCCCACCAACAACTGTAAAGACCAACACACTGATCAACATCACATAACCTCTTTTATTTTTCATAATCAACTTTTCTTAATTACTGCTGTCATATAGAAATCCTGCACATAGTCAAAACTAGCTCTGCCAGATTGATTATCATACTCTAAAGTAAATTCTACCCTAACAGCACCAGGAGTATCAGCTTTAGTTACATTTCTAAAATTCAAACTTGTAACATTAACCCTATCATTCAGAAGCTGAACTACAGCACTAGCCCCACGAGTAACCTCTACATTTGTCCCACTTAAGCTTACAATTGTAGGGTCATCTACTCCACTTAAAACATCTAAACTAAGGCTTGTTCCAGAAGAACCAACCCCAGGGGAATTAATCCCATCTGCATTTCTAATTTCTCTTCCCAAAAAACCAGTCAAAAAACGAGCCTGCTCTTCAACTTCCAAAATTATCTGATTCTGAAGCCTTGCCTCTAAAACATAAGGAACTACACCACCAATACCAACCAAAATAATTGATGTCAAAGTCACATAAAGAATCAATTCTATAAGTGTAAAAGCTTTTTTATTCATCATGATGGCTGAAGGATTATTAATTCTAAAGAGTTATCCTCAGTAATCGCATAAAACCTATCCGTAGTCGGATCGTAGTATACACCATTTACATCACTAGACGCATCATATGTTCCTAAGATTGAAGGACTAGATAAGTTACTAATATCAAGAATATATAACTCAGAGTCATTTTGATCAGTTCCTACAAACAAGTAAGTATTATTATTTCCTGCATCCATATCATTAATATCATCTCCGATATTTATAACACTCAAAAGAATAGGGTTATTAAAATCACTATAATCACTAATCCAAACATCTCCATCAGCTCTACCAACAATCACAATATTATCAAAAACTTCAACTACATGCCCATCCTCGTTACCCGTGTAGTTGTACTCATCAACCTCACTTATGTTACTAGGGTCAGTAACATCCAAAATAGTAAGCTCAGCCGAATTAGAATTAGACGTAATGTAAGCATATCCAACTAAAACCTCTACATCATCAGAGCTACCACTCAAATTAAAAGCATCAAGCTCAGTGATATTTGTGGGGTCAGATATATCCACCGCTACAAACTGATCAGATCCACCATCTCTAACAACATAAAGCACATCTCCAACTAAATCTAAAGCTACTGCATTGTCATTCCCTGATAAATTTAATGAGTCCACCAATATAGGTAAAAGCGGATTAGATATATTGTAGACAGCAACCTCTGCATTATTGGTACTTGAAGCAATATACGCATAATTACCTGAAACTCTAATATCGCGTAAACTACCACTAACTGCAGTATTAGAAACAATCAGAGGAACAGAAGTAGTACTTACATCAACTATCACAAAATCAGGACTACCATTTTGCCTAACTATATATGCATAACCACCAGAGACTTGGATCTTCCATCCACTTCCTGACCCAGCAAGATTAAGGTTCGATTCAACCAAAGGATTTGACCAATCTCCAACTAAAGACTCTACCATCCAATTCGTAAGAACCGTAAACAACTGTACCTCACCATTTCTTTGTAAATTCTGACTCCAGGTAACAGTTGAGGTTGCTTCAAAAGTACTTCCATTCAACTGAAGTAAGCTTATTTCTCTCTGAAACCCATCTGTTGTATCACTAGAACCTAAGAAAACCCACTCACCAGTCGTTTCATCTAAACCATAAGTTCCATCTACCAATGAAGCAAAATCATTATCTCTTATGTTCCTTAAGGCTTCTAAACCTTCTTCAGCTAAAAGAGTAGCTCTTATACGCTGCCCAGATAAGGAAATACTTTCAAGACCATAAAACAATGAAGTCGAAATACTAAAAACAACAATGGAAAAAACAGTCATAGCCAAAATCAACTCTACCAAACTTGCTCCTGATCTATGTACTATTTTCTTATACATATTAATATATTACTGCTCCTTCAGAATTCAAACTGATAGTCTCACTACCGAAAGTATTGGCTAAGTTTATTGTTCCTGTCACATCAGGCTCACCAGATAATTCTGAAAAAACAACCTCAGTCAAACCTGAAACATTTATTTGTTCATTAAACATATATTCCTCATCCAGACTAACATCACGAGTCACATAATCAGAACCAGCAAACACCACAACTTTATCGGTATCTATATATACTCCCCAAGCTGAATCCTCTGACTTACTTTCAGCAAGTAACTGAGCTCTTCTTAAGCTATGAGCAACCTTATCAACTGATTCATTCAATTCAGTTGAGCCAACCAAAGAACTAAATACTGGCACAGAAAAAGCAGTAATAACCGATATCAAAACAACCACCAAAAGTATCTCTATAAGAGTAAAACCTTTTTTAATCATCTAGTTCAGTTATATAAACTCCATACACCCATGCCTCCTCCACACCTTGAACAACAATCTTATACCAACCGTCAACCTCTTCAATCCCTTCAACAATACTACCAGGCTCTACTTCTGCCACAATTGGGTTATTTGTACTAGGGCCTGACCTGACATTTAAGTTAATATCTAAAGACTCATCAACTAAAAGACTATAAGCATACTCACCATTCACTTCAATTTCAGGCTCAACCACCGTATCAATATCTTGTTCAGGAGGTGCACCATTCAATTCCTCTGCCTCTAGCTCTGATACAATTTCTTGTTCTCCACCAGCAACTGAATATTCATTCTGACCAAAATTTCCAATCAAACTATAAATAGGAATAATAATCGACATTGCTATACCAGCCACACCTATCCAAACCGTAAATAAAAGTAAAGGCTCCAGCAAAGTAATCAAAGCCTTAGTAGTATTATCAGTCTTTCTTTCAAATATCTCTCCAATCCTATCAAAACTCAAACTCAAACTAGCTGACTGCTCACCTGCCTCAATAATCTGCTGTACAGGTGCAGGCACTAGTCGATCAATTTTATTATACTCGTTAAACGTCTGCACAAATGTTTTACCATTATGAATCTGATGAGAGATAAACTTGTACAATTTTTTATAAACCCTAATCTCCGTTAAATTCTGTAAGGAACTTACAGCCCTATCAACTGGTATACCAGCTTTCAAAAGAGTTCCCAAATTAAAACCAAGCCTTGCTAACTCTATCTGTTTAATCAATCTACCAATTACAGGCATCCTCAGTAAAAAGAACTGACCAATAAATTTAGTAGGCTTAAAGAAAAACATAAAGTAAAACATAAATAACCCACCAAAAACCATTGAAGGTATAAATATCAAACCATATTCATCAAGAAAACCTCCGAACTGTATTATCTTTTGAGTAATCCATGGTAGTTCTATGTTTAACTGAGCAAAAACTCTAGTTACTCTTGGCAATACAAAACCAAAAATAGCAATACCAGCCAAAGCACCAATACATAGTACAAAAATTGGATACACCATAGCTGAAATAATCTTTCCTTTAACTGCTCTTTCTTTAACTCTCTGTTCTACTACAAGCTGAAGATTATGAAGTAACTTTCCTGAACTTTCTCCTGATTCAATCAGCTCAATCGTATAATCCTTAAAAACACGAGTCTTTTTCATAGCCTGAGATAAACTCATACCAGCATTAACTCCATCAGCAATCTCATCAATTACCTTTCTAAAAGTTTTATTATTAGTCTCTTTTGCAATCGACTTCAGAACCTTAGTCAGTGCAACATTTACAGATAGCATCAATGTCAAATTCTCCAAAAAACTTTCTATATCATCACTACCAATAAAAATAACTCTCCAGAAACTTCTTGAGTAATTTTCCTCCTTCCTTGACTCTTTTCGAACAATTTTCTTACTCATACTTTGGTGGTTCAGTTACTCTTAAAATTTCTTCAATTGTAGTTATTCCAGATTTTGCTTTTTCAATTCCATCTTCAAACATACTTCGTGCTCCCTGCTTTCTAGCCAACTTCCATATATCCGAAGTGGATGGATTATCCAAAATAAGTTCAGTTATCTCTGGCGTAATTTCAATAAACTCAAATATTGCAGTCCTACCATCATACCCAGTATGATCGCATGCCTCACAACCTTTACCTTTAAACAAAGTCACAGAACTTCCGTCAAAAAACTTCTTCATGTCGTGATTATGCTTATCTTTCAATTCTTTAATCTTCACACTATCACTAACCTTACAAACATTACATATCTTTCTAACCAATCTCTGACCAACCACAACTTCCAAAATAGACGCTAACAGAAAAGGTTCAACTCCCATATCTACCATACGTGGTATAGAGGTAGCTGCATCATTTGCATGGAAAGTAGAAAGCAAAAGATGCCCCGTCATAGCAGCATTAATACCTATCTCAGCAGTTTCTTTATCACGTATCTCCCCTACCAAAATAATATCCGGATCCTGACGCACAATCGATCTTAAACCTTGAGCAAACGTCAAATCAGTTTGCTTGTTTACCTGAATCTGATTAATCCCAACCACCTTATACTCAACTGGATCTTCAATCGTAGTAATGTTTACCTCTGGTTTATTCAAAACCCTAATCACCGAATAAAGTGTAGTAGTCTTACCAGAACCAGTAGGCCCGGTTACAATAATCATTCCAAAGGGCTTCTTCGAAGCCCTCTCCAGTAAATCTTTATTATAATCACTTAACCCAAGATTATCCATACTCAGGTTCTCTACATAGGCTGTCAACAAACGTATTACTACTTTTTCCCCATCCAAAGTGGGAACAATAGAAATACGCATATCCACATCCAAATTATCTTTACTGTAATGCAATGCACCATCTTGCGATGAAAAATGTTCATCAATCCTCATTCCAGATAAAACCTTGATCCTATTCAAAACATTTGAAAAATGACCTTGTTCAAGATCTAAAACTTTATTCAAAACTCCATCTATCCTAAAACGCACAAACACCTTCTCAGGTGTAGGCTCAAAATGAACATCAGAAGCATTCATTTTTAAAGCTTCATCAAAGATTATATCTAAAAGTCTAGGTGCAATATCATAGTCCTCTTCAATCACCTCTTTCACCTGCTCTTTTATAGAGGGACGATAATATAAAAGAACCTTATCAATTTCTGATGGCAACGAGTAACCTACCTCAATTTTCTTACCTTTAAATGTAGTTTTTAAATCCTTTTGAATCTTCTTAGCATCTGGGTCATCACTAGTTACTAAAACTTTCTTATCACTTTTTTCAACAAGCACAACTCTTCCATCTACAGCCTTACCCTTAGGTATCTCTTTAACAGTTTCTACAGCAGGCCTACGTATATCTAAATCCACATATTCAACCTTATAATACTCAGCCATAGCCTGCCCAAGTACATCATCATTTAAGATATCGATATCATACAAAACCTTCAATAAACTATTTTGCGAAGACTCAGCAATCTTAGTTGCTTCCGCAAGATCATCTTCAGAGATATAACTCTCCTTCAACAATAGTTTACCTAACTCTTTGTCATCCTTAAGAATCTTTCCCATTCAAAGTATTATCTATTGTTTTAATCACATCATCTAAAGCAATATTAGATTTCACTACATATCCTTGTACATTTTTATACTCCTGAGTTTTCTCACGATCCTCATTCTGTCCAAGATTAGAAAGAATCAAAATAGGAGTAGCAATCCCATTTTTATCCACAAACTCCAGTACATCAAAACCTGTCATTTTAGGCATAATAAGATCCAATAAAGCCAAATCATATCCACCTCCATCAAGCTTTTGAGAACCTTCTTCACCATTAGACGCTACGTCAACTTCATAACCAGAATTTTTCAACTTCAACTTCAAAACTCTTGAAAGTGACTTATCATCTTCTATTATTAAAATTTTTTTACTCATATTTTTTATTTAATCTTTATATTATACCAAAAACCTTACCCAGCAACAAGCTCCATAACCACATCTACAAGCTCATTCAATGAGTAATTTGTTTTCACATAATACCTATCTGCACCTAACTTCAAATATGAATATTTTTCATTAGAAGAAGCAGTATTTGTTACTACAAAAACCGGCAAATCAGGATTCTTTGACTTAACATAAGCAATAAAATCCAATCCAGTCTCCATACCTCTCAAATAATGATCTAACCAAACCAAACTAACTTGATTCTCATCAAACAGTTCTTTAGCTTCAAGAACACTCTCAGCTCTTAAAACATTAAACCCTTCATTCTCAAGCTTAATTTTTACTGCACCTGAGATCCCATGTTCGTCTTCTACGACTAGTATAGTTTTTTTATCCATAATATATTATTAATTTTTATTTCTTGTAATAGTTTTCTCACCTTGCTTTGGTTTCATACCGTCTTTAGGAAGTAAGATATAAAAAGTTGTTCCCTCATTCTCAATAGAGTCAAACCAAATCTTACCTCCAATATAGTCAACAACTGACTTAACCAAATACAACCCAAGACCAGTTCCATCCGTGTCTTTAGCCTTAACATTATCTGCTCTAAACAATTTACTAAAGATCTTAGTCTTTTGATCCTCAGGAATTCCATAACCAGTATCAGAAACTTTTATTAGTAATCCATCTCTACTTTTCTCTAATTCTAATGTAACACTCCCTTCAACTTCAGTATATTTAATCGCATTAGTAAGCAGATTCTCAACCATAATATGATACAATTTTTTATCCAACGGCATTTTTCCAACTTTATCATATACCGTTTTTAACTTAATTTTTCTCTCTTCAAAATTCTGATCAAGCTCCTCTACGATCTCTTTTGTAAAATTAACAACATCTACTTCTTCAGGTTCCACAACAAAGTTTCCAAGATCTATCCTAGATGTATTTAGAAGTGAATTCACAAGATTAATCATCCTCTTACTACCATAATAAATCTCTTCCAAATACTCTTTCTGATCATCTTCAACATCACCAACTTCACCATTCAAGAGCATCTCGGTATTCCAACTAATACTTGTAAGCGGTGTTCTTAATTGATGTGATGCCAATGATACAAATTCAGTTTTAGCCTTATCAACCTCTTTTTCTTTAGTTACATCTTTAAATACCAAAATCAAACCAATAACCTCTCCTTCATGCACTACTTTAGAGGCAATAACACTGACAGGAAGCAAAGTTCCATCTTTCTTCTTATAATAATGATCATCAGACAAAGTCACATCAGCCATAGCCCCTATCTCAATATCTATCAGCCTATTCAAACTAAGCTCCTCGTATGGAATAATTTTACCATTCTCATGCCTAGGCTCGACCAGCTTATACCATTTCTTACCAACATAATCTCCACTTGAATACCCAAGTAGATCAGTCACTGCTTTATTCCCAAAAACAATCTTTGTATCTTTATCCATAAACACCAATCCCTCACCTAGATTGTATAAAATCGCCTCAAACCTAGTCTTTTGTTTTTCAATGTTCTTTTGCTTCTCCTCCACCATCTGCAAAGTACTAATCAAAGATTCTTTGGTACCATTCAACTCTCTCACAGCTTCGTTCAATTTCTTTGTTCTAGCTTTAACCTTTTGTTCCATACTTGAATAGAGATCATTCAACCTAAGTCTCATTGACTCAAAACTCCGTGCCAATGTACCAATTTCATCATTCGAACTGATGTCCAATTCATATTCAAAATTCCCCTTAGCAATCTCCTCCGAAGCAATAATCATCCTTCTCAAAGGATTTGAAATTGAGTTTATAAGTATATATGAAACGACAACTAAGAATAAGGTTACAATGAACAATAAACCTAGTGATGTAACTCTATTAAGATAAAAATTTGTATCCAACAACTCTATCTGTTGAATTCTATCAACAAAAGCAACTTCATTAATCCTATCTAAGTCATAAGCTAGTGAATTACTTAAATTATCAATCTGAGCTAATAAAACAAAAAAATCATCTTCTACAGCTTCAGGATTACTAAAATTATCAATAATTGTATTAATTAAAGCAGAACGTTGCCTAAACAACTCAGTTATATCAGCTAAATTATTCAAGATGATGGGATTTCCTCCTAAAACTCTAATCTCTTCTAAATTCGCTCTGATTCTTTCTTGTCTAACTTCAATCTGCTCTAAAAATAAAGGATTCCTATCAATCAAATACCTTTTCAGTAAATCAACTTTTGCAAGGTTATCCACCTGAATCTCTTGAACAGTAATGTTATACTCAGTTGCTTCCTGTATCTCAGATACAAACCGCTCATAATTACTAATAGAAATTAATAAATAAATAGCTAAACAACCCAATAAAAATATCAAAAGACCTAACCCAATTTGCAACTTCCTTCTAATTGTAAAATCTCTGTATATACTCATATTAATTAGGATAAGTTACAAAATTCGTAAATTCTTCCAAAGGTATTACAATCCCAAGTTTCTCAGCAGTTTCCAAATTAATATTTTCCTTGTGTCTTTGAGGTTGCTCTGTCCTCAACCAATCAGGCTGACTACCCATAAGTATCAAGCTTGATTTATCAGCAGCAATCTCACCAATCTCAACCCAATCTACAGATCTACTAAATAAAGCCCCTCTTCTAACTAAATCAGCAATACATGAAGTAACAACCACACTTTTCTCCAATCCATATTCAACCAAAAAATCTCCACCTTCATTCTGCATAAAAATATCACAACCAGCATAAAATATATCACTTGAATCATAAGCAGCTAATTGCCTCTCAAGATCCTCTAAGTCATCGGCAACAAGTCTCTCCACCTCATATTGAGTATTAGCAAAATACGCATTCAACTCTTCAAATTGCCTTTCTGTAGTGTTATATCCTCTCCCACTCACATAAACAATTCTATCAAAACTTAAATCCTCATTTGCACTTAATATCTTATTAAACTCATACCACTGCCCAGAAACTGGCACAATATGCCTCACCCCAACTATATTATTCTTAGAACTCTCATAAGAGTCTATTATTCCCTCCTCCACAGGATAGGTCACAACATTAAATACCAAAGGAGTTTCTTCAACTTCCTCCCGAGCAATATTCACAGCCTGTGTAGTAAAAGTATAAATCAGGTCCACATCCTCACGTTCATATTTACGAATGATATCAATATATTTATTTCTATCTCCATTAGCTGTCTCTCTAAGTACTGTCAAATTTTCACCTTCTATAAAGCCGTTTAGATTAAGTCTATTCAAGTAAGCTTCAATAGTCTCACTAAAGTTGTCCGACTCTACCAATACAACTATTCCAATCTTAAATTCCGTATCATAGTCATAATTTAATTCTTGATACTGAATTATCAAAGTTGTCACTAAAACCAAAGAAATCAAAATAAAACCATAAATCAACGACTTACCTCTAATCACATTTAAATCATAAAGGGACAAATCCCCAAAAAATATAGTTTTCAAATGAAGTAAAATTAAAGCTAAAGCTAAAGTAAATACAAAGAAAGGAACAATATAATCAATTACATAATACTTCCACTTAAGTAAAACGGCCTCTTCAACCTTATTTTCAGTACTACTCTCTGTAAATTCATTTGAAAAGCTATTCCATGGATTCAACCTATCACCAGATTCTATATCATAATAATAAGCCTCAGCTTTATCCTCAAATTGGACCATATAACCAGAAACAGGCTCAATCCAAATTTGAAAATAAGGAACAACCTCAACTCCCCTCTCCTCTGGAACACCCGGCAAATTAGTTAAAAAATCAGTTTGATCTACAACATATTTATCTCTTTCAGTTTCATATTTATTAACTATTAAACCATCTATCTCCTCCTGAGCTACAAAATTCATCTCAAAAGGCACATCATAGTTTACATGCCAGTATGTAAAACTTTCACCAGGCTTATGGCCTATTGGAGCAAACAAAGATCCCTCCCTAGCCTTGTCACCAAGATCAGAAACATATTCTCCAGTTTTTTTATCAACCCCAAGTATACGACTTAAACTGATAATTTTCTCACCAGCTAAAGTAAATACTTCAAAAGAATTATTAATCAAAAGCGAATCCTCTCTCACATCAACTGTCTCATATAAAAATTCACTCCTAGAGATTTGCTCTCCATCATAAGAATTTCTTTCTTCATTGAAAAAATTATCAATAGAAAGCAAATCAACCTCATAACTAAAGTCATCCGGCAGACTCTCAAACTTTGGAGCAAAGTATATATTCCATATCGGTATAAACACCAAAAGCAACACAATCCCGACATAAAGTTTCCAATTCAACTTCACACTCAAATATTACATCTAACCATTATAACATATATTTAAAACTAAATCACCCCAACAAGCCAACACAAACAACTCACTGTCAAATAAAAAGCCACTCCCATAAGAAGTGACTTTTGAGCTTCAAATTTCCTCTAAAATTACGGCATTAAAACGCTATCAATAACGTGAATCACACCATTAGAAGCCATAATATCAGTTTGTAATACAGTAGCTTCATCAACCATAACCATTTCACCATCTACAGAGATAGTAAGGTCAGAACCTTCTAAAGTAGTAGCAGAATCCATTTCAATTACAGAACTTGCCATTACAGATCCAGGTACAACATGGTATTGAAGTACTCTAGTTAGTTCTTCTTGGTCAGCAAGTAATGCTTCAAGAGCTCCTTCTTCTAGAGCTTCAAAAGCAGCATCATTAGGAGCAAAAACAGTGTATTCTGTTTCTCCAGCAAACATTTCATCCAACCCAGCAGCTTCTAAAGCAGCCAAAAGAGTTTCAAAATCTTCATCAGCCATAACTATTCCAGCAATTGACATCATCTCCTCCATCATTTCTTCTTCCATCATTTGCTCTTCTTCTTCAGTCATCATTTCACCTTCCATTTTAGCATTTAGCTTTGCATCAATGTAAGCGTCGTATCTTTCCAATACAACTGCTAATTGAGCTCTATTAACGCTTCCAGAAGGATCAAAGTTTCCAGTTTCACCTTGTCCAGTCATTAGACCAGATTCTGCTGAGAACATAACCCCTCCAGCAAACCAATCGTCTGCAGAAACGTCAGCAAACATAGAAGTGTTCGCCATAACTCCAGCAGAAAAAGCCATAGTAGCTAGAGCAACTCCAGCAATAACTTTTTTAAACATGTGTTTGTTTAATTAAATATTTACTAGCACATCTTAAAAAAGCCCAATGGGCTTTTCAAGAACAAAACTCGACCACACCACATCAATCTAATTCATCAAGATCTAAAAATAGTCTCTAGGCACATCCATTCCCAGGGTAATAGCCATATCCTCAAGATTCACAAAACCTTTATCCAATGACTCCTTATATTCAGCTGCCATAGCCAAAAGATCATTTACCTTTTTCAAATCTTCCTTATATTTCTTGGCAACTTCAGGCTTTGTACCATTAGCTTTAATTTCTAAATCTCCTTTCATTTTCTTCAGCTTTGCAACACTTCTTGCCGTTGAACGCCTATTCTCTATCTTTTGCATTTCTTTCCTAATCTCTTTTGTAGACAAACCTCTTAACTCTCCCAAACTAACATTTGCACTTTCTGCTATTTCTGTAAGTTTTGACTTTGTTAATTCTCCAATACCGACAGTCTGTCCAACTTTTGGTTTTTCAGGCTTAGTAATTCCAAGTTTCTTCATTTCAGCTTCAATCTCTTGATCTAATTCATCAAGATCCACTCCAGCCTCTGCAACCATCTCACCACGTTTTAAAACAGCCGCCACTCTTACTTTATTCTCTTTTAAAGCAGCTCCATAAGTTTCTGGACCAAGTATACCGTCAACTTTATCTAATCCTTTAATATCTTGATAATATGCAACATATGCTAAAGCTTCATCTTTTGACATTTTAGTAATATCAAAATTAACCCCAACTTCAAAATTAGGATTCATCTTAGCAATAGTTCTCAAAACTTCACTTGTCAAAACGCTTAAAGGCATATCCTTATAAGTTTCTGACCCGAGATTAATTGAAACTTTATCTAAAGCCTTCTCAGCAACGTCTTTCTTCTTAATTTTACTTGAGTATTTATCAACAATCTCCTGATTGCTTAAAGTTAAATCAACACTCTCTTTTGACTCAACATTTGACATTCGTTCTTTATTTCCTGCCATATTACTAAATTTAAATCATTTAATAATACCACAAAACACAAAACCTTACAACCTCCCCGTAATCAAATACTCCAAAGTATAGAAATAAACAAACAGATTCATAGGACCTCCAGTCTCAATATTTGGCTCGAAATTACGCAAAATACTAAAGCAAGACAGCTCAAGGCATTCTGATTCTGAACCTCCACCTCGAGAAGTGCACTGCTCTGTATATGCCAAGATAGTACTCAAAACAGTTAATCTAAGCTGATCAATCTCGTTCGACTCCATATCCTGAGAAACATTATCTAAATCATCCTTCCAGTCCTGTATCTCTGGTATGTAATAATTCGATACATCTAGATCTTGTTTCTTTGAACGCACACAAACCTCTTGCTCAAAAAACTTATCATAATACTCCCTACACTGCTGAACATGACTCAAGTAAAACTCTTCAGCAGTATTCAACTTCTTATCTTCAACTCGATTTACTTCAGGCTTACACCCAAGCACAGCTACCGAAGCTAATATAGGAACCAGTTTATTCATTTCCAAAAAACAAATTACTAAACTTTAATGCTTTCTCTAAAACAACCTTATCAAAATTCTCATTAGCCGCATGCATTCCACAATCATAGTTAGCAAATGGAACCAAGAATATCGGCATATCAAACATCCTATCTAGATCAGTCACAATAGGTACAGTTCCACCACAATATTTATAAACAGGTTCTTCACCATAAGCTTTTTCCAAAAACTCAGCCACTTTGAATCCTTCATCTCTATAATCAATCAAAACACCTCTCGCCCCATGATCATATTCAAATTCAAAATCCACATAATCAGGTAACTTCTCTGCAAAATAATCTTTCAAAAGTTCATACATCTTATCAGGATCCTGAACCGGAGATGTACGCACATTAAACTTAACTTCAGTCTTATGCGGAATAATATTTTTAAAACCTACTCCAGTATAACCACTCTCAAAACCAGTAACCTCAAATGATGGGTACAATCCTGTCTGTTCCAAGAAAGTCTTCCCCTCAAGTTTTACAACTCCTTTACAACCAGATGCAGTTCTATATTCCTCCTCAGAAATATCAACTTGTTTAGCTCTTTCAATATGCTCCTCAGACAAAGTATCTAACCCCTCATAAAACCCATCCACCAATATCTTTCCATTATCATCCTTCATTCCAGCCAGAACTCGAATCACCTCATTGTTACTACTTGGTGCATATCCACCATACAACCCAGAGTGAAGATCTGAATGAGAAGAAGTAACAATCATCTTGAAATTAAACACCCCTCTAAAGCTAAGCTCAATTGTAGGTTTATTTTTATACAATTCACCATCAGAAAGCATCAAAGCATCAGCCTCAAGCATATCTTTATTTTGCTTCACAAAAGAAACCAAATCCCCTGACCCAGTCTCCTCATCACCTTCCAAAAGAAACTTTACATTATATTTTAGTTTACCAGCCTCCATAAGATCAAAAACAGTTGCAACATGCACCATAAACTGACCCTTATTATCAATAGCTCCTCTTCCATAAAATCTCCCATCTCTCTCAACAAATTCAAAAGGATCACTCTTCCATCCATCACTCATCTCAGCTGGTTGAACATCATAATGACCATAAACTAAAACTGTTGGTAAAGCCTCATCAACAACTAAACTTGCAAATACAATCGGATTACCAAATCCATCATAACTACCTACTTCAAAACCTCTATCTTTAAACATTTTCACCAAAAATTCCGAAGTAGCTCTTACCTCATCTTTAAACTTTTCATCTGTGGAAACAGACTTAAATTTCATAATCTCTTTAGTCAATTTTAAGTAAGTCTCCATAAATAATCATTAAATTGTAAACAAAAAATACCTCATCAACCAAAAACTTACAATTCAATTACTAGATCTTTAAGCCAGACTAACCAAAATATTCTCAATATTTTTCTTTACGCCTTCACATTTCTCATCCTTCAATCTACTCAAAACATCCTCCAAAACCTCCACAACATTTTCTTTCAAAACATCTCGCATATTTACAACTTGCCCAAGCCCACCTAAAATTCTAAAGGTCGTATACTCATTCACTTTCGCCAACTTCACTATCACATCTTTCAAGAAATCTAAACCTTCCTCAGTTTCCAAAGAAACCTTTCTATTCCCAGCAAATCCAACCAACAAAGCTCTCTGCTGAGATGATTGATTTATATCAAACCAGTCTGCCTTCAAAACACTCTTTATCGCCCCAATCAAAAGCTTAGGATCACTTATTCCAGATAACACAGAAAGGTAAGATTCCAACCTAACCAGATTCTCAGAAGCCCAATCTTTCTGATCTAACAAATAATCAATCTCATCTTCATTTCCTGACCTAGCCATAAGGTTTAAAGCCACAATCCTATCACTTGCAGAGAAACTCTCTTCAAACTGCTTTCTAACTATCTCCCAAACCTTCTGACTTTTCTCACTAGCTTCCACTTCAACCAAAAGACTCAAAAGCGAATTTTTAACTTCCCTTCTTTTAATCATTTCTATTTCATTCAAGTACCCTCCAAAACCTTCAACCTCAATACTCTCCCACATACCTAAAAGATCGTCAAAATACTTTTCTACCAATCCAGACTTTATCTTTTTATTCAAATCAAATAGATCCTTATACCTATCAGCAAATCCATACTCTCTAACCCCTTTAAACAAAGTCCAAGGCATTGCCCCCTTACTAAAATCGGACACACTATATTGAATCAACTCAAACATAAGCTCCAAAAACTTTTCAGGAACCTCTTCGATATTTCCTCTTAACATATCAACTTTCACACTTTCTTGTATCTCATCCCAAGCCATAAACCGCCCTACTACATCATCATCTAGATAAACCTTCTTATATAATTCCTCTTCACTCATTTCAAATTCATAATCTACAAAAGCACTAAAACCAGAGTTAATCGAAACAAAATTAACATGATCTAAATCCTCAATATCTACCTCAACTACTTTATCTCTAACCCAGACCAACACACCTCTAGATATCTGCCCCTCATTATCATAAACATCAATTTTTAAAGGAAACTCCCAAGGCTCGTCTTCACAATTCAACTGACTTATCTTCAGACTCAAAGTCTTATCTTCAAAACTTTTACTAATCTTTAGCTCAGGATATCTCAACTTCTTCAACCAGCTATGTGCCATTCCTGAGAGATCATAACCAGAAACCTCCTCCATCGCCTTCACCCAATCCTCTCTTGAAGCATTTCCATGTTTAAACCTCGTATGATACCTATCCAATCCCTTCACAAATTTCTCTTTTCCAATCAAAGTTTCAATCATCCTTACAAATTCAGGAGCCTTTACATAAGTCACACCAGTAATAAGCTCATTTGTATCATTAAAACCATCTGGCTCAATCGGCATTGCAATTGCACTCTTATCTCTAGCCATTACACCAACATCTGGAGCTACCACTCCTATATATTCTTCTAATCTACAATAATCTTCACCCCACAAAAACCTTGCATACTGCTGCTCTACAAACACTGTAACAGCCTCATTCAACCATATCTCAAAAGGACTTCTTCCAGTCACTTCACTACCATTTAAATTATGATAATACTCATGCACTTTTACCGAAATCATATAACTAAAACCTCCATCAGTCATATCTTCAAAAGGCATTATCCGATTAGTCACAATAGTTGTATTACCAACATTCTCCATCCCACCAAAATCACTATTTTGCATTCCTATTTCCCTATACACAGAACCAGTATACTTGTATCCAAAGTTCAACCCTTTAGCCTCAACCATAAATTTATCGTGCATTTCTTTCCATTTCTTCGAACCATAATCTTCAGTCTCACGCTTTTTATAGAGCTTCCAAAGCCTATCCGCTTCCTTTAAATTTTTATATCTATCTTTACCAGTAAATAAATAAACCCACATCACTGCATCAGACAAAACCTCAAGCGCTACATTTGCTCTATCTTCATCACTTCCCGGTGGCACCAATAATTCTAATTCAAAATTATCACCGTTCGGATACACAAATTTCTTCTTAAAAGTATCATAAGTTCCAACCCCTAAGAAAAACAAATATGTTGCCATTGGGGTAACTGAATTATCATATACAATCTTACTCCTTCCATCACCTACTTCACTTATTGACTGAATCACATCTCCATTCGTAAGCATATTAGTATACCTACTATCTGCAATGATAGTAGTTTTATATGTACATTTTGCTGTCATATCATCAATACAAGGCACAATTCTTTGAAACCCCCACTGCTGACATTGAGTAATCTGAGTTTTAGGACAATTTGAAGGAGTCACATCATAATAAAGTCCCTCTAAGATATTTTCTGTAGGCCTACATATAGTTTTTGTATAAATCCTTAATTTTTCACCCTCATCATATTCTCTATCCAATACCACCTCCAACAAATCATCATCAGTATAAACCTTATACTCAGCATCCACACCCTCGACTTTCACACTAAGTATCTCAAGACCTTTTGAGTTAAGATCCAAGCTTTCAATCACCTCTTTTGTTCGTACATGCAAAACACTATCTACAACAGTATGATCTTCAAATACATCAAAAATCAAATCCATATGAAGAACATCAACCGTCAAATCACCAAAATCTTCTGGGTAATATTTATAACTTTTTTCTGAACTGTGCTTATCACACATAACAAACATTAATTCAGCAAAATAATATCAAAAAAGAAAATTCTTTAAACCAAAGACACTAGACTAAAACAACGTATCTTGTGCTGGCTCATCAATCTCCAAAACTCCCCTCTTTATCAACTCCTGCAAACAGTTTCCAGTAGCCACAACGTCAGCTAAAGCATTATGAGCATTCTCAAATCCTTCATTAAAAAGAAACATATGCAATTCAGCTAATTTAGGAGCCTTATATCCACCCAAGCGCCCAGGCAGTCTACACATATCTTTAGTACTCATCATAGTATCAAAAACATTTTCCGGTAAAAACTCTTTTGAATAACCAGAACGAATCAATTCATTTGCAATAACATCCCTATCAAAACTAATATTGTGAGCTACCGCCATATCACACCTCCCAAAAATCTCTAACAACCTAGGAGCATACTCTTGAAAAGTTGGGGCATCCTGTACCATCTCAGAAGTAATCCCATGAATCATTGAAGAATCATGCGGGATCTCAATCGCAGGTTGAATCAGCTGATCCTCTCTAAAAATTTCTTTCAAATTTCCATTTTCAAAGTTGTACTCATAAACAATCCCAGCAAACTGAACCACATAAGGCTGCTCTTCTAAGCTAAGACTTGCAGAGGGAAATCCAGTTGTTTCAGTATCAAAGACTATAATTTTCATCTCAATTTGTTAGCAGACTGCATTATACACCGACCTACAAAAAATCAAATTGACAAAACTACCTCTGATAATACTCAAAAATGCCAGTTGCTTCCATCGATTCTTCGACATCTTTTTCCAAATCACCAGCTCCTTCTCTTCCCGAAAACTCAAAGCTTTCAGAAGCTGTTTTTTCATAATTACTAAAATAAATTTCAATCTCTTCATTTGAAAAACCATCCCAAAAGTCATTTTCAACTTTATCTTCAGATAAATCTTCTGCCACTATTTGCGGAAATCTTCTTTGAACATCATCATTATCTGCTTCATGAAATGAAGCTGGATTTTCAGTTCCAAACTCCGCCATATATCTTTTTCTAATTTCACTTCTTTTTATTTCTCTTTGAGTTTCTATACATCTTTCACTAACTTCTTTTGCAAAACGAACTACTGAATTCTCCTCTAATCCTCGTTCATAGTCATCATTTGCTACTGAAGATTCCACTTCTAAAACGTCATTTAGACTATCCATAGTACCCAAACATTAAATAACACAATCAATATATAGCAAACACTGAATGCCATAAACAAATTTCTCGGCTACACATTTGCACAAATCCAATATCAGTGCTATAATAATATGATTTAATAGTAACAAATGAATACAAAAAAATTCCTAATTGCTTTGCTTATTGCGATCATTAGCATCCCAACTCTAGCAAGCGCCCAAGATCAACCACCTGGTCTTCCAGCAGTTGACTTCGGAGATGAAGAAGTTCCTGAGTTTGAAACAGATCAAACCCAAGAACCTGAAGAAGAGGAAATCGGATCCCCTCCTAGTCTAGAAATCGACACAGGAACACCAGAACCAGAACCAGACCCAACACCCGCTCCACCGGAGCCAGAGCCAGAACCTCAACCGGACCCAACACCTGCACCAGTTCTACCAGATACTGGACCAGGAGCACTACTAAGTTTGATACCAGCTCTAGGATACACAATCACAAGAAAACTAAATAAATAGACCAACACAAACACCTCCAACACTGGAGGTGTTTTTTGTATCTTAAATAAAACTCCAACCCCTCTCTCATCCAAACGCCCCAACAAACATCAATTACACAAAACCTTTATAGGACAAAGATAAGCAAGCAGAACAAGCAAAACCAAAATACATTACTTAAGTATCAAACACTAAGACCACCAGGAGTAACCACACACAACCTCAATAAATAACTCTATAAGCTAACCAAGCAAACTCACAAATAAACTTATTAAGCACTAAAAAAAGCCCTCATACGAGGGCCTTTTAGTACGCACACACTGTAACATCAACTACTGTCTCTTCTTAGTAGTTATACCATTAAGGTCGTTACCGTTCATCCAGAATACTCCATCAGCAATTGTAAGCTCAGGGTCATCAAACCCTCTGATAGGATTAAATCCAGACTTTTCGTCCTCCAGGCTGAAGAATACTCCAATTCGATTATCACTTCCAAGCACCATGTGAGCAGTTGCATAATTAGCAGTATTACCCTCACCAATAGCATCTCTTACAAACACCATGCTCGAATCTACCTCATATATCTTACCAACCTGCATAACTTCAATCACATAACTACCAGTTGAATCATACGAAGCAACTTCCCATAGACCAGCACAAGTATCGATATCAACTAACAACTCCAATTCAGAGGCTCTTAACTCATTTGAATCAGATGCATTTGCAACCTCTGAAGAAAGAGTTTCCGAACCACTTACCCACTCAACATCTGCTGAAGCAAGTTGCTTACTTAAACAAAAGTCTTCATTCGTCTGTACTTGAGTATCTCCATTATAACTTTGGAAAGTATCTGATTGCTCAAATCCTCCACTATAAAAATTTGGCTCGGTTTCAGCTGTTGCTGAATCGTATTGAACAGTTGAACTTGAAGTCGTAGTGCTTTCTTCTGTCTGATTTGGCTCCACTAAACTCGCAGACTCCATTGCTGGGCTTTCAACTTCACCTGAAAAAGCTAATTTCTCCAAAGCTCTACCAAATGGCAAACTTTCAACTGGTACAGCTTGTACAAGTACTCCACATACCGCTACATCAACACAGGCTCCAAAACCACTTCCACATTCTGCTGGAAGATAAGGTGGTTGCTCTAAGTATGATTCTTCAAACGTAAGCTGTTCAACATATCTTCTAAGACTCTCCCAGATGCTCTCATAAGCAGCTCTTCTAGCATCATCCCCTTCTGAAGCAATCTCTGCCTCAACTTTTTCAATTACAGTATTCTTAGCTTGATCAAATAAGTTATCATTTACTCTATATTCCTGATACACCATTTCTTTAAGAGTGTTTTGTAAATGCTGAGCGTAAGCAATACTTACATCCACACATCTATTATTCCATTCATAAGTGATTCCAGCTTCAGAATTAGCAGTTAAATCACCATCACTCACCTGAGTACCTACCATAAACGTAACATCAGATGGATTAGTTCCACTTAAGTTTAAATCTTTATAAGTAAGACTTGTAGAATTCGCCACAACATCATTCCCACTCAAGCTTAAACTAAACTGATTGTTGTTTACAGCAGTCAAAGTCAAAGCATCGTTTTCAGCATCCAATACTCCAAAACTTCTTTCCTGAGGAAGCATAACCACCTCATTCATAAATGTCTCAATTGGAGTAAGCCTTCCTTCAGACCTAGCAAGCTTAATAGCTTCATCAACCCTACTATCAATGTTAACAGTTACATCATTGGGAGTAAGTTCTGGTGGAGTATTAACAGGAGCTGAATATTCATCTCCAACATACACCCATAGATCTTGTTTTCCTCCATCGTAACTAGCATCAAAATCAAATATCTCTGCTGACTTAATTCCACCATTGTAGTAATCCACCAACCTATTTTCAGTTAGCGTATAAAGCATCTGATTAGCATTTCTTGTCATAGCAGGATCAACAGTTCTATCAATTTGATTAATAACAGTTGTATCCCAAATCGCTTTAACCTCATCATATCCAGAGAAGAACCCTAACAATGCATCAGGAGCATCAATATCAACAGTCATCATATTCCAGCTGTTTGCCACAATACCTCTCTCATCTGTAGAACAATCTGCAGTTCCAGTATTGATACTATCAAAGAAGTTTTGATCAAAAGCAATCTTTGATCTTTCAGCAGCATCCCAACCATTGGCTGTACCAAAACCATTTGCATTGTTATGGTCGTCAGCAATCTTAATCACAAAATAAGTCTCACATGACCTTAACGTATCAGAAGCATCTAGTAGCTGAGCACCTAAATAATTTTTATTTGGATAAAGATTCCAACCACCTTCAGTCGGCCTATATGTACCCAGTACATATCCACTTAACCCATCATCTACCAATAAATCTTCAGCAACTCTATCCACTGTCACAGTCGCCACATTTCTAGGCGCCGTAAAAAGCAAGAAGTTACTCGGTGTCTTAGTCTGGTATTGTAGAAGGTAAGCCCCTTGTTCATTATCAGCAACATTAGCTGAAGCAAGAGATCCACTCTCAAAATCATTTTCAACTCTAAAGTACCTATCCCCTTCAGCAGTTAAAGTACCACTTAAAGCAGGATTTTCTTCAAGAACCGGAGGACCAGCTTCAAAGCTAGTATCACTTCCCATTCCTAGATAAGCTATAACCCCAAGTACAACTACCATAGCTGAACCCAAAGCAATATACATTTGTTTTTTCGTCATGTGTTTTGATTAAAATTATCTAATAATCATAACACAAATCCCTCACAAAAAACAGCTTTAACTCTGACAAGTTTCACAAAATACGGTAGTCCTACCAGCGACTTTCTCCTTCTCCAAAACATTCCCACAAACCAAACATTCCATCCCTCCTCTATTGTAAACTTTATGCTCCTCCACAAAAGTACCTCTTGAACCATCTCCAAGCACATAATTAGCCACTGAAGACCCTCCAGCCTTTATAGCTGCAGGAATTATACGAACTATAGCTTCATACAAAAGCTCCAGCTCCTGATCATTCAAAGATTCGATCCTCCTATCAGGTCTAACCCCAGCCTCAAAACAAACCTCATCACAGTAAATATTTCCCAAACCTACCACCACTTTCTGATTTAAAAACAAATGCTTCAAAATACCTCTTCTTTCCTTCATATCTTTTTTAAAAGCTTCCATCGTAAACTCATCATCAGTCGGCTCATAACCCAAACCATCAAAATGCCCAAGATCATGTACCACAGAAATACTCGGATAATAAAGTAAATATCCAAACATACGAGTATCATTATAATACAAGACCCCATCATTTAAACTAAAAATCACATGCGTATGCTTATTGGGCAAATCATCTTCCCCTACCGAATTCTTAATCGGATGACCTCCATACGCCAAATTATCTTCAGAATCTCTATAAACAAGCTGACCAGTCATCTTCAAATGAATCAATACAATCTTCCCAGACTTAAACTCTATGATAATATTCTTAGCTCTTCTTGATATACCAGAAATCACCTCACCTTCAATCTCCCCAATAAACTCATCTACTTTTTCTTGATCCTCTTCCCTCTTAGTTCCATTCCCTGACACTAACTTTGGTTTATTCACCACTACTTTTTCAACTTTCTTCCCCAACAAAAAAGGCTCTAGACTCGCACGGACACTTTCAACTTCAGGTAATTCAGGCATTTTAAACGTTACATATTACAAAATATTCATAGCAACCTCGCAACACCATCAACTTCATTAACACCCCAATTCTTGCTAATTAATAAGATACAGTCAAGTTCAGATAATTAACTAATCAACATGAATAGAAATTACCAAATCTTCCTAATTGCCATAGTAGCCGTATTTACACTAACCAGTTGTTCAGTAGAAAGAGAAACAGTTCAAACAACAGATGCTGAAGAAAACCAAACTGAAACAAACCTAGAGTCAGCAGAATCAATCGAGCTAAACGCAGATGAAAGCTTAATCACTTGGAACGGATACAAAGCTATAATTGATACAGAACATGAAGGAACTATCAAACTATCAGATGGAGAATTCTTAGTTGAAGACGGAGAGCTAGTTGGAGGTAACTTCACTATCGACACAACAACTGTCGACAACAAAGACCTAGATGGAGGAATGAAAGAAGGTCTTCTAAACCACCTAAACTCAGAAGAAATGCTTGATACATCAAACTTCCCTACTGGTAGCTTCGAAATCACTAAAGTTATGCCTATCCAAGAAAACGGTTTCACTCATCAAATTTCCGGAAACCTCACACTAAAAGACACAACTAAAAACATTACCTTCAAATCTAACATATCAGGCCTAGACTCTGAAGAAATCACTGCAACAGCCGACTTCAATATAGACAGACAACTCTGGAATATAGGTCACTCTGATGAACAATCAGTAGTCGACTCTCTCAAAGACAACGCACTAAAAAACGAAGTAAGAATCCGCCTAGACCTTCAATCATAAAAAACACTCAAGGCTCACTTATCCAAAGTGGGCTTTTTTAGTACAAAATTCTAACTAAAACCAAAGATTTGCTAAACTCAAGAAAGCAATAAAACCAAGTACATCAGTCGCCGTCGTGATAAAGATAGTCGCCGAAGTCGCAGGATCTTTCCCAAACCTCTTCATAAAGTATGGAACCATAGTTCCAAAAAATGATGAAACAAAAAGATTAAACAAAACCGCAACACCAACAACAACACCAATTCTAAAATCTCCATTGAACACTCCTGCAATCAAAGCCACGATCGAACCAGTCAAAAGACCATTCATCCCACCAGCAATAGCTTCATTCTTCCAAATACTAAAAAGTTTACTAGCCGTCACATTTTCAACACCTTCTATACTTAAAGTTCTAACCATCACCGCAAGGGTTTGAGTTGCTGCATTACCACCCATTCCGCTCACTACTGGTATAAAACTAGCCAAAAGTACCTCTCTTGAAAGTACATCACCAAGTACAGCTACCACACCAGCGGCCATAAAAGTAGTACCTAGATTTATCAATAGCCACTTATATCGTAGCCTAAATTTTTTACTAAATTTATCTTCTGCTCTCTCCTCATCATCTACCCCTGCAAAATCATACAGAGCCTCCGCAGCTTTGTTTTCCAGGATATTCAAAAGTGCGTCCACATACAAAACTCCAATCACTCTCTGCTTATCATCAATTACCACTGCCTTCTCTGACACAGATCCATCACCTTTAAACTTAGCTACAATATCTTTCTTCTTCATCCTATAATCAATCCTAGGAATATTTCTCATATAATCCATCATCACATTTCCCACAATCAGCTTTGGATCCTCCACCAATGATAAAACATGCCCAGGCAAACTCCCCAGAACCTTACCTTTTCTCATTACTAAAATAGTTGGAAACCTCCCGACTCTCTGCTCATGAATTTTCACTTTACCAATTAAACTTCCCATTTCATCAGCAATATCAACCTCCACATAGTTAAAGTCCATCAAATGCTCAACCAAAGTCATTTCCACATCATGCAAAATATCACTTTTCTTTTCTAAACTATCATTAAATCTTCGAACAATCCTAGCTCTCCTAGATATAGGAAGCAAACATAAAAGCCCCATCGCCTCATCCAAATCCAGATATTCCAAAAACTCAACCACAGACTTATCTGTCATCTGTCCCATTTTTTCAACAATCATATCCTGACTTTTCAGCCTGAGCTCAAAAGCTTGCTCTGCCGATATATGTCTAATTTTCCCCACTTCAAAGTTTTACATCATATTATTATATCAAAAAAGAGCCTCCTGATAAACCCAGAAAACTCTTTTTAAATTAGTAAAGTCTACCCTTGTTCTAGAATCACAGAATCATAACTTCCTTCAGTTACAACATCTCCATTCTCGTACTCAAGAGTATCTTCCATAACCTCAATCTCAAGTCTATAACCACCATTTGGATATCCAAAGTTACTTACATCTACGCTCATTCCATCACTTGCAAGCTCAACGGTTACATTAACTTCAGCTCTTTGATTACAAGTCTGAGTATCATATCCTAAACAACTAAATACTTTCACAGCATCAGTCAATGAAGCACCACTTCTAAGTCTAATTTCTTGTCCACTCACACCTGTTTCTAGGTTGATAACATCACTTGGATTGATTTGATCATCATCTGTATCCAAAACTAAAGCCGGACCATAAGTAGTAGCAACTACTGGACCATTAAACTGAATATTAGAATCATTCACCCTCCACTCTTCAAGCCAGTTAGTTTCCTCAACAACTCTAACTTCATACTGTCTATTATTTTCATAAACTCGACCAATCAAAGTCAAAGTAACTTCTTTAGTTGCATCATCAAAGCTCAAGTCATACTCACTAGCATCAGTTTCTTGACCACCTTCATAAAGAGCAAAATTATCTAAAATCTCGGCTTCATCTGTTTCAGAAACCAGTCTATTTGGTTGGAATACTGCATTAGCACCATCCACTTCTTTCAACGAATAAGTAATTGAAGCAAGATCAGCTACAACTTCAAACTGGTAACTATCACCAGTTACTGTAGTTCCATCATCATAAACAAATCCAGCATCTTCAATCTCTACTTCATAAATTCCAGCTTCAAAACCATCTCTTTTCGAGATAACTACACTTTCATCAGCCGCAACTCTTGAGTATTGAATCTCTGAGTTATTAGTAAGCTCAGTTCTACTAGAACAATTCGCATTGTCACACTTAAATATTCTTACAACTTGCTTATCATTCTGAAAAGTAGAGGATCTATCAAATCGACCATTATCAGATAAAAAGTCAATATCATCCCCAGGCCTAGCTTCTTCATCATCAGCACTTAGAACTAAAGCCGGACCTTCAGTAGGATCAGCAGCTTCAACCTCAAAGTCTAATTCCAATTCTTGAACTTTTTCTCTTTCAAAAGTATCAAAAATTCTCAACTGATAATCTCCAGGGCTTAGCTTATCTCCTAGATCAATCTCAATATTTTTAAGATTCAAATCAACATCAGAAGAATCAAAAGCAGTTATAAACACATAGTTAGCTCCATCCTCTCTATAAATTGCTAGATCAGAATCATTATCATCTAAATCAATCTCCGAAGCATCCATATCCAAATCTTCAGGAGTATTATCGCTACTAGATTCAAAGAACTCTAATTCTAAAGTATCTCCAACCTGTAAAGTATCATCCTTAATCTCACCAATCAAAGCAACTCTATCTACTTTACATCTTCCTTCATAATCTACATCAACACCTTCAGCTTCAGCTTTACAAGAGTTTTGGTAAGTATTTCCATCAACTCCACATACAAAAGCATCCACATCCGAACATGATTCAGTCACGTTTCCTTTAACATAAAACCAGTAAACTTCATCATCATCTAAATCATCAAAGAAATCCCTATCAATCGGATCATTTAAGTCTCCAGACTCAGTTAAACGTTCAGCTTCACCAGTTACATCACCTGTCCAAAAAATAACCGCTTTACCTGATATTTCAGAAAAATCTGGTTTAGGACCATAGTTCCATCCTCTTAAGGCTTTAAAGTCCCCTACTCTATCCTCAACGTAAGTCTCATATTCGTAGGCTCTACTTGTATTAAAGATCAAAGTACCATCAAACTCATCATCAAAAATATCTAATGTATCGATATCATAATCAGATCTAAAAATCTCATTTGGATAAACGTCCCAATCTTGCTGTTCAGCATCCCAAATAACTGACAAAGTCAGCTGATCAGTCAAACTCGTATTTTCATTTAAAAATTCAACAATTGAATCATATTCCCCATCAAACACTATCGGAGTCCAAGTTTCTCTAGCAGAACTAAAGTTTAAATCATCTTCATCAGGTAAATCCCCCGTTCTCTCAAACTGATAGAAATTACCATCCGGTGTCAAAGCACCAGACAAACTAACCTCAGGATCTATCACCAAAGTTGGTGGAGGTCCAATCTCATCAACAGTTAACTCATCATCAGCCGACCCCATAAGTTCCTCTGTTTGAGGCTCTTCCCCAAAGTTAGAACTCACAAGTATCGCAACCACACCAAGGATCACCACCAAGGCAGCAACTCCAAGACTATACTTTTTATTTTTAATCTCCATCGCTCAAAATTAAATTTATCATATAATTATAACACAATTCTCTACACAAAAAAAGAGACCCACCTGGGTCTCTTTTATAGTTTACCTAAGTCCTTTTACAAACTTACTTGATAAACTTTTCCTCCACCATACTCAATCTTTTTACCATCATAGATATCGTAAACCGTTCTTCCAGAAGTAGCTTTATAGTCACTACTTAAGTAGAAATCATTCCCATCATAGAAGAAATCACGATTCAAGAAGCTTCCAAAATTATGGAACCTAACATCTAACCTACCAAAGATCATCCTTTTATATCCAGGGTCATCTACTCTATCAAACACTTCATCTTTAATGACAATTGTTCCTTTATTGTTGTATGCGAAGTATCCTTCAATTTCACTAGCCGAAGTAATTACACTTGGAGCATATTTAGGCGAACTATAATCAAGACCGTAATTATTAGTATTAATACTCATACTTCTCATTTGGTCATCAGCTGCACATATGAAATCAGCATTTTTATCATTATTATCACCAATCATATAAGTCACTGGTGCACCATTAGAGAATCCATCATGTACCCATACTCCGTCACCCATAGAAATCACTCTAAAGTTATCACCTACTAGATTACTGATCTCTTTTTGTTGATTCAGACCAGAATCTCTATGAATACAAGCACTACTATACCTAGTCTTTCTCATTTTCAATGCGTTGTTAGTTTCATAAATTTGCCCAACATAACGCTTATTATTTCCACTTAGCCTGTTTAAGTGTCTTCCTACGAAATGAATAGATCCAAGAACAGGATTGTATGACCAATGCAACAATTCTTCAAAATCATTTTCAGAACTATCAAATGTAACCTCTTTTGAAACTCCATCTGAACCCGCATAGAACAACACTCCATCTTTAGCCTGAGAAGTCCATACAAAGTAATCATCATCCTCCATTCTCACAAGATCATAATGCTGTCTACTCTGACTATTCGACTCATTATTAACTCTAATTTTAGCAGATACCATTTTGAAATTATTTCCAATTTGCTTATACAGACAATTCCCAGTTGGAGTTTCAAAAACATTATTAAATGAAGCACAAACTCCATTGGCTCTAGTAATAAGCCAAACCTCATCATCTCTACTTACCTTCATATCCACAACACTCTCTCCAGATGATAAACCACTTAGATTAGCAATTTCTTGATTAACTCTCGACTCAAATTCCACTCTATGACTTTGTGGAGAATCAATTTCACTAAATACATATCTCAAAGTCGCATAGTCCGGATGTGAGAAACTTAAATTCACTGCACTAGACTCAAGCACTGTATTAAAACTAGCTGAAGTTGGCCTTAAAGTTTCATCTTCCAAACTTGAATCAACATAATTAATCGACAAAGTATAACCAGTTACAAAGTCACCATTCGTATTTAACACAGTTCCTTTATAAGCTACACGTTCAGGTTCAGATGTTTGAGTTCCAATAGTAAACCTATCTTGTAACTCAATCTGCTGAGTAGGCTGTTGAATTTGATATTGAGAAAAATCAATCTGATCAAAGAAGCTTCCAGAAATTAAATCAGGATTCATAATCATAGTCCCTTCCGTCTCATTAGTTTCCTGTGTACCCACAGTTAAATTAGGCTCCATTGCTTGAAGATTATTCTGGACTGGAGAGGTTAAATTTCCTTCTATTTGAGCCGCCACTGGATTTGGCTCTGTAGCCTCAACAGGTTCTGCATCATCTGGTTCAGATTCTACAACATTTTCGTTATCAGTTTCCTCTGGCTCAACTGACTCAGCAGGTTCTGTATTGGTAGCAACTTCTTGCTCTGGAAGTTCTCCTCCCTGAGCAACTACTGAATTTTCCGAAGCATAAATCCAATACAAATCATTATTACTCAAAGTATCAGGATTAAAATCACTTCCAGACTCTCTATAAAACTGCTCTAAATTTTCTCCACTAAAGTCCACCGACCAAATTGACCTATACCCTAGATCAGAGAAATCAGGCTTAGCTAAAAGATTCCAAGATGCATTCACATAGTTATCATGTCCAGCAGCCTCTCTGTAATTATTACAGAAATCAACTGAAACATTTGAATTCAAAACTACCACATCACCTTTCTGAAGTTCTTTATCAAGCTCAAGCAATGGAAGATTTCCACCATCACTACTCTTAATAATTCTGTTTGGCAAAGCTTCAAAAGTTTTATCTTCACTATTGTAGTAAACAACTAAAATTCTATTCCCTTCAGAATAGTCAGCTTGTTCAAACACTACTTCCTCCACAGTCATACCATCTTCATAAGCAGTCACAGTATACCAACCATTCTGCCTATCAGATTCTCCCCCAAGTCTTTCACAAGTCTCAGGACCCGCTTCAAACATATCTGCTTCCTCTTGAGAAACAATGTAAAACGGCTCCCCAGAAAGAGTAGCATTGTATCCAGTATCAATGCTTATTCCAGGAGGCGCACTAGATACATCAAAGTTTTCCTCTTCCTGAGAAACACTTAAAAAATAAGCTGATGATCCTATTACAAGGAGCAAAACCCCTCCAATAGCACCATACAATTTCTTTTTGTTCATATAATTTTTGTTACAAATCTATATATTATAACATTTTAATTACAAAATAAAAAGACCCACTTGTCAAACAAGTAAGTCTTCTAAATTTCTCTCAAACTTATCTATTCTCCAATTTTCATATTTGATAGAGAAAGTCGTCCATTTTCTTCTACAAAGACAAATAGTTTCTGACCAGCAGAGATAACTTGCTTAATCTCAGCATTATCCCCATAAGCTCCACCTAAACCTTTCACAAGTCTTAACCTTCTATCAGATGAAGTTCTTTCAATTTTATAAATGTTATCAACACTTCTATTTAAAGTCATATAAGTAGTTCCAGCAAATTGCACAGGAGAAATAGGTGTACCTGCAACATCAATCTGATGCCCAACTCCTCTTTCGTCAGACCTTCTACAATCAACTACAGTCGCCTCCTCTCCCGGAGCTTCCGGAGCTTGAACACTCGAACAATCCAGTTCAAACAATCTAAAACTTCCACCTCCATCTTCTGCTCTTACTAAAGCTTCCCCAAAGTGTTCTGCACTTGAAAGCCTATCACTTCCTTGATTTGTGGATCTAACTTCCATCCATGCCGTCTGAAGATCATTCCAGTAGAATACATTTCTAGCAGAATTAATTCCAAACACATTCGAACCATTGAATACAATTTCAGATAAGAACGATTCTCTTCCAGAAGTATTGATTCTATCATAACCTCCGTTAGGTAATTGGTGTCTATAAATCTCCCCTTGAGGACTATTGATAGACCATAGAGCTCCAGTATCTGAAGCAAAGAATCTATCTCCAGCTGTTGGGAAGTCATTCCCATTTAGACCGATGGTATCACCAAATTCAGTCATTCGTTGGATATTACATGTATAATAAGCTTTTGGATCAGCGTTTCGACCAACTGTTCCAGTTACAGCCCTATCACAATCATATCTCACATAGAGAACATCTTTCATCTCACCATTTCCTGCATCATATTTACCTTCCACAGTATCGATTCCTGATGAACCAAATTTCTCAACTTGATCAACATTACCATCTATCAGATTAGTTCCACTGTAATCATATCTATAAAATCTTCCATCCACACCTTCCCATGCAATGAGTGAATATATACGCTGATTAGTTTCACCAGCCATCACATAGAAATCATCATCATCATTTACAAAGTTTCTAACACAGTTGTTTGTCCCTCCATCAGCAGGCACAGTACATACTGCTCTACTCAAAGGAGTCATACCTGGAAGTAATCTCCATTCTCCATCACCTTGAGAGAAGTTTTCAAAGATCTGACCATTATTATTGATCGCCCAGAAACCTCTTCCTACTTCATCATAGTGAACACTTCTTACAGTTCCCGGAATCTCAGCAAAATCCTGATAATTATTCATACCTTCAAACGGTTGATCTGCAATCGTATCACATTGACCATTATCATTAACTGTCACATCGAACTCTCCATCTTCTACATTTGTTCCATCTTGGAAAGTAAGTCCTGAAACAGTTACTCTAATCTGCGAACAACCAGCCCATGCATCATTAATATCATCTCTAGGTCTAATTCTAATAGTTCTAGCATTATCAGCACTTGGCTCCCAGAAGATTACATACTCCCTATTATCTGGCCTACTTCCAAATTGCAAACTAATTGCAGGGTCTCTCCTGTCCACATTCTTTGGAGCTAATAGAACAATATCATCTTTATAATCAATTCTGTCATCCTTAAGTTTAAGAGCTAAACCTTCACCTTGATTACAATCAATCTGGTTAGCAACTTCAGATGGGAAAAGTAATGCTCCTTCATCTCCTTGAGCAAGACTATCCTCTCCATCCACTTCACTTACTGTAAAGTTCTCAGAGAAATTACCACATTGTAAAGTAACTTCATCACCAGCAGATATCTCACCACTAGCTACAGTACCAGTTACAACTGTACCTCTTCCTCCAACACTGAACACATCATCAATAGAGAAAACAGGTGTTCCAGTAGCAAAATCACCAAAGTCAATTCCACCAAAACCTGGATTTAAAGTAATACCACCAGTTTCACGCTGATCAATTACAACTAAATCATCATTTCCAGATCCAAATAAATCTCCAATTCTATCAATAATCGAAGGATCAACATCAATTACAGTTCCAGTACTACCACCTTCAGTTCCTGAACCTTCTGTCCCGGTGTTACCATCAGTCTCAGATCCAGAGTTTTCTCCACCGTTTTCATTACCAGAGTTGTTTCCTTCTGTCCCTGACCCTTCAGTTCCTGAACCTTCTGTCTCAGAACCATTATCTTCCGAAGCCAATTCACCTCCATACACCCAATATAAAATATCATCTTCTAACGAACTAGGATCAAAATTAGCATCACCTTCTCTATAAAACTGATTCAAGTTCTGACCACTAAAGTCTACAGACCAAATCGATCTGTATCCTACAGCATCGAAATCAGGCCTACTGACAAGATTCCAAGAACCTACAGTAACAACCTCATGATCTACAGCTTCAGCATAATCTTTACAGAAATCTACACTTCTATTTGAATTAACCACAACCACCTCACCTTCTTCTAAAACAGTATTCCAATCTAGTAACGGAAGATCCGCTCCTCCAGCAGCTTTAATAATCCTATTAGGCATTGCCTCGAAACTCTTCTCAGACGGATTATAATAAACTGCAAGCATACTATCACCTTCTTCAAGATTAGCCTGCTCAAAAACGACCTCACGCACCGTCATACCATCCTGATGTGCCACAACACTATACCAACCTTGCTGACGATCATCTTCGCCTCCAAGTTCAGCACAGGTATCAAGACTATCATCATACATATTCTCATCATCAGAGGTGACAATGTAAAACGGAGTTCCCGACAAAGTCGCATTATAACCAGAATCGATCACGATCCCAGGTGGAACACCTATTACTTCCTCTTCACCTTGGTTGTTTGAAGTTATAACTAAACCAACAAAAACCAGAGCAAGGACACCAAAGATCCCGATAAGAACCTTCTTCATCATACTTTTACTCATAATTTATATTTAAACTAATCCTCATATTATAACACAAACCCCAAACTAAAAAAAGCCCCGCATCACGGGACTTTTATATCTATCTAAAACTAACTTATGGTTGATCCACTTTCAGTCTATAAGCACCTACACTCGAAGCTGCTCCTTGAGCAGAACTTTCCGCAAACTCAACTTGCAGATTAATCTGACCAGATACAGCATTACTATTATATTGGATCGAAGTTATATTCAGCACAGCTCTTCCAGAATCCGTCAGATAAACACTATACTCAACATCATTTATCTCAGATGAAAAAGTAAGCTGATCCTGCAAGATCTGATTATAATTCTCAGCTCCGTCTGGTTTTTCCAAGTAAACAAGTAAAGAATCAACCGGACCAAATCCTACAACATCTTCACCTTCCAAAACTTCAGTCACAACTTGATCTTCAAGATAAACCTTTCTTTGTTGTGTGATCACATGACACTCATCTTTTTCTAGAGTCACATCAAAACTTTCAGATTCAACTCCGGCTTTCTCAACTCTAATGGTATATTCTCCTTCCTGCTCAGCTAGCAATTGATACACACCACCAACTCCTGCTCCATTCAACCTTTCTACTTCAACACCATCCTGAATCACAATTACCGAAGCATCAGTAATTGGATTATTAGCAATCCCTACTACCTCAAGCACCACACCATATCTCAACTCTTGAGTACAAACTACATTTCCAAGTTCATCATCAATTATCTCAACTTTGAAACTAACAGTATCCAAATTTCCAGCTGCATCAACAATTCTAAATTCTACTTCCTTTGGAAGCTCAGCCAAATCATCATCAATCGCTTCGAGATTAAATGAAGTCAAAGTACTTTCACCATCACTAAAGTTTTTCCCAGTTGCAAATGCATTTGCACCAGCAGCTACAGATCTAGAAGCAAGTTCAGTTGCAGAAGTTAGATCAACCTGCTGCCCATCTTCATACATCTCAAATTCAAGTTCAACTTCACCATCAGCAGGTAAAGCCAATCCCACGCTATATCTCAACTCACCACCATTTTCCTCAACTTGGAAAGTCTCACCTTCGACTACATCTCTCTGACCAGCTGTATTTTCATTATCAACTTTTACAACTATTCCTTGTTCAGTCGGATTAGGGTTTGGATTTGGGTCAGGAAGATCCCCCCCATCAGTTACTGAAGTTGCCGCACCTCCATATACCCAGTACAACTCATCTTCAGGTAAATCTTGTGGAACTACAGAGTTTGAAGGATCATCATAAGCATAAAACCTCTCAGGATCTACTCCAGAATCACCACCTTTAGCAAAAGCAACTTCCCAAATTGCTCTGTAATCAACAGCATCAAAATCAGGCTTACTAACAAGATTCCATCTCATTTCTATATTTTCATGTGAACCAACCTCTGCATAATCAAAACAGTAATCAGCATCTCTATTTGCACTCACTGAAACAACAGTTCCTTTTTCAAGTTCTTGCTCTCTATCTAATAGAGAAACATTAGAACCGTCAGTATTTACAATTATCTTATTAGGCCAAGCTTTAAATTCTTGATCCTCAGCATCATAAATAACTGCCACCATCTTATCCCCTTCTCTTAGCTCAATTTGCTCAAAAATAATGTCTTCGACAGTCATACCATCTTCGTATGCTACTACTTGGAACCAACCATTTTGAACACTTCTTCTGTATTCAGCAGTTCCAATCTCATTACAAGTATCTAAACCATCATCATACAAATTCTCGTCATCTTCTTCAACAATATAAAAAGGCTCTCCAGACAATGTCGCATTATAACCGGCATCAATCGTAACCAATGGCGGTGGAGTCATACTATCAAACTCAACAACTTCAGCTGGCTCAGCTGGCTTTTGCGCGAAGTACAAACCAACTCCAAGCAATACTACAAATATAGCAGTAACCAAACCAATTAGCTGGTTCTGGGTTAATTTCTTAGAAGATTTCATAACAATTACAAATTTAAAATTATTGTAAAAATATTATAGCAACTCCTTCCCGAAAACACACCTTTCTACAAATAAGCAGTCATATCTATACGTTTGTCATCCACAAATACAAACTCAAAACTCGAAAACCCCTCTCTCGCTCTTATCTTAACCGAAGGCATAGCAAATAAAGAATCCTTCAGATGATTTCCTTTATATAAAAAAGATCTAAAAACCTTTAAATTATCTCCAACCAATCTACTTTTAGTCTTCTTAATATCAAAACAATTCACAACCTCACTAAACATGTATGAACCTATCCCTTTCGCTGACTTAGTTACGTTAAACTCATGAACCACCAGATACCCCATAGGATCTATCACCCCACTTAAAACCCCTTCTTCTTCATCACCTTCGTATACTGACCTTATCAGATCACCAAATCTATCAATTACAATATCAAAATCCGAATCAATCTCCCTGTAGTCATCCATTCCTTGATACCAAAAAGTCTCACCTACAAGTTCATTAAACCTCAAATCCATAAATAGTTTTATAAGAACAAACTATATAAACCAAAACACTATATGTCAACTACCCCGCCGGCAAACTCATGTAATCCACTAAAAACTCAGTAATATCCCTAAACACAGGAACAGCCGTATCACCAGCCCACTGAGAGGTTCTTGGCTTTTCAATTCTTACAAGTATCACAAACTTAGGATCTTCAGCCGGAGCATAACCTACAAAAGTCGCCATGGTAGTACCTGGCCCTTCCAACGGAACCCCATTCTTATAAGTCTGTGCTGTACCAGTCTTACCAGCAATACTATACCCTTCAAGCTTTCCTTGTCCTGCCTCCCCCTTCTCTACAACCGATACAAGCATAGCAGTCAAAGTATTTGCAGTCTTCTTAGAAACAACCTTCCTAAGAATCTTTGGGCTTAACTCCTCCACAAAACCATCAGAATGCTCAATCTTCTTAACCAGAGTAGGCTGCATCAAAACTCCATCATTTGCCAAAGCAGCATAAGACATAACCATCTGCAATGGCGTAACAGTTAGACCTTGCCCAAACGAAATAGTTGCCAACTCACTATCCGCCCAACCATTTGGCTTTCTCAAGTACCCATCTTTTTCATCAGCAAACTCTATCTCTAAACTCTCTCCAAAACCAAATTTCTGAATATATTCATAAAACAAAGTTCTACCAATTTTATTAGCAATCCAAGCCATACCAATATTATTTGAAGTCTCTAAAACCTGCGTCATTGTGATTTCACCATAATGCTGTCCAAAAGCATTATTAATAGTAAACTCATCTACTTTAATTGGCCCTTCATCAAGCATAGTCGTAGTAGGAGTAACACTACCTGTATCAATTGCAGCAGCCATAGCTATAGGTTTAAAAACTGAACCAGGCTCATAAGTATCAACAATCGGTCTATTCCTAAATACTCCTGTACCTAATTTGTTTTTAAACTGCTCATAATAAAGAACATTCGCCTCAGGATCTTCAGGATCATAAACCTTATCTTCATCTTCAACAGGTATCAAAGGAAGTTCCCTGTATATATCACCCTCCTCTTCATAAAACACCTCTTCCCCAGTCGCATATTCGTATCTAGCTACAAACCCCTTTCTTGTTCCTACCAACTCTTCAATCTCATCCTCACTTCTACCTTCTAATTCTTCCTCAGTCCACACTGGAAAAACAAACTCTTCAGTCTCACCAGCCTCCCAATATTCATTTGGATCAAAAGTTGGATAGTTAGCCATAGAAATAATCTCTCCAGTTTCAGGCTGAACCACAATCACTTGACCAGCATTAGCATCAAAAGCTTGAACATAATAAGCTAAAGTATCCTGCACGTACTTCTGAACAGATCTATCAATTGTCAGGTACACATTTGCTCCATCCACAGCAGGCTTTATCAATGTATCACTACCGACAGTCAACTGATTACCCAAGCCATCAACCTGCGCTTGAAATAAACCAGGCTCACCTCCTAACAACTCTTCATAATTCAACTCCATTCCATACTGACCCTCCTCACGATTCATAAATCCAATCACCTGAGAAGCCAATGCACCTTCTGGGTAATACCTGTATGTTTCTTCTTCAAAACCAATCCCCCTAAATAACTCCTTATCTTCTTTTTTCATTTTCTTCAACTCATTAGAGACCTCATGGTCAACCGCTTGCGCCAAAACCACATACTTATTTTGACCTTGAGCTAGATTCTCCAATCTCCCAACCGATATATCTAAAACTGTAGATAGACGTTTAGCAAAAAGTTTAGGATCACTCACTCTTGGAGGAAAAAGATAAATACCCTCTTCAACACTAGCCACAACTGAAGATAACCCCAAAGCATTAACTTCAGCCACTAAACTAGCCGACGGATCAGAGACCAACAGTATCCTCTGCCTTACTTTCTCACCAATTTTACCTAAAATCTCAGCTTCAAATTCTACCTTAAGTTCACTCAAAGGTTTAGGTTTCAAAATATCATTCAACTCTTCTTCAGATAAATCAGCCGGTAACCTTTTACGCTCCTCCTTTAGTCTTTCCTCTTCTTGTTCTAAAGCAAGCTCATGATCAAACAACAAAGGGGCAATCAACTTAGAAAGCTTCACAGGATCCTGAATCAAAGAAGGATCTGCAAAAACAGTATCCAAAGTTATATTTGTAGCGACTCTATAATCATCTCCTGAATGCATATCTTGCAAAAATATCTCACCTCTCTTCGGCTCCAACTCTAAATACCCCTGCTGATTAGCAAGTGCTAATGCTAAATACTCATCATGCTGAAATACTTGTAGGTAAAATAGCTTCCCCACTATCATAGAAGTAAACACCAGCAAACAAAGCATTATAACCGATAGTCTTTTCCCATAGTTATATACTTCTGACATTCAACAATTTAAATTTCTTAGTAGAAACATTTTATATCATCTCCCAAACAAAACCACCCCTTCTCAGCAAAATACTTTCAAAAACTCAAAAATATTTACTTATTAAAAAATAAAACCCTATAATGCAAAAAAATTAAAACCAAACATGCATACCAAACACACACTCCCAAACGGACTAAGACTTATCACCAAACCACTCGAAGGAACCAAAGCTGTAACTATAATGGTTTTAGTAGGAGCAGGTTCACGGTACGAAACCAAAGAAATCAACGGTATCGCCCACTTCCTAGAGCACATGTTTTTCAAAGGTGCAGAACGCTTCAAAAACACCAAAGAAGTTTCAGAAGCAATCGACGGAATCGGAGGAGACTTCAACGCATTCACAGGTAAAGAATATGCTGGTTACTACGTGAAAGTAGCAGGAACTAAGATCGAAACAGGTATAGACGTTCTGAGCGACATGCTTCTAAATGCTAGATTTGACCAAGAAGAAATAGACAAAGAACGCGGAGTTATACTAGAAGAACTAAACATGTACCAAGATGCCCCTATGTATCAAATAGGATGGGATTTCGAACAAACCGTATTTGGAGACCAGCCGCTTGGTTGGGATCAAATTGGAACTCCAGAACTCATCAAGTCAGTAACAAAAGAGCAATTCCAAGACTTCAAAAATAAACTCTACACACCAGACAACACAGTTATCACAATTGTTGGTGACATTAATGAAGAAAAAGCCAAACAGCTCATCCAAAAATACTTCAACTTCACGGACTCAAAAAAAGCTTACAACTTCAAACCTTTCAAGAAACTAGAAGATAAACCACAAATAAAAGTTACCAACAAACAAACCGAACAAGCCCACTTGTACGTTGGATTCCCTTCAATAAACTCTCTCGACAAAAGATATTGGACACAAAAAGTTCTATCTAGCATCCTCGGTGGAAACATGAGTTCAAGAATGTTCCTAAACGTAAGAGAGGCCCAAGGATTATGCTATTACGTTAACACCAGTATAGACTCTTACCTAGACACTGGTTCATTTGCCACAAGAGCAGGAGTTGATACCTCACGCATCAAAGATGCCATCAAAGCAATACTCAAAGAATACTCAAACATCAAAGGAGAACTCATACCAGAATCAGAATTAACCAAAGGTAAAGAGTACCTAAAAGGTAAAATGATCCTAAGACTAGAAGACTCCGAAAACTACGCATCTTTATTAGCTGAAGAAGAACTTCTTACAAATGAAATCAAAGACCTCAAAAACATAATCCAAGAAATAGATGCTGTAACAGCACAAGACATAGCAGATTTCACAAACGAATTCTTCAAAGAAGAAAACCTTCACCTAACAGTTATAGGACCATACCAAAAAGAAGATTTCACAGATATTCTAAAGCTAAACTAAATCCAACTAATCAAACTAGTAGTTGCCAAAAGAAAAACTTTCCTATAAAAATAAACCAATTAATTTAACACATCAAACATGAGATTTGACGGAGTATATGAAAAAACACTTGTCCTCATTAAACCAGACGCAATTCAAAGAGGTTTAGTTGGACAAATACTACAAAGATTTGAAAACAAAGGTTTAAAAATGGTTGGAATGAAAATGATCAGCCTAGATGAAGCAATCTTAAACGAACACTACTCTCACATTGCCGACAAAGACTTTTTCCCAGGAGTTTCAAACTTCATGCAAAGCTCTCCAGTAATCGCCCTTTGTCTAGAAGGACTTGAGGTTGTAGAAGCAGTAAGAATTATCACTGGAATCACTAAATCAAGATCTGCAGAAGCTGGTTCAATCAGAGGTGACTTCGCAATGAGTGTTGCATGTAACGTAATCCACGCTTCAGACTCAGTTGAAAACGCCAAAGCTGAAGTTGAAAGATTCTTTGATGAATCAGAAATCCACGAATATATGAAATCAGAATTCGAATTCGTATACGTACAAGACGAAAGAGAAGAAGCTTAAATTCAAAACTAGTTTCAAACAAAAAGCTCACAATTAACGTGGGCTTTTTTAGTAGATCAGTTCTGCTATACTTTAGAAAAATGCTACCAAACTCCATCACTCTCCAGCACGAAAACCAAACATACTCCCATCCAATTCTTTACGGTGAGTATATTCATGAAACCTTATACCTGATACATCCAGACAAAAAAATCGCCCTAAACATACCAACTGAGCAATTCTCAAATTTTATAGAAGACCTATCAAGAAACATAATCAAAAAAACAAACCCAAAAGCAAAACTATTCCAAATAAACTCTTTCGAATTCCTAGCTAAACAATCCAATTTCAAACTCCAAAAACACAATTACTTACTCCCACACGCAATCATTTTTGTCCCATCACAGATAAACGGAGAACAAATTTTAGAAATAGACCAACATATACAACTCACTCCTGACAACTCTCCGATATATTTCGACTACCCAAAACCAAACAAAACAAATTTCATCAACAAAATCAAACACCTCCAAAAAAACCTATCTGACAAAAAAGAATTCATAAATTTCAAATACACACACCACTCCAAGCAACCTGATCAAATTATTTTAACAAGTAAAGAGCTTTCCAATCCTTTCCTACTAAAAACACCTGACTTCACTTTGATCTCAGAAACAAAAAACTTTAACAAACCAAACTTCAACCAAAACATACTCTTTGCTGAAGATCACCCACGATATTATCAAAAAGGACAACTTCAGATCCACACATCCACCAAAACATTCGACTACTCACTTGATCAATCAACATCAATAATCCAAACAAACATCCAAGAAAATCTAACACTTAAGATCAACAATAAAACCAAAGCCTTCGACCTTTTCAAAAATCTATCAAAAGCAATTAACGACAGTAAAAATGATTAAAAAACTACTCATCACACTCTTTCCACTAGCCATAACCATCGGAGTCTACTCTATGGCTGATTATATCGCCCAACAACCCTTTGATATCTCTAACTACCCTACCCTAAAAACCACCATCAACAATCAAGAAATAACCCTAGCCACAGTCTGGACACCTGAGCTTCAAGCTAAAGGATTCATGTATGTGTCTGAAATACCAGAAGATCAAGGAATGCTTTTCACCTACCCTGAAGAAAAGCCACGAAACTTCTGGATGAAAGACACAATCGTTCCACTCGACATAATCTTCTTAGACCAAAACTACCAAATCATAAACATCCACCACAATGCTAGACCATGTAACGAAATAGATCCAACCCAGCAAAACTGCCCAAGCTACTCCAGCCAGGCGCCAAGCCAATACATCATCGAACTCCCCTCCCCTCAGGCCAAAAACCTAAATCTCCAACCTGGCCAAACTATCAGAGTTGAATTTGAATAAATAAGGCAAATCCAGAACTGATAAATTTGACACACCTACATAAATCACATATTATAAATCCAGATTTAAACAAGCAAACATGTCAGTTCAAATTCCTTACAGCGATGGACCAGAAAATCCTATCATAAGAACAGCCAAAGAGATAAAAGCTGCACAAGAAGAAATGAATGGTAAAGATAACACTCTAGCTGAAAGTACAGAAGAAACTAAACAAAGTATAAAAGATCTATTAGATAGCGATCCATACAGCAACTTCTTGTAAGCTTCCAAAAAACAACAGAAAAAGAGTTTACATCTCAGTAAGCTCTTTTTTAATTTACACAAAGTAAACTTATATATAAGATATCGTCACTTAACAAACATTTATGATACGAAGAGAAGTAATTCGTAATCTATTCGACACAGAACACAGAACAATCATACACCAACAAGCAACACCAACAGATCTTCTTCGAAACCTACCAGAAAACCTTGGAGTTACCATATCACAAAACCATATTTTCACATTTGACCCTAGATACGATCATACTTTTCGCAGCGTTGATGATCGCCTAATCAGAATCAATCAACACGGTAGAGCAGATACCCCTGAAGACTATCAAATTGAAATAACAATCCAAACAATCAGAGACGAAATAGCCCACACATTCGAAATTGCTGGGCTAAACAACCAACTATACACATGTATAAATCATGAAACAGCCCAAGAAAATATAAACGGAGTTTTCCATGGACTACTAAGCTACAACAACCACACCTTGGTTCAAGGCCACACTCCATTCACTGTTGTAGATCAATACAACCAATACGACAACGAAAGATTTACTGCTATTCTTCCATCTAGCAGACACGACTGGTCAATGACTCATGCTTTAAATAACGTCATATCTTTCTACAACAGACCAGAACAAATCCAACTCCAAGTAGACCAAAGATTTAGTAGCATCAGAAGATTCCCTCGACAACTTGAACCTGCCTCATTTGCAAATTCCCTTACCAACCTAAGAAGTTCCAGATTAGCAACTCTAAGTAGACTTTCCACCTACACAGAAGAGTCAACACTTGAGCCAGATGAATTCGAATTCATAAGGTATTTTCATAATCTATCAGAAGCAAACAGAAATTTCTTTAGAAGAAACACCAACCTCCAAACTCAAATCAACACTTTCTCCGAGCAAAACCCTCACATACAATTAACAGGACCAGCAACCCCATGCCTAATCCCTTTTGGTATAAGCACTCCTGTTGGAAATAAAATACACTCACAACTTACCCCTGCTGAAAACCAAATTACAAATATTATTGCAGAGCAACAAGTAGACAGCCTATTCACCAGCTCGCTAAGCACAGGTGAAATCAACCCAGCTAGATTCATCTACCACATCAGAAGATTATTCCAACTTTCTATAAGTTCCTTACCTGAAAATTATCGTATGGAACATCGTATAACTAAACCAACTGTCAGCTTTATTACAGCTATCAAAATCCTGATAAAAATGTTCAACCACCCATATCTACACGAACTTGAAGAAACAGCCTTTAGCTTCAATCCAACATTATCCACTTTAGAATCTGACTTCTATCTATATTTTATCCAATATATGCTACTCCACCTAGAACTAAATCAATACACTCGTCTTCTGAAAACTATCATACAATACACCGAACACGAAAACCCAAATGATCTATTCTTTGATACGGATATACTCTAATCTTTAAACAAGATTAATCCCAAAAAATGGCTCACCCAAAAGCATTTACACTCTTAGAACTAATGCTAATTGTTGGTATTGTTTCCTTTATAACAGTAAGTAGCCTCACAGGCTTCCTAGTGAGTTCTGAGCGTCTTAAGTTTCAAAACGAAGTCCAAAACCTCCAATCCACAATCTCCACTCAGAAGGCCCAAGGATTGAATAATACTGACGAAAATACAGTCTACTCATTAGACATAGACCAAGAAAAAATCATCCTAAACCAAACCAACACCTCAACCCAACAAGTTGACTCAAATCTATACAAAATAAACACAGAAGAAATCACTCTTTCAAACTTCAACGCAAAACAAACCACAAGCTCTTGGCAAACAATCACCTCTCCAGAAATCAACATAACCATAAACACCGAAAACCGCACCTGCTCCATAACCAACACTTCAACCCAGGAAGAATACCTTATCCTCCACATCCCAATCTCTCGCCCAACCGAAACAACTCCCAGCAAACACCTCTACATCCACCGCGAAAACTGCCTAATCGAATCCCTCAACAACCAAATCCAAACCTAAAAAAAACCCACTTTTATCAAGTGGGTCTATTTAATTGATTTATCTATAAACTATTTTTTCTTTCTTCTGATTCCAAACAATCCTAGTAAAGTCGCTACTAAAGCAGCTCCTGGTGCAGCCGGCTTTTCAGTTGGAACTGCATTACAAGTTGGATCTTGATCATCTCCTCCACCTGGAGTAACTTCACCTTGTGGGTTTCCGTGATCCACAACTGGTTTTTCGTCTTTATCCATTTCATCTGGATTCATATCAGGATCCATATCTGGATTATCTTCTGGGTCCATATCAGGTCCCATATCTGGGTTATCTTCCGGATCCATGTCAGGCCCCATATCTACAGGTTCTTCTACTTCATTAAGCCTAACCTCTAATGCTTCAACTTTATAATTTATATTATCAGCAGCATCAACAGAAATCATAACTATAACATAAGCTTCTTCTCTTGCTTCAAATCCAACTTCAGTAGCATCAAGGTCAACTTCTTTAATTGAACCCAAAGATCCCATTTTAAATGTAACTTCACCCTCAGGAGTTTCTTCCACATTAACATTACCTTGTATCCAATCAACTTTCTCAGCTTCAGACATATTATTAAACTCAGAAACAGTCATACCCTCAACCATAGGAATAGAAGCAACCGAAACATTAGCCATCGCAAGACCATCAAGTGATCCAGCTGGCCAAGTTAAAACAACTTCAGTAGGAACCTCTTCCACATCAATCACATTAAGTCCATTTTCCTCATAAGCTCCTTCAATTTCAAAATCAATTGCTGCAGGAGCAACAACATCAATGTTTAAAGCAATCTCTTGGCTTACTTCAGCTCCATTCTCATCCAAAACAACATTTCCATCAGCATCCAAAACTTTCACATTCGCAACAGTAGTTATCTCTCCTTTACTTGCATCTAGTAATTCTTGAACAGTAAATACTTTTTCGTAAGTTCCTCCTCCCAAATCTGAAAGATCATAGCTTACACCATCAACAAACAGAGCAATCGAACCATTCTCAACCATATCAGTAACCTGAACCTGCAAAGCCTTATTACCAGCCTCAACAACATTCAAACTAAACTCCGCCGGCACACTCAACACAGGAGTAGGCGTAGCTACCACAGCTTCCATTTTATATTGTTTATAATCACCATTATATTCAGTTCCATAAAAGATTGTTTCGTCAGGTGCAACAGCTGTTGATAAACCAAAACCACTTTTCAAACTACCGTTTTGCTGATACAAATCTAACTTAATCAATAAAGTATTAATTTTCTGATCTGCTATACCATTAGAAGCTTCAGGATTTGCCATTAAGTCACCAGTGAAATAACTAAACATTAGCCCATTATCAAACGCTACACCTGCTTTATCACCATTAGGTGTCATCACAAAGTACAACGGCTTAGGTGAAACAGAATTAGATAACTCACTAACAGCAAATGAGGGTGTACCTATATCAGAAATATTAAAAACGTGAGATTTAACTCCGGTTGTTACCATCACATAACCTTCACCAATGGGAACAATACCATTGGATATATTAACAGATTCTTGAAAAGGAACACTTTCAACCACAGAACCAGAATTAACATCAATTATCTCCATCACATCACCATTTACAGACTGTAACTTCACAGCATAATTAGAATTTAATTCTACTACCCCACCGTTATTAATACCTCTTTCTAATTGAAAGCCGTAAGAACCTGGATTACTAAAGTCAGCATTAAAAGCACCTGCTACTGGATCTGTACTACTTAAAGAACCAATGAATCTTACATCATCAACAGTCCCCGGGTCAGCTTCAGCATTTTTTTCAACACCACCAAAAGCAGCCATTGCAGCTAAGGCAGCTATAGTATTCCTTAAAGAAGGTAGCTTCGATACCTTAATTTCTTTTTTATTTCCCTCAACACTTGGTTTTTCTAAACCTCTTTTTCTCTCAACCATAATATCTTGTGTTATATCTAGCATGAAAATACTACATATAGTGGTTGACGTCAACCACAACACAAAATTGTCAACTCACAACCTTAATTAGAAACATTCACAAACCCAGTATCTACAACCCCTGAAGTTTCATATTTATTTTTCACCATTCTGTTCCCAAATCCAAAATCATAAACAATGTAACCTTCATCAATTCCAATAATCTTATCAGAAACTAGTTGATACTCTAATCTAGTAAAAGTTCGTGGCGTATAATTCTGACCTTCATATAATTTCCTATTAACAACTTCCAGGAAATCATCAATAGACTGCAAGACAAACTCAGGATTCTTCAAATCATCCTGACCTTCAGTATCCAACAAATACAAATGATAATAATCACTATAATCAAACCCAAACCCTTGCTCCTGATATGGGAATTCTAATTTATTAACCAACACATTTGAAATCTTAGATTGAGGATCATATCCAAAAGAGTAATCAGATAAATTATCATTTGAAAGCTGAGACCTAGAAGATTTTGTAGCATATAACGACCTCATTGAACTTACATAATCCCCTCTTAACTTTGCTAAACTTAATGTTGAAAAAGGTCCTGTTCGAGCATCTTCTAACAAGTCAGGACTTCTGTAATCAATTAAGGCACTATTTTTTATCAAGAATAATCTATTCTCCCTCCCTCTCTCCAAATTATAATCCCCTCTCATCGGCAAGAACCTACCCTCATCAGAAAGACCATATCCAAACACCAACTTCGTAAAGTCAAACTCAGGGCTCTCAATGCTATGTTTCGCTAGCTGTCTATAAGTATGATTACAAATTGGATTGCCATTTGCATCAAGCTCATCACATTCAGCATGAGTATCCCCACTAAACTCATTCAAAAACTCACTATCAAAAAACTCATACCTTTCCACTGGATGACAATTACTTGATCCATCAGCACACCTCAATCGAATTCTCAAAATCAAAGTATCATTCTGATCAAACCCATCATAGTATGATTGCTCAAAAGCTCTCTGTACATCCTGTTCAAGATTTGAGCCAGTCAAAGCCAAAGATCCAACCCATCCGACATTTCCAGCAGTCTTCTCCAAAATTTGCTCTTTGTTAAAAGAACTCAAACCAAACTTAACAGTCTCACCCTTCTCCATCACATTCCAGTTACACGGGTGATCTAACGGATCTATGAACTCATCACTCCCATTCCATTTAGCTCCAAACTCAACCTGATGCGGAACACACTCAGTACCAGCATCACCAGTCCCTAAAGCCGGAACAGTATAGTAAAACCTTGCTTCTTCCTGTCTTTCTTTAGGGTTATTTGTAACCACCATCTGAGAAGTACTTCTGTATGAATCAGCCACAGTCACTCTCCTTAAACCAACATTACCACATTGAAAGTTCGGCACAGCAACACTCAGAAAATTCTTCCCATCAGAAGCTCTCTTAAAGATATTATAATCCCCAGTACCTTTATCATAATTAGCAGATGGATCACACAAGGCTCCAAAGTCCCCAGTATAAAATCCTAGATCAGCCTGCTTAGTCAAAGCCACTTCTCCTGCATTAGCCCTAGCATCAGGGTCTACAATCTCAGGACCTATCAAACTATTACTATAATTTTGTTCATCAAAACTATAAGCAGTAGGAACAGGCACAACTGAAGCACCATAAAAATCATACTCCATAACCACATCAGCATTTCCATTCCCATAAACTGGCTTCGGTAATTCTAAAGCATCTCTCAAGTCAGCTCCATTTGATGTAAAATCTAGCACTTTCCCTAACTCATAGTACCCACTCCTAAATTGCATCAATCTACTCAAAACCTTGTTAGCAATATTCACAGAAAATCTCTCCTGTATGTTCTCCTCTAAACTACTCCCAACCGCACGCTGATAATCAACCGTCTGCCTAGCAATCTGAGTTGAAACCACAACCATACCTACTGCAAACAAAACCCCAACTATCAAAACAGCATAACCTTGCTTACTTTTCCCTATAAATGATTGAAATTTCTTATCCATATGAGCCAAACAATAAGTATTAAATTTTTATTCAAAATAAGTATACAAATATATACATCAATCCCAACTAATCTACACTTGCCACAACAGTCCTTTGAATCTTAAGTTCATATTCATCACTCAATCCAAACACAAAATAATCAGGCGATGTCTTCAAAGTCATCAAAATAGTCACCCTAGGTGGCACCTGCACATTTGGATCAAACTCACCAAAAGCCTTCGACGCATCCTCCCTTGGTTCGATCACAAATTTCAGCTCTTCAACCGAAACCTTCAGAGGCGTAACCGGAATAAAATTCTCCAATATATCTTCTCCGTCCTCCAAACTATATAAGTCAGTCCTATCAACCATCTCTCCCAGACTATTCGTACAATTATATCCTTCAGCACAGATATAGTCTTTAGTTTCAATCCCACCGCTAGTTGTCGCAGCATCAGCAATCAGCTCTAGCTTCGACACAGCATAACCATTATCAGAAACCTGCTCTCTACTATATATAGTCTTCACCGACTCATCCTCACTTATTATATATAATTCATCAAACACATTCGACACACCCGAACTACACGAACCATTTCCAGCTCTTCCTACAGCTGGGTTTGGTGAATTCCCAGTATCATAACTTATATCCAAATACGAACTACTACAAAATGCTGCTGAGCTAGTTCCTCCAAAAATACCTTCATTAAAATCTTCACTATAACTCAAGCTAGCAGACACACAGTCTGGATCAGGTACTCTGACCAGATCATATCCACCACTTCCATTTGGCTTCTGACACAGGGCTCCAGCAGCATCAGGCACCTCTTTTCCAGCAGAATAATAAATCCCACCATCATAAAACTGCCAAGCATACAACCCATGATCCTGACCATATTCAGAAGAAGTTGTTACACTAGCTGATATATCAACATTTGGACATAGCCCGTTTACCACACATTGATTAAAGTACTCTTCATAATCCACACTCCCCTCACTAATTTCTCTAGCAATTGTATCCATCAAAATCTTTGAATCCTCCAAAAGCGCAGCTCTCACAGCCATCTCCTGTGAAAAAACATAAGTATCAAAAAAAGCTGTTATTAAAATTGTCATCAAAAAACCAGATATAGTCAACGCCACCAAAACCTCAATCAAAGTAAAACCAGCCTTCTTAACAATCTTAATCATTTATCGAGATTAAATAATCCGGTTTCCTCACCTTAATATTTGAAAACTCATCTTCATATGCCACTACAACTCTAAAGTCGCCACTAGCAGAAATATCAACATACCTATAGTAACCAAGTGGTCTATAAACATCATCATCCAAACCACTAACATCCTGAACATTAGTATAAACAACTCCTCCACCCGTCAAACTTTTCTCATAAACTTCCAAAGCCTCATATCCAGGTACAAACTGGCTAGGATTATCTAAATCATCCACTACATCTTGAGTATCAGAAACAGAAACTAGATCCCACACCTGCCCCCCAGACTGCTCTCGGATCTCCACGATATATCTTCCATCATATTTCGCTAAATTCTCACAATCCACAGACAGATCCTCATCAATCCTAGTCAACTTACACTCATCAAAATTATCTTCCCCATACCTCAATAAATTCGCTTGATGAATATAATTAACTTGCTCATAACCTTCAGTCAAAACAACATCAACATAATAGTTATTCCTACTTATCTCAACCTGCCTTACAGCAGAAACAACAACCTGATTAACAACCAAAAGCACAACAGAAAGAACTCCCAATGTCACTACAACTTCAATAAATGTAAAACCCTTCTTCATCACATAAACTTTATTTACCCAAAGTTTACAGATCCATTCAACTACTTAAAACAAATCAAATTGACTCTTTAAGATTTTACTGACTTATTACACCAAACACCGGCATATCATCTTGAGTACCCAAAGACCTAATGTTCACTGACCTTATATCTGCGTAATTAGGAAAACTCGGGTTATCAGCCAAGACTTTATCCAACTGCTTTATACCAGTAGCTCCAGTTCCTTGGAAAAGGCTCCCCGCTATAGTCTCTTCTATCAAAGAAAGCTCACGATCCCCACTTATATATCCTTCAGAATCAAAACAAGCATTCTCGATCGTAATCTTATCTTCTATATTCCTACATTCATTTTTCAAAGTACCATTTGAAGTCAACGGCTCAAACGAATTGGCATTCTCTCCACAAGGAACTAAACATGTATATGTTTCAGTTACTGTATTACCAGTTGGCTGGCCAAAAGCATCCCTTTCCTCCACATCAACATCTTTAGTCACAAAATCAAAAGTCAAAGGAGTATACCTAAAGGCATTTAAATCATCATTCAGTGACAAAGCTCTACTTTCAGACACAGAACCATCCGCTCTCAAAGGAGGAGTATTCGAAGCACACCCGATACAATTCCCTGAATACAATGCACCAACCAAACTAAACTGATTATACAAAGTACTTTCATCTATAATACTTCTATTCAAAATATTATCAGCATCCCCTTCAGCCGCTGCGACTGCATTCGCAGCATCAGGAGCAGACAACAACCTTCCATCAGAATAGATGTAAGAAACAACATCAGTCACATTCGCACTTACTATCACTTCACCACCTTGACCAAGATCAGATTCGAGAACCACAAAACCAGGTACATCATTAAGCTCTGATTCCATAGCTGAAATATCTGTCCCAACTCCTAAAGCAGAAGAGAAACTACTTGGAACAATATTTTGATCCAAAATGAAGTCAACTCCATACATTACAATAACAGGCGCTTTCCCCTCATCAGATACTTGATCATTCAGTAAACTCTGTATCTCACTCAACCTCACATATCCACCAGGTCCTTCTTTAGTTGATCTAGCACCAATAAACACCACATGACGCTCACCAGATTTACTTACCCTATTACATCCTTTCAATAAACCAATCATCTCAGAACGTTCGACCTTACTAAATTCCAAATTCCCACAGTTACCAGGCTTAGGATTCATCTGTATAATATTCCTCAAAACTCTGTAGACTCTTTCTTTTACTTGAATACCTTGGTTTGCACCCTGAGTATCTTTCGACCCACTACTAAACGTAGTAGAACCGAACGATCTATCCACTAAACCACCTTGAATATTTAACTCAAATATATTCTGTGAATCATTAGAGAGTTCTGGCCCAAACCTCCTTACAGTAGCACCAGTCGGCAACCTGTATGAAACACTAGAAGTAATAGCTAGATCCAAAATAGGTTTCAAAGGCTCCATCTCATTTATAGTTACACCATCAGCTAGATCAACCGTTAACCAGAACCCTGTAGACTCATAGCCGTTTTGACTAGCCAAAAGTTGATTCTGGAAAGGACGGCTACCTTCCTGATCAATTGTTGCCGTAATCGAATCAAACTTAGAATCATACAAAGAATTCACACTCGGCTGTCCAACAATACCTACACTCAGATTTCCAATTCCACCACCTCCATAAAACTCTCCACATATACTTGCTGGCATAGGACTATCAAACTCAAGCACAAGATCACCATCTCTACAGGTTTGCCTTGTAACATTCTCACCACCCAAAATACTCAAGTCATAAGGTGGCTGAAAAGTTAATGCACCATTAACAGTTGGATCATTGTCTTCTTTATATAATCCAGAAATATCGTTATACATAAACACCTGAACCAGATCAAACTGACCTTGCTCCACAGGTATTCTAGAAGAAATAGTCACAATCGACTCAAAAACATTCTTAGTAGAATTATATGTAAACCTATTGGCTGACCTCCCCATTACTGTCTTACTTGGAGAGGCATCCCAACCTAATTGATTCATCTGAACATCGTCTTCAACTGCAAACTGAGTAGAACCATCTCCACATCCATAAAATGGTATACGTCCAGTAGACGAACTAGTTACATTCACAGGAAAATTTCCAGTCGTATCAACCTTACGTCTATCCCTGTATGCCAAGCAGAAAGAATTTTGCAAATTAGTATCAGCAAATTCATCAGTCACATTCGTAGAACCATCGTAGAAACTAACCTCTATCTTATAACCATTTTCACCATTAGCCAAAACGTCTCCAGGATTAGCTTTCACATAATTCACTCTCGCATCATAAGTTGGGGTCAACAAAGGCAAATCAACTTGAACTCCCGTAAAGTCCATATACCCTAAACTGTCAGACCAAGCGTATCCCGCAAGTACAGCCCTACTAGTAGTAGCATCAAAACTATCAATATAAACTCCATAGTCAGCCCCACCATTTGCAGCACAATTCGCTACATCAAAACTATTTAGATTTGTATCAGCAGCACAATTAAGCTTCAACCATCCAGTCGCATCATTCCACCAAAATCCAAACAACTCTCCTTCACCTTGGTATCCTGCCCCTACTTTAACTAAACTATCAAATTCAACTGAACCTACACTCAACCCCCTATTCACAGGACCTGAACCTAGATCTTCAGCCATAGTTGCAAACCAACCAATATTTGTATTCCATCCCCATCCATCCACACTAAAATGAAGCTCTCCAGCAGGAACATTCGACAAATACCTGTCTAAACAAACCCTATAATCTCCATCTGGGGCAACATTATCAAAGTCAATCACACCAATCCCCTTCACTGGATTATCATTTGTAATCCCATAAAAATCTTTACAATACACTGGTGTAAAAATAGAAGTAAACCAAGAAGGATTAATTGGTGTTATCCCAACAGCAGTATAAGCCCCCGTAAAAGTTCCTATAAATGAATTAGCAGGTGGGTTATTTAAAACCACGGAACTATTATCATTAACAACAGTTATGTTACCAGCATCTACATTTAAAGATGCAGCTGGAACCTCAGCATCACATCCAGCTGCACTGGTATAAGAGTAATCGGTAGGAGGACCAGCATTAAATCCTCCAGGACCAGCCTCCAAAACATAACAACCATCCTTAGTAACCGCAAAGTCAGCACTAGCACCCTCCATATCAACACCTGCAACTAAACCAAACAACATTACGAAAGCTAGACAACCCCATTTAAAGAAAGACAATTTATACATTTTTTCCTACAATTTTTATTTTTTATCTCAACATTATAACACAAATTCCTCAAAAATTAAACACTCTAACTCCCGCAAACAAAAGTACACTACCCCCCTTTAAATAAACCTAAATGGCACAAACTATCCAAACACAAAAAAGTATAACCAACTGTCAATATAGACATACACAACTTTACATGTCTAAAAACCCACAACTGGGAGCATTAAAAGCACTATCAACAAAAATCACCTTGATCTCCAAAACACCAATCCTATAATTACCTCGTGTTAACCTTTAACAGAAACACTAATGACTAAACAAGATCTAGTAAACGCTGCAGCTGATAAAGCTGGTGTTACTAAAAAAGACGCTCAAGCTGTACTTGACGCTCTTATCGAAGCTATCACTGGAGCTCTTCAAAAGGGTGACAGCGTAACTATCACTGGTTTCGGAACTTTCAGAGTATCTCACAGAGCTGCTAGAACTGGAGTAAATCCAAGAAACCCTGAAGAAAAAATCCAAATCCCAGCTATGAAGCTTCCAGCTTTCAAAGCAGGTAAAACTTTCAAAGACGCTCTAAGATAATCTATCTTTAAGAATTTTTGAAACAACATAACCTCCTCTCAAAGGAGGTTTTTTTATAAATAGATATCCTAAATAAATTTTACAAAAACCAGCAAAAACATTAATCTAACTCCACAATTATTAGATACAACCAATGCAATCAAAACTAGAGCAACTCCAAACAAATGCATTACAAGAAATAGAACAAACCTTCGAACTGGAAGAACTAATCCAATTAGAAAAGAAATACTTAGGTAAAAAGGGTGAACTAACTGAAATCCTTAAAGGTGTAAAAGATTTACCAAACGACCAAAAACCAATTATCGGAAAGCTTTCCAACCAAATCAAAACTCACCTCGAAGAAAAATTCCAACTCCGCCAAGAATCAATCAAACACGTTAAACTACAAGAAGAACTTCAAAGCGAAAAAGTAGACGTAACTCTACCTGGAAAGAAAAGAAAGCTTGGACACATACACCCCCTCTCTCAACTCCAAGCTGAAGTTGAAGAAATCTTCCAGCAAATGGGATTTTCTATCCACGATGGACCACATATAGAAAGTGAATTTTACAATTTTGAAGCTCTCAACATACCTGACACTCATCCAGCCAGAGACATGCAAGACACCTTTTTCATAGATAAAGATACTGGTGAAGATAACAACAGACTGGTTCTCAGAACTCATACCTCAGGAGTACAAGTAAGATCTCTATTAAAACATGGCGCACCACTCAAAATAATCGTACCAGGAAGAGTATTCCGATACGAAGCAACTGACGCTACTCATGACAGCACCTTTGATCAAGTAGAGGGATTAGTAATAGACAAAGACATCAACTTATCTCATCTCAAAGGCTACATGGAAGAATTCCTTACAAGACTATTCGGTAAAAAAGCAGACGTAAGGTTCCGTCCAGGATATTTTCCATTTGTTGAACCAGGATTAGAGCTAGATTTTTCTTGTCCATTCTGCCCAGAAGATGGATCTCGATGTAAGGTTTGTAAAGATTCTGGATACATTGAATTTATGGGATGCGGAATGGTTCATCCGAACGTCCTCAAAGCAGCCAACATCGACCCAGAAAAGTACCAAGGATTCGCCTTTGGATTTGGTCTTACTAGACTTCTTATGATGAAACACAAGATCACAGACATAAGACATATTCACTCTGGAGACCTAAGATTTTTACAACAATTCTAAACACCCTAACTCCCCTATCTAATGCATTTATCACTCAACTGGATTAAAAGATTTATCAAAGATGATTTAAAAGTTTCTGCAAACGAACTCCAAGAACTTGTTAGTACAAAAGTAGCAGAAATAGAAGGATACGAATCTCAAGCCGAGTTGCTTGAAAAAATAGTTGTAGGACAAATCACAGACATCCAAAAACACCCAAACGCCGACAAACTATCAGTTTGCCAAGTAAACGTAGGAAAAGAAACAGTTCAGATAGTATGCGGCGGAACCAACCTTAAAAAAGACATGCTAACCGCAGTTGCACTCCCAGGAAGCCAGGTCAGATGGCACGGCGAAGGTGACCTTATCACTCTAGAGGCTACGAAGCTAAGAGGAGAAAAAAGTCACGGTATGATTTGTACATCAGAAGAAATCGGTCTTGGAAAACCTGAAGATGACAGCCACATCATGAACCTAAACCATCTATCAAAAGACACAAAACCAGGCCAACCTCTTTCCGAGGCTCTTCAAGCTAATGACGTGATTTTTGAAATTGATAATAAATCCATTACAAACAGACCAGATCTATGGGGACACATTGGCTTCGCCAGAGAAATAGCTGCCATAACTGACACTCAGTTCCAATATCCAAAATTACCAGAGATCAAAACGGAAGACTCCCCAGCTCCATACACAATCAAAAATACTCATGAAGAAATCTGCAAAAGATTCTCAAGTCTTATAATTCAAGATATAAAAGTAGAAGAAAGCCCTGAACACATCAAACAAGATCTAGAAAAAGTAGGCCTTAAACCAATCAACAACATAGTTGATGCCCTCAACCATACTATGCTTACAACTGGTCAACCAATGCACGCTTACGACTTTGATAAAATCAAAAAGATCGCAAACTCAGACAACCCAGAACTTTCAATCCAATACGCAAGCAAAGGTAAGTTCACCGGAATAGACGAACAAGAATACACCCTGACACCAGAAGCTCCAGTTCTTATGGTCAACCAAACCCCAGTTTGCATACTAGGAATTATGGGAGGTCAAAACACTCAAGTTGATAAAAACACAACCACAATTCTTCTAGAATCAGCCACATTCACAGACTCTATCGTAAGAAAAGCCTCTCAAAAACTAGCTTTACGCTCAGATTCATCTCAAAGATTTGAAAAATCTCTCGACCCAAACCAAACACTTCCAGCTCTACAAATTGCAACTCAGATAATCCTTGAGCAAAACCAAAAAGCTAAACTTCCTTCTAAACTAGATGACCAATACTTCCAACCTCAAGCAGAAATAAGCGTTAAACTTGAGACAGAAAAGTTAAACTCCTACCTGGGTACCCAAATGACCACCCAGCAAATCAGTGGGATTTTACAAAAGTTAGAATTCAAAACAAAAGAAGGTGATAAAGAATTAGAAGTTACAATCCCTAGTTTTAGAGCAAGTAAAGATATATCTATTTACCAAGATCTTATTGAAGAGGTTGGTAGAATTTACGGCTACGACAAAATCAAAACAACATTACCAGAAATGTCATCTACTCCCCCAGTACCAAATCAGCTAAGAGAGCAAGAAAATAAAGTCCGCCAACTCCTAATGGCCCAAGGTCTAACCGAAACCAAAAATTATAGTTTTTATTCTGCAGACGATATCTCAAAATCTCTACTTTCCGATGAACACGTAAAAGTTAAGAACTACCTATCAGAAGAACAAACTCACATGAGAACCCATTTCCTTCCTTCACTCCTAAAAAACATTCACCAAAACTACAAAAACAACCCTTCCATTTCCCTCTACGAAATAGGAAGAACATATCACCCAACTCAAGAATTCTTCCCTGCTGAAGAAGAAAAATTAGCTCTTATTCACGCGGATTCAACTGAAAGCATTGATCATGAAACTTTCTTCGAAGTAAAAGGTTGGCTGGAAAACGTTTTCCAAGAGCTAAATCTTCCTGAAATTATTTTCCAAACAACTAAAGATCCAGCAGACTACGAACATCCTAATATCACTGCTGAGATAAAAACAACTGACGGACAAATACTCGGAAACATCTTCAGAGTTCACCCATTAGTTATCCAAAACTATGGGATAAAAAATACTAAAGCAACCTATGCAGAAGTAAACCTTGGACTTTTATTACATCTATCCGAAAGGACAACTCTCTTCCAAGAACTTCCAAAATTCCCAGACATGGAATTTGATGTATCAGTAATCGTTGATGACGAAACAACCCACCAGCTACTCCTAGAAACTCTTCAAAAGAGTCACAAACTTGTATATCGCGTAGAACTATTCGACATCTTTGAAGATGAACAAAAGATCGGAAAAGGTAAAAAAGCCTGTGCCTACAGATTGACCCTTAGAAGCTTAGAAAGAACTCTGACCGACGAAGATCTATCTAACGCTCAAAAAGCTTGCTACGACGCACTTCAGAAGATTGGAGGTATAGTTAGAGGTAGCTAAACTATAATCCTTTCAAACTTTTCTTAACCGCACTCAAACCAAGCAAAGCACACTTCAAACGTGTAGGACCAACATCAACCCCAATCATATCCACCACATCATCAGAAGATATTCCCAAAATATCTTCTTTTTTCATACCAATAACCTCCTCACTCAAAATAGACATAGAAGCCTGACTAATAGCACACCCCTTCCCTTCAAAACCAATCTCACTCAATACTTCCCTATCCATTTTCAACCATACAGAAATCACATCTCCACAAGAAACATTTTTCAATTCACAACTACAATCAAACACGTCTAAAGCTCCATAATTCTCAGGATTCTTAAAATGCTCCATAATATTCTGCATATATATTTGTCGAGACATAACTTATCTAATTAAAGTTATTGTTTGTTTCATTTCATACGTCGTACTCAATTCCCCACTTGGACTTTCAAACCTACATTTATAACCATCTAAATCCTCAATTTCCCATCCATGTACTATATCAAATAAGAACTCATCTTCAAACGCTCCAACACTAAACTTCACACCAATTAAATTCGAAACCTTATCATATTCAGCAGCGATACATTCTACTGATTCACCAGGATTATTAAGATAATAATCCTCAATCCAATCATAAGTATAAAGATCTGATATACTACAGTATGCTTCTTTAATTCTAACAATATCATCACCAGATTCAATCCTCAAAAAATTCCTTTTAGCGTTACATAAAAATTCTCCTTCTTGATCAAATTGTATACTTGGACTAATAGTAACTTCTGTTTCACCTTCCAGATAAATAGGCTCAAAGCCCCTATGCACAAGTATACCTACTGACTCATCAACTTTCATTATACAATCAATATCATCACTTGTTTTAGCTTTCACATCATTTATATCCCAACTCTCAACAACTTCCGTTTCTGTATCCTCAATCTCAACATTTTCTATATCATCTACACACCCCGAAATCAACAAACCAGTCATCCCCAAACCTATCAATCTTTTATCCATATCTAATATTTTATTTCCCTCACTATACCTCATATTTGACAAAACTAAAGCCTAAGTGCATAATCACATACAAATTAACTTTATGATATGAAAAAACCACAAGGAACAAACGGTACACTTAAACCTAAAAAACTCGAAAATGACCTGTACAAAGAGCTTAGAGAAAGACAAATCCAAGCTGCTTTAAGAAAAAAAGAAGGCGGAAAAAAAATATTAGGAAAAACTAGAAAATCATTTGCAGAAACAATAAAAAGAGTATCAGAAGAAGAATAATTCAACCTTCAAAATAAAAAAATCTATCAAAAGCTCCTTGATCCCCACTTAGATCTAGGAGTTTTAAATTTACAGATATCCCGCTTACATCCTTACCCTCATCAATCATAACTGCCAAAGCAGAAGCTCTATGATGACCATCTATTAAACAATATTTAACACCATCATACACAGCAATCAAACAAGTTTCATCTTCGAAATGATTTACAAATTCTTTCACTCTTTGATTTTCACGAATCGTTGCTTTCTCCTCAATACCTCGTGAGTTATCTAAGTTTCCCAAAAAAGTAGCATTATCTCTATCATTTTCGTAATAATCTCTCCATCCATTATAAGGTCCAATATATAAATTTTTTATAAATTCAACCAAATCATTAACTTCAACCTCAAACCAATTATCCAATCCCAACAAACCAAAATTCTCTAAGTAAGACTCCCTCCATTCTAGAACTGAATTGTATCCTCTATTTTTAGCAAATTCACCCCAAATAGCATCCTCTCTTTCCATCCAATCAGACATAACCTCATCATATGAAATTTTTCTACCAATAGTTACTAAACCATTACCCATACTTTCTAAATTCTTCATATTATTTAGTTAAAAACTTTCACAACCTCCCTCAAACCCTCAATCAACTTATCTATATCTTCCATAGTATTATAAATCCCTATAGAGGCTCTTACCGAAGCCATAACACCTAACTTCTCATGTAACGGGTGAGCACAATGTTGACCTGCTCTCACAGCAATCCCCTTCTCTCCTAAAATATGTGCTACATCATGTGCGTGAACTCCTTTCACATTGAATGATACTAATCCAGATCTCACCCCAGACTTTTGTGGACCGATCAAATCAACAAATTCCAATTTCAAAAGCTCCTCTTCGAGATATTTCACTAGTTCAATTTCAAATCCTCTATCAATAGACATCAAAAACTTACAAGCTTCTCCCAAACCAACAGAACTCTCAATTGCCGGAGTTCCTGCTTCAAATCTTTCATAATTAGATTTAAAAGTAACTTTATCCAAACTCACATTTTCAATCATATCTCCTCCACTCATAAAGGCAGGAAACTTTCCAATATCTTCCATTAATTCTTTTTTGGCGAACATTACGCCAATTCCAGATGGACCATAAAGTTTATGCCCTGAAAAAACTAAGAAATCACAACCAAGCTCTTTCACATCAATCTGTTCATGCACAACCAACTGACATGAATCTACCAAAAGTTTACAACCAACTTCCTGACATTTCCGACTAATCATTTCTATATCTAATCTTTGCCCCAAAACATTGGAGACTCCAAACAAAGACATAATCTTCACATCATCGCCCCGACTATTCAAAGTATCAACTATCTCTTCTTCATCTACAAAACCATCACTATCTAAACCAATCCAAATAATCTCAAATCCAACTGTCTTCTGCAATTCAATCCAAGGAACCATATTCCCATGATGTTCAGCAACACTCAAGACAACCACATCACCTTTTGAAAGATTTCTCCACCCCCAGCTCCAGGCAATAAGATTTATACCCTCAGTAGCATTCCTAACAAACACAACCTCATCATGATCAGCACCAATAAATTTAGCTACTTCTTTCCTTGCATTTTCATAAGCTAAAGTAGACTTTTCAGCTAACTCATAAAGTCCTCTATGCACATTTGCATATGAATCAATTGAAAAATCTCTTACTTTATCAACCACAACACCAAGCTTTTGAGCTGAAGCTGCAGTGTCTAAATAAACCAACTCAGGTCGTTTTCTAAAAACTGGAAAATCAGATTTATATTTAGACATATTATTTTGTTACTAATTTATCCAACTTCTCTATCATATCCTGATTCTCAAAATTCTCATAACCAGACCTTAAAAACCCTTGTTTTATAAGTTTTTTAGCAACTTCATCACTTATCCCTCTACTCTTCAAATAAAATAATTTATCTTCAGTTATCTTTGAAATAGCAACACCATGCCCAGCCTTCACATCATTTGTTTTTATCTCTAGAGAAGGTATAGCCTCAACATAAGCCGAATTATCCAAAATCATAACATCCTCTTTCAAATAACTATCCGTCCCACCACCTTCTAAGCTAATATTTATCTCACCCAAGAAAGTAACTCTAGATTTATCCTCTTGGACACCCTTTACCAAAATCTGACCATTACAGTCTTTAGCCTGAAAATAGTTAGCCACATTTGCATTCTTCTTTTCTGAACCATTATTAAGATAAACCCAATCCACGTCAGCTTTTGCAGCTCTTCCTTCTAAAAAATTCTTAATATCAAAATAGCCATTTTCAACCCCCAAATCAGCCACTCTATAATTTAACACACCTCTCTCTTCCACTCGAATACGTGATACCAAAACAGTTTCTGAGTCACAAACATCCACCTCCAGGTCCAACCCAGATCCTACTCCAACAACTCCTTCAATCAAACAGCAATTCAAATCTCCTCCAGTAATTTCAAGAACTCCACTCATTCCTTCAACAACTTTTACACATAAATACCCCACGCCTGACAAATCAACCTCAACTTTTTCCACATCCTCATTAAGCTCTACAAATAAAGCTTTTCTGCCTTCTATTTTTAAAATTTCTACAGGTAAATCTCCACTTTGCACAACTTTTCCACATATTTGTTCAAAACTTTTAAGATCAGCTCCTATACAATCTATCTCACTATTTTCACTAACAGATAAATTATCTAAAAAGCTCGTATCAATTTTCACTCCACGATTAACACCTCCATCATATTCACATAAAACTGAAACAAATTCTTTAAATTTCATAAAAAAAATTATTATCCAACAGAACCTTCCATCTCTAACTCAATCAACCTATTCATCTCCACCGCATACTCCATAGGTAGCTCCTTCACAATTGGCTCAATAAATCCATTTACGATCATAGCCTTAGCTTCTTCCTCCTCAATCCCACGACTAGTCAGATAAAAAATATCCTCATCATTCAATTTTCCAGCTGAAGCTTCATGAGCTATTGTTACGTCATTATTCATTATTTTCATTTCAGGAAATGTATCAGACCTTGAATAATCATCTAAAATCAACGCATCACATTCTACTCTCGCAGTAACATTCTTAGCCTGAGGTAAAACATGAAGCAATCCTCTATAAACAGATGTCCCACCACCTTTAGACAAACTCTTCATCACAACATTACAAGAAGTATCAGAGGCCGAACATATAACTTTAGCCCCAGTATCCTGAATCTGCCCTTCATTTGCAAATGCAATCCCCAAGTGATCTGCATGAGCTCCTCTCCCTTTTAAAATCGAACATGGATAAAGCATAGTCACTCCACTTCCCATATTACCACCAACCCACTCCATCACAGCATTTTCTTCAACTATAGCTCTTTTAGTATTTAGGTTATAAGTATCTTTACTCCAGTTCTCAACACTAGAGTACCTAACCCTTGATCCTTTCCCAGCATATATCTCTACACATCCAGCATGCAAAGCATTTGAACCATACTTAGGGGCTGAACAACCTTCAATGTAATGAACTTCAGCACCCTCCTCCACAATTATCAAAGTATGCTCAAATTGTCCTTGAGAAGGAGCATTCATTCTAAAGTAAGCCTGTAAAGGCATATCAAGTTTCACTCCAGCTGGAACATACAAAAATGTTCCACCACTCCAAACTGCCCCATGCAAAGCTGCAAATTTATGATCTGAATTAGGCACACACTTCATAAAGTATTTCTTGAAAAGTTCAGGATGCTTCTGAATAGCCACATCACAATCTTCAAAAATCACTCCCTTCTCCGCCCACTCTTCTTTCAACGAGTGATAAACAACCTCCGATTCATACTGAGCTCCAACACCTGCCAACACAGCTCTCTCAGCCTCAGGGATTCCAAGCTTCTCAAAAGTATTTTTTATATCATCGGGAACATCATCCCAAGTCTTCCCATTTTTCCCCATTGAATCTGCCTTTGCATAGTAAGTAATCTCTTCCAGATTCAACTTTGCCAAATCTGGCCCCCATTTCGGCAATTCAATCTCATAAAACTTTTTCAGCGACTCCAATCTAAACTCAAGCATCCATTCTGGCTCACCTTTATCTTTCCAAATCATCTTAATCAATTCCTCACTCAAACCTTTTGGAAAAGCCTTCTGATATGAAGCATCATTTTTATGATCAAAAGTATCTCTATTTAAACCGGCAAAAATCGCATCTTTTTCCAAAGCCATATTTGTTTATAAATCAGCAAAAAACTAACAAATTACCCCCAAAAACTCAACTCCAATCTACTCACATGAAGTAGATCCACCCAAAAACCTTTGAGCAGATACCAAATCAGCTCTCTTCTCATACTCTCTACTTGGATCTATTCTCAAATTTGTAATTGTATAACGATTACCAACTTCTGAATATTTACAATCTCCCAAATTATCAAAAGTTTCTCTTAAACCAATTTTATCTTTATCTTCATCATTCAAACAAATATCAGCAAATTCACCAGTATCAGGAGTATAAAACTCTGCCGGAAGCAATCCAGCACTCATATTAGTTATCATAATACACATTTCATTATCCCCTCTACTCGCCAAAGGCTCAGACAAAGTATATTCACCTTCATAAAAAACTACTTCACCTGAAGCATCTTCTATATCTTGATCTTCTACGTTTGTTTCCCCATCATTCATATCAATGTTCTCCACCCCAGCATTACTACAACCAACTATAAACACAGACATAACCACACACACAATAAACTTTTTCATAATACAAATTAATTTGATCAAACTTTATCAAACTATCACTCATCTGCCAATTCAAGAGACCTACACAAATCAACAAATTCTTCTAAAACCATATGACCCGATTCATCAATCTCAACTTCCAAATCCTCATTAACTACATAATCAAACTCCAGCAAAAAGTAGTCTGATCTTCTATCATCACAAATCTTAAAATAAATCTCTCCAAAGATATGCCCCTCCAATTCATCAAATTCTACAAAATCATAAACTCTCACATCACGATCCTCATACACCACATCAAAAGCATCTAAATCATTCCTATTTTCTGGAGTAAAAAAATAATAAGCTCCACTTTCATCACCTCCTCGATTTTGAAACAAATCACACTCCATTTCATCAAATACATAATCGTCCCTCACTTTATATCTCAATTCAGGACATTCATAAGCAACACCCAAATCAATAGCTCCTACCTCAAACACCTCTGTTTCTAAAAGCTCTCCATCATTTCTTAAATCCAATCTACTCTCAACAACTAAACCATCATCAACACCACACATACCAATCAAACCACCCAAAATTAAACACAAAAAAATTACCAACATACCCCAAAATTAAACAAATAAATTTTAACACAATAAGTTTACCTAAACTTAAAATACAGGTCATAGTCCGAAAACTATAACCTGTATCCTCAACCACCTCCGAAGTCTTAGCTAGTTCTTACGCTGTGAGCATTCTTCACGGAGGGTTTAGCTAGGATTTTTATACAACACCAAAGAGTCAACACACATCGGCTTGCCATCCTGCGACTTATTTTGAGCGTACAGAATCGACTCCGTCTGCCCATAATAGTCATCATAGAACACAGGCTCGTAGAAACCAACGTAGTTGATTCCATCAGTCTGACTCAAGGTTCTTGAACGATTACCAGTAGGCTTTGACCACAGGTAAAACACCTCATCACTCATCTGCTCATCTTCATAGCAGTTCATATCAACCACCATCCAATGATTCCCAGAATCCAAGTGCTTCACCTTCCACGCAAACCATCCACCATACTCAAAGTTATAGTAGAAATCTTTGCCATGGATATTCGACCCAAGGTAGTGCAGCGCATAGTAATCATAACTATACGATGTATACTTTGGAGTCGTATACCTATACCAGTTAGTAGTATTGGAATACGTTCCCAACACTTCCAACTCAGCCCCAAGGTTGACTCGTCCAGTGTTATCCAGGATCGCCTTGTCCTCCTCCAGCTCAGAGTAAAGCCAAGCATACTGATCAGCGCGACCTTCTACAAAGTCAAACTCAATTGACTCATAGTCACCCACGTTATAATCAGTAACCAAACTCATATCCAAGTGAGGATGAGAAGAGATTCCAGTATGGCCAACTTCACCTACCTTCTCTCCCTGTCTCACACGCACAGCCGTCACACCTTTCGGTCGACCTACCTGAAACTTCTGAGGAATCGAATCATACTTTAGATGATTCAACCGCAGGTAGTAATCAACACCATCAGGCTTGATCACAACAGTGTTTCCCCAGCCTCCATTGCATCCTCCACCCATACAGATGAAGTCAACTTTATCATGGACTGCAGAAACAACCCATCCATTCACAGGCGACACAACATCAACTCCAAACACCTTATTCGAAGTACTAGCTGAAGTATCCCCCATATCGAAGTCATAGGCATACGCATAACGTCCTTTATGCGTGTACGTACCATTGTTCCCCTGCGGTATTCTCACCACAGTACCTTTCTTGAAAGGAAGAAAAACCATCGGCTTTTCATCCACTCCATAGCTGTAGACAGTGCTGGCCTCAGCCAGATCACCACAAGCAATAAAGGCCACCATGACCCCAATTGCCATCAGCAATTTCTTCCAGACATGCATTGCTGCCTCCTTGTTGTTGTTTTCCTAGCTAAAACTTTTTCAAAGAACACCACACTAGCGTATCAACAACTTACAAAAGCAACCTTTCACAAAATCAAAAAACTTCTCCACAAAACTTGACATATCCAAAAAGAATGATAGCATTAAACCTTAATTTAAAAAGTCACCATGAAATTAACAAAACTAATAAACAACTTGTTCCAAAAACCACAAGAGGAACAACAAGTTGAGGGTTATTCTAGAGAAACGGATTACAGAATCTTCTCAGACCAGGAGTTGCCTGCTTACCTAAGAAAAAAACATACAAACCCAGAAACAGGAAAAGTTGACATTAAATCTGCAAGAGAAGAATACGCTAGAAGTTGTGCTGAAATACTAGAGTTAGTTTAAATCCAACCAAACCCTTTCTCTTCAATTTCTTTAGCAAAATCACTACCACCAGACTTTACGATGACACCATCCTTCATCACATGTACAAAATCTGGTTTTATGTATTCTAAAATTCTCTGATAATGTGTCACAATCATAATTCCCATATCAGAGTTTTCAGTATGCACTTGATTAACTCCCTTACTCACTATCTTCAAAGCATCCACATCTAAACCAGAATCAGTTTCATCAAGCATTGCTAAACTAGGTTTTAAAAGTTTCAACTGCAAAATCTCCATCTTTTTCTTTTCTCCACCTGAAAAACCTTGATTTACATATCTATCCAAAAAATCTTCCTCCATATCCAACTCTTCCAAAACTGGCTTAAGCATTTTCTTAAACCTAAAGGCTTTTACAGTTTTAGCATCAGGATCATTACCCAACAAATGAGCATTATACGAAGCCATTAAGAAATTTAGCATAGAAACACCAGCTATCTCTTTTGGGTATTGAAAAGCCAAAAACAGACCAGCCAGGGATCTTTCATGGGCCTCCATTTCAACTAAATCATTCCCATTCAAAGAAACCTCACCAGCATCTATCTCATAAGACGGATGCCCCATTAATGAATTAACTAAAGTACTTTTTCCTGAACCATTTGGACCCATTACACAGTGAATTTCACCCTTCTTTACATCCAAATTCACTCCTTTCAAAATACCCTCACCTTCTACTGAAACCTTTAAATCTTTAACACTCAATAAAGTCATTGAACCTTTTTAAATCAAGCAAAATATAACTAATTCAAAAAAAATCTCAACCTCCATACCAATTTAGGCTAGAATACATTCACCTATAAAAACAAACATGCATCAACACTTACCAAGCCCAAAAAGAAAAATCTGGCCAGCAATCCTCGGCCTTTTAGTTCTTCTAATTTTCTCATCATTCCATTTATCGTTCAATTCAAATGAATTTCAAATCCAAACTGTTACTAATACAGAAACAATATCTGAAGATAGTAACGATTTCTTCCAACTCAGAACTCAGGAAGTAACTTTAGAAAACAATCAAAAAGTCCAATATTCCATCTCTGGTGACGACAACAGCCTAGAATCACAAGCTCTCAAAGAAGGAGAAAAAGTTATAACCTTTCAAGACCCATCATTAGATCAACCAAACATACTAGAAAAATACCGTTTAACTCCCCTTCTTCTTTTACTACTAACTTTTATGGGAGTTACAATTCTCTTTACCGGTAAAGAAACCCTCTATTCTTTCTTAAGTCTTTCCCTGACAATCATAGTCCTATTATTCATTCTACAAGCAATTATAAATGGAACTTCTCCACTCTTAGCAACTATAATCGGATGTTTCACTATAGGTACTCTTTCTATATATATTGCACACGGATTCAATACAAAAACACACCTATCAACAATCTCAATAATAAGCACCCTTTCCGTAACTCTCATCTCCTCTCTCCTCGTCACAAACCTAGCAAAACTCACAGGAACTGGATCAGAGAGCAGCTTCTACCTAGCAAACTCAAACTTAATCATTGACCTTAGAAGCCTACTTTTAGCAGGTATACTAGTTGGGACACTTGGTGTCCTAGATGACATAACGACTAGTCAAATCGCCACCATACACGAACTTCACCACACAGACGACAAGCAGTCATTCAAAACTCTTTACCAAAAAGGTCTCAACGTAGGAAAAACTCACATTTCATCACTCATAAACACTCTTGTTTTAGCTTATGCAGGTGGAAGCCTTCCGCTACTCCTTCTACTTTTTACAGACCCAAGCATTCCATTTTGGGTAACCATAAACCAAGAATTCTTCGCTGAAGAAATAATTAGAACTATCATAGGTAGTATCTCGCTTGTATTAGCAGTACCTATTAGTACAGCTCTAGCTGCCAAATATTACACTCAACATAAACATTAAAATGAAACTACATCTACTCAAACCTAAAGCTAGCTTCAGCCATATTTTAGGGATAAAATACTTTGAAGATCATTACCAAGACAACTCACTAGACATTGAATTTTACGACTACCCAATGGAGATCATAAACATTCTTAAAAACGACAAAAAATCCTTTGGTCTAGTCCCTTTCAGCAACTTCCAAAACCAAATAGACAACCAACTTTTAAATGAATTAGAAAATAACCCTCAGCTCCAAATCTGGGACCTAATCCAACTCCCAACATATGAGTTTATTTGCAACCAAGAAAAAGAATTCCACTCACTTAGCCTTACCCCTGAGCAATTCCAAAAACACTTCAACCACCTCTCCAAAAAATACACTCGCCTAAACCTCATCCAAGTACCAACCCTTGAACACAGCTTAGAATTAGCCAAATCATCAGCCAAAAATGCATGCATCGCCAACCAATACCAAGCTGACCTCCACAACCTTACGATTTTCTCGGAAGAACTCTCCCCTCAAATACCAGACCAAAAATTCATAATTATCTCACAACAACCCAACAAAAAGAAAATCCAAACTAGCTCTGCTATCTTAACTCCAACCAACTTCCAAACCTATTACTCCCTTCTACCAATACTACACATTTTCCGAGAAAACAAAGTAGAAATAAACTACCTCCAAGAATTCACAGATCAAGAAAATAAAAAATTATTCTACATAGAATTAGACGGCAATCCAAAACAAGCTCGCTACATTAAATCCAAATTCGAACTAGAAAAAGACATGCAAGCCATCCACTTAAGATTCCTCGGCGGAAGAAGATAAAACAACTCCAATAAAACCCAGAACCATTTAACATAAAAATTTAAAATTCTGGTAAACTCAAAATACTACTATCAAACAAATAAAGTAAAAACATGAAAGAAACTCTAATAAAAACCACTTTTGACCTTATAAAATTTCCATCTGAGCCCGAAAACCTACAAGCAAAACTAGACATCATCAACTTCATAAAAGACAAATTTAAAGATAAGCCAGTTTTCATAAGAGAGTTCACCTCAAATCACCAACCATCCATCCTTATTACGCTCGAGGAGACGTTAAATCCTCAAATCCTACTCTATGCTCATCTAGATGTTGTACCCGCCCCAGAAACGGAATTTAACCCTCAAATTAAAAACGGGAAAATATATGGTAGAGGTGCAGGAGACATGAAAAGTTCTGCAGCTGTCATTTTAGAATTATTTTTAAGCTATCTCGACCAAGACAAAAAACCATCCATTGGACTTATGTTCACATGCGATGAAGAAGTAGGAGGATTTGATGGAACTAAACACATGCTTGAAGAGGGAGTATCATGCGAGCTCTGCATTATGCCCGATTCTTCAAAAGGCACTGACACACTTATAACTTACCAAAAAGGTGTTTCCATTATAAAAGTTTGGGCTCATGGTCGCTCAGCACATGGGTCTCGCCCTCACCTTGGTTCTAACGCAATTGAAAAAGTCATAAAAGATCTAACCAAGATAAGAAAACTTTTCAAAAGAAAACAAAAGAAAAATACCCGCACTACCCTAAACATAGGAACCATTAAAGGCGGAGAACAAACAAATCAAATCCCAGAATACGCCGAAGCAACCCTTGATATAAGATACGAAGATCCAACCCATTTCTATAAAATATTTAAAAAGATCAAAAAGTACACAATTCAAAACTCTGAAATTATGTTTTCAGGATCACCTTTCATATGTGACCTCAAAAACCCCCTTATCCAAAACTATATTTCTTCAACCAAAAAAGTCTTAGATAAAAATCCATTCTTCGAAAAAGAATCAGGTACATCAGATGCAAGATTTTTCTCTGAAAAAAACATACCAGTTATAGTAACAGGTATAGAAAAAGAAAACAGCCATTCACTAAACGAAAACTGTTCCATCGATGACATGGTAAATTTCTATAACATCCTTAAAGATTTCATAGATACACACGTAGATACAATCAACTAATCCAATATAAAGACCATCACTTGCTCACCTGCGCTTTCATATGATCTACGAAAATCTCTCCTTGAAAACATAAAGGCATCACCTACTTTCATTCCAAATTTAGAAGCATAAAAAAACTCACCATCATAATCTTCAACTTTGATCATTTTCAAAGTATTAAAATTATACCTACTCTGATCCAAAATACTTCCATCTAAAAGAACCAAAACATCATAACCCTGGTCCATAATCACCTCTAGTTCATCAATCTCCAAACCATCATAGACCCTAAGCTCACTGCTGCCTGCAAAAAAACCGTATTCAAAATCCTGAACTTCCTCACTCACTACAACCTGCTCAAAAGAAGGTTCATTTCCAATATCATCTCCTTCATTAGATTCTACAATCTCCTCCAAAACTTGGGTTTCCATAAATTGATCCTCAGCCCAAAAAGCAACTGAAGAAAGAAATATTAAAATAAAAAGTAGAAATAAAACTCTAGCCATTTTTCAAAAACCTTTTTACATGATGCTCAAACCCAGTGTACTTGAAAACACCCAACACCCAAATAGCAACCATATAAACCATAGCTCCAGCTCCAACAGCAATTAAAAATTCCAAAACTCCCAAATATTCACCACCAATTACAAACTTCAATGCATACACCACACCTCCCATCATTAAAACCGCTAAACTCATCTTACTAAAGTCACTTCCAAGCCTTAACCAATCCAAACTCACAAACTTTCTCAACAAGCCAAACAAAATCAAAACCTGAACCACAAAACCTAATGCATAGGCCCATCCAAACATACTTACCCCATACTCATAGGCAAAACCATAAACTATTCCAATATTAACCAATACAAACATTACTCCTCCTAAAAGAGGTAAAACCGTATTTTCAAATGCATTAAAAACTCTCACTAATAAGTGATTTAAACTCTCAAAACTAATCGACAACGCAAAAACCATCAAAACCATAGAGGTCATTCTCAAATCATTCTCATCAAAAGCTCCCCTATTAAATAGAACATTTACGGCATCAGAAGCCAAAATCAAAAGCCCAACCGAAGCCGGCAACGTAAACACAAGTATCCTCAAAATTGAATCTTCAATTTTCAACCTAACTTTCTGCATATCACCTTCAGACCTAAGATCAACCAAAAACGGGAAAACTGCAGTTGCCAGAGCAACTCCAAACATACTCACAGCAAAACCCTGCACATTCCTTGCATAATTAAAAGCAGTCACACTCCCATCAACCAGCCCAACACCCACAATATTGTAAACCAACAAAGAAATTTGCAAAGTAAACAAACTCAACATCTTAGGCAATGAAAGCTTAACAACCTTCCAAATCTCAGGATGCCAAAACTCAAACTTCATCTCAAACCCATCTATAAATAAGTAATCCACAAACCGGATCAAAAAGTGCAAAACCAAACCAATCACCGTCCCATACACAACCGAATAAACCTCATAACTTTCACTAAACAAAATCAAACCAATAATTATTCCAACATTATAAAACGAAGACGACAACGCAAACGCCAAATAATGCTTAAAACTATGAAGCACAACCCCCAAACTGTTACTCAAAGTAAACAATATCGGTGACAACAAAAGCCATCTCGACATACTAACCAACATCTCCACCTCACCTACCTGAAGATCTTTATAAAGCCCAGTTACAAGCTGAGGCATAAACAAAAACGCCAACAAAGAAACACCCAAAACTAACATTTGCGACAAAAACATCCAAGCTCCCATCAACTTCTGCCCCTCTCTTTCATCCTTAAGATATACTCTCCTAAAAATAGGCAACAAAACTCCCATCAAAGCCCCAGCAGTAGTCAAAGTATAGATATTATCCACCAAAGCTATAGAGGCATAATAAGCATCGGTTTCTCCACTAGCTCCAAAATATCCTGACATTATTACATCTCGAAAAAATCCAGCAACATAACTCACCAACGTTGCCACCGCCACAATCAGGGAGGCCATACCAAAACTCGATGGCTTGAAAACTCTACTCAGCAAATCAAAAAATTATTTACTCAATCATACCAACTCAACTCAAATAAACAACTTCAAAGCCACTACTTAACCTTAGTCCCCTTATCCTCAATCATCTTCACACACTCCTCTAGAGTCAGGTCTTCTGGCTTAGTCCCCTTTGGCACAGAAACATTAGTTTTTCCATAATTCACATAAGGACCATATCTTCCATCCAAAACTTTAACTTTCGAATCCTTAAACTCTTTCAAAACTTTTTTCGAAGCACCTCTAGATGGCTTTCCTTCTTTTAACAGTTTCTTAGCTTTCTTCAAATCCATATCCCAAATCTCCTCAACCGCAACAGTGGCAGTCTTCCCTTCTCCACGGAGATAAGGACCATATCTTCCCACGTCAAACTTAACCTCGTCGCCAAGATCCAAAGGTAAAGACAACAAGAACAAAGCTTTCTCCAAATCCACCGAACTAGGATCAACACCTTTCGGAATAGATTTCATCTTCCGATCTTTTTCTTCAGTCTCACCAAGCTGAACATAAGGACCATAACGCCCTACTTTTGCATATACAGGCTTACCTGTTTCAGGGTCTTCTCCCATTGCTTCATCTTGATTTTCACCAGCTTCCAAAAGCTCTTCAACTTTAGTCATATCAAGCTCATCTGGTCTCAGATCTTCAGGCACAGAAGCCTTCACCTCTCCCTTCTCAATATAAGGCCCATACCTTCCAACTCTTAACTCTACACCAGATTCATCTAACTCCTCAATCGGAATAGTACAAACAGCCTTGGCATCAATATCCTGCTCAAGCATCTCAGAAAGCCCCTTATACTTTTTCCCTCCATAGTAAAAATCTTTCAAGTACTCTACTCTCTTTCTTTCACCTCTTGATATCTCATCCAAGAATTCTTCCATCTCAGCTGTAAACTCCATATCTACCAAGTGTGCAAAATGTTGCTCCAAAAGTTGAATCACACCAAATGCCATAAACGTAGGCACCAAAGCTTTTCCAGATTTTTGGACATAATTCCTCCTCAAAATTGTATCAATAATAGAAGCATACGTACTCGGTCTACCTACACCACGGGCCTCCAGCTCTTTCACTAAAGAAGCTTCATTATATCTTGCTGGTGGTTTCGTAGAGTGATCATTCAAAGTCAATTTCTCAAGATCAACCACATCTCCAACCTTCATCTTAGGCAAAATCACCTCATCACTAGCCTTCTTCACAACTCCTTCAGCATATACTTTCCTAAAACCATCAAACTTAATCACCTTACCATTAGCCTGCAAAGTGTACTTTTCATCCTTATCATGAATCACCACAGCAGTACTCAAAAGCTCAGCTTCAGCCATCTGACTAGCCAAAGTCCTTCTAAAGATAAGATCATAGACCTTAGCCTGATCTGCCGGAACTTTCTTAGCTACAGCTGAAGGCATTTGAAAACTCTTCCCAGCTGGACGAATAGCCTCATGCGCCTCTTGAGCATTCTTAACTTTAGATTTATAAACTCGAGCCTTAGGTGACAAATACTCTTTACCGTATTCTTTTTCCACCAATCCCCTAGCTGCACTCAAAGCTTCTTTAGATAAGTTAATCGAGTCAGTTCTCATATAAGTAATATAACCATTTTCATATAATCTCTGCGCCAACTGCATTGTCTGTCTTGAAGAAAAACCAAGTTTTCTGTTGGCCTCTTGTTGCAATGTACTAGTTATAAATGGTGCTGCAGGATACTGTTTAGTCGGCTTCTCATTAATATCAGTAACTTTATACTCAAGCTTCTTCATCTCTTTTAAAACTTCTTTCCATTCCTTCTCACTTTTCACCACTACCTTCCCTTCTTTACCTTTCAAAAGCTCTCCAGTATTTGGATCAAAATCCTTAGTCGAAACCAATGAAACACCTTCAACCTCCTTCAACATTGCTTTAAAAGACTCTTTTTTCTTCATATCAGCCTCCACACTAAAATACTGAGCAGACTTAAATTTAATTCTTTCCCTTTCTCTCTCAACTATAAGTCTCAAAGCTGCACTTTGTACTCTCCCAGCTGACAATTTTGGAGCAACTTTTCTCCACAAAATCGGAGAAACCTCATATCCATACAGTCTATCTAATACTCTTCTAGCCTCCTGAGCATGCACTAAATCATCATCAATATCTCTCGGGTTTTTCAAAGCGCTTTCGATCGCATCTTTTGTAATCTCATGAAAAGCCAATCTCTTCACCGGAACCTTTGGCTTCAGAATCTCAAGCAAATGCCAACTAATCGACTCCCCTTCACGATCCTCATCCGTTGCAAGATACAGTTCATCTGCATCTTTCAGTAAAGTCTTAAGCTTTTTGATCTGCTTTTTCTTATCTGGAGCAACCACATATAAAGGCTCAAATCCATTCTCAATATCAACTCCCAACCTAGACCATTTCTCTTTCTTATATTTAGCAGGAATGTCCCCCGCCTTTCTAGGAAGGTCTCTTACATGACCAATACTCGACTCTACCACGTAATCTTTCCCAAGTATTTTACCAATAGTTTTTGCCTTTGCTGGCGACTCCACAATTACTAATTTCACAGATCTCAATTAATTCCACTTTAGCTTACATATTATCCACACAAACTCAAAATAAAATCAACTCATTAAAATCCACACCTCATTTTTTGCAACAAAAAAGCCCTAACAATAAAGTTAGAGCAAAATCTGAAACAAATAAAAAAATTAAATCTAAAACCCCTTCTCTACATTAGGGATCTCACACTTACCACCATCTAAACCATAACACGCAATATTACCCTTAAAGCCTTTACCAGACTCTACAAGCAAATCATGTTGTTTACGTACAAGCTCCATAGCCTCATCACAATCTTTAACTACATGGATATAATCCGTATCACCTTCACTGATCAAACCATCACGAAGCATAGTGTCATCAATCCAATCCAATAATCCTTGCCACATCTCACCGACACAAACAATTGGCATCTTATAAATATGACCAACTTGTATCAATTGCCAAGTATAAGCAAACTCCAAAAGAGTCCCTGCTCCACCTGGCGCCACAACTACAATATTAGAAAGCCTCATAAAAGCATCCAACCTAGTTGAAAAATACTTATGCTCCTCTTTTATATCTAAATGCTTATTCATAGACTCCTCAAAAGGCAACTCAATCCCAATACCTATCGACTTCCCTTCTTCATTACCTTTACTTCCATCAAAATGACCACTATTGGCAGCCTCCATTATTCCAGGACCACCACCTGTCACCACATCTGCACCCATCTTCCCTATCTCAAAACCAAGCCTATAAATATCATCATAATATTCATTCCCAGGCTTCAATCTTGCAGAACCAAAAACCACAACTCTAAAATCCTCTCCTTTAAGCACAGAACTATCCGGCAACTTCTTCTTCATAAGTTAAATTTATTTATCTAACCATTATACCAGAAATATACTATTCCTAAAACTCAAACCTTCTAACTTCCCCATCTTCATAAGAAACCAAACAAGCATCAACCTGATCCATAAATATACCAGTATCCACGACCCCTTCATGATCCATCAAAGCTTCTTCAAATTCATACAGATTCATATCCAAAGCATCCGGTCTGAACTGAACATCTACCAACATATTACCAGCATCAGAAAACTTATCCCTCACACTAAAGTTAAGGTCCATCTTCTCAAACGACTTTACCAAAGCTCCAAGACCTTTCTCTTCAACTTCAACGGGTATCATTAAACCATCAAAATGATCTACCAATTTACTCATATCAACAATCACAACATACTCCTCACATTTCTCAGAAACTTTCTTTTCAAGAGTGTGAGCTCCTCCACCCCCTTTTATAGCCACACCACTATCAAGCTCCATATGGTCAGCTCCATCTACACCCAGATCACATGACTCAACCTCTTCAACCTCCTTCACATTCATTTTTTTCTTTTTCAGAAAATCACGCACAACTTCAGAAGTAGGAACACATATAAAAGTCTCCGCATGCTCATGCTTAACTAAAAGCCTCAAAAACTCCATGGCAGTAGAACCACTCCCACATCCAATAGTCATCCCTTCTTCTACAAACTCCATTGCTGCTTTGGCCACGATTTTCTTAAGATTAATCAAATCAATAAAATTAATAACAAAAACAGAATAACAAAAAAATCTCCTCAAAGGGAGATAAAATGGCGGGATCGACGAGACTCGAACTCGCGACCTCCTGCGTGACAGGCAGGCGTTCTAACCAACTGAACTACGACCCCATCTCTGTAAGAGCAAAGAGATTCTATCCAATTACCTCGAAAAGTCAAACCTAAATTCAATCACAAACCAAAACATTTCCCTTACACATGGACATCAAAATTATTTATGCTTAAATCATATTATGAAAAAGACAAAACCTATCAAAATCGGAATCGACTGCAGAATGTATTCCAAAAAATTCACTGGAATAGGAAGGTATATCAACCAACTAATCTTTCACCTATCCAAAATCGATAATACCAATCAATACTACCTCTTCTTAAACAAAGATGATTTTCACGAACTCAAATCTCCATCCCCAAACTTTCACAAAATCCTAGTCAACGCACCTCACTATAGCTTCAGAGAACAAACAACTTTTCTTTACCATTTATATAGACAAAACCTAGACCTAGTCCATTTTACAAATTTCAATCACCCACTCCTCTACCTAAAGTCACAAGTCACAACTATCCACGACCTAACCCTAAACTTCTACCCAGGTAAAAAGTTTCAATCCCCTATCTACAAGTTAGCCTACAAACTTATACTTTGGGCAGCCACCATCAAATCCAAAGCCATTATTACAATCTCCAAAAACACCCAAAAAGACCTCCAGCAATTCTACCCTAAATCAAAAAACAAAACTCACATCATCTATAACGGTGTAGACCAAACATTTCTTAAAAACACTCAAAAATCATCATTAAAACTTCCATCAGAATACCTCCTATATACAGGTAATTGGCGAGTACACAAAAACCTCATCAACCTAGTAAAAGGCTTTAAACTACTCAAAGAAAAACACAACTACCAAGGCCAACTCCTCCTCACAGGAAAACCAAACCCCCTATATCCAGAAACCTTAAACTTCATTCAATCCCAAAAGCTACAAAACGATGTTCAGCTCCTAGGTCTCGTTGAGGAAGAAGAACTCCCTCACCTATACAAAAACGCCACAGCGTATATTTTCCCATCACTATATGAAGGTTTCGGACTCCCAATTTTAGAAGCATACGCATCCAAAACTCCTGTTTGCTGCTCAAACACATCTTGTCTTCCAGAAATAGCCGGTCAAGGAGCATTATTCTTCAACCCAAATTCTCCTCAGGATATAGCTAAAACCATCAACACACTCCTCACAAGCCCCCAACTACAAAAAGACTTAATCAACAAAAGCCAAAAACAACTCAAAAAATTCAGCTTTGCAACTATGGCACAAAAGACCCATAATCTATATATAAGTTCAACCCACAAATAATGTTTCAAGATCTCCATGACCTATTACCTAAAGCAATCAAATCCTTAAATCTTGAAAAACAAACTGACGCCGCTCACGCTATTCACCTAGCCAACACTTTCCTAGATGAAAAATTCCCGTCAGACCAAAAACCTTACAAAATTATTTCTTTCCAAAAAAACATTCTAAAAATCTACTGCCACCACCCAATCGTAGCTCAAGAAATAATGTATTTAGGTAAACCCTTAATTCAGTTCATAAAAAGAAAAGCCCCAAACCTGACCATTTCCCATATTCAAACTACAACCCAAACCCCAGGTAGTGAAAATATTAATTGACAATCAAGGTTAAATTACTATACTTACCCCGCATTTAGCATTTAACATCAGCATTTTGCTAGTAATTAGACTTCAAAGAGTAGGACGCAAAAATCTAGCAGCGTACCGAGTAGTGGTAGCGGAAAAAAGCCGTGCCGTTAAGAAAAAAGTAGTAGAAGTTGTTGGACACTACCAACCGACTCGCAATCCAAAAGTAATCGAAATCGACACAGACAAAGTTACAGATTGGATTTCTAAAGGTGCAAAACCTTCAAGTAGCGTAGCTTCACTATTAAAAAAGCTAGGAATGAAAGATATGGATCAATACCTTTCTGCACCAACTAAAAAGAAAAAGAAGAAAAAAGCAACTGAAGAACCAGAAGAAGCTCCTCAAGAAGAAGCTAAAGCTGAGTAATTCTTTCATTTTTCGAACTGCTGCTGTACAGTATTACAGCATGATATTTAAAATATAAAAGTAAAGATGACACAATTCAGAGACCAAGATTTTATAGAATTTATTGTAAAGAGTATCGTAGATCATCCAGAAGAAGTTGACATCGAAAGAAACGTTGACGAACTTGGTGTTCTTATCACTCTTAAAGTGAACAAAGAAGATATGGGTAAAATCATCGGTAAAGATGGTAAAACAGCCAAAGCAATGAGAGTTCTACTAAGACTAATCGGTTCTAAAAACGAAGAAAGAGTAAACCTCAAAATTCTAGAACCAGAAGGAAACGAAAACAACGACCTTCCAAATTCAGGACTAGATGACGACCTAGACCTATAAAACATAAGCCCCTCACCGGGGCTTTTTTATTTGCAGAAATTTTCCCAAATTGCTAAATTAACCTCAGTCTAAAAACAATCATGATAGATAAAAGCCTTTTAGCTCAAGTGTACGTAAGCCAAGTTAGAGAAGGCTCACTTCTTGATACAGCTCAGACTCTTAGTCTTAAAGATATTATTAATAGAGGTATCGCCTACGCACTCCTAGCAGCAGGTTTCTTATCTATAGTCTTTATCTTCATCGGAGGTATTTCATTTATCACATCTGGAGGTAACGAAGATAAGATCAAACAAGCTGTAAGCACAATTCGTTACGCAATCGTGGGGCTTATCATAACAATCCTAGCAGTACTTATTGTAAACATACTTGGAAGAACAATAGGCCTAGATGTAACTTCCTACATTAGCTTCGACGAAATTGCCCGAATTATTCAAACTATTGCAGACGAGATTAGAACAGGAGGATCTAGCAGCCCAAACACTTTACGATAAACTAGAATACTTAATAGTATCTAAACATGCACTCTTTACGTTGCTCCAATCGTAAGGATATTTAAAACATTCAATAGCCTTAATCAAAGCCTCTAACTGATGAAAGCTAGTGTTCTTTTTATATTTAAAACTATTCCCCTGCTCTTTTTGTGGCACGTAGTCAGTAAACCCCTTAACACCTTTCATAAGGACTGGAACTGCCTTAACCTCAGCTACAACTTCTTTTACCTTACCCTTTTTATCCCAACCAAAAAGCACAATATCAAACCCACCTTTCACATTCTTTAAATTACTTAAGTTCGAAATCTTACAATCATACCCCAAAGTCTGAACCCCTTCTAAAAACCAATCATCAAAATTCCCATACAACAATATCTTAGGCGCCCTACTTTTTGATTTTTTACCACTCATACACTAATCTGCTTTTAACTTATCAAATCATTATATCAAAAAATAACTCTGAAGTATGCCTAAACTCTTATTAATCGATGGAACCGCACTTGTCTTCCGAGCATTCTATGGTATACGAAACCCAATGATCAACTCACAAGGCCTACAAACTAACGCAATATACGGTTTTTTCAATATTCTATTCAAATCTCTAAACACCTACCAGCCTGACTACTTTGCCGTATGCTTCGACCGTTCTGAACCCACTAGAAGACATAAAGAATACAAGGAATACAAAGCAAACAGAACTAAAGCGCCTGACGAACTATATGCACAAATCCCCATCATTAAAGAAATCCTTAAAAAAGGAAAACTAAACCTTATCGAAAAAGCTGGCTACGAAGCAGATGACATTATAGCTACTATTAGCCGAGAAAATCACTCCCAAAATCTCGAGCAATACATTTACTCAGCTGATTTTGATCTGCGTCAACTTGTAGCAGATAACATTTATATAATTAAACCTAGCTCAAAAGAAGAAGAAATAGTAGACCTCGAAAAATTCATAGAAAAAAATCAAATCACCCCAAAACAAATCCCAGATCTTAAGGGCTTAAGTGGGGACCCTTCCGATAACTTACCTGGAGTAAAGGGAATAGGACCAAAAACAGCCACCAACCTCCTCTTAAAGTATCAAACCCTAGAAAATATTTTTGCAGAAATCGACTCTATCAAAGGAGCCACCAAAAAAAAACTAATAGAACAAAAGGAAATCTCCCTACTCTGCAAAAACTTAGCAAAGTTAAACTTCGAAACTCCAGTACCAACTGAATTATCTCACTACGACAAATTCAACATAGACACTGAAGCAATAATTCAAGAGTTCGAAAAAATAGAATTCAAAAAATTAATCAGCCGACTAAACTACTTATCTAAAAATCTAAAGCTAGATTTACAACCAAAACTAGATCCAAAACAAACCACCCTATTTTAATCTGTAAATCAACAGTAAAATATCTTAAACACATTTAAGTCTCTTTCGCAAACCATATAAAATTTGATTCAAATACAACCAACAATTTCTAAATTCCGCTTCCATAAGACCTCCAGATTGAACACAAAAAAATAACACCACAACCGATTAATCAAGTCGATTGTACAAAATAATTTGTCACTAAAGGGACATTATAGTAGATTAATTGCACAAGTAAATTCACCTAAAAATGTCAAAAAACCGAGTAATTGCCAGCTTAGATGTAGGTAGCTCTAAAGTTAGGTGTGTCATCGGATATCTAGAAGACGGACAATCCAAACCAACAATAATTGGTATAGGTGTATCCCCTGCTAGTGGAATTCGCAAAAGCATGATTATAGATGTAGAAGAAACTATCAGATCTATTACTTCAGCTTTAGAAGACGCAGAACGAATGGCCGGAGAACCTATCCACCACATATTCCTAGGAATGGGTGGTCACCACATTGAGTCTACTAACTCAAAAGGTGTTATAGCTATTTCGCATCCTAGCGGAGAAATAATGGAAGACGATATAGATAGAAGTTTAGAAGCCGCCCAAGCACTATCAATACCAAACAACAGAAGAATACTTAGAATCATTCCAAAAATGTTCTCAGTAGACGAACAGAAAGGAATCAAATACCCAGTTGGTATGACAGGAATAAGACTTGAAGTAGATGCTCACATTGTTACTGGTATGACACCCGCAATCAAGAACCTTGAAAAATGTGTATTCCAAGCAGGTGTAGATATAAACGATATTATTCCAAATAACTTAGCAGCCCCAGAAAGTATCCTAAACAAAAGACAAAAAGAACTAGGAGTAGTTGTAGTAGATATAGGGTCTGGAAGTACAAACGTTGCTGTATACGAAGACGGAACTATCCTCCACTCTGCAGTTGTACCACTAGGTGGTGAAAATGTTACTAATGACGTAGCAATAGGACTTAAAACTTCAATTGAAACAGCTGAAAAAATCAAAGTTGAATACGGAACATGCCTACCAGAAGAAATTCACGAGAAAGAACAAATTGATTTATCACTCCTTTCAAACATAGATGTACAACATGTTTCAAGAAAAACACTAGCTCAAATTATTCAAGCTAGATATTACGAGATATTCAGCTTAGTAAAAGATGAACTAATCAAAATCAATAGAGACGGAATGCTTCCAGCAGGAGTTATCATCACAGGTGGAAGTTCAAAAATCCCTGGTTGCATCGACCTAGCTAGAGAGACACTTAAATTACCTGTTCAGATTGGATTCCCACAAAACTTTGAAAGTGTTATCGAAAAAGTAGACGACCCAAGCTTCTCTACAGCTGTAGGACTTATGGTTTGGGGATCTAAATTCCAAGGATCAGACCTAGGTCTAAACTTAAATCTTTCAAATATCCAAATTGGTAAATCCATCGAATCGATGAAAAGCTGGTTTAAAAACCTAATGCCATAAATCTGACTATTCAAATAACCTGACTATTCAAAATGAAAAAAGACGACATCATACAAACAACACATCAGAACTCTGAAACAGAAGATAGACTAAGAAACCTATTTTCCGGAAACAAAACCTCCAACAAAACAATGGAGTTCACTCCAGACATTACTCCTGTAGCTAAAATTAAAGTTATAGGTGTAGGTGGAGGTGGAAACAACGCTATTAACCGAATGATCCGCGCCAACCTTAAAGGTGTTGACTTCATAGCTGTAAATACAGATGCTCAAGCCCTATACCATTCAGAAGCTTCTCATAAGATCAATATTGGTAAAGGCACTACCAAAGGTCTCGGTGCTGGAAGTAATCCAGACGCAGGTAGACAAGCAGCTGAAGAGAGTTCAGAAGAAATCAAAACACTTCTTGAAGGAGCAGACATGGTATTCATTACTTGTGGATTAGGAGGAGGAACAGGAACAGGTGCAGCTCCAGTAATTGCAGAAATATCAAAAGAACTTGGTATTCTAACAGTTGGAGTAGTCACAAAACCTTTCTCATTCGAAGGACCAAAAAGAAAAAACCAAGGTGAGGAAGGTCTAAAATCTCTTAAAGAAAAAGTAGACACTTTGATCACCATTCCAAATGATAGAATTCTATCTATCATCGATAAAAAGACACCAATGACTGACGCCTTCACAGTAGTAGATGATGTACTGAGACAAGGTGTACAAGGAATCTCTGATTTGATCACTATCCACGGTATGATCAATGTCGATTTCGCCGATGTACAAACTGTAATGGCCAATGCAGGATCTGCCCTAATGGGAATCGGTTACGGAAGCGGAGAAGAAAGAGCTGTCGAAGCTGCCAGAGCAGCCATCAGCAGTCCCCTTCTCGAAATGGATATCGAAGGTGCCAAAGGAATATTATTCAATATTACTGGTGGAACAGATCTTTCTATGTACGAAGTAGATGAAGCTGCAAGAATCATTACAGAAGCTGCAGATCCGGACGCAACAATCATCTTCGGTTCTGTTATCAACGATAACTACACAGGTGAAGTTAAGATTACAGTAGTTGCAACAGGTTTTGATGAGGTAAACAAAAAGAAAAAACTTAGACAAAACGGATTTACACCAAACCAACTAACTCAAAATCAATCACAACCTCAAGAACAAAACACGATCAGCCATCAACAAAATGCACCTCAAACAAGCTCTGAAGGAGAAAACGAATTAGATATCCCAGCCTTCATAAGAAAAAAACTAAAATAAACCAATAAAAAGCTTAATACTTTCAATTAAGCTTTTTTTGTGTAAATATTTAAAAAAAGTATGGAAATATTCAACCCATTTAGAGATAAAGACTTCGCCGAATACCAACTAAAATCAGGCAAAGCAAAGCAAATAATAAATTTAGGTGAACAAATAGTCTACGTTTATCCCCTTTTTAAAGAATACACTATTTTATACACAACCAAAAAACACCATGCTCTAGCAGAATTAGCCAAAGAACATAAAGCTATCTACACACTAATCGAATCAAATCATCAACAAACTTCACCAACCAAAACCCAAAAAAAAATTAAAGAAATCATACCTCGCCACACTACAGCAATAGACCTAACTCAAAACGAAGAAAGTATACTCAAAAACATGCATCAAAAAGGGCGATATAATATCCGACTAGCCAAAAAGTATAGCCTTATCATACAAGAATCTAAAGATATAAAAAGCTTCTACAACATCCTTAAAAAAACAGCAAAAAGAGACAACTTCCATATAAATCCTCTACATTTTTATGAGTCCATGCTCAACATTCTAGGACCAAAAAAGAAAGCCAAATTATTTTTAGCCTTTCACCCAGGTCACCCTGACACACCAATCGCAGGAATCCTAAATACGTATATAAAAAAGACCGCTACATATTACTATGGAGCTTCAGATTATGATTTCAGAAAATTCATGGCCCCTTACCTACTCCAATGGCACGCGATTCAAGATGCAAAATCAAACGGATTCCACACCTATGACTTCTTAGGAATTGCCGATCCAACAAACCCAAAAGACCCACTCAATGGAGTCACAAGATTCAAAAATAAATTTGGAGGAGACCACATCCAATACACTAACGGAAAGATCATCCCACACAAAAAACTCCTCTACACACTCCTCAAACTCAAAAAACTAATTAGAGGATAATCACATCACCAAACCATCAACAACCTTATCCACAAACAAAACACCATTCAAATGGTCTAGTTCATGCAAGAAAACCCTCGCATCTAAATCTCTCAAAGTCTGCTTAACCACTTCCCCATCCAAATCCTGGTACTCAACCTCTATCTCCCTAGAACGCAAAACATTCCCGTACTTACCTGGTAAACTCAAACAACCTTCTTCAGCAATTCCAACTTCTTCAGATTCTCTCAAGACCTTAGGGTTAACCACAACCACATCTCTCTCTGCTTTCGAACCGGCACCATAAGTAAAAATAAATATCCTAGCATCCACCCCAACCTGAGGCGCAGCTATTCCAATTCCTGGAGCCTTAGGATCATGCATTGTCTCTATCATTTCTTTAGCCAGCTTCTCTAACTCATTATCAAACTCAACCACTGGAGCACAAACAGTCCTTAATATCTTTTCATTCTGACCTTTAACAACTCTAAGCATAAATAACAATTATTTAACTTTTGCTACCTTAGCCTTAAGACGTTTCTGGGCATCATAACTAAGATCTGCAAAATACTCTCTTAAAATATCATGAAATTTCTTATCATGAAAAACAATATGAAAGTGGTTATCGTGATTTATAATCGAAACCTTACCTTCAGAAGCATATTCAGCTATAATCATTTCCACAATTTTTTTCTCAGATTCTTCAAAATTTGCCTCTCTAAGATCAAACGCCTGCCCATACAAATGAAAACTTCTTTCAACTGAATCCTGAGCTTTTTGCGCTTCTACATCTCTAAAAGTAGAGGTTATCTGTAAATGCTTACCAGTACTTTCATAAACTCGTCTAGATATCTCGGCATACAAAGGGAGATACTTTTTCCATATATACATTCTATTCCGATCATCAATCTCGTAATACTTATCACTATTTATGCCTTTATTTAGATGTCTACCATTCTTATAGAATCTAATTTGATCATCTAAACCAACACTCTTAGTCGTTCCTTTAACAGCTAAACGAATATATCTATAATCCTCTCCTACTAGTGCTTTAATCTCTTCCTTATCATCCAAAAAATGCAAGACTTTATCCTTATAGTAAGTCTCATAACTTCTTTGTGAGAACAATGGACCATTACCATATAGTTTTGTACCCTTAAGATTATTCTCCAATGATTTTCTTTTATAATAATAATAATTATACGGAGCTCCAAAACTGTCATCCAATTCAAACTCACCAAACTTATTTCGTGTCGCCTCAATTTTCAGATAATACCAAAGTCCATCCAAACCAAAACTTGCATTTGCAAACTTCTTAGAATATTTCTTATCTCTTTCATTAAACGCTTTTCTCTGCTCTTTAGTCGCTCTTGACAATAAATAAACTTTTCCAATCAAATGATTCGCAAACTCAGGCTTAATATTTGCCACTTTTCTTTTCCCTCCTTCATAATACTTTTCATCAAATTTCTCTTCATTATGATTCAGTAAAAAATAATCAACTAAGTTACTTCCCGAAACATTACCCTGATTGTATGAAGTTAACAATATAGGAACAAATACATTTCTAAATGCATTTTCCGACCCATAAAAAATCTTTTGATTTTTCTCACTCGCAATCCGAGGAATCACCAAATCATAGAAAGTCATCATTTCAATAATATCCCTAGAACCTACTGTACCTTTATAATCATTGTAATGCTTAGTTCTTAATGAACTAGATTTAATTTTTTTTGCAATATCAGTACTCGCAGGCTCTGTTATCTGAGCTATACCTCTAGCACCTGCACTACTAACCCTACCATCCTTGAAACTACTTTCCTGAGCTATCTGAGCTATCACCAAATCATAAAACTCATCTTCTAACCCATATTTTTTAATAGCTTTAACTAAATCACTACCTGACATCACCTCAAGATATGAATCATATCCCAAACGCATATCTCTAGCATACAACTCTTCATATCTTCGAAATACGTCTTCTGGAGTATCTACCATGTACTCTTTATTCCAACTAACCTGAGATCTAAACATTGAGTTAGCCAAAGTAATAGACGACTCATTGTACTCTAATGTAAATCCATCTTTACCAGCTCTAAACTTATCATGAATAGCCTGAGTCTTCACAGCATTTGATTTACCTTTATAAACAGTTTCACCAATCATTTTAAGATCATCATTTATATCAAAATACTTGAACTTAACCTGCCCTTTCTCATGACTATCCCAAAGATCAATCAACTCTTTACTTAAATCAGTCATTTCAACATCAGACTCTACTTTATCTTCAACTTTTTGTTGTATCTCTTTACTAGAACCTTCATCAATCTCAACTGACTGATCCATTTCTTTACTCATATCAGATACCTCTTCATTTTCTTCTATTCTGATCGCTTTAAAATTCTTTCTTTCACCTCCACTCTCTACACTTTCCACAAACTCAAAACCATCCAAAAGCGACCCATCTTCATTACGTAAACCAGAGAAAACCAAATCACTCTCACTCCATTTATCTTTTGTATCTAAATAAGCAGAATCAATTGGCTTAACAGCTCCACTCTTACTGTAGTACCCTTTGTACATAACCAGCCTTCCATCGCGCAAAAAACAACATTCAGCCGTCACAGTCTCTTCTGTACTCCAATTATCTTTTCCTAGCAACTCATCTCTCAAAGCAGGCACAACCTTATAATTTTTTCGCTCTTCTCCATCAGTCACTTCATCTAAAAAACGAAAACCTTTTTTAGGATCCCCATCTATAAGCAAACCTACTCTCTCAGCTTCTTCTTTCGTCCAAGTATCCTCATTCTCTAAATATTCAAGATAGGTAGCATATTCTTCATTCCGCATAATTGCTTCAGGAGATTTATCTGACTTAGACATAACATCAACTACCTTTCTTAAAACCTCATTTTCACCCCCTATCTCTACTCCTGAATCTTTACAACCAACTTGAGATAAATAAGTTAAAAAAACACCAGAAACCAACAACAATCTAAACAAATCAAAATTCACAAAATTAACTCTACTATCAACGCCTTCTATTTTTCTATAATTAAACAAAACTCCCTAATTAAATGTAGGGAGTATCATAAAATCTAACCCTACTTTTGTCAAACTAATTACTCATCACCTTCTTCAACTTCAAACCCTCCAACCAATTGGTTACCACCAAGGTCTTCTTCAGGCATTTTTGACATTCCTCCCTCAGCATCACCACCCATATCATCTTGTGGCATTTCTGACATTCCTCCTTCAGAAGGACTTCCCATATCTTTCTCTTCAGGAGCAGAGGTACTAAAAGCGTTCTTCACATAATTTTTAGCAGTTTCAAACACGGATCCGTTAGTAGCAGCTTCGACACCTTCTTGTACTCCACTTTTTGCAGCTTCAACTGCAGCCTTTGGATCAACTTTTATAGCATCCATAATTGCTTCTACCTGAAAGTCTTGTTCACCCTCCTTTAGAAGAGATTTAATTTTATCTTCATTTCCTTCTAAAACTTCTGCAAAAGCTTCTGCATCACCATTGTAATGCACAAACCTTTCTAAAATAACACCTCTCAACTCTTGTTTCTGCTCAGAGGTTAAATTATCAAGATTATTCAAACCTTCATTCATTTCAGCACTCAAGTCTGCTTCTTTCTCATACCAAGCATCATCATTTTCAACTGCCTTCTTAGGAGTTGATTTTGGTCTATCGATATAGTTTCTAATGTTCTTGAATTGTTTATATTTTGAAACAGCTTCAGTACCTGTTACACGATCTATAATAGTCCCTTCTTTATAATCTTTTTTCAATCTCTCAAAGGTATTAGGGCCAAATTTACCATCAACTTTAAGCTCTTTTATCTGTTGGTAAGCTGCGATAATGTAAGCTACATCTCTAGTTGTGAACTTATTAATTGTATCCAATAATGGTTTTGGTGACTTTAAGCCATAAGAAGTAGATTCAACTAATTCTTTTAAAGCAATCTGTAAAAGAATTTGATCACCTTCAAAGGTAGCCAATGGATCTTCTAAATTAGAAGAACAATAAACAAACCTCATTGATTCAGCTCTATTCAAATGATCTGTACCAACATTTATTTCATAATCTTGTTCAAGCTTAGCCTCTAACTGCTGCATATAATTACGACGTGCAACATCTGGATCCTCTAAAACAACCTCAACTTGCTCAACAGGCTCCTCTTTCTTCTCAGGAGCTTTTTCTACTGGCTTCTCAGTTCGATCAGCCTTCTCTAGCGCAACTGTAGAAGTAAACATCAATGCTGCCTGATCCAATCCTTTAGCAGCATCTAAGATAGCTAGCCTATCTTTTTTACCAATCGCTTCTCGTAACTGACCAAGATATATACCATAAAGATCAGCTTTTTCTCTATTAGTTCCCAGTGATCTCATTTTTTTCAAAGCACCCCTAGCCAATGAGTACATCCCGTTAGCATTTTCAGGAATACCAAAATCAATCGCCTCTACGTTATTAGTATAAGACTCATGCATAACATCCATATCTGTCATGATTGCTTCCACAACTTTTCTCTCTTCCTCAGGCATCTTTGGCAAGTTAGTCGCCAAACTGTCCTTCAATTGATCATTAGCGGCCTTTACTTCGTTAGAGCCACCAAATCTTTCTCTTCCAGCCATAATAATTTTTTAAATATTCCACTTATAATAGCATATCTTCATAATCATTACAACTCTACACACCTCCCTCAACTTCTGCCTCAATAAAACCATGAATATTTCCTTCAAAAACTGAGTCAGGATTTGATTCACTATAATCAGTTCTATGATCCTTAACCATCTTATATGGATGTAACACATATGACCTAATCTGATGCCCAAAACTCATATCATTCTTATCCCCACGCAACCCATCAACTGTCTCCATATTTCTATCATGCATCAGCTTCACAAGCTTAGACTGAAGCATACTCATCGCATTCTCCTTATTTTGATGCTGACTTCTTTCTGTTTGCGATGAAGCCACTATACCAGTTAGCACATGCGTAATCCTCACTGCCGAATCAGTTGTGTTCACATGTTGACCACCAGCTCCAGACGCCCTGAAAGTATCAACCCTCAAGTCACTCTCATCTATCTCCACATGATCCGACAACACAAGCTCAGGTAAAACATCAACCATTGCAAATGAAGTTTCTCTAGTGTTCCCAGAGTTGAAAGGAGAAAGTCTTACCAACCTATGCAGGCCATGCTCATATTTCAAAAATCCATATGCAAACGGACCTTTTATCTTCATAGAAACATTCTTCATACCACTATCAGTTGGATTCTCCTCGATCAACTCAACTTTGAAGCCTTGTTTCTCAGCATATTTCATATACATACGTGCAAGCATACCGGTAAAATCCTGTGCATCATCCCCTCCCATTCCACAGATAACAGATAAAATCACATTTTTCTTATCAAATTTACCAGACAAGAAATTCTCAATATTTAACTTTTTAAAATCTTTAAAAACTTTGTTATAAAACTCTTCAAACTCTACATGTTCATCAGAAGAAGGCTTTTCAAAGTCCAACTCCTCAACCAACTCCAACAAATACTTACAATCCTCCAGCACTTTCTCCCACCCATCAACATTCTTTTCTATATGTGAAACTTCAGTAGAAACCTCAGCAGCATGATCTGGATTATCCCAAAAACCAGGCTTTAACATCTCTTTCTCAAGCTCAGATTTTTTATCTCTTAGTTTATCTAGATCAACACTTTCAATACCCCTTTCAATCTGCTCCAACAAGCTTTCTAGCTCTTTTTTATACTCAATCATCATTAACAATAAATATTACAATTATTCTAACAGAAATAATTTCAACAAACCAAATCTCAATTTCATCTCCCCAAATCAAGCCACATACTATACTATGCAAACACTTAAAAAAGCCTATGAGCCTAACCAAAAAAATCCTAAGCAATACTCTCTGGCAAGTCATCGGTAGATTAGTAACAGCATTCCTAGGAGTTCTCTCCATTAAACTAATCACCAACTACCTCCCAACTGACCTATACGGTCAATACACCACTCTTTTTGAATACATAGGGTTCTTTGCTATCGCAGCTGACTTTGGCTTATACACAATAGGTGTTCGAGAAATGTCCAAAAAAGACCAGCCCACCGATTACATTCTTGGAAATTTAATATCTCTAAGACTTCTGCTCATCTTCCTATGTCTTGGAACAGCCTTGATAGTAACTCCATTTATTCCAAACTACAGCGGAACACTAGTTCAAAAAGGGCTATGGATAGTTGCCCTGGGAACCGGACTAAATCTGCTCAGCGGAATCCTCACCTCAGTCCTCCAGTTCAAAATGCAAATGCTTTACGCAAACATTAGTCTAATCATAGGAAAACTATCAGGCTTTGGTTTTATTGCTTACGTAATTCTCAAACTCAACCCAACAGACCTAGAAACAGGCTTTAACCTTCTTTTATTAGGATCAATCATAACCAATCTAGTTCTTCTTATCCTAACCATCTTCTTCACTCAAAAACTAATCAAAATACGCCCTCAAGTCGACCGTAAATATATAGTAAAAATTGTAAAAAACTCGCTACCATACGGACTTTCCATCATATTAAGTACAATGTATTTCAAAATAGATATCATTCTACTAAGTCAACTAACCAACTACCACCAAACAGGTATTTACGGTGTTCCCCTAAAAGTAATGGAAATCATATCTGTCATCCCTGTTTTCTTCATGAACGCCTCACTTCCAGCTCTAACCGAAAACTTCCACCAAAACAAACTCAAATACAAACAAATCGCCCAAAAATGTATCACTTTCCTTCTACTGCTCGGATTGCCAATTGTCGCAGGAGGATACATATTAGCCCAACCAATAACCTATGCTATCTCCAGTCCTCAATTCCTCTCTGGATTCCACTGTAACAACAACATTCAATACACCTACGAAACTCCTACCGAAGCCTACAGTAAATGTAACCTCATACAATTTTCTGAGAAATTCAATTGGGAAGGGCTCAAAACAACCGAAACCTACACTTACTTCCCGGGATCAGACCTTGCCTTACAGATTATTATCTTTGCAATCCTTTTCAACTTTATAAACACATTCATAAACTTCTCCTTTATTACAATCGAAAAACAACATCTACTCCTTTACATCAACAGCTCAGGTATAATCTTCAACATAATCACCAACCTCATCTTCATACCAAAATACGGCTTCATTGCCGCAGCTGCTACAACTATCCTATCCGAAATCCTTATCCTAATTATTGGTTATTCAATACTCAGAAAACACAACGAAGTTAACTTTGCTCCACTAGACATCATAACCAAAATATTTCTCTCAACTTCCATAATGACATTAATCATCCTTCTGTTTAAACCTTTCACACAACAACTATTCGGATATAATAATATCCTCTTACTAATACCAATAGGTATGATAACTTACGCTATCTCAATCATCGCTTTCAAAATAATACCAATTCAAGAGGTTCAAAAGTACATAACTCGCAAATCATGAAAAACAACCCAGAAAAAATCATTCAAAAACTAAAAAACTCAAAAGTACACGTCATCGGAGTAGCTGGAATCGAAGGATCTGAAATCGCATTATTTCTAAACCAAATAGAGGCCGACCCCTCAAATATTACCCTTCATCAACTAACACCAGAAAAATCATTCAAAGAAAACTTCTTCAAATACAACCAAGCCTTCTCTCAAGATGAACTAGAACAAAGGTACAAAACACTCTTAAACTCAAACTTCACTTTCAGATTTGATAAAGATTACCTAAAGGATATAGAAGAAGCAGATATTATTTTTGCACCTCAATCATTGTTTATGCACGATAGCAACAAACCACTTCTAGAGCTCCAAGACAAACTCAACACAATCACCAACCTTTACTTCCAACTCATCCCCTGCCCTATCATCGCAGTAACTGGATCCAACGGGAAATCAACAACCACACAACTTATTTACAAAATTATAAATAACTCTTCCAAACACAAGGCTTGGATAACAGGAAACGATAGATCCACCAAATCACTCCTTTTAAAGCTAGACCAAATAAAACCAGAGGATTACGTTGTAACCGAAGTCTCAAACCGCCAACTGAACTTCCTAAAAGATCACAAACCATTCATCTCAGTCATTACCAACATTACAGAAAACCACCTTACTGAGTACGATTCTTTCCAAGAGTACATAGACACCAAACTCAAACTTTTCAAAAACCAATCCCAAGACGATCACTTAATCATCAACATAGACAACCCAATCCTCAATGGCTTAGACCTCCAATCCATCAAACCTCAAACTCACACAGTTTCACTACATTCCGAAGAGGCAGAAGCCAACATTCAAGAAGACTCTTTTGCTTATCAAAACAACAAAATACTCCCAGTAGAACAACTCAATATCCCAGGACCACACAACCAACTAAACACTCTCCAAGCAATAATGGTAGCCAAAATCCTAGATATACCTGAACCTGAAATAATTAAAACTCTTCAAGAGTTCCATGGCCTTAAAGATCGCTGTGAAATAGTCCATAAATACCAAAACATTACTTTTATAAACGATAGACAAGGAACCTCAGTGGACTCTACCATCCAAGCTCTCAAAGGCTTACCAAAACCACTAATTCTTATATTTGGAGGAAAAAACAAAAGCATGCCCATCCAAAAACTTGCTCAACTAATGCTAAGCTCCAATCAAATCAACATAGGTATAAAAAGCCCTTTTGTAGATGAACTTAAACCACTACTAAACCAAAACTTACAAAAAGTAGACACAATGACTGATGCAATCAAAACAAGCGTTAAACTTGCACAAGAAAACTATACAGGCCAAGAAGTAACAGTTCTATTTTCTCCAGCTTGTGAGTATGGACCATACTTTTCACCTCTTCCAGGCTACGATGACTCAGAAAAATTCAACCAAATAGTTAAAACTTACCAATGAAACCATTTATAATCATCCAACTTCGTCCAGAAGATGAAACTTCAGACAGCGAATACAACTGCTTTCTTACAAAAGGAAACCTCAAACCTGAAGAAACCTTCAGAATAAGAGCTGAACAAAATGGCTTACCAGACATAGACCTTAATAACTATTCAGGAATATTAGTAGGAGGAAGCCCTTTCGACATTACTACTCCAGAAGATGAAAAGTCAGCTATCCAAAAACAAATTGAATCAGATTTCCAAAAACTCTTAAATAAAGTTATCGAAAAAGACTTCCCATTCTTAGGATGTTGTTCGGGAAATGGACTTCTTGGTAACCACTGTGGTGGAAAAATATCCAGAAAATACCCTGAGCCAGTTCAAGCTGTAACACTAACCCTAACACCTGAGGCTAAAAAAGACGATCTCCTAAAAGATCTCCCAGAAAACTTTAGAGGACTAGTTGGACACAAAGAGTGCTGCGAAATACTGCCTCCAAATGCAGTACACCTTGCATCCTCAGAGACCTGCCCTATCCAAATGTTCAAAATAAAAAACAACATATACGCCACCCAATTCCACCCAGAAGCTGACCCTCAAGAGTTCGAACTCAGGATAAATATATACAAAAACCACGGCTACTTCCCTGCAGACCAAGCAGAAGAACTAATTAACGCAGTTAAAGGCGAACAAATTATCTACACACAAAAAATACTCGAAAACTTTATAAATAAGTACAAAGCACAATAATCTTGTACAACTTGCTTTGAGCTCATTAAACTGATAATATTCTAAAAGAGAACTACTAGTAACGACTAAATATAGCTTCAAACGGCGTGAGCAATGCAAATCATGAAAAGCGCTGACCATAAAACAAAGGTAGGCCTAGAGAGAACCTCCCTAAACTAAATCTCTCACACAGAAAAGATGATTAAAAAATAGTAAATTTTTTAAAAAGTGCTCAAAGCACAATTTTTTCTAAATGAAATCTTAAATTAACACAATTCAGAAAATGAATGACAAAAAGACAAGCAATCTTGATAAGTGGTTACAAAAAAATGTAACTCACTCTAAAGATGTTTCCTCTAATAAAAAAAGTAAATTTTCATATAGAGGAAGAAAATCAAAAGGAGACAAATTAAAAATCATTCCACTAGGTGGTTTGAACGAAGTTGGTAAAAACATGATGCTCCTTGAATACGGTGACGACATGATCGTTATCGACATGGGATTATTATTCCCTGAAGAAGACATGCTCGGAGTTGATTATATCGTTCCAGACATAACTTACCTTCAAAAAAACCAACATAAGTTAAGAGGTATACTTATTACCCATGGTCATCTAGATCATATCGGAGCAATATCTTACCTTGCACCAAAACTAAAAGATCCAAAATTTTATGGACTACCCCTTACTATGGGAATGGTTCAAAAGAAGATCTCTGAGTACAAAAGAGCTAGAAAGAGTGTAAATACTTTCCCAGTTAAACCTAGAAAAACTTTTAGACTTGGATGTTTCAAAGTAACTTTCTTCAGAGTAAACCATTCAATACCTGATTCAGCCGGAATCATTATTGAAACCCCTGAAGGATTTGTAGTCCATACAGGTGATTTCAAATTTGATGAAACTCCAGCTGACGGACTTATGGCTGATACAGACATCATGAAGCTTATGGGGACCAAGAATGTAGTAGCACTACTCTCAGACAGTACAAATGCTACAAAACCTGGTTCAACAGTTTCAGAGAAAGTTGTAGGAGAAGCATTAGACGACATCATTACTAATACAGATGGAAGAATAATCATAGCTTCTTTCGCCTCACTTATAGGTAGAATGCAACAGATTATTGATTCAGCTCAAAAAAATGGTCGTAAAATATTTGTGACTGGTCGATCAATGAAAGAAAATATCAAACTAGCTACCAAAATGGGATACATCAAATATCCTAAAGGACTAGTAACTGAGCTTAGAAGAGATAAAAATAAAGAATCACATTCTAAAAATGCTTTAATTTTAACTACGGGTAGTCAAGGTGAGTCGTTGGCCGCACTTACAAGAATGGCCATGAATGAACATCCAAAAGTTAAAATCATGCCAAGTGACACAGTTGTATACTCATCCTCCCCTATTATTGGTAATGAGAGAGCTATTACAGCCGTGGTAAATGAAATTACAAGAAAAGGTGCCAAAGTTATTACTAACAAACACATGGACATCCATACAACAGGTCATGGACACCAAGAAGACTTAAAAAGAATGATTAATTACATCAAACCTAAATACTTTATTCCAGTACATGGTGAATACTACATGAGGTGCGCACATAGAGATTTAGCCGTTGAAGAAGGAATTCCCCGTGAAAACACTTTTGTGATAGACAATGGAAATATCATCGAAATACAAGACAAAAAAATGTCAGTTTCTAAACGTTCTCTACCAGACAAATACATCCTTGTAGATAACCAATCTAATGTCCTAGCTGGGATTGCAACACACATCATTTCAGAAAGACAAGCTATGTCACTCAATGGAGTTGTTATAGTAACAGCCAACATTGACGCCAAAACCGGTAAGCTTAAATCTGCTAAAACTGAATCACACGGATTTATATTTATGAGAAGTACAGAGAAAGTTATTGAAGAAATAACCAGAGACAGTATTGAAGCCTACAATAACCTTCATGACAAAAAAGATAAGCGAGTTACACCAAAAGAAGCTGCTGCAGAGCTTAAAACAGTTATCGACCGTAACTTCTTACGTAGAATCCAACGTCGCCCATTAGTTGTTCCTATCATCAACGAGGTCTAATAAATTTGACAAAACAAATAAAAAACTTACTATTTCAAAAAGTAAGTTTTTTTATGGAATCAAATGAAATTCTTCTACAAGAAGTCATCCAAGAGATAGGAGAAATCAACCAAGACCAGGCCTACCTACTCCACCTGCTTTTCTTAGGTAATTATGAGTACAGTACTTTAAAAGAAGATCTTGAAAAAAACTTTACCAAAGAACAGATAAACCAAATTAAAAGTCACACTAACAATAGAGTCAAAACCCTTACCGAGATAACAGATTTCTCTTTTGAATAGTGATTTCCACCCAAAACCCAACATTCTAAATGTGCAAAACTAACAAAGAAACCTTATCAAATAGAGCAATAACCCACCCTGCAAAACTCCTGTAAAACCTAATAGTATTAAACTATTTAACAATTGTTCCACAGCTTTTTTGACATACTAAAAATACAACGAATAATTCTTCACACAACTTTCACACACCCCTTCAGCCCAGCAAACTTTCGTCAAAGCCCAGCAAATAAATCAATCCTACAATCCACAATTACACATTTCCTCCCAACATTTTTCCCACAATCAGCCCCTTTCTCCACAACTTATACACAATCTATACACATTTTTGTGCAAAACTATCAAGTTTCCCACAATCCATTTTTCAGCATTATTTAAACAAATCTCAAAAACAAACAATCACAAAAGCGCTTTAAATAAACATCCAACAAAAAATGTGCAAAAACTTTTTCCACAAAAATCAACCTTTTCCTCTAGTCTATAACCATAAAGCAGACTTTCACACAAATTAACAACCTTTACACAATTCCCTTACTTATAAGCAATACTCCTCCTCTAAAACTTATACACAACAACACTACTACTACTATCTACTACTAATAATTTATTTAAATATATAAACACATGTTCACAATCCCATAAACAGATAAATACAATTTTTCTTGTTTACCTCCCCCATTTCTGATTAAATTAGAACCACTAAACAAAAACACATGAAAGCCACAATCAACCAACAGAAAATATCAAAAGCTTTAAACATTGTTACAAAAGCCATAAACAACAACAACACACTTCCAATCCTAAATAACATCCTGATCGAAACCACAGAAAAAGGATTAAAATTCTCTGCAACAAACCTAGAAATAGCAATCAGCTACACAACAACAGGCTCCATCACAGAGCAAGGTTCGATCACAATTCCTGCCAAACTGATCACATCCTACGTTTCCCTACTCCACAACACAGACCTAGAACTTTCCACAGACGAAAAGCTTCACCTCCACATCAACTCCGACACATCCAAAACAGAAATCAAAGGCCTTCAATCGGAAGATTATCCAACAATCCCAACAATCGAAGAAGAAGATCAATTCAAAATAAAAATCAAAGATCTACTTCAAGCAATCAACCAAACCGTATTCGCCTCTTCAATCAACAACACTCGCCCAATCCTATCCGGTGTTTACATCCACATTCACAACAATCAAATTACTTTCGCAGCCACTGACAGTTACCGTCTAGCAGAAAAAAAAGTTGCCATCAAAGAGTCTTCTTCAGAAGAACTTTCCTGCATCATTCCTGGAAAAACTCTGCAAGAATTGTCTAAAATTCTTCCCCTCTTCAATGAGGAACAAGAGGTTTCAATCTCTCTAAACAAAAACCAAATCGCCTTCCAACTTGAAGAACTACTAGTTGTTTCACGGCTTATAGAAGGGAATTTCCCAAATTACCAAGCCATTATTCCAGAAGAATCCAATACCACTATTATTACAGATGCTTCAGAATTGAACTTAGCGCTTAAAAGAATCAATCTTTTTGCACGAGAAATAAACAATTCCATCCATATGGAAGCCAACAAAGAGACCAAAAAACTCAACATCTCTACAGATGAAACCAAGATAGGTGCCGAAGTAACTGAACTTGATATTGATATTCAGGGAGAAAACAATAGAATATCGCTGAATTCCCAATACCTCTTAGATGTATTGAACATTCATTCTAACGGGGCTCTTATCCTCAAAGTTGTCGAAAAAAACAAACCAATCAAGGTTGTAACCGAAAAAGATGACAACTTCGTTTACATAATCATGCCTCTCAAATAAACCGATAAAGAAGACGATTCATGCTTATAAGACTGCTTTTACAAGTCTTTCCTAAATCAATTATTTCAAAAGTCACTGACCTTTTCAACGACCACAACTCAGTGATTCTTTCTGGTACTGGAAACAAAACATCAAAATCAATCCTAACCCTAAAAACCTGGCAGGAAGTAGCACCAAACTCTACCCTACTCTGGTGTGTTAACTCTATCCAAGAACTCGACGAACTAAAAAAAGAACTATCTATCTGGACTAAAGAAGAAATCGAAAAGTACCGGATCCTCGACAACACTATCGACGACAAAAAAACACACCGCTTAAACATTGGAAATACCCTAAACCTAATCGCAAATCTCCAGGAAAATAAAAAGCAAATCATTCTTACAACCTATGAAGATCTACTCTTTAATACTCCAACTAAATCCGATCTTGAAGACCAAACCTGGCATATAAAAGTAGAGCAAGAACACAGCTTAGTTAGTATGTTTGAAAGACTAATAGATATGAACTTCCAAACAGCCACTGATAAATTTTTAAACCCAGGAGAGTATTTTTGTAGAGGAAACCTTCTAAATATATACCCTCACAACCTAGACTACCCAATCCGTATCACTGTAGATTTCGATGAAATAACTCAAATTGACATACTGGATCACGATCAAAAGACCGTTCTAGCCTCTGTAGACTCAATAGATCTCTATCCAATTATTGAAAACAAAGCTAATTATCACCTAAATCAATTTTTCACTCCCGACAATTTTATAGTATTTGATGAGCTTGAAATCATAGACGATGACTTTAAATCTTGGGACAACTTCACTAAAGACATCCCATCTAAATTGCTTAAAATTCACTCTTTCAACGAAGATGAACCAAACCACACTCACCTACCATACACTTCAATCCTAAAATTCCAGTCAGTTCCAGATTTCATAAAAACAATCCAAGACAAAAAGCAATTATCTTGGAAGATAATTCTAGCAACCAAAAACGAAAAAGAGCTTAAAAACATGCTCAAAGAGCACAACATTATCTTCAATACAGATTTAGAAGCTTTCACCAAAAATGAAACAGGAGTTCTCCTTTTTACAATTGATGAAGACCTTCCTCTTCCAACATCTTTCCAAAACATTGAAGACAAAATTATCCTAATCACCGACAAAGACATTGCTCGCATAGGTAAAAAAGAAAAAAAATCTTCAAATAGTTCGCAAGTCTATCTAGATCTTATCACTTCCCTAAAGTCTAGGGATCTAGTTGTCCACACAGATCACGGTATAGGAAGATACCAAGGACTTATCCAAAAAACAGTTTCTGGAATCACCAAAGAATATATCGAACTCTCCTATGCCCAAAACGACAAACTATTTGTCCCAATCGACCAAGCCGACAGAGTTTCCAAATACATTGGATCTGAAGAAAACGCCCCAAAACTAACTCGCTTAGGTTCATCCGAATGGGCTACAGTAAACAAAAAAGTTAAAAAAGAAGCTCAAAAAATAGCTAAAGAACTACTCAAAATATTTGCAGCAAGAGAGGCTTCTCCTGGAGTAAAGTTTGAAAAAGATAATGACCTTCAAGACAAGTTTGAAGAAACCTTTCCTTACGAAGAAACACCAGGTCAGATTAAAGCTATCATTGACGTTAAGAAAGACATGGAAGCCCCTCAACCAATGGATCGTCTGATATGTGGAGATGTTGGTTTTGGGAAAACCGAAGTTGCTATGCGAGCTGCTTTCAAAGCAGTCCAGTCTGGGAAGCAAGTGGCATTCATTTCTCCAATAACTATTTTAGCCGACCAACACTACAAGTCTTTCAAGAAAAGAATGGATGAGTTCCATGTACGTATAGAAATGCTAAGTCGATTCAAAACAAAATCAGAAGCAAAGAAAATTATTGAAAAAGCCAAAAAAGGCGAAGTCGACATCATAATAGGAACACATAGGCTTCTTCAAAAAGATATAGAATTCAAAAACCTTGGACTAGTCATAATCGACGAAGAGCAAAGATTTGGAGTTAAACAAAAAGAAACCCTCAAAGAAATGCGTGCAGAGGTAGATATTCTTACCCTTACTGCAACTCCAATCCCAAGAACTCTCAACATGTCCCTCAATAAACTCCGAGATATTACAACCATTACTACTCCCCCACCAGGAAGACTCCCAGTAATTACTGAAGTAAGAAAATATTCCGAAAAACTAATTGAAGAAGCCATTCGCAAAGAATTAGACCGAGGTGGGCAAATCTACCTACTACATAATCGTGTTCAAACCATCGACACCTTAGCTGCCAAGCTTCACGAACGTATGCCAGACGTTAGATTTGTAGTAGCTCATGGACAACTCTCTCCTCAAGAACTAGAAAAAAGAATCCTGGCCTTCAAAGAAGGAAAATACGATGTTCTAATAAGCTCAACAATTATCGAAAACGGTATCGATCTTCCAAATGCCAACACTCTCATAGTAAACAAAGCCGAAAAGTTTGGTTTATCACAACTTTACCAATTAAGAGGTCGTGTAGGTCGTGGAAAAGCCCAAGCTTACGCATATTTCCTTTATCACGGTCGTAGACTCAAGTTAGACGCTCGTAAACGTCTAAAAGCTATTGTTGAGGCCTCCGAGCTTGGTTCTGGGTTCCAGATTGCTATGAAGGATTTAGAAATCCGTGGAGCCGGAGAAATCCTAGGTGCCAGTCAGAGTGGAACCATGCAAGTTGTAGGTGTTAGTCACTTTATTCGAATGCTTAACAAAGCCGTCGACGACCTCAAATCAGGTCGAGTTGATGACGATAATGAGGAAGCTCAAGAAGTTTCTATAGAATTACCAGTCAACGCCTTCATCCCAGACAGCTACATCCCAACTTCAAAAGATAAAATCAGCTACTATCAAAAACTATCAGCTGCTTCAGACACCTCTTACCTCTCAGAAATAAAAGAAGATCTCGAAGATGAGTTCGGTCGACTACCCAACGAAGTCCACAACCTTTTACAAGTTATAGAGCTAAAAATACACGCCAAAAACGCCAATCTCCAAAACATCAAGTCTCAAGATTTCAGAGGATCATCTAAAGGAAAACAAATCATCCTTACGTTATCCAAACAAGTAAAACCTACCAATATTATCTCCCTTCTCAACCACAACGATAAATGGGAAATAACCGGTACAAAACTTAAAATAAACCTAGAATACCTAGGCGCTCACTGGTTCCAAGAACTAATCAATTCCGTTGAAGCTTTAGGTCAAAAAGTAGAGCCAAAATAAATCGCTTACTTGACAAGATACGTTTTTCATTATAACCTAAAAAGCACAGAAATGACTGCTAATTTACATATGGGGATGAACATGGATTTCGATTTGTGTGACACGAAGTCAATGATCGCTGTGTCGGGATTGCTCTGTCTCCCGGTAGATCCGTCCAGAGCAAACATAAATGCAAACGATAACGAAGAATCTACTGTAGCTGCTCTTAAAGCTTTATTTGCTCAACCAGTTGCTGCTTAATAGATTTTAATCTAAGCAATAGACACCCCAAAGCGGTGTCGAGCACTCATTCTCTAGTCTCGAGAGTTTAAGTGTTATATTAGAGACTAAGCTTACTTTGTAAGGAGTGACAAGTAAGTCGAAAACCCTAAACCCTAGGTAGTAGTTTTTTGTTAGGTTTCCCACCTACTACTGAATTACCAAATCTAACTATCATAGTAGACGTCATTGGTTTCCACATAAAGACTCGGGTTCAACTCCCGACATCTCCACCAAAAGTGAATTAGCTTTTTTCCTATATTCAAAAAACTATCTTGCCAACACGCAATCAAATTTCAGTACTATTATTTGCCCCACTCCCCTCTCAAACATAGAATACATTCATAATTTTAATAAAAAATATGAAAATTAAACCTTTTTTATTGCGAAAGGCCTATTTGTCATTCGCTGCATGTTTATTTACAGTGATTCTCAGCCCTGCTGCATTAGCTGCACCAGCTGATCATTACGTTATAACAATAGATACAACTCAACCAGGAACTTCAGATACCCAATCATTTACTATTCCTACATATCCTGGAGAAACTTATAACTACAGCGTAGATACCAACAACGACACTGACTTTGTAGACTTAGAGGATTTCCAGCTACAAACTGGTGACTTAACTATTGATTTCGGAACTCCAGGAACCTACACAATCCGTATCGAAGGAACTTTCCCTGGTATCTATTTCAATAATGGAGGCGATGCCCAAAAGCTAGTCTCAGTAGATCAATGGGGTACAATTGCCTGGGAGAGGTTTGATGGAGCATACTACGGAGCTACAAATATGAATATTGCTGCTTCAGACAATCCAATCCTAACTTCAGTAAATAGCTTCCAAAACACTTTCAGAGGTGCAGAAAACCTCAATGCAGACCTAAGTGGTTGGACTACAACTAGCATAACCAATCTAAACGCCACTTTCCTTGGGGCATTAATCTTTGATGGAAACATAACAACTTGGGATGTTTCCAATGTTGAGAATTTTGGATCAACATTCAACAGTGCTGAAGCCTTTGACCAAAACATAGGAGGGTGGGTAACCGACTCAGCCACTTTCATGGAAGGAACTTTTAATGGAGCAGAATCTTTCAACCAAGACATCGGAAGTTGGAATCTATCTTCAGTAACCGATACAAGTTTCATGTTTAGAGATGCTGTACTTTTCAATCAAGACCTCGACATGTGGGATGTCTCTTCAGTTACAAATATGGAACAAATGTTCTACGAAGCTAATGTTTTCGATGGAAACATAACAACCTGGGACACCTCTTCTGTAATAGATATGAACTATATGTTCTTCAGAGCTTACGATTTTGACCAGCCAATCAACTACGACCCAATAAATGGATATTGGGATACCTCAAGTCTTCAGATCATGAATAACATGTTCTCAAACGCAACATCTTTTAATCAATTCATCGGAGATTGGGATACTTCTTCCGTTACTAACATGTCTACCGTATTTAACTCAGCAACTCTTTTCAATCAAGGATTAAGTGATTGGGATACATCCTCCGTTACAAACATGGAGTTTATGTTTGCTAACGCTCCAAATTTTGATCAACCAATTGGAGCTTGGGATACAGGCCAAGTTCAAAGCATGAGAGCTATGTTCTCAAATGCAGATGACTTTGATCAAAATCTTAACAATTGGGATACATCCTCTGTTACAAACATGTCAGAAATGTTCTCAGGTGCAGATTCTTTTAATGGATCTATTTCAGATTGGGACACTTCACTAGTTACAGACATGAGTTCAATGTTTTTTCAAGCTGATGCTTTCAACCAAGAAATAGGAGACTGGAATGTATCTAGTGTAGTAGACATGGATTCAATGTTCGAAGGAGCACAAATCTTCAACCAGCCATTAAATCAATGGGATGTATCTTCATTAACCGGTGCAGGTGGTATGTTTTCAGATGCTGTAGCATTTGATCAGCCACTGGGTAATTGGAATACAATTTCCCTCGAAAACACCACTAATATGTTCAATGGAGCTACCTCTTTTGATCAAGATTTAGGTAATTGGAATGTAGATAATCTATCTACTGCCTTTAATATGTTTTTAGGTGTAGAGCTATCTAGATTAAACTACGATTCACTCCTAGAGGGATGGTCAGAACACGCAGCAACAGGAGTAACTTTCGATGGTGGTAATAGCACTTACTGTGATGAAGATTCAAGAAACATACTTACTTCAAATAAATCATGGACTATAACTGATGGTGGTCTTGCCGCAAACTGTCCAGTAAGCACCAATGGATCTTCAAGCGGTTCAGCTAACAATATTAGTCCATTCTCTTCTACCAATTCAAGTGGATCTTCATCCACTGATACAACTTCTAGTTCAACAGAACCTGAAGAAACTCTAGATCCAACAGTACTTGCGGTAAATGAAAAGCTTAATAATTTACCACTAGAAAGTTGTTTAGTGGAAGACAATACAAGAGATCCTCAATTCACTGATGGAGATGAATTACCATCAAATTTAGATATCCTTACAAAATTAAAGGCCTCAGCCGATAATGACACTTACCTACTCCAAGGAAATGGGGATGGATCTCTAGCTCTATCTAGAGTCTTAAACAGAGCAGAAGCAGTAAAATTAATTCTAGTTTCACACTGTCTTCCAATTCTAAACGAAGAAAAACTTCCAGATACAACTTTTACAGGTCAACCACTTCCAAACTTCTCTGATCTACCAAGAAGCTTTGGTACACCAACCGATAGATGGTTGAGAGATACATTTTATTCTGCTGCTTATTACGAAATCATTAGAGGAACAGATGATGGTACCGCTGAAGCAGCCAGAGAAGTAAATGCTGCTGAATATTATACTATGCTATCCAGAATGGCAGACCTTACTAACTTAGTAGGAATAACTCAATCAGAGGTGCCTAGTGGGCAAGGAACATGGTATGAGGATCACGTTGGAAGACTTATCACCGAGACATTATTGGATACCAACGAGTTAATCTCATTCAATTACGATCAAAAAATAGATCGTTTAACAGCACTCCAGCTGATAGCTCGAGCAATCCAAACCAGAAGCATGTTACAGTAAAACTAAAGCCCTCTCATAACGAGTAGGGCTTTTTTTTGCAAAACATAATTTTACAAATCATAAAAATATCTTTTATGTTATAGATTCCTATGTAGAATAAAGAAAAACCCATCATCATGAGATTAGCAATCATAATACCTACAATCGGTCGCCCTATCTTACATGATGTTTTAAATTCCCTACTCCCCCAGGTTCAAAAACACCCATCATCTAAGATTTACATCAGCTATGATGGTAAAAAATCTTCCAAAAAATTCAAATCACTAAAACAAAAAATACCCAAGTCTAGTCAGATCAGGCTTCTTTCAACCGGAAAAAACAGGTCAGGAGCCTCAAACGCAAGAAACGTAGCCTTAAAAAAAGCAATTCCAAGCTCTGACCTTATAGCCTTCTTAGGTGACGATACAATCTCTCAAAAGGATTGGCTCTCTAAAACTCTAGACTGGCATACTAAGAATCCGGCTGAAAACAAAGCTATACTGGGTAGAGTTCACTGGGTAGAGTCTCTTCAAAAAGATCGATTACATAAGTGGCTCGACAGTCATATTCAGTTTGATTTCCATAGATTAGATCAAGGTTACAAACCGGATTGGAGGCATTTTACAACTTCTAACTTATCCCTCAAAACGCGCATGTTAAGACGCAACATCTTCAACAAATGCTTTAAAGGCTGGGGCTTTGAAGATGGTGAATTAGGTTACAGGCTTTATAAGTATCATAACCTAGATATATCATACGTACCCTCTATAAAAGTCTTCCATGATCACCCTCAAGAATTTCAGAAAGTACTCAAAAACCTTAAAAATGCTAGGAAAAATGCCAAAATTTTTGAAAACATACACCCTGAAAAAAAATTACTACCTCATGGGGTGAAGAAACTTCTTTTAACCATCCTTGCTTTTGGGTTATTCATTGTCCCAAAAACCTTATCTAGTAAGGCATACTGGTGGTCTAGGACTAAGTTGGTTTGGTTAGGTTACACTTTTCCTATCCAAGTTGACTAAATAATTATCACAAAGCATATTGAACAATCCACAAAAGCACTTTTGCATGGGTTTTGCACATTTTTTGTGTAAAATATGTTTAAAAGTATCTTGAAGATCACAAAATTTATCCACCAATCCTCTATGCGTACTTTGGAACTAGTTATACTGCTTCTGCTTATTCTAACGATAATAGCCATTATTGCCTTATCTCTTTACCTGTACGAAATAAACAAAGTTAAAAAACTAGTTTCTAAACAATTAGTAGCCTCCAACACAATTAAAGAAATCATATAGCTAAATCAAACTTTTGATTTATTCCTATGTATGAAACCTTTAATAAATAAGCAAAACCTGTAAAATATCATCAAATAATTCATATATATGAAAAAAGTTAGTTTATTTGTTTTAGTGTCGCTTTTAACAACTCTATTCCCTACTTCGCTTTTGGCTCAGTCAGCTTCATTTGAAGATGTATTTCAAGAGTCTCTAGATTATGATGCAATTCAATATCTACAGTCTGAACAAATTGTAGAAGGTTATGCTGATGGTACATTTAAACCAGATAATCGTATCAATCGTGCTGAGTTCACCAAGATCATTATCGGAAGCCTATACGAAGAATCAGAAATAAATTCATGTTTATCAAGTTTCAGTTTGGAATTCCCAGATGTAGATATCGAAAGTTGGTACGCACCATACGTATGCCAAGCAACTAAAGAAGAAATAGTTTCAGGTTATCCAGATGGAACCTTTGGACCAGATAAGAAAATCAACTTCGCTGAATCTAGCAAAATTCTAGCAAACTCATTCCAGGTAGAAGATCCAGAGTTATCATTGCTACCAGATAATCTGTGGTATGCCGAGTTTGTTGATAAGCTATCTGCAAGTTCAGTTATACCTTCTACAGTCGATTCCGCAGACGTAGACCTAACAAGAGGTCAAATGTCTGAGATGGTATATCGGCTTAAAGAAGATATAACTACTAAACCAACCCAGACATTATCAAATCTGACTAATCAAGTTGGTTCAATCACCTCATGTGATGCTTTGCTTGAAAGATTCCAAGACCGCAATTACTACCCTTATATGCCTGTAGAACCTTTCCCTATGATGGAGTTCGAAATGGAAGAGTCCATGTCCGATGATTCTGCAACAGCTAGTATGGATCTAGGAGGTGGAGGAGGAGAGCTTGAATTCTCAAATACAAATATTCAAGAGGAAGGTGTAGATGAACCAGATGTTGTAAAAACAAATGGAACTCATATTTATACAATCAATTCCAACTACGAACTACCTTCAGTACAAATCACCCAAGCATCAGGACCAGAGTTAGACCTACAGTCTTCAATCTTATTTAATGAAACTAGACCAACAGGTCTGTTCCTAAAAGACGAAAAGCTAGTTGTTCTTACTAGCTCAGACTATTGGGGATATTATCCACTTGCAGCCGAATCTGACGAATCAGTAACAGTGCTAGACTCGGAAGCTTCATTGCCTGTAACTCAACCAGAGGATCAAGCAGACACTGTAGACTTTGATATTATCGATGGTGCTCCTACTTTACTACCTTACAGAGCTAGCTCTCAGACAGGAGTATATATTTTTGATATTTCTAATCCACAATCTCCAGATCTAATAAGAGAATTATCAGTAGATGGTAATTATCAAAACGCTCGTATGCTTGAAGATAGGCTAGTCCTCATTTCAAGCTACACTCCTTACGCATTTCAATTTGATGACATAACTGGTGAAGACCTACTACCTCAAATTTCTTACGATGATCAAGCCTCAGAAGCTATTGCAGAATGTACAGATATTAGATATCTATCAAATCATTCTGATATGACTTTCATGATAGTTTCATCTTTAGATACTTCGTCAGATCAAAGCGAAGCAAACTCAGAAGTTCTGATAGCTTCAAGCAGTGACCTATACGCTTCAAAAAATAATTTGTACCTTACTCAACCAAAGTATAATTACTCTAGATTTACAGATCTATCTGACTCTGAAAGAGTAACTACAAACATTTTTAAGTTTGGACTCGACTCCCCTTCTCTTTCATTGAAGGGAGTAATGGCAGTTCCAGGTACGCCATTAAATCAATTCTCAATGAGCGAGTATCAAGATAACTTTAGAATTGCTACAACAATTAACTCATGGGATGGAAGAAATAGTACTTCTACCAACAACCTTTACGTCTTTGATGAAAGCCTAAACAGAGTAGGTGTTCTAGAAGGATTAGCGGAAGGAGAAAGAGTTTACTCTACTAGGTTCATTGGTAACCGAGCCTACATGGTTACTTTCAGACAAGTTGACCCCCTATTCGTAATAGACATTTCTAACCCAAACAATCCTACAGTTTTAGGTGAGTTAAAAATTCCAGGATTCTCAGACTACCTACATCCGTACGATCAAGATCATATTCTAGGTTTTGGAAAAGAAGCCACTCTAGATGGGCAAGCTCAAGGACTAAAAGTATCTCTATTCAACGTTAAAGACCCAACTAACCCAGAAGAGCTACATACTTTCAAGATAGGAGACAGAGGGACTTATTCAGAGTTATTATACAATCACAAAGCCCTACTATTCTCAAAAGAGAAAAACACTATGGCTTTCCCAATAACTATCTACAAAAACAACACACCAAGTCTTGATTCATGGGGTGATCTAAGTTTCGTTGGTGCCGTAAATTTAGGCCTCAATTTAGAAGACGGATTCTCATTAAAAGGGCAGTTCACACATCTAGATGAAGAAATCAATCCAGAGTCGCCATGGAACTACGATTCAAATCAGACAATTCAAAGATTGATCTACATTGGTGACAATCTTTACACTATTTCAAACGACAAGATCCAATCTCATCCATTAGACTCAGATGAAACTTTAAATAGCATTCAACTCATAAATCAATAATGAAATTAATTCTCTCCCCTTCCAAGACTCAAGACTTTGAATCTTTCCTGCTCCCAGATGGTCTTGAGCCTACACAACCAAATTTCAAAAAAGAGATCAAAACATTAGTAAGCAAACTCAAACAACTCACTCCTGGTCAACTCTCCAAACTAATGTCCCTCAGTGATAATCTAACAGAATTAAACTTCTCAAGGTTCCAAGAATTCCAACCAACTAAGTTTAATCAATCCAATGCAAAACCAGCTTTATTAGCATTTCAGGGGGACGTATATAGAGACATTGATTCAGAAAATTATACAAAGTCAGACTGGGAATTTGCTGAGCAAACCGTAAGAATTCTATCAGGTCTTTATGGCTTACTACATCCTCTAGACCTCATTCAGCCATACAGATTGGAGATGAAGACCAAGCTAAAGACTGATCAAGCCAAAGATCTATATGATTTCTGGCAAGACACATTAGCAAATGATCTACTATCTGATATGGATAAAGATGAGTTCTTGATTAACTTAGCCTCCAACGAATATTCTAAGGCTCTTCTCCCCTTCTTAGACAAAGACAAAGTCATTAATATTGTTTTCAAAGACAAAAAAAATGATCAATATAAAGTCATTGCCATTTATGCAAAGCTAGCTAGAGGAACTATGACCAATCTAATTGTAAAAAACAAAATAAAAGACCCAGAAAAGATCAAAGACCTCAATGTAGATGGTTACAAGTTCAGCTCTGAAGATTCAACTCAAAACGAGTATGTCTTCCTAAGAGGATAGTATTTCTTTTAATTCATCTATCCTCTCTTCCATCATCTGATACCCTAATTTTATTAGGTTATTCTTTTTGTCTTCCTTAAAGATAAAGTCCAAACTAATCATTCCATCATCATCTATTTCTGGATTTAGAACTATATCTGATTCATTCAGCGAATAGTCAGCTAGATAGTGTCTCATAATATTTAGCATTCTGTATACAACCTTATCTATCCTTTTAAGGTCATTTTCGGCAAGGATATTATTTACTCTATAGTCCAAGTTTACAGCCAATACAACTTCAGCACCCATTTCCCTAGCAACCTCATCAGGTACAGGATTACATATACCACCATCAGATAAAATCATCCCTTTCATCTTAACTGGAGTAAACGTTCCAGGAATAGACATACTTGCTCTTACACAATCAGACACATCCCCTTCTTTTAGTGTAACGCTATCACCAGTCCTTAAGTCACAAGCTACAGCTGCAAACTTAGTTTTCATATCTTCAAATTTTTCTACACCAATTACCTCATCAAGCACTTTCTTCATTGATTCACCTTTTATAAGTCCTCCAAGCAAAAAAGCCGGATCCAAAAGAGCCTTAGCTGCCAAAATCTTATCATTTTCAAGTCTCTTTAAGATTTCATTTATATCTTCTGTTGCAGCCCACAGAGCTCCCACAAAAGAACCAATACTAGCCCCAACTACTATATCTGGCTTTATGCCATGATCGTTTAGGCATTGTAGTACCCCAATATGATACATTCCCCTACCTCCTCCACTTCCTAGAGCTATGCCAAATTTCTTCATTTATCAGCCTATTATTAATGTTATAATTTTAACACAAATTGTTAATTTCATCTATTGCCTACTTTAATTCTCTTTCCTCATCAACTCTTTCAGTTAACAACAATCGGATATTCACACGACTATACAGATATAGTTTTGGTTGAACATCCTTTATTCTTTAAGGATGAAAAGTATCCTCTTAATTTTCACAAGAAAAAACTACTCCTACACAGAGCTTCTATGCAAGCTTACCAAGATTACTTAAAAACCTACGACAAAAAAGTAACCTACCTTCCCTATTCCAAAGTTAAATCAATCGGAAGCACTTTCCAAGAACTCTCAAAAATATCCAAAGAATTTATTTATTTTGATCCAGTAGATTTCATATTATCCAAAAGAATCAAAAAATATTCCCAAAAGTACGATCTAAATTTAAAGCAACTCGACACCCCATACTTCCTAAATACCTCTAAAGAGAATCAAGATTACTTCGCCAAAAATAAGTTTTATCAGCACAAGTTTTATATTCATCAAAGGAAGAAGTTTGAAATCCTCCTCGAGCCAGATGGGTCGCCTACAGGCGGAAAATGGTCTTTTGATGCAGATAACAGAAAAAAACTTCCTAAAAAAATAGACCTCCCACCAATTCCTAATTTTTCCAAAGACAATAAAGAGTATATTCAAGAAGCAAAAGACTATATTCAGGAAAATTTCCCAGATAATCCTGGATCAGTAGACAATTTCTTCTATCCAATTACACATACTCAAGCCAAAAAGTCTTTATCCGATTTCTTAGAGAATCGTATTGAAAAATTCGGAGATTACGAAGATGCCATCAGCCCAGACCAAAATTTTATATTTCATTCAATTCTAAGTGCCCCTATCAACATCGGGCTGCTAACTCCTCAAGAGGTTTTAGATGAAACACTCGAGTTCCACTCAAAGCACAAAATCCCTCTCAACTGTCTAGAGGGATTCGTTAGGCAAATCGTAAGCTGGCGCGAATTTATGAGAGCTACTTACGAACTTAAAGGAGTTGAGATTCGTAATTCTAACTTCTGGAAACATAAAAGAAAAATACCTAAATCATTCTATTCAGCCTCCACTGGCATAGAACCAATAGACAATACTATTCAAAAAGTTCTCCAAAACGCCTACTCCCATCACATCGAAAGGTTGATGGTTCTAGGAAACTTCATGTGTCTCTGTGAATTTGATCCAGAAGAAGTTTATAAATGGTTCATGGAGTTATTCATTGATGCTTATGATTGGGTGATGGTTACCAACGTATACTCTATGAGTCAGTTCGCTGATGGCGGCCTTATAACGACTAAACCTTATATCAGTTCTTCCAACTACATCAAAAAAATGAGTAGCTACAAAAAGGGTGAGTGGGAAGAAACATGGACCGGTCTATATTGGCATTTTATAAATAAACATAAAAAGTTTTTCCAAAATAATTATCGTCTCAAGATGATGGCTTCCTTACTGGATCGAATGGATAAAGATAAACTAGAAAAACATCTCAAAACAGCAAAGTCATTCCTAAAAAATATTGACTAGATCTCTCAACTAAACTATGGTGAGTATACACTCACTAACAACCAACAACATGTATAACACGCAAACAATAACTCTAAACCCTTTCCAGTTAAAGGAAAAAGAGTCCAAATACAAAATCCCTTTATATTCTGACTCAGTTAAAGCTGGCTTCCCATCCCCTGCTGAAGATACAGTCTCTCAACGTCTTGATATAAATGACTTATTGATCCAAAACCCAAACTCAACTTTTTTCTTAAAGGTGGCCGGAGACTCCATGCAAAATGCAGGTATATTTGAAGGTAATATCTTAGTCGTAGATAAGTCTGTAACCCCATCCTCAGGAGATATAGTTATTGCTTCTGTAAACGGTGATTTCACTGTTAAAAGACTACTTGTAAACAGACAGGGTGGATTAAATGCACCAAGGTATTACTTAATTCCAGAAAATAAGAAGTACAAACCAATTCCAATCACAAGATACACTGATTTTGAAGTTTGGGGTGTTGTAAAAGCCAACATCAGTCAACTCTAATGATTATAAAGCCATTCACGGAAGTATTAGCTTTAGTGGATTGTAATAACTTTTTCGTTTCTTGCGAACGAATCTTCCGACCAGACCTTAAGCAAAAGCCAGTCGCAGTCCTATCCAACAATGATGGCTGCTTCATAGCTCGCTCTCAAGAGGTAAAAGATTTGGGTATACCCATGGGTGCTCCCTACTTCAAATACAAAGATATAGTAGAGAAAAACAACGTAACTTTCTTTTCAGCCAATTTCTCCTTATATGGAGAAATATCCCGACGCATCATGTCTTCTCTACACTCATACTCTCCTTCGGTAGAAGTGTATTCAATTGATGAGGCTTTTCTTGATCTATCTTTTGTTCCAAAAGAGGATTTAGATATTTATTCCAAAGAAATAACAGAATCCATTTATCAGTCTATCGGGGTTCCTATTTCAATAGGAGTAGCACCGACAAAGACATTAGCTAAGCTTATGTCAGAGCAGGCAAAAAAGTTAAAGACTCCATGTAAGTCCTATTACTCTTATTCTGAAGAGGAACTAAATAATATTTTCTCAAAAACTCCAGTCCAAGAAGTTTGGGGAGTTGGTGGTAAAAAGTCATCTAAATTAAAAGAATATAATATTTACACAGTCCAAGACTTGCTAGAGGCAAACCAGCATTTCATCCGTAAGAAATTTACAGTTGTAACCGAGAGAACCTATTTAGAATTAAAAGGTGTTTCCTGTATGCAAGTAGATGATGTAATTACCAAAAAAAAGAACATACTTAGCTCAAGGTCGTTTGGACAACCTGTTACAAGCCTCCAAGCACTTCAAGAATCAGTTTCAAGTTATATAGAAACCGCAGCAAGAAAGTTAAGGGATCAAAATCAAAAAGCCAGTTATCTATCTGTATTCTTAAAGACAAGCAAGTTCCAGCCTCACAAACCAGATCTAGCCTATAGAAGCTTCTCTAAGGGTGCTATGCTCCCCTATCCAACAAGCAGTACAAGCACATTAGTTCACCATTCAAAATCTCTTTTAAGATCCATTTACCAATCAGATATAAGGTATAAAAAAAGCGGGGTTTTCCTTAGCCAGCTTCAAGAGAACCTAGCTACTCAAACAAGTTTCATTTACAATACCGATAGAGAGGAAAATTCTGATAAGTTATTCAAAAAAATTGATCAAATCAATAAACAGTATGGTAAAAATACTATTCAGCTCGCTTCCTCTGGCTTAAAATCAAGTAGTTGGAAAATGCGCCGCAATAAGGTATCACCAGACTACTTATCTGATTGGAAACAAATCCCAAAAGTAAAATGACCGAAACTAAAATCTGCCCAGTCTGTAACCGCCCCTTCTCAAACAGAAAAAAATGGCGCCAAAGAAACCAGTTTGACCAGGTTAAATATTGCTCAAAAAGATGTAGAAATAAATCAAAACATGAAAAAGGAACGAATTCGTAAACTTAACAATAAAACAGCCCAAAAAGGACCTGTTTTGTATTGGATGGATAGAGATCGCCGAGCCCACGATAATTGGGCCTTAGTAGCTGCCATAAACACAGCTAAAGAGTATCAAGAAAGTCTCCATGTGCTTTATGTTATTCCAGATGAATTCCTAAACGCTAATACCAGAACATACACCTTCATGTTAGATGGCTTAAAAGAGACCGCCGAAACCCTAATAGATAGAAATATACACTTTCATCTTATCCTTGGAGAACCAACAGAAAAAATACCTGAGTTCATTAAAGATCACCAAATTAAGAACCTATTTACAGATTTTACACCACTAAGGTTGCCAAGATCTTGGCGAGATAAACTTTCCAAAGACTTAGACATAGCCTTTTTTGAAGTTGATACCAGAAACATTATCCCATGTTGGGTAACCTCAGAAAAAGAAGAGTATGCTGCTAGAACAATTCGTCCCAAAATACATAAACTCATCGATGACTATTTAGATCCGCTACCAAATCTAATGACATATGATTATAACTCCAACGTATCTACAGAAATATTCAAAACTCAAGAAATATTAGAAAAACTCCCGCTTCAAGAGATACCAGTTGTAGAGAGTATAACTCCAGGGGAAAAAGCAGCAAAAAGACGCCTTCGATACTTTTTAGACAATCAAGTTAAAGATTATGATGACCTCCGAAATGATCCAAATGAAGACGTACTATCAGATCTATCCCCCTATCTTCATTACGGTCAAATCTCAAGCCAATACATAACTCAAAAAGCCAGAGAGCATAAAGCAATTCATCCACACCTAGAAAACACAATAGACGCCTTTATAGAGGAGCTAGTAGTTCGTCGTGAGCTTACAGACAATTATTGCTTCTACAATCCAAATTACGACAATTTTAAAGGTTTCAAAGAGTGGGCACAAAAAACTCTCAACGATCATCGAGATGATAAAAGAGATTATATTTATACATACGAACAATTTGAAAAAGCAGAGACTCACGATGAGTTATGGAACGCTGCACAGATTCAAATGCTAAGAGAGGGTAAAATGCATGGGTATATGAGGATGTATTGGTGTAAAAAGATCCTAGAGTGGACAGAGAGCCCAGAAAAAGCTCAGGAAATAGCTATTAAACTAAACGATACCTATGAACTAGATGGGCGTGATCCAAATGGTTATGTTGGAGTTGCTTGGTCAATCGGAGGTGTTCACGATCGAGCTTGGACAGAAAGAGAAGTGTACGGAAAAATACGCTACATGAATTACAACGGAGCAAAAAGAAAGTTTGATGTAAAAGCCTACTCGGAAAAGTATGGCAAATACGAAAAGCAAAAACTAATATAAAAAGCCAGTAGTAAAACTACCGGCTTTTTTTTATCTTTCAGCTTAATTAGCTGTTAGCTTCCACAGACATTTCAGCTTCAGCATCCATCATAGAGTCATCATCCATAGATTCGTCTTCCATTTCACCTTCCATAGAATCATCATCCATAGATTCTTCTTCGTCCATCATAGAGTCTTCGTCCATAGATTCGTCTTCCATTTCACCTTCCATAGAATCATCATCCATAGATTCTTCTCCGTCCATCATAGACTCATCGTCCATAACTTCTTCTCCGTCTACAACTGGAGCTTCTTCAGCAGGTGTACATCCAGTTAGTGCAACTAGACCTACAAGCATAAGAGCAGCAAGTAATCTTTTACTCATTTTTAATTTGGTTAAATTTATTTTTTTAATAACTAGATTAGTCATCTCTAGCAAGCTCTATTATTGTATAAACAGCTGATAAATCAACTTTTATTGGTTATACTCTCTCGACATACTCGCCAGATTCTGTGTTAACTCTAATTGAATCTCCCTTCTTTATAAACAATGGTACCTGTAAAACATACCCAGTATTCATAGTTGCTGGTTTACTTCCTCCAGCTGCAGTATCCCCTTTTACTCCCGGTTCTGTGTATTCTACAGTCAGCTCAACCTTTGGAGGAAGCATTACTCCAATTGGCTTATCTTCGAATGTTAAGACATCAACCTCAGTATCATCTACTAAAAAGTTAACCTGATCTTCTAAGTCCTCGGCTGTAAAACTAAATTGTACAAAAGTTTCATTATCCATAAAGTGGTAAGATTCACCATCATTATAAAGGTACTGAGCTTTTTTATAACCAGTATCTGCCGGGGCAATCTTATCATTTCCTTGAAAAGTCTTAGGAATAATAACTCCAGTTATCAAATTTTTAAGTTTAGTTCTACAAACACCCCCAGCTCTTGCTTTTTTTGAGTGTTGTGCGTAGGTTATCAAATACGGTTCATCATCCAGTATTATCGCTTTACCTACTCTTAATTCACCTATTGAGTACATAAATAAAGTTTAAATTTCTTTAATACACAGGCATCATAATAATAACCCCAATTTAAAGCAAACAATGTCCTCAAAAATCCTTCAACTAAAACAAATACTCAAAACTCCCAATAACCAACTACTCATATTGTTATTTTTACTAAATCTAACAGTAGTTTTTGGTATAGGGTTTAAAAATAGCGTAATTTCTTCAGTACTAATTCTAGTTTTTCTTCTTTCTCATAATCAAAAGTTTGAGTATAAAAAAGCCTTACCGTCATACTTACTGGTTGGTTTTCTAACAACCTTTATAATCAGCTTATTTTTCAGACAAACTCCATATGGATTCTTAGAGTTTTCCACTCTCGGATTAGGAGCACTCTTGTCTCTATCTTTATCAAACTTTCAATTAATCACCAAAAAACTAACTAGCTTTTTATCGAATCTAACAGCACTTATCTCTATATATGCTACGACTACACTAGTTTTGCAAAGTCACGATAGAACTTTTGGGTTATTCCATGGAGCAGAGCAATTCACTTATTACCCAAATGCATTTGCAGATTTATTAATAGTGAGCATAACTCTCTCTGTCATTCATCTATTTCAGTCAAAAGCCAACTTAAAATACAATAAGCTACCTATTCTAGTGCTGTTTATAAACCTTATTGCCTTTTGGCTAACTTTTTCTAGATCAGCTTATTTAAGTTTAGCAGTTGCACTATTTTTTGGCTTCTTTGTATTGTTATTCCAAAAGAAAGAAACATTAATAAGTCTTTTGAAGAAAGGTGCTATGCTTTTATTGGTTTCACTTTTTGCTCTTTCAGCTTCTATGGTAGTAAGCCTAAATTCTGAATACTCATCAGATTTTATAGATAGAGTTCAAACCTCTGATCCAAGCTCTATCCAGTCGGCAACAGAAAGACCAAATATCTGGTCTGGAGCTATCTCAATCTTCCAAGGTTACCCAATCTTCGGTTCTGGTGCAGGAAGCTTTGAATACATGTATCCTCAATACCAAAAAGAGCTTTTAGCTAAAGCTCCACATGCACACAATCTATTCCTAAAGATATTATCAGAAAATGGATTAATCACCTTTATCCCTTTCTTGTTACTTCTACTGGCAGCCTTTCACCCCAAAAATCTCAAGACTAGTTTACCAGTTTACATAGCATTTCTATCTTTAAATATACATTTTCTGTTCGATTACAATCTAGACTTTCCCCTACTTGCCTCACTTTACTTCATATTGCTAGGACAACTTCTATATGATCAATCAAACATAAAATTTCAAAAAGACAAACTCTTAAAAATCACTGGTTTCTTACTGACAATAATCTTTATAGTGGTAACCATCTTACAAGCCTACGGCTACTACTATATTAAAAAAATCGAAACAAGTTCCAGCCCAACTCCAACTTACTTAACTTTGGCTCAAATAGCACCTTTTAAGCATCAACTATACTCGTTAGATCATTACCCAGTAAAAACCACAAAGTACCCAAATTTCCACCCTCAAAAATTCCTTCAAATATCTACCAGTTCATTATCAGATGTAACAATTGAGGATTACGAAAGTCTTCTAAACCTTGACCCAAAAAACAACCTTAAATACTACCTATCATTCCTAAAATACTTACAATCTAACGATTCAACTGTTCTCATACAAAAAGAACCAGAGATATATGATCTTATTCAAAACTATATCACGCTACTTAACGTAAACGCCCATAACACCGTTGCAACTCAACAGCCCCAATTTGCCTACCAAATCACTGAGCTATACATAAACCAAAATACACAAAACAATTGGCAAGATTTACAAAATCAATTAGTTTCTATTTATCAAGCTGAAAAAAATAAATTTCAAACCAGATTCAACTATCCCCTACCAGAAATAAATGACCCAATTCAAAACACTACAGCAAGTTAGACAAGAAATGCTCCGGTTACCTCAGGAAAATTTTTGGCCAGTCGGACCAGAATCAGGGCAATTTCTAAAAGAAAAAGTAAAAATAGTTAAACCAAGAAAAGTCCTAGAGCTAGGTACATCATCAGGGTACTCGACTACATGGTTAATCGAAGCTATCCAAGAACTTAAGCCTCAACAACCCACCAATTTAATCACTATAGAGTCAAACCAAGCTCGGTATGACCTAGCTCAAAAGTATTTTTCACAAATAGACCTATCACATATAAAGTTAAATCAGATCAGGCATCATGCTCCAGAGGTATTTGAAGAGATTGATTTATCTAACCTTGATTTCATATTTTGTGATGCCATCAAAAAACAAACCTTAGACTTGTATCAAACCTTAAGGCCAAATATGACCCCAGGGTCTTTGTTTATAGCTGATAACGTTATCTCACATAGAGATAGTATGTTAGATCTATTCACATATCTTGAAGAAAACCAAATAGAACACAAGGTTCATGACATTGGTGCTGGGTTAATAGTCATCCCCTATCAGTAAGTCCATTCATAGAAGTACTCTCCATCTACACTCCCTCCTATCGACCTAGTTGCATATTGTTCTAGCCATGGCCTGTATTCTTCTTCACCTAAGAAGTAAGGCTGGCTTGAGTTTGATCTTAGAGGCAGCAAGCGCACTCCAAGCCTATCTAACTCATACTTTCCACCTAAAAGGGCATATGGGTCAGCTGAGAACTTAAATTCACTATCAAAATCTTTAAACTCTAAAACAAGCTCAACCGCCAAGCCCTCTTGTGTATCTTGTGAAAAATACTGATCAAACACAAAATTACCTAAAGAATAAAAAATTGGCTTTCCTTTATAAACCTCCATCTCTTGTACCACATGAGGGTGATGTCCTATTACCAAGTCAGCACCTGCGTCAATTGCAGCCCTAGCAATTTCTTTCTGAATAGCACTACTTGTAAGTATATATTCAGGGCCAAAGTGAAAGTTAGCAATATTCACTGCATTTGGCATAGCCTCAACCACTGAACTAACACTATCCTTCATAGCTTCTATATCAAAATTAGGGTTAGTCGCCTGATGATAACCCAAAAGGTTAATATCTACGCCGTCAGCATTAATAGTGTGAATATACTTATTATCATACTCTTGAGGGTGACCAAACCATTCAATCCCATTCTCAGATAAGATATTGGTCATCCCCATAAATCGATCACTTCCCTTATCGTATGTATGATTATTTGATAAGTTTACAATTCCAATATTATGGCGATCAAAAGTACTCAAGACTTTCTCATCAAAAGAAAAGTTAGTCGTGTTATCAGGTGTTTGAACGTGTTCAGCACTCCTTAAGACTGGACCTTCCAAATTAATAATAACCTCATCCGCAAGATTTAATCTTCCAGATACACTTTCAAATGGATAATCAAGCCCATTTCGATTCATTAGTGTCTCCACATATCTTCCCAGCATAACATCACCTGTAAAAATGATATTAATATCTTTCCTATTTCGCTTCCAAACAGGAACATCCACTTCTACACTTGAGGCTGTAAGGTCATCTATTCTTGTACTATTTATATCTTCACTTATAACATCAGAAGAACCATAGCAGCCAGTCAGTAAAACGATACCAAGCATAGCCACTACAATTCTTCCAATTTTCATATAAAATATTATTCAATAACTATCGAACCAGGACTTTGATCAAAATCAATAATTGGATCTACCCCACTAGTGATATCATCACTAACCTGTTGGTCTTCATCGTTTGAATCTTCAGAGTTATTACCCCCACCAGTAGTGTCCAAGAAGTCAGACAATGAAGGTTTATTTTTACCTTCACCAACATAAACCTGGATACTATCTTCTTCTACATAACCATATTTATCGTAAAGCACTACTCGAATAGTCAACTCTCTTCCTTCAGGGAAAGCCGGAGATATTCTTACATTACCATTGTAGCTTCCTCCTACAGATTCCTGGTAAGTATACTGAACACTGTCATTTAGGTAGTATTCAATTTTCTCAATTCCAGATGCAGCGCTTGCTGAAACCTCAACTGGCTGGGCTCCAGTTGGAACACCATCACCGTCGCTTAAGTTTGTAATTTCAATAGATCTAGATCTTTCATATAAACTTCTCTTACAATTATCACTTAACTCATCAATAGGGAATCCTATCACTACATTCTCCCCTAGGTTCAATTCATTTCTACCAGCTTCATCAAGACCATTAAACCAAGCCAGAATTTCATTATGCCTTTGGCTTTGAATTCCTTCAGGTGAATACTTTTCAGATTCGGTATGCTTCCAGAAAGTAACTTCTTTTACATATAGTGTCGGACAGTATTGATTAGTAGATTTATTATTTCTGACATCAACTGTTGCCTTAAAATAAGAACTATCCACTGTAGTCGGTTCCGCGTTAGGCATAAAGAAGTCTTCAGCTGTCATGTTAGCTGGAGTGCTTGATGATGGAAGGTCTCCTGATAATTTACTAAACCTGTAACTCTGTATAGTTGCCGGCTTCTCAAATCCTACTACAGAATCATCTTTAGTAGCTTCAACCATGAATGAATTCCAAATAGGCATTGCAGCTCCATAACCAGTCCCGTTAGCTGCGATTTCATCACCATTAGTGTTACCTACCCATACAGCTGTCAGCTTTTGCTTTGTGTATCCAACAGTCCATAGGTCTGACGGGTTTCCGTTAGACTTAGTACTTGTACCAGTTTTTGTTGCAACAGGTCTGTTTCCAGGTAAAGCTTGTAAGTCTCCAAAGTTAACACTTTGGTCAGATAAAATATTATTTATCATAAACGCCTCTTCAGGGGTAATAACTTCCTCCGCGTTAGCAAGTAAGTTATTACGTTCAGTATTATCTTCTAGAACTTCTCCACTACTAGTTTCAACTTTCAGTATAGGGTTAATTTCCACAAGTTTACCTTCATTTGGGAAAACTGAGTACGCTTGTACCAATTCGATCATAGGTATAGACGCTGAACCAAGAGCTAAAGAATCACCATAGTCATAATCTGGATCTAGTGAAGTTATACCCATCTTTTCAACATACTCAATAATCTGTTCTTGCCCTCCAGCTACTGTATACATTTTTAGCGCAGGAATGTTTCTAGATTGAGCTAATGCAGTTCTTATCGAGATTGGCCCCATAAACTTTCCATCAAAGTTATTTCTAAACTTACCTCCTACTGCTTTCATTGGGACATCAAATATAGTACTTCCAGGAGAAGGTAGTCCATTCGCAAATCCAGCAGAATAAACCAGTGGCTTCATTGTAGAACCAACTTGCTTTGGGCTAGTCGTAATATTGTTATAATCAGTCAGAACCCCATCTTTTTGTGAGTTACCTACCATCGCTAGGACTTCACCAGTAGTTGGGTCAACAGTAAGTAGAGATGCATTATTAGCTGAGAATCTTGATTCGTAAGTAGCACTCCTTTCATTTACAATATTCTGAGCAGTGCTCTGTAGCCCACTATTAAGAGTTGTTGTTACTTTCAACCCTCCATTCTCAACTAAATCTTTACCATACTTTTCTTCTAGTAATCCTTTCACATACATTACAAAGTGATACGAGTCTTTCAAAGGTGGCGTATATTCATGAAATTCATAATTCATAGCTTGGGCAACTGCCTCATCTTTTTCTTCTTCGGTTATAAAATTCAAGTTTTCCATTCTAACCAAAACACTATCAACTCTCCCGGGAATGTATAAAGTGCTTCCATCAGCTAGTGTGAACTCTTTTCCAAGCAACCCAATTGTGTATTCAGAATCTTCTAAGTCCCCTGCATCATCTATCTTTTCAGCCTCCTCAGGTGTAAACTCTACATTTAAAGATGAATGTTTATTATCTCCATATGGAGAGTAAAAAGTCGGTGCATTTGGAAGACTCGCCAGAATTGCAGCTTCAACAGTACCTAATTCAGTAGTTTCTTTATTAAAGAAAATATTCGAAGCTTTTTGAATTCCATAGGCAGTACCACCATAAGGAACTCTATTCAAATACATTGTTATAATCTGGTCTTTATTATAATGCTTTTCAAGTTGTACAGCTAATACCAGCTCTTGAAGTTTACGAGTATAAGTTCTTTGTGAGCTAAGAACCGCGTTTTTTATAAACTGTTGTGTGATAGTAGATCCACCTCTTCTTTTACCTATACCAACCTCTGAAAGCACAGCTTTTACAAGAGCTGGCACATCAAAACCATTATGGCTATAAAACTTATCATCCTCGATAGCCACTGTTGCTAGTTTTACAACGTCAGGAATATTCTCACTCTTAACCACCTCTCTATCCTCTTCGGCATACACTGTATGTAGAACTTTACCATCTCTATCGTATATAACAGTCGATTCCGTTCCAGTAATATTCTCTGCATCGCTAACATCTGGCAAAGTTAATGAGAAAATTACAGCAAAAAACACAATTACTGCCACACCTATAGTCCCAATAGCAAAAGCGCTCAGGATAATTCTCTCTCTCAATGTTCTTGTGTGTAATTCTAATATCTCAATAAAGCTTTTCTTTCTTCGGCTTGATCTTGAAGGTTTCTTGTAGCTTCCTCCAAAATTACTTCTAATTTTATTGTTTCTTTTTTTTCTTCTGCCCATATAAAAATTTAAATCATTGGACGCGAAAATTTTACATAAATAAGCGAAAAATGCAAATTTCGCACCCTCTTCAGATATTGTCAATTGCCTCTATTTTGATATCATTACGCTACAAACTTTCAATGAAACCGTAATGCAATCAATTTTATTCATTATATCAATACTTTGTTTTTTACTTTCTCTGTATGCTCAGCAGCGAGTAGGTAAGGTTATTCAAAAGAACCACAGTGCTGTCTCATCCTCTAGCCTAAGCGGAGCAGAGGTAGCCAGACAAATCCTAAATGCCAATAACATTGCAGGTGTACCAGTTAAACAAACCCCTGGAAATCTAACTGACAACTACAATCCTCTTTCCAAAGAGGTGTCTTTGTCTACTCATATATACTCCCGAAATAGTATTTCTGCGATTGCAGTGGCTGCTCATGAAGTAGGACACGCTATTCAACACAATCAAAGCTATCCTTTCTTAGTCATGAGAACAGCTCTATATCCACTTATGAGTTTCACCTCCAAAGCTTTCCCAGTTCTACTTATATTATCTTTGATTTTTCAGTTAACATCCTTATTTCAAGTAGCAATAGGCTTTTACGCAGTTTCGGTTTTCTTTGCGATAGTCACTCTGCCAGTTGAGTTTGATGCATCTAAAAGAGCCTTAGTTCAATTGCAACAATTAGATATAGTAACTGCATCAGAATTACCTCAAGTGAAAAAAGTCTTAAACGCCGCTGCAATGACCTACGTTGCTGCTGCCTTAATATCTATAGTGGAATTATTAAGGTTTATAATGTATTTTAGATCCGAATAAACTACCTATGACTACATATATATCAATAATTATTTTCGGAATTTTGTTTGGAGGCCTTGGGTCTTACTTTGTAGTAAAGTCAGCCAAGAATAAGTTAAACAAACAAAAAGAAAGCATACTTCAAAAAGCTAAGACACAGGTATCAGAAATAAAAAATGAAGCCCAATCAGACATAAAATATCAAGAGTCAGTTATAGCTGATCTAGATAAGGAGTTTCAGTCTTTTATCCCAGTCCTAGAGGACAAGATTGATAAAAAACAAAACTTCCTTAAAAAAAGAGAGTCTAAGCTTTCCCAGATAAATCACAAAATTTCAGAATCTAAAGACTCAATATCCAAAACAGAGGAAAGTCTAAAAGACATAACCTCAGATACTTTAAGTAAATTAAGTCAAAAAGCAGAGAAGTCCGTAGATGAAACAAAGGAATCTATAAAGTCAGATTTAAAAAATGAATTTCAAAAGTTTTATGCCAAAGAAATTCAATCCTATGCAAATCACATTTCTGATATATCTGTAAAAAAAGCTCAGGAGGACTTAAAGGTAATTATGCAAAAGTACACTGAACCATCTTCCACAGATCGTTTAGATAAGCATTTCGAGTTACTAAGCCCAAAAGAAGCCTTGAGATTAGCTGGACCTGACTCAACTAACTTTAAATACATTAAAGACAAGTTAGATGTAGATATTGAGATAGATGAGGTGGAGCCTAATGTTGTCAGAGTATCTGGTTTCATTCTATGGAAACAAGAGATCGCTAAGTTGACACTCGATAAGCTTACTAAGCTATCTCACATAGATCAGCCAATCATAGATAAAGTCATCCAACAGTCTACCGACGAAATGAACCAGCACCTCGAGTCCATTGGTAAAGATGTTGCTAAAGAGATACAGTTAGAGAGTCCATCAAAAGAGTTATTGAATATTCTAGGGAGATTGCAATACAGAACCAGTTACGGTCAAAATATACTTTTCCATTCTTTCGAAGTAGCTTACTTCTCTCAAATCATTGCCAACATGCTAGGTGAAGATCCAAGAGTAGCTTTCCTTGCAGGTTTCTTTCATGACGTAGGAAAAGCAATAGATCAAGAACAAGAAGGAACACATGACTTACTAGGTAAAGAATTCTTAGAGTCTCAAGGGTTTGACTATGAGATATACCACCCTGCTCACTCACATCACTACTTAGTACCAGTAGAAACAACTATTGGAGAAATAGTAATTATAGCCGATAAAATCTCTGCAGGAAGACCAGGAGCTCGTGCCGAATCAGCTGAAATGTATTATGAAAGAGTTAAAGGTCTAGAGAGAATTGCTGCAGAGTACGAAGGAGTCAAAAAAGCTTATGCTATTTCAGCAGGACGTGAGATCAGAACTTTCTTAGATGAAAACAAAGTTTCTGACAAGGATATGGATAAATTAGCTCAAACTATAGCTCATCAAGTTGAATCCGAGTTAACCTACCCAGGTCAAATCAAGGTAAACCTCATCCGCACAGTCCAATCATCAGATTACGCCAATAAAAAATAATATGTTCAAACGAAAAAAGAAAAAACGTATCATAGAAAAAATCCTTATGGGGGCAGTTCTAGGTGCAGCTGTTGGATCAGTTGTAGGAGCAACTTCTAAAAGAAAAGAGAAAGAAAAACAAAAAAAGAAGTCTTTTTTCTCTAGAATATTTAAACGATAGTTGACGATTTTCTATCTTTGTTTTATAAATAGCTAAAATAAATAGTAAGCAAAATGACTAAGAAAAACCAAATCTTGCTAATCTTAGCAATAACATTGTCTGTACCACTTTTAATCGTAGCAACTCTCTTTGCTGCTACTTTCCATTTCAACGGTAAAACAATCCCCTCTCAAAAATATTTAGATAAAAATATTTCGGGACTATCATATCAAGAGCTAAATTCTAAACTTTCATTATTAGATAATAAGCTTAACCAAACTCAAGCAACTTTAGTTCATGAAGATGAAAGTACTAAAGTATTTCTAGAGGAACTTATTCAAGACCCTTCACACGAAGAAGTTTTAAAATCAACATTATTCTATAAAGGTAGACCAACTATAGCTCAGCTCCTTAAAGACTCATTCAATTCCCAAAAATATTATCCAAATATTGAGCTCGACCAGTCACAGGCCACAGAGGCTATCTCTAGCAAGCTACAAAACCTAACACCGACACTTAACGCATCTATTGATAAAAATGGGCAGATAATTGATTCTCAGGATGGTTTATCCATCGATATGGAAAATTTACAAAACCAACTAGAAAATTATCTTACAAAAAAAGATATTATCAACGTTGATACAATTAGTACCCAAGCAGAAGTTACATCAAAAGACTTGTCTCCTTTTCAAGCAAACATAGATTATCTTAAAGAAAATTCTCTCACACTTCTCATATCAGACAAAGAATATGAGCTATCTCTATTCGACAATCTAGATCAAATAGAATTTTCCAGAGACGAAAATGAGTCGATCCAAGTAAATCTATCTACAGATTTCATTACTAACTACTTAAATAGAGTTGTAAGACCTGACATAAAAATAGAACCAGGAAAATTAACTCTTACTTATAACGAAGAGACTGAGAAAGTAGACTTTGAATCCGATTCAACCAAGGGTGTAGATTTAAATGTCGAAGGAAGCATTGATGCAGTTAATCTAGCAATCCAAAGCCAAATCTTCTCCGCCCAGCAAAATCCAATATACCTATCGACAATTGATCTTGAGCCAACTCTTGAAATTGACCCAGTCTTAAAAGAGCAAGGAGTAACAGAGCTAATCGAAACTGGTTATACGACTTTTAGAGGATCAACTTACAATAGGATTACCAACATAAATGTAGGGATGGCTACCTTCAACGGGCTAATTATTCAGCCAGACGAAGAGTTCTCTTTCAATGAAAACCTTGGTCCTGTAGATGCATCGACTGGATACGTTCCTGAACTAGTAATCAAATCAATTGGAACAATCCCTGAGTACGGGGGAGGTTTATGCCAAGTATCAAGCACAATGTATAGAGCTGCCTTAATGTCAGGTCTTGAGATAACTGAACGCGACAACCATTCTTATGCAGTAAGTTATTATGCTCAAGTTCTAGGTCATGGGTTAGACGCTACAATCTATCCAGGAGTTAAAGATCTTAAATTTATAAACAACACTGGCTACCCAATTGTTGTTCAAGCTTATGCAGAAGGGACATCCGCTTACTTTAAATTCTATGGAACTAAACACATTGATAGAGTAGAGCTAGTTGGTCCAGTTAATTCTAATTATAGAAGTCCAGGTCCTCAAAGTGTTACAGTAAATCCAAATCTGCCTGCAGGAACAGTAAAAGTTATGGATAACCCAGTAACAGGATTCGACTCATACTGGCAAAGAATCATCTACGATAAAGACAACAATAAAACAACTGAAGATATATTCTCTGACTACAGAGCAGTAAATAGCAAGTTAGTAGTCAGCCCTGACTATTACGATACTAAAGAAGAACCAAGTACACCAGAATCTATCTAGATTGGTAAAGGGGGTCCTCCCCTTTTTTTCTTTTTATATCAACAATTTTCTGTTTAGCCTCCTCATTATATGGGTTACTGTCTAGGTAAGCTTGCATGAAAGCAATTCCTTCATCCCAAGCTTTAACTTCCATAAGTAAGTTAGTTATATAAAAATACATATCATCATTCTCAGGGTTTATTTCTAGCGCCCTCGAGAAGTTATTTATAGCTTCTCTATAATCTTTCGTATCAACACAAATCTGACCAAGGCTAACATATCTACTCTCTTTAGGATCAATATTCAAAGCTTTACGGTAATAAACTTTAGCTTCCTCCAAGAAGTTTTGATTATACAAACTCAAAGCCAAGTTACTAAAGTAAACTGCGTTTCTAGGTTTAAGTTTAGTTAAAAGCCTATAAATAGCCTCTGCTTTAGAAGGCATATCTTTCTTCAAATAGATAAGTCCAAGTTTATTATTAGCTACCTCGTGATCCGGATCAATCGCCAAAGCTTGAACATAAATTTTACTCGCTTCGTCCAATAAATCTTTACTATACAGTATTTCCGCCTGACTAATAAGCTTGTTTAGTTTTGCATAGTCAATCGCACTCTTCCTTATGTTAGAAGGAGTGTAGTCATCTTCATTATTCATAACATCCTCTTTGAAAGTTGATGCAGTTTTCCGCTCTGCTCTAACCTTTATCTTGTTTTTTTGTTGTTGTTCTTTAAATCTAATCACAAAAATCCCTACTATCCCAATCACTGATCCGATTATTAGTACCCAAAGCATGTGTATATATTAATTAGAGACCATATTACTGACTAGTCGAATCACACGCAAGAGTAAAACCTCTATAGCCAGCTTAAAATTAACATTTGCCTTCACATCATCCAAGCACCTCTGCGCCAATATAACTACATCAGCATATTCACTCTCACCTTTTATCAATTTTTCCCTACTAAATATTATAAGTTCGTCCAAAATCTCCACTGCTTCTTCCCTATTCTCAATCCTACCTGCAAAGTCTATAACCTCAGCTTCATTCGCAATCGAGCCTAAGATTTCCTCAATCCTATCTGTGTTCTTCAATGTCTCTGACTTAATCTCAAAACCTCTACATCTAGATATAATAGTATCCAATACATTATTCTTATTCCTACATCCCAAAAAAAATACAACTCCTCTGGGAGGCTCCTCTAATATTTTAAGCATTGAGTTAACAGCTGGTATGCTAAGTCTCTCTATATTTTCGATATAACAGGTTTTATAAATAGACTGGCTACTCAGCATCATCTGATTTTGGATTAGTCGAAGTTCTTTTACTCCAAACTTATCACCTTCATCTAGGCATTCAATATTATCAGTTACATCAATTTTTCCATTCTGCAAAACCTTCACTGCTTTTCTAACAGTCTCCCTTACTTCATCTTTTTGCCCTGATATCAAATAAGCATGACTACTCTGATCAGACTTTACTTCAAGTGTAAATCTCTTTAAGACTGTATCAGTTGTGGACATTTCAGATTTGATTATAATACGTATATATATGATATAACCTTTCAGAAAATGAACAATCAAAAGGTGTTTACATTGTTTCTGATAGCTTCTCTACTAACCCTTACAGGTTGCCAGATGGAAAAGACTATACAGAATTATGACAGTGATCAACCCGCTAGCCAACCAGTAGAAACTAACCTAACCACAATGGAAAGAGCAGAACAAATGATGCAACTTGAGCCAACTGCATACGCAACAATCAAAACCAATAAAGGTGATATGAAGTTCAAACTATTCGGCGAACAAACTCCAGAACTAACCAAAAACTTCATAGAACTAGCTAAGGAAGGTAAATATGAAAATGTCCCTTTTCATAGAGTTATGAAGGATTTCATGGTTCAAACAGGTGATTTCGAAAGAAAAGACGGTACCGGTGGACACTCATATAAAGGAGAAGGAACAACACTCGGTGATGAGTATCACGAAAGCCTAGTTCATGTTTACGGAGCATTAGCTAATGCTAAAAGCTTCCTACCAAACTCAATTGGAAGCCAATTTTATATCGTTAACAATGAAGATGGAGCCCACATGTTAGATGATAGATACAGCGTTTTCGGACTTCTAATGGAAGGAGAAGACGTTCTTGAAGAGATATCAAACGTAGAAGTTACCTCAAACAGTGGAGGAGAAATGTCACGTCCAACTGAAGAGATTATTATGGAGTCAGTAGAAATAGAAGAACTATAATAAAAATTAAAGCACTGAACAAATGAAGTTTAGTGCTTTTTTGATATAAATAAAAAACGTCCAGTATAACCCGGACGTTCTAACCCAACAAACATGTGCCTATAAAAGGCTACACGAGTATACTATTTTAAAGTATCTTTTGCTAGTTTTTCGAAAGCAGCATTATGATTCAATGCAAGATCAGCTAAAACTTTTCTGTTCAAAGTAATACCTTCTTTCTTTAGGCCATTCATAAACCTACTGTAGCTAAACTTAGCATCGATTTGCTTCAAACCAGCAGAGATTCTAGAAATCCAAAGTTGTCTGAAATCTCTCTTTTTTAGTTTTCTACCTTTGTAAGCATTTTGACCAGCTTTCATCCATGCTTGTACAGCTTGATTATAAACCTTCGATCTAAGACCTCTATATCCTTTGGTCTGCTTTAGTATTTTTTTATGTCTTCTTCTGGTTGTAAAACCACCTTTTACTCTAGTCATTTTTCTTTGTATTTAATTATTATCCGTGAGGTAGTGATCTTTTTAAGCTTTTCAGTCTTCCTTTGAAAGCTTCCATGTAACCTCTATTTTTTGATCTTTTAGACTTGTTTTTTAATAGATGATGATTGTTTGCATTATCAAACATCTTTTTTCCTTTACCGCCTTTAGTAGTCTTAACTCTTTTAGCAACGGCTTTTCTTGTTTTTTGCTTCATTTTATCAAATTTAACTTAGTTTTATTTAGGTGCCATTATCATCATCAACTTGCTCCCTTGTTTCTTTGGAGCGGTGTCAATTGTAGCAACATCCTTTAATTCGTCAACAAATTTATCAAACTTCTCGTATCCAAGCTCAGTGTGAGCATGCTCTCTTCCTTTGAAGATTAATGAGAATTTCACTAGGTTTCCATCCTCCAAAAATTTCTTAGCTTGCTTAATCTTCGTTTGCATATCATGCTCCCCTATTCTTAAAGAAATTCTAATCCCTTTTACTTCTGTCTGCTTTTGAGCTTTCTTTTGTTTTTTCTCAGCTTTCTTCTGCTCGTACAAATGCTTACCATAGTCCATAATTCTACAAACTGGTGGTTTCGCTTTTGGAGATACTTCTACTAGATCTAAACCAGCTTCTTCAGCCAATTCTCTAGCTTTATCTATCCCAACAATTCCTAACTGTTCTCCTTCTACATCTATAAGTCTAACAGCAGGCGCTTTAGTAATTTCTTCATTGATCCTGAATTCTTTAATACTTAAAGGGTTATATTATAATTTAAAAACGGGTTGCTTAAGGCATCCGAATAATACGTTTAAGAGCTAAAAGTGTCAACTTTCTTTTGACTTCATAAATCTACTGTTAATTAGTACCCAACTCTACCAACTAAAGCTCTTTTCAGAGTTAATTCATCCGTGTAGTCAAGATTTCCACCAACAGGAAGACCACTTGCAATTCTAGATATTTTTACATGATCATCATTCTTGAACATTTCTGATATATATACAGCGGTTGCCTCCCCTTCACTACTGGTACTTGTTGCAAGTATTATTTCACTATCTTCAATTCTTTCACTCAAGCGTTTTTTAAGCTCTTTTAGTTTAATCTCATTTGGACCAACTCCATCTAAAGGTGAAAGCGCTCCATGTAAGACATGATAAACACCATTGAATTCATTAGTATTCTCAATCGCGATTAAGTCTAATACTTCCTCTACAACACATACTAAATTTTCATTACGATTCGGATTTGCACATACTTTACACAAACTTTCCTCACAAAGGTTAAAGCAGCTTTTGCAAAATTTAATGTTTTCAACAATTCCAGATATTGATTTTGATAGTCTGTTTACGTCATCAGGATCTTGTCTAAGTAGATGAAAAGCTAGTCTTTGTGCTGACTTTCTCCCTATTGTCGGCAGCTTATTCAAATCGTCAATTAAGCTTACAATCGCCTCTGGCAAAAACCTATCATTTAAGCTCATAAAGTAATTTTAAGTAATCAAATTCTACATCTCTAAATTTTAAACTCAAAACTTTTTAATTTCTATTAAACCAAATTATATAAATTATTATTATCTAACCAAGTATCATGCTCCGATCTTTAGCTATGCAAGATAATAAATATAAAGTCATACATATAGATTTTAATACTCTAAAAGGTTTTCCAGATTTTAATATAGCTGGACTAAAGACATCGCTTGCAAATGAGATTAAATATAAGTTTAAATCCCAAATAATATCTGCTGGTTTCAAGTACCCACCCATACGAAAAATAGCAAGTTTCCATCCCTCTAGTTTATCCGCTCAAGCTCAACTACTAGAGGTATCAGCGCTTTTAGGGTTCTTGATTAAAACAAATCAAATTAAATATAAGCCACAGCAGGACACTCTATTTGTAGGAAGTCTAGATTTACATGGCCGTTCCTTAAAAGCACATTTAGATGAAAAGCTTCTCAGCTCTGCAAAAGAACATGGGTTTAAAAATCTGTTCATGCCCAAAGCAAATCTTTCTGATTGGATTACATATAAAGGGTTAAATATTATAGCTTATAGCTCACTGAAGGATCTGATCGTTAAATTAGAAAAATACAATTATCAAATACCAATCGAAAAATTATCCAGCAAGGAACAAAATAGTTTTGATCAAATAGTTAATAACTACTTCGCCAAAAAATTAATTGTTCTAGGAGTCGGTTCATTCTCAAATACTTTAGTAGTAGGCGAACCTGGTGTTGGAAAGACTTTATTACTAGATTCTATTCGAGAAATACTTCCTATTCCTACAAGTTTTTACAAGAGACAGATCATGACAGACAAGAGTCAACATCCCTTCTATCAGTTCGATAGTGCCATGACAAAGACTGACATACTTGCGTCAAAAGAAGGGCTGTCTTTGTACGAAAAAGCTAATGTCGGAGTAGTAGGGGTGAATGAATTTAATCAACTTTCCAAGAAAGTTTTAGAGCTTTTTAAGTCTTCCCTCGACGATAAAAGTATTAACTATAAAGGTAACAAGTTATCTAGCTTGCATGCCTTTGTAGCTACAATGAATCCTTGCAAATGTGGCTATTCAAACTCTAAAAATTATAAATGTATCTGTAATGATTATTCCAAAAAACAGTTTATTCAAAAGTTAGGGTTGCCATTACTAGACAGATTCGACTTGTTCATCGATTTCAATTCAACCTCTAACCCCTATGCTCTTTCAAAAACCAAACAAGAGTCATCCTCAGCCACAAACCAGATAGCTAAACTCTTCGATTGGCAGTCCAAAAATGGATTCATTACTAAAAAAACATACCAAGACCTTTCAGGTCTACTTACTGAGAAATCACGCACACTTCTTGAGTTTAGTGCAGGTAAACTTTCGATGAGCATGCGTCGCAAAGTTAAAACTATGAGGTTGTCTCTAGCCATATCAATTCTTCAAGACAAAGAGGTAATTTTACCTGAACATATTTATGAAGCTTTAACCTATCAAAAATTCTACTATGACCTACTTGAGAAAAAAGATGCTAGGTAGTTTAGGAGAATTCATCTTAAAAAAGTATTTTATTTCAAAGGGGTTCAGCCTCATATACCAAGGTTATCAAACTAAGTTCGGTGAAATAGATTTAATATTCTCATCATCTCAAACACTATACTTCGTAGAATCCAAGTTAACTACTAGTTCACTAAGCTCGAGTTATTCAGCCTGGCATAAAAAACAATCACAAAATTTGTATAAGGCAGCTCAATTATTTCTTAAAAAAGAACAAATCTACAGAAATAACAGCATTCAAGTTTTATTCTCAGAGCTAAATTTCTCTCAAAAAGATTACATAACTTGGAACATCTATCCTGTAGATATAAATAAAAAATTTTTAAAAAGAGCGATTTGAACACACTTTCCTTTCGATTCAACAATATATAAATCCATACTTTTTCAATCAGACTAAATTTATGTTATCTTACAGAAAAAATAAATGTCTCAACTTAAGATACCACCACATTCAGTCGAGGCTGAAAAGTCTACCTTAGGATCAATATTAGTTGATCAAGATTCTTTAATTAAAGTAGTAGACCTAGTTGCAGCTGACGATTTTTATGATAAATCAAATGCCGCCATTTACGAGGCCATAGTAGATCTTTTCAACAAAAGAACTACTATCGATATTATTACGATAAGTACTCTCCTATCCGATCAAGGGAAGCTAGATCAAATTGGAGGGACAGCTTATATTGCCAGCTTGGCAGATGAAGTTCCGACTTCCTCACACATTTTTCAGTACGCAACAATTGTTAAGAGAAAAGCTACTCTCCGAAAGCTACTTAAGGCCGGGCACAGCATCACAAGCCTAGGTTATGATGAGGCTTCAGACGTTGAAGACCTATTAGAAGAAGCTGAGAAGTCACTTTTTTCAGTATCACAGACTTTTGTAAAAGATAAGTTCGTTCACATTAAAGATGTCCTAACTTCTACATACGAAAAGATTGCTGACCTCCATGATCCAGAAAACAAGGATAATTATGCGGGTATACCAACCGGTTTTGCCGGATTAGACAAAATAACAACAGGATTACATCCATCAGATTTAATTATTCTAGCGGCTAGACCTGCCATGGGTAAAACATCCTTTGCTCTAAACATTGCGCAAAACATAGCCAAGCAAAACAAGTCAGTTGGTATTATTTCCCTAGAGATGTCAAAAGAGCAATTAGTTGAAAGGTTGTTCTGTTCACTTCTAGAAGTAGATTCATGGAAGATAAAAACAGGTAAACTCGCAGAGAATGATTTTGCTAGAATTGGTCCAGTAATGGATCAGCTTAATAATTTAAAGATTTTCATTGATGACTCCCTTGGGAATTCAATTGTAGAGCTGCGTGCAAAGACAAGAAGACTTCAAATGGAGCATGGATTAGATGTTTTAGTTATTGACTACCTGCAGCTTATGCAAGGTTCTAAAGCCAATTTCGGTAACAGGGTTCAAGAAATATCTGAGATTTCTAGATCTTTAAAGTCATTAGCTCGTGAAATGCATATCCCAATAATTGCACTTTCACAGCTTTCTCGTGCTGTTGAGTCCCGTCCAGAAAAAATCCCACAACTTTCTGATCTTCGTGAATCTGGTGCGATCGAGCAGGATGCAGATATTGTAATGATGCTTTACCGTGAAGATTACTACGACGAAAGCACTGACCGGAAAGGTATCACTGATTTGTTTATCCGAAAGCACAGGCATGGTCCGGTTGGTCAGGTCGAGTTAAGGTTTGATATGGCTAAGATGAGGTTTTACGATCTAATAACCAACAGACAAGCTCCACCTGGTATTCCAAACAACCCAATCCAAAGGCCATCTCAGCCTATTTCTGCACCTAGTCCGGCTAGTCACAATCAACCACAGCCAGCCCAGTCTAAAGGACCATCCAAAACCTTTATGCCAGACTTCTAAAAAAGCAAAAATCATTTTGACTTTTACCAAAGTTTTTCATATATTTATGCCACTTTGACATACAGAAGCCACCTTAGCTCAGCTGGTAGAGCAACGGTTTTGTAAACCGTGGGTCATCGGTTCGACTCCGATAGGTGGCTCCATTTATATGGGTAGGTAGCGAAGTGGTCAAACGCATCGGACTGTAAATCCGCCGGCTACGCCTTCGGGGGTTCGAATCCCTCCCTGCCCACCATTTTCTACTCTTAAAGTAGGTTTTTTGTCGTGCCCTTCCCAAAAATATTGATTATTTCTTACTTTAGCATTAAAATTTCTGCAAATAATTCAATATATGTCATATCTAATCCGCTTAGTTCTATTTGGATCACTACTAGCAGCAATCTTTCTAATTGTTTCATCTTTTGAAGATCAAAATTCAATCTTCGTTGAGAATACAAGTGAGTCTGGAGTGCTATTTATGAATGGACTATATCAACCAGGTGATAGCTACTGTTTCACTCCTGAAAATGGACAAAGCTACAACATAGCTTTAAGCCGCGATAACACCAGGCAAAACATTCAAGTATCCAAAAATACCGAAATCACAATAAGCTCTTCAGAAGGAGAAGATCTTGGTCTTAGAGTAAGAACCATTTCAGACAAAGACTTAGAAAGTAATCTTTGTAACTAGTCTAGTTCAACAATCTATCCAAATAAGCTTGAGCTGCTAAGACCTTAGTTCTCAGGCTATTTGTTTTAGTAATATATATAGTATCAAATCCAGCTTCTTCAAAGAAATCTACGCTAGATGCATTGATTGCAAATCTACCTTTTACTGAAACTTTAGATTTAGAAACTTCTTTATAGTTTCTGATAGCATTGATAATTCCATCCCCCATCGTTTCAAAGTCCAATCTATCAAATGGGTTATACTCATAAGTTCTAGAGAACTCTCCGATATTATCTTCTTCAGAGAGACCATATAGGCTTGAAGTTATTCGATCTAGGTTAAAGCATAGTTCATCAAAGTACTCAGCCATACTAGCTGTCTTTAGGGTAAAGCTGAAATTGTCTACTTCAGCTTTGAAACCAATCTTAACATCAAGCTTATCTGAATATTCATTAAGTATTGAATCAAATTTAGTTCTTAGCTTTTTCGCTTCCTCAGACCTAGTAAATCCATTTATCAAAACCCCAACCATGCCGCCATTAGCAAAGCTAGCTTTCCTAGAGTCAATCACGGCTTCAATAATAGCTCTCACTTGGATCTCATAAAGAATAGCATATTTTAAGTAGAGCCTTGCTCCTTTAATTCCAAACTCAGGGTTTTCGTCTTTAAACTGTCTCAGGTACCCAAGAAGATCATTTTCATCAACGTTAAGCTGATTTGCAATGTCTATTACTTCATTATACTCAGGTATAAGGCTACCAATTCCCTCATGGAATAATGCAAAGTTAATATAATTATCTCCTGTGGCAGACAGTACATTTAACACATAATTTTTAAGGTTTTTTGTAAGCTCTGCAGTTACATCTCCATATTTACTTATTCCAATCTTTAAAACAGCATCTAAAACAAGGTCTCTATTTTCAGGCTCAAAAAAGAAACTATCAAGCCTAAACTCACCTACATTGGATAAGTTAACTAATTTACCAGCTTGAACTGTATCAATATTTTCAGCGATCAAGGCTGTCTCCATTCTAGAAGTTTGATCAGCATTAGAGATCATATACTTCAGATTGGTTCCAATGTCGGGGTTTAGCAAGAAAACTTCTCCAACTAAAACCTCGCAACTGTCAGCGTCAATTGTAACAACACTTCTTTCCTTGAGTTTCAAGCCATTAGAGGTGCTGATCTCACGACCATTCCAATTCACAATTACATCAGGACAGTTGATTAGACATGGTTTACCATTTATTCTCGCATACTTCGCTAGTCTTCCATTTATTGATCCACGTAAACAAATAAATCCATCAAAATTATCTAGTACAGCTTCAGGGTGAATCTCTTCAGAAGACCTTATGATCAACAGTCTATTATTTTTATCTTTTTCTGTGATTCTTGTTGGATCAAAAAATAGTTCACCTTGAACTACACCAACTGAACCATGCTTTGATTTAAAAGCTATTTCTCTTCTGCTTCTTTCATCAATTTCAGGATAAAAGACCTCATCCATTCTCTCACCCTCTAGTCCACAGATAGCTTCTTCAAGACTAATTATCTCATTTCTAAGCATGTCAGCTGCTACACTAACAGATGACTTAGCTGATAAGGCTGGTCTATCAATCTGAGTAATCCACAGTTGTCCATCTTCAATTACAAAATCTAATTCAACTGGATTCTTATTTACTATTTCAAGCCCAGTACAAATCTCAGACAGTCTTTTATAAGCATCTGCAAATCTTTCTTCTAATATATTTATCTCTAAAATCTCTCCCATTGACTGATCAAGTTGAGGGCCTTGAGCTTCATGCATAAATTCTCCAAATATCCCTTTCTCACCTGTTTTCGAGCTTCTTGATTCAATATTTCCTACTCCAGATCCAACTCCAAGGTTACCAAATACCATTCTTTGAATAATCACAGATGTCCCTTTATCTTGAATGTTCTTATACTTTCTATAAGTCCTAGCTATCTTTGACTCCCAAGAGTCATACATAGCATCAATTGCATACTTGAGTTGATCAATCGGATCCTCTGGGAACCTCTGTCCAGTTTCTTTGAAAACCACTGATTTGTAGAGTACTACCAGTTCTTTCAGATGTTTCTCATTTAGAAATTTATAATCAGCTAGTTTCTCAGAGTTTAAAATAGCTTCCTTTTGTGCATCCAAAGACCTTTTTTGTACACCAAGTACTCTAATTGAATAGTCATATACAAATTCACAATAAGTCCAATATGCAAACCGCTGCCTTCCATATAGTTCAATGAGGCCTTCAACAACTATATCATTCAGACCAATATTCAAAATTGCATTTTTAACTCCATCAGATTTATTATTTTCACTTATTCTTAATGCTAAAAGTAATGGAGCTTTGTCATCGTTCAAATATGTTTTACTTCTTTTTTCAATTCCATTAATAGCCTTAGATATCTCTTTGTCTAATCCCTTCGGGTATTCTCCGGCAGTTTCGTAGTAATACTCTGATACTTCAGAATCAATAACATAAGCTTCCGGTATTAACTGGTCATCTCTATTACGAAGAACAGCCAGTTGCAAAGCTTTCGTTCCAACTCTTTCTGAAGGCATTCCTTCAACCTCACTAAGATTATAAATGTATTTCATAGTCCAAATTTAGTACAACAAAAATACCTCAATCTCACCAAATTTCAATATCAGTCTAAATTTCAACTTTCCGTCAAGCTACATCGATGATCTAATCTCAAATTTTTCTTCAAGTCTTTTCATAGCAACAATAAAAGCTGCCTCACGATATGAGCATTTATAATCATCATGCGTAGACCTAACATCTGCATAAGCATCACTCATTATTTTTTGAAGCTTTTCTTTAGTCTCTTCAGCGCTCCAATAGTTATTTTGCTTATTTTGAACCATTTCAAAGTAACTAACCGTCACTCCACCAGCATTAACCAAAATATCAGGGATAACTTCAATCTTACGTTCTTCAAGTATGTCATCAGCATCACTACTTACAGGGCCATTTGCTAGCTCAAAGATTATGTCAGCTTTTATATTTTTAGCATTTTTCTCAGTGATAACATTCTCCAGTGCTGCCAAGCATAAAACATCAACCTCTAGTTCTAATAAAGCTTCGTTAGTAATAGTCTCATAATCTTTCATATCTACTAGTCTCCCACCATTTTCTTTAAATTCATCTACAAGTCCAATATCCAAGCCATCTTTGCTATAAACCCCACCTGACGAGTCTGATACGGCATGTATCTTAACACCAGCATCATCCAATAATTTAGCTAAGACACTCCCTGCATTTCCGAACCCTTGTATAGCCACACTTTTATCAACTAGTGAGTCTCCAATTTTATCTTTCATCACAAAATAAGCTCCGTCAGCAGTAGCGGTAGAACGACCCATAGCACCACCAAATTCAACAGGTTTCCCAGTAAATGTACCAAGACCTTTCCCATCATTTAATTTCATATATTCATCAGTCGCCCAAGCCATTATCTGAGGATTAGTATACATGTCAGGAGCTGGCACATCAGTGCTTGGACCTATGAATTTATATATACTTCCCACGAATCCTCTTGTCAGTCTTTCTAATTCAGAGTCAGATAGCTTTTTTGTATCAACTTTAACTCCACCTTTACCTCCACCAAGTGGTATACCTACTACGGAGCATTTTATACTCATCCAGGCTGCCAGAGCCATAACCTCATCTTCATCTACATTTTCGCTGTACCTTAGGCCTCCTTTATAAGGACCTGCTAAGCTATTGTGCTGCACTCGATAACCTTCAAATCTTTTCAACTCACCACTATCCATCCTTACATTGAAATTAACCTTATGAATAGCCTCAGGTGACCTCATAGTCATGAGTAGGTCTTGGTTTATATTCGCAATCTCTCCCGCTTTCTTAATCTGCTGTAGTGTGTTCTCAAATAAGCTCATAGTTTTAGGTTAATTAAAAAAAGCTCCCGAAGGAGCAAGTCTTTACCAGAATTTCCACCATCTTCTGTTTATATTCTCTTCTACCAGTTTCAGTTTGTTTTCAAGTGATATAACTTTATTTTGAAAAGTTTCGATTAATTTAAATAGATTTTCTTTCTCTTTAGCATGCTGTTCTACCAAAGTTTTCATCGTATCTGAGAATTCAGTAAGCTGCTCTTGGAAACCTTCCATTTGTTTATTAGCAAGTTCAACTAATCCTTTGTTTTGACCAGGAACAATTCTTTGCGTAGTAGCTGCTCTAGCAACATTATACTCTTCACAAAAACTTTCTTTATCAATCAGGTAGTTAAAACCTTGTGGAGTTTTTTGTTTTTTGTAATCAATCTTGTTTGATTTTATCGCTCTGCGAATAGTCTGAATAGATTTATTGCTCAGTCTTGCAGCCTCTTTTATAGATATGTATTGATCTTGAACAGTGTTCATAGTGCTAAAAAGTTATATTGACTAGTCACAGGGTAGTCAATGTTTAGGCGCTTATCAAGCTCCTGATAGCTACTCTATGTTGCACCAAAAAACATTAATTGTTTACATGTTTTAAATTTTTGAGTTCATCCTAAACATCCTTTAAAATCACCCTATGTAAAAAACTAATTATGGAGTTAGCACTAAGTTGGAATTTATTCGTACTAGCAATTTTTGTTGCTGTGACAGCCTACAGTCTTATCATTGGACTGAACAAAACTATTAAAACAGTTATCACATCATATTTAGCTCTTTTAGCAGCAGATGGATTAGGTAATCTCACTCAAGAATATCTATTAGATTCTTCTCAAATCATCAAAGTCTTAGGGATATTTGGTTTAGAGTCAGATAGTACGACTGTTTTAGTAATCAAGTTAACAATTTTCCTACTATGTATCGTTCTACTAACAATCAAAGGTGCTTTTGAGGTTCATATGGCTAGCGAGCGCTTTCCCTCACTTAATCCATTTATGACTTTAATATTCGGAATACTCAACTCTGCTCTTATAGTTAGCACGGGGTTGATCTTTGCAGCAGGATCATCTTTCATACGAGCAAACTTCGTAGAGACTAACATTGCAGAAGTTTATTCAAGCTCAACCTACATTCAATTACTTGTTGATTATCATAGTATCTGGTTCTCTTTACCGGTCGTTATTTTCATTGCCTGGTGTTTGCTTGATCACGAAATTGATGAAAACTTATAAAATCAGTTGATTTTCAAACAAAAATATATAATATGCCACCATATCGGGTTAATAGCTCAGTCGGTAGAGCAACGGCCTTTTAAGCCGCGGGTCCTGGGTTCGAATCCCAGTTAACCCACCATTTATTCAAAAAACACCCATTACAAGAATAGGTGCTTTTTTGTTTTGTATCCCTAGTTTTACTGTGTAATAACTGAAGAGGAGCTAGAGTTGTTTGCTGTACCATCAGTAATGTTAAAAGCAAAGTTAACAATCGCAAATGATGCAATGATTATTATAATACCAATAATTGCATTTTTAATGATGTTTTTAGCTTTCTCAAGGTTATCACCACCTCCACCATCAGTAACGTATAGAATACCTGCGTAAATCACAAATATTACAGCAACGAAACCAAGTAGTCCAAGCACAGTATTAATTATGCTTTGGATAACTGTTTTAATATCTCCAGATGTCCCAGACAGGGCACTTGGCAGATCACTTTGGTCTACTCCAAGTGATGCAATAGCAGCACCAGGCACCATGTTGAATACCATTAGTGCAACCGTCATCATAAGGAAGGCAAATATAGCCTTTTTCATACTAGTTTTTCTCATAATTTTAATTAAATTTATCTAAATATTATACTATTTTTCTTCTGTTATTTCAATTTCCGCCTTGTCAGATTCCATTACATCTTTGATTCCTTTCTTTTTGTTATAAAGATACCAAGCAGTAAACAGTAGTATTAGAGCTAGTATTACAAGAGCAGGAGTAAATCCAGTAGGAAGTACAATATATTCAACTACAACTGGCACACTGTTCGCGTTAGCTTTCTCTGCAAGTATCGTTACTTTATGACGGCTAAATGGCTCAATCTCAGCCACAGTCTCGTCAGGTGCGTATAGAACAGTCTCATCAGAGTTTGAACCAGTTATCGCTGAAGATCCAAACATAATACTCTGCCATAATGCTTTATGGTTAGTATTCAACTCACTCTTAACACGTGCGCTTAAGCCACCGTTGTTGATCGTATTCATACTTACAAATGTCCAATAGTTAACACCATCTTCATTTGATTCGTATAGTCTGTTCACATCTTTCTCAGCAAAGCTAATCAAATTAGCTTCAATTAGTCGAACGCTATTTGATATCGCTAGTCCGTAATCTGGTGATTGTGTAGGAGTAGCAACATCCCTACCATATACCAAGATATCATCACTTAAAGGTAAGCTTGTTCTGTTTCTTAAAAGGAATTTACCTGCCTCATCTACAGCTGCTATACCAAGTGAGTATTCACTATCAGCAATTACTGCAATAACCTCAACATTTTCAATAGATGAATCAGATACTTTACCGGCAATAACTATATCATCACTTCCATATCTAGATTGTCTGTCTCTAGGTAGGTTAAGTTGGATAGTCGGTGCATCTTCATCTTCTTCAATAAACTCTTCACTTGGGTCACAGTCATATGACTTAGACTCTTCGTACTCAATTTCAGAGTTATAATCTCCACATTCTTCAACTTCTTGAGATTGGTTCACTCTACCACCAGATCCATTTCCAGTAGTTAGGCTACCATTAAAGCTGATCTCTGCCTCTTCCTCTTCAGGTTGCTCTTCAGCAGTTTCTTCTTCAACAGGCTCCTCAGTAACTTGTTGTTCTTGAGGTTGTTCTTCCTCAACAGGTTGTGGTTCAGGCTCAGGAGTAACTATAGGCTGTTCTTCAGCAGTTTCTTCTTCAACGGGCTCTACTGTAACTTGTTCTTCTTGAGTTTGCTCTTCCTCAACAGGTTCCTCAGTAACTTCTTGTTCTTCAGCAGTTTCTTCTTCAACAGGCTCTACTTCAGGGGTAGTATTTGATGCGCCAAAAGGATTTGATCCACCGCTTCCACTTGAAGATGATCCACTTCCACCAGAGCTAGGTGCAGGTTCCTCTACAACACCTACCAGATCATTTGGTAAGTTAAAAGATAAGTGTGTGAAGTCATCCATTGAGTTATTTGCAAGATCCTGGAATACATCCGCATTTGGTGTAAATGAATCTGCTACTATATCCACACCATCCTCATCTATAAGACCAGCTGTAACAACGTACGTAAATCCAAGTTCGTTATCTAGCAAAGTAGTATTAAGAGGGAAGTCATAGTCGGCTGTTACTATCACGCCACCAATGTCTAGGTCGATAGTTGATGTTCCATCTAGGGTCGCTTTGTTAACATCTTCATTCAGCTCTAGAATAGCCTCAATAGTATCACCTTCTTGGTGATTAGTTTCAACGTCCGCACCTCTACCATTATTTATGAATGGCCTTATACCATCAATTACAATATCTTTTGCAAATGAAAGTGATCCTACAATACCAGGTTCAGGTAAGTCTGTTGGAATAACGGGTTGTCCTGGTCCAGTTTCAAAATAATAATCACCAACAAAGTTATCAGGTGCAAAGTCTTGATCTTTAAATTCAGCAGTACCAAGGTCAATAGCATCAGTTCCCGTATAGGATAGGTCAGATGATGAATCTCCTTCTGTTACTGTATATAAAAATCTCAGGAATGTTACAGGGCTACCTGGTCCAGTTCCTGCGAAATTTTCATCAGTTCCTGTTGCCAGGTTGATTCCTCCTCCAGTAAAGGTGTCATCAGGTAGATTTTCAAGTGTTGCTTGTGATGTACCTGAATCAAGTTGTAATTCTAAAGTAGGGTCCACTGTAGGCAATGGATCAAAAAACTCATCTCTAGGTTGATTGTAGTAAAAAAGCGTATCCGAATCAGATAAATTAACATCAATGTTAATTTGATCACCAATACCATAAGTTTGGTCGGCATCTAGAGATGTTACATCTTCAGTCTCTCCAATATTAGTATTAGTAATTCTATATGTCTCAGTGCTTGATAGACCTCCGTCATCAGTGGCTTGAAGCGTTATATCATAAAAATCCACTCCGCCTCTATCTTCATAGTCGTAATCAGGTTGGAAGATTGTTAACCTAAAGTAAGTTCCCCCAAAACCATCGTCATATTCTTCAATAGATGGAGTAAATAAACCTGAACAGTCATCTGTGTTATTGTCTACACAGCTTACTTCTGCCACAGTTAGTGTGTCTGTAGTATCATCAGCATCAGGATCAAATAACATAGTCGTATTTTCAGAATAGAAGACTTGCCCATTATCACCTTGTTCTTCAAATCTTAGTAATACAAAGTTTGCAGGGTTTTCAAAAGTAGGTGGCTCTGGTACGTCAGTAATATTAATTGTTATATCCTGAAAGATTGTAACTCCACCTGCTTCTTGTGCCTCAACACCTAGGGTGTATGATGCTCCAGCGTTAATGAGGTCATCTCTAACCAGCAAGATATCTCCGTTTGTATCAACATCAAATCTGAAGTTACCAGGGCTAGATCCATCTGCTCCAGTCTCAAAAAATGTTATGTCTCCTGGGTCAGCATCAGTTTCTAGTGTTCCAACCACGCCATTAGTGGCGTTTTCAGGAACATCTAATATCGTGTCTCCAGGTGTCCCATCAACATATATTTGTGTTGGCGAGTCAGCACTAGCAACCATAGAGAAAGACATTGTCATCACTACAGTCAATAAAAAGCTAGTGCATTTCCTCAATAATTTTTTCATAAATTAAAATTAACTAATCTATGAATTATAACAAAAAAAACACTTTTTTAAAAGTGTCAAATTTGATGGTCGGGGTAGCAGGACTCGAACCTGCGACCTCACGCTCCCAAAGCGCGCGCGCTAGCCAACTGCGCCATACCCCGATGTCAAAATAACATGAGGATCTTATATTATGTCTTCGTAATAATCAATATCTAATTTCTTCAATATGTAATCAGTTTCCTTATTCATAAGCTCTTCTTCTGTATCATTTTCATGTGTATATCCACAAATATGTAAAAAACCATGTGTGATTAGGAATAAGACTTCTTGTCTTAAATCTTTAGATTTTTTATTAGCCTTCGCTACAACGTAATCATCTGATAGATAAATCTCACCAAAAATCTTATTGTCCTGAATGTCAGTTTCGTACATTTCCCATGATAGTACGTCTGTTACCATGTCTTTTCCACGCCTTGCAGAGTTTATCCCTTTTATCTGTAAGTCTGTTATGAAGTAAATCTCCAGAATAGCGTTAGTTGTCACTCTTGATAGATGAGGCTTGTATTCTGATAGGTACTTGTTAAGTGTTGTTTCAAATTCTATTAGAGTAAACTGATCCAACAGAGTTTCTAACGACTGAGACTCAAAATGTAAGTTTAGTTTCATGTCTTATTTGATGTGTTTAGTTAAATATTACCCTATATATGTAAAAAGTGAAGTTGTCAGACGTGTCTGCGCCATGTCTTTTGTTTTAAGTCTTGTTTTTAAGGCATTTTTATTTTGTCTGTCAGACAAAGTCGCGTCTGGCATTGACATGGCGCAGTCAATATAAGACAATAGCCTTAGTTTAAAGACATATGTCATGACAAGTCTCTACAGTATAGACAGGCAGAACGCTGCACGGATCCTTGGTGTGTCAGTCAGGACAGTCGACAGGTATATATCATCTGGTAAGATCAGAAAGGTCAAAAATCAAGGTAGGACATGGTTGTCTAATGAAGACATTAAGTCTATGGTTTCTGACAACGTTCAGACAGGTGCTGACAATGTCGCGTCAGAGTTCTTTTCGCAGACAGATAAAGCACAAAGACAGTCAGATCATGTCTCAAATAACAATAACTCAGATAGCTTTTCTCAAGAGTCAGCATACAGAAGGCAAGAACCTCCAAGAGACAGTCAGATGAATTACAAATCATTGTATGAAGAAGCAAAAGACGAGTTAGAAGAAAAAAATAAAAAACTGCAACAAGCCACTTACAGAATCGGACAACTAGAGTCACAAGTGAAATCAATGATTCCTCAAATTGAATATGAAAAAACGCAAAAGTTGTTAAGTCAGAAGGTACAAAATGCAGAAATTATGCTTAGTCAAGAAGTTCAAAAAAGAGAAACTGCAACAAAAAAACTACTTGGAGAGCTTAAAATAAAAGAAAGTGAACTTGAAAGTGAAAAGTTCAACAAAGCTATTTTTGCTATTCTTCTGTTTTTAATAACCTTCACTTTAATTTTTGTTATCTTTCTTAATTACTTAAGTTAAAAAGCTTCTCTGTTTTTTGTAAAGATCTCGAGTGTTGAATAAAAATAGTGTACAGATTTCAAGCTAACCTCAACAATAGGGGCTTTTTGTCATTCGCTTAATTAGTTTTCACATAGTCTATGCAATTCAAATAGATTTACATTCATGGTAAAATCATATGATTTAATTAAATAAATTGTATGTTTGCCCGCATATCAAAACCCAAAAACAAGCTGCAGAAGGTCCAGCTCAAAGCTTTAATAGCACTGATATTTAGTTTTTGCCTACTTTCAGTAATTGACCTTCAAAGTAATAACTACGATGATTTATTAATATTCAAGTCAGAAGTAGCTTTTGCCGATGTAAACGTAACTTCCTGTGAGCAGTTTCAAGGTACTGCTGCAGCAGGGACAAATCTTATCGATAACCCAGGTGAGACTTTTTTACTACAAAACGATATAGATTGTGCTGGTGCTTCAATATCACCAATATTCCCAAGCAACAACAAGTTCACTGGTATTTTCGAAGGTAATGGTTTCACATTATCAAACTTCATTGTTCCATCTTCATCAAGAGCCTCTTTATTTGGATATACAAGTAGTTCTACAATTCAAAATCTAACAATTAGAGACGCAGGTGTTACCTGTGATACAGGTGGTTATTGTGCGGTCTTAATCGGGGATGATACTGAGTCAACAATTGATAACATAACCTTAATCAATACAACTTTAACCCAAAATGGAGGTAACGACCGTATGGGTTCTGTAATCGGTTCAGGTTTAGGTTCTCAGGTATCAAACGTAACTGTTGATGATTTTCAACTGACTTGTGATCAACTTTTTAGTGGATCCTGTCAGTATCTAGGAGGGGCTCTAGGGTTCATCAGTGACAATGCCACAGTTCAAGCATTTATTCAAAACGTAAGCGTAAACAACGCTACTATTTATGGACACGATAACATTGGTGGGGTTATAGGTTACATAAGTGAATCAAATGCTGATAATCTTACTGCTACAAACATCACCCTAGGGGGGCTAACAAATGTAGGTGGTGTAGTAGGTCAGCTTTTAGGTACAAATGGGTTAGAAGCTTATTTAGACAACTCTAGCGCTACAAACGTTACTCATGATCCTCAGGCTTACCTAACAGCAACTGGAAATAGTTCTACTAGTGTAACAGCTGTAGGAGGGTTGATAGGTACTGCCTCAAACTATACAAGTGTAAACTGTGGAGGAGAAACCACTAATTTCTACAACTCATCTTTGGCTAGTACAGTTAAGGTCGGAGGATTGATAGGTGATGCTAACTTTTTAGCTGCTACAGCCTCTGATGCTGTTAACTACACAGTAGAAAATTGTACAACTTCTGGTTCTATCGAAGGGCGTACCTATCTTGGTGGAGTTATCGGTGAAGCTGCTGAAGGTAGATACAACAACCTTAACTCTACAGTAAACATTAAATTCACAGGTTCATCTCCTAATATTGGTGGTGGTATAATGGGGTGGTTTGATTTTTTAAACCCAGTAGAACCTGTTGGTTTAAGTAATTGTAGTTATACAGGTCAGATTAGTCTGGGTGACTATACAGGTACTACACCAAGTTACCTTGGAGGTATAGCTGGAGACTTAGATCACGCTTCTATAGATAATTGTACAGTTGATGTTTCCATACTTTCGCCAGAATCCATTTACATAGGTGGAGCAGTTGGAGCAGCTGGTGGGTCAACTACTGACTTAAATAATGTTATTTCAAATATTACTGCTAATGTTGAATTACAAGGTGAGCAATATGTTGGTGGTATAGTCGGACAGGCTACTGGTTACCTTCTCGATAATAATTCTGCTTCAGGAACGATAGATGGTAACCCAAATGATCTAACTAGATATTTCGGAGGAATTGTCGGACAATTAAATGGTACCTCATCTGGAGTATATGCAAGAGTTACAAATAGTAATTCCTCAGTCCTAATTAGAAAAGTAGTACTTTATGCTGGTGGTATAGTCGGTTTTGGTACCTATTCTCCTATTCTACAGTCATACAACACTGGTGATATCGAAGTTTTCCAAGGTTACGCCGGAGGTATAGCTGGGTCATTACAAAATGGTAATGCAACTTTCCCAATTGAAGAAGTTTACAATACCGGTGATATATATGGGCAGTTGGACTACATTGGTGGTTTAATTGGTAATATGACTGCTGCTATTCCTATCAATAACTCTTATTCAAGGGGTAACGTAACAGGTGGTGAAAGAATAGGGGGGTTGATTGGTAATGGTTCAAATGCTCTGATTACAAATTCTTATTCAGCAGGGAGAGTAATAGGGGCTGACAATTTCGGTGGTTTTGTTGGAGCTGGTAATGCTTCTACACTATCAACAGATTCGTATTGGGACATTGAAACTTCAAAGCAAATAAATTCTTACGTTGGTACTCCAAAAACAACGGAAGAAATGTACACACCAGCTACCTATTCAACTTGGGATTCAGATACAATCTGGAATATATGTACCGAAAATTATCCAGTTCTACAGTCAGTAGGGGAATCCTGTCCAGTACTAGAGCCTGTAGTTTTTGAAGTTAACACCAATCAAGATACTTCAGACACAAACCTTGGAGATAACTTATGTGAGGATAGTAACGGGAAATGTTCATTAAGGGCAGCCATGGAGGAGTTTGATAGTTTAAACCTAGCTGGAAGAGAAAACAGAATTATATTTAACTTACCAAGTGATCAACTAACTATCCAACTAGATTCGTCATTGCCTACAGTCAACAATCTCCAGATGAACATTAATGCAACCACTCAGTCGGGGTATTTAGGAGCACCAATTGTTGAGATCGATGCCTCTTTAGTTACAGGGTCTGATCCAATATTCGATTATTCAAACGCAGACTCATCTATTTTACAAGGTTTATCAATATTTGGTTCAACACACGGTGCTAGTGCGATGATTTCTGTATTAAATTCGGACGACATAATCTTCAAAAATAACTACTTTGGTTTAGATTCACTAGGGCAAGATGGGGGTACAACTTTACCGCTAGCTTTAGAAATAGACAATTCTGATCGAACTCTAGTTAAAGATAATATTTTTGCACATCCAGTAGATATTATTGATTCAAACAATATTGAGGCTTCAGACAATATTTTTGAGTTAATAAATACAATCTCAAATGACTTCGGTCTACAATTCAGAGATGGAGCCAATGCGTTTATATTTAGAAATGATTTTTATGACATTGCTCGGGCGATTGTCATTCGAGATGACTCAGCGTCTTTGCCAGTTATTGAAAACAACATCAAAGAAAATGAAGGTACAAACATAACCTTGATGATTGATCTTATTGATGATTCAAATGCCGACACAATTGGTAAAAATACAAATGACTTAGACGATGCCGATGATGGACCAAATAAGCTTATCAATTCCCCAGAGTTAAGTCAGGTAAGTTATGACAATGCTACTAGAACTTTAACAATAAACGGTGATTTCAATTCAGAAGATGGAAATTACAGATTTGATTTCTATACCAGTGATGGTAATGACGAATCAAGAAAATACATCAATTTCTTTATCGACTCAGTCTTAAACAACAACGTTACTTTCACTAATCAAACCTTACTAATCCCAAGAAGGGATGTGGTTCCAAGTTATATATCAGCTACAGCTCAAGATACTGATGGTAACACTTCTGAGCACAGTCAGCTTCTAGCTGTAGATTCTATCTTAATTACATCATGTGATCAGTTGGCCGGAGGTAATCCTGCTGCTGTCGCAAATCATATTGAAGACGACTACTCAGCTTTTTATAGACTGGCAAACGATATTGATTGTTCTGCTTACACAGGTGGGACTACTTTTGATCCAATCGGCTCCAACACTTCTGCAGAATACTTCAAAGGAGTTCTAGTAGGTGACGGTTATACTATTTCAAATCTTGAAATTTCAGATGCTGGAACCTACATCGGTCTATTCGCAAGAACTGAGACAGCAATTATACAAGATGTAAATTTTGAAAATGTAAGTATAAACTGTACCACTAATTCTTCAAACTACTGTGGTTTAATTACAGGTTATGCCGACCAAACATCAGTAGAAGACATAAATGTCACACAAGGAATAGCACCAGGTGCAAACCCAGTAGGTTTAACAGGTCTTGGAACATACACAGGTGGTCTTGTTGGTTATACAAGAGCAAGTAATTTCTTAAATATTAATTCTGATCTAGATGTGATCGGTAACACTGCTTCAGATTCATACTTTGGAGGTATTGCAGGTTACACATCATATTACAAGCCAACCAACAGAGGTTATATTCCAAATGAATTCCAAAATGTGCATGTAACAGGTGACGTAACTGGATTTTCATACGTTGGTGGTATAACTGGTAAAGGTGAAGATATAGATATGTTAGATGTTTCATACTCTGGAACAGTTACAGGTTACAGTAGTTATGTCGGAGGTATATCAGGTTCAGTAAATAGTAGTTCTTTAAGTACTGTTTTAGCTAAGGCTAAGAATGCAACTGTAAATGCAAATATAGTTTCTGGTCCTGGTGGAAGCGGAAACAGTTACGGTGGAGCCTTCGGTATAGTAAATAATGGTATTTTTGAAAACATTATGGTGACTGGTACGGTTGACGTGGAAGCTCAGACAAGAGTCGGTGGAGCTTTCGGTAGTTTAAATGGTAATTCTGCCTATGCTGTAAACGATACAATGAGTGCCTCACATCCTTTTTACGCCAAAAATATTACAGCCAATGTTGATATTTCAAACTCAAACGGAGATGTAGGTGGTATTGCAGGTTACACAGGATATATGAACTTATCCAACATTAACTACAGCGGTACAATTTCTCATGATTCCCCAGGTGCAAATCATTCAAATATTGCTGGTCTCATAGGTAATGGTACGTATGTTGTAGTAGATGGTGGTTCAGCGACCAGTCCAAATCCAATCAGCTATGCGACAAATAACTCCGGGGGAGCCTTCGGTAATATACCAAGGTTAGATATTGATGGTATCTCTTCAGATATTTCCCTTCCAAACATCAAATCAAATGGTGGTGGTTTAGTCGGTTTAGCTACCTACTTAAATATTTCAAATTCATACGCTACAGGAGATATAGGTGATTCAGCTCTTCAGTCTAGTACAACACGTTTAGGAGGTCTAGTCGGAGGCTGTACTTCTGCTTTCTGTTATATTACAGATTCATATTCTACAGGTACAGTAGATGCAGACGGTTCCCGAAATGGTGGTATTGCAGGAGATTTATCTGCCCCAGATATAGTTATGACAAATGTTTATTCAACTAGTGATATAACAGCTACAGGATTATCTGTAGGTGGTTTAGTCGGTTATCTTTCATCAAGCGGTGGAACTGCTACCCTTACCGACACATATGCCACAGGTACTGTAGTCAGTACAATTCAAAATAACATAGGTGCTCTTATAGGGCAGCATGCAGCTGGTCAGTTAGATATCACAGAGTCTTACACCTCAGGAAATATATCAACCGGTGACTCAAATGGAGTCTCTCATTGTGGAGGTTTAGTTGGTCTATCTGCAGGAACTTTAAATGTTACAAGGTCATATTCATACGGTTCTTATAGTTGTCAGTCCCTAGGTTCTACTGGAAGTCCACATGGTTTCGGTGGTTTAGTAGGGGAGATGGCTACAGGTAGCATTCTGGATTCATATTCTCATGCAAATATTACAGCCAATTACGACAGTGGTTTCACAAGTGATGATAGTTATCTAGGTGGACTAGTTGGTAACATTACAGGTGCTACTACAGTAACAGATTCATATTCTACCGGTTCAATCACTTCCCTTTACTCTCCACCAGATCCAGCCGATGATCCTGTTATTGGTGGATTAGTTGGTAACGCTCCATCCACTACATTTACAGATTCTTTCTGGGATACTCAAACTTCAGGAATTCTAACCTCAGCCGGAGGGACCGGTAAGTTAACGTCTGAAATGCAAGATCAAGACACCTTTACTACAGGGGGGCCTGATTGGGACTTTACGACTACTTGGGAGATGTGTGCCGGTGGTGGATACCCAACTCATCAATGGATGAATTATTGTCCACTCGACAACCCATATACTTTCGAAGTAAATACAACTAATGATACAGAAGACTCAGAACTTGGTGACAGGACATGTCTCGACATCGCAGGGAACTGTTCATTAAGGGCTGCATTACAAGAAATGGCATTCATGCAAGCCAACGAACAAGAGTCTGTCAGTTATGAAATAAACTTTAACATCCCAGGTGTTGGACCGCACAATATTCAGCTGGATTCAACATTAGGTTACTTAGATACATTGAGTGGATTAACAAACCTCACAATCAATGGTGAGTCTGAACCAGACTTTACTTCTTCTCCAGTTGTTTATATTGATTCAACCGAGGTCAATTCTCCTGGTTCAAGTATCTTAAGCCTTGATGAGACAACTAATACTGTCATCCAGGGGCTTGGGTTCATAAACTTCAACGAATCTTCAGATTCAATCCTAAATATAGCAAATTCAAACAATATAACTTTGGATAATCTTCGCCTTGGTATCAATAGCTCAGGTCAAGACGACGGAGTCACAAGCGGAAGTGCAAGATCTATTTTATTCTCAAATACGAGTGGGTCTACCTTACAAGATTCTAGCCTTTCTAGATCGATCAGTATCGAGTCAGCTTCGGCAAACAATACTATTCAAAATAATAGTCTAAATCTAACTAATTCTACACAACCAGAAGGAGTTTATGTCTTAAATTCAAGCAATAACACTGTTTTCTCTAACACCTTCAGCTCTGTAAGTAAAGCAATGGTAGTAAACGAGGAGACAGGACAGTCAGCCATAAATAACACTCTTTCACAAAATACAGCTCAAGGAGTCACTACAAGAGTAATCGAGCTTCAAGTTGATGGCTCACCAGCAGCTAATACAAATGACATTGCTCAAGATCTTGATAACGGAGCTAACACTCTTCTAAATTTCCCTGTTATTTCAGACTCAACCTACAACGGTGTAGCAGACACCCTAAACATACAAGGTACAGTAGAGACCGCTAATGCGGCTGACTACTACATTGAGTTTTATGAGTCAGATGGTGATACAGACGAAGCTCTTTCTTATCTAGGCGCTTCAGCTCCATTCACAGTATCAGGTAATCTATATAACTTTGATGTAACTCTTAATGGAATAACTTCAATTCCTTTAAATGTAACCTCAATCTTAATCGACTCATCAGGTAATACTTCACAACACAGTGCTGATATTAGCCTAAATGAGCCTCCAACCGATATTCAGATATCAAATGACACAGTTGATGAAACACCAGAAGGTGGTCCTTTCGACACTGCAACAGTTGGAGTACTTACAACAACTGATGCTGATGTAGATGCTACTCATACCTACGAAGTCATTTCTGTTGACGGTGATACTGAATCAACAATCTTCTCAATAGGAGGTCTAGGTGATTCGCTTATCCAGAACGTACCTTTTGATTATGAAACTAAGACTTCATACAGTGTTCTAATCAGAACAACTGACAACAACGGAGTTTCATACCAAGAGTCTCTGACTATTCAGGTCAATGACTTAAATGATGTCTCTCCTGATCTTACTCCTGAAAACTTCAGCGTAAACGAAGACAATGCTGATCCTCAAGCTACATTAACCGTAACAGACCCAGACACAGTCGGGACAGTCTCACTGACAATAACCGGTGGTGCCGATCAAGATGACTTTGAGTTAACCGATAATACATTAAGCTTCAAAGCAGCATCCTTGCCTTTAGATTTCGAAACAAAGTCATCTTATACCGTACAAGTTACTGCTTCTGACGGAGTTAACACTGACGATACGGAATCATTCACCTTCAATATTCAAGATGTTAACGAAGCTCCAACTGTCGTTAGTCCAGTTGGTGACTTCGCAGTTGATCAAGGTTCTCCTATCGCAGCAGTAGACGCTTCATCAATATTCGATGATCAAGACGCAGGTGCAAATGGTACTCTTACTTACACAGCTACACTTGCTGATACAAATCCGTTACCAGATTGGTTGTCCTTTGATGGTACGACCTTAACAGGTGCTCCAGCCAACCAAGACGTAGGGATAACATCAATAAGGATTACAGCTCAGGACACAGGTGGATTATCCATAAGCGATACCTTTGATATAACAGTCAATAACATTAATGACGCACCTGTTGTAGAGGATCAAAACTTAGGTTCCATCCCTGAAAACACAGCTGTTTCGACAGTAGTTGGTACAGTCACAGCACTAGACCCAGATACTCCATACGGTGATACAATTTCATTCTCTATCACAGGTGGAAACACAGATTTAAATGCTAACGAAACTTTCCCGTTCTCGATCGATTCAAGTTCAGGTGTTATTACGGTCGCTGATCCTGACGATCTAGATTTCGAAACTCAAGCAACATTCTTACTAACAGTTACTGTTACTGATGATGGTGCAGGAAATCTATCTGATTCAGCAACTATTACCATAACCATAACTGATGCTGATGACGAAGCTCCAGTGTTTACAACACCAGCTACATTGTCTATTCAAGAAAATGAAACTTCTATAGCAACTATTGAGTCAACAGACGTAGATACTATTGGGACAGTTCCGACATACTCAATAACTGGTGGGCCAGATCAAGATCTGTTTACTCTAAACGAAGCCACAAACGAGTTAAGCTTTATCACAGCTCCGGATTTTGAAATCCCAACCGATGCAAATTCCGACAGTATTTACCAAGTTGAAATAACAGCTGAAGATATAAGCGAAAATCAATCAACTCAACTCTTCTCAATCCAGGTGTCAGACCTTGAAGAGACAACTCCTTCAAGCTCCGGTTCAGCAGGTGGAACAGGTTCAACTTCATCTCCTTTCGGAGGTTCAGATTCAGGTGATGGATCTGATTCAGGGGTGGACCAGTCTGATGACTCACAGGAAGAGTCGACTGAAGACGCTACTGACGAGCAAACTCCAGAAGAAATAGACGAAGATACGCCTGAAGACGAAACCGTAGAGGGTGATCAAGAAGAGTCAGAAGATTCCTCTCCAGACAATGTCCAAGAGGCAGTTGATGAAGGTCAGGACGAGTCTGCCGATGACTCTAGCAGTCAAACTTCAGACAGTAGTTCTTCTGATGATTCAAACCAAGATCAAGATGATGAAAACGATCAAGAGACACCTGAAGACGACAATGAGTCTGACCAAGATTCAGACCAAGGCGACGATGATGACAGTGATGATGAATCAAATCAACAGCAGCAACAACAAAACAATTCATCAGGAGGTGGATCAAGTTCCTCAGGTGGAGGAGGTGGAAGACCAGCTTACGTTAGGCCTCCAGTTCAAAGGTTCTCATGTGATGACATTGATTCAATCAATTTCGATGAGTTTGACTTTGCTGAGCTAGACTGTGATCCATTACTAGCAAATCTTCCTGAGCCAGAATCCGATGAATCTAGAATTTCCCTAAATCTTGCTCAATCAAGCCCTACCAGCTTCCCAGATGAAAACTTCTACATCACAGGTAAGGTCTTCAATGTTGAAGATGTTTCAGAGGTAGAGGTGTACGCTGAGGTAAATGAAGGCAATAACATTATCCTCGGTCAGGCAGAAGTAGATGATTTCGGTAACTTCTCATTACTAAATAGAACTCCAGTTCCAAAAGATACTGACTTCCAGATTAAGGCTAGAGCAATAGTACAAAACCAACAAGTTGAATCAGACGAGTACTCTGTTCGATTATCAGGTGATCAACTCCCTCCAATCCCAACAGAGCTTATAACCTTTACCAATAAATCAGCAGAAAGCTTGATTCAAAACGAAGACGGTTACTTCACCTTTGTAAATACTGAAGAGTTACTAAATGGCTTAGAGGTTAGAGTCGAGTCAAAATTCAGAACTAAACATAACGTTTACTGGAATAGTATACTTATAGGATCAACAGCAATCACTGGTTCCAACTCAAATCAAACCACAATCTACGCTCCAGAGTCAGTTGTAGAAAGCATTGAGCCTTTCAGCAGGCATAAGGTAACTATCGTAGCAGAAAGCTTAGATAATCCTGATCAAAAAGGTACACCATTAGTTATAAACTATATATACGTACCTACTGGCGCTTACTACACAGCTTACATACTTATAGCTCTTGTTCTCTTCATATCATTAGCTAGAAGATTGAAGAAGAAAAAAGACAAACCCGAGTTAGATCAAATCTAATCACAAGGACCTCTCCGGAGGTCCTTTTTCTTGATATTTACAGTCATATACATACAATAGCACTCAGTAAATATAAGTGCCAAAAATGTCACAAGACTTTTATAAACAACTCGGTGTAGAAAAAGGCGCCTCTCAAGACCAGATCAAAAAAGCCTATCGAAGAATGGCCAACAAATACCATCCCGATAAAAATAAAGGTGACAAGTCAGCCGAAGAAAAATTCAAAAAGGTATCAGAAGCCTACGAAACTCTTTCAGATCCTCAAAAAAGAAAGATGTATGATCAGTTCGGTTCAGCTGGAGCCCAAGGTCAAAGAGGTGGTTTTGGAGGTTTTAATGCCCAAGACTTTGCCAGTCAGTTTAATGGCGCGGAGAACTTCGCCGATATATTTGAAAGTTTTTTTGGAGGTGGTTTTTCTGGGTCAAGAAGAGCTGGTAAAAAGAAAGACCCACGCATACCCGGTGAAGATATAGAGAAGGTTATTCAGGTTGATTTTAAAGACTCTATTTTCGGAATTGAAAAAGAGATCAAATATCGCAAGATCATTAAGTGCGAACTTTGCCATGGTAGTGGTGTAGAGCCAGGTCACAAGTTAAACACTTGTGAGACCTGCTCAGGACAAGGGGTTATTCAAGAAGTTAAAAGGAGCCTACTCGGTCAGGTTATGTCTACTAGAACCTGCCCGACTTGTAATGGGTCCGGACAAGTCCCAGAGAAAAAATGCACCAAGTGTAATGGGCATAAGAGACATGCTATCGATAAAAAGATGAAAGTGAAAATCCCTAAGGGAATATACGATGGAGCAGTTATGAGAATAGCCTCAGCCGGAAACGAAGGGGTTGATGCTCCTAATGGAGATTTGTTTATTAAAGTACAGGTTAAACCCCACAAAGTGTTTACTCGCCAAGGTAATGACATACATTCTGAGTTGGCAGTTCCATATTGGCTGGCAGTGCTCGGTGGTGAGATAGAATCAGAGTCCGTTTATGGTAAAGAGTCTGTTAAAATTCCGTCAGGTACACAAGATGGTTTTCAGATTAATCTTAAAGATAAAGGAGCTCCAAGTTTAAACAACGACTCAAAGGGCAGCCATGTTTTTAATGTAAAAATCGAAATCCCCAAAAAAGTATCTTCCAAAGAGAAAAAGTTACTCAAAGAAATACAGGAACTCAATGGAGGAAAGGCTAAAGGTCTCTGGGGGTAGTTTGGTTAGTCAGTTTAAAAGTTTTTTTGTAACAAATTATCAAAAAACTCGTATAACATGGTGACAAGCCAAAAAAGCTTTGCTAAGATTGACTAGTCAGTTTCCGGTAATTGTTGTGGAGTAAGATCCATTGCTTTGACACTCTCTGATCGCATTGATAGATTCGAATCACTTAAAAATCAGCAGAGATACAAAAACGCATTAAGACTTGATACTTCCGTTCATTGAAATATAGATAAAAAGAGAGAATCAAACTCTCCCAAAAATAAACTATTTCAAAAAAGTTTTGTCATGGTTGGGCAATTGCCCAAGTCTAGTTACCAAGACAAAATTCTGATTATACAAAACTAAGACAAATATAATTTAATATATAAGAGTCAATTATGAGTACTCTAAAACTACGCAAAATGTTTGCGGCGTTTACTCTTACTACTCTTGTAGCTTCTCTTTTCGTAGTAGCACCTGCTACTCAAGCTGCTCCTCCATCTTGGTGGACAGAAGGGACTGAACTATTAGATCAAGTTGATCCAATGTTCGGTGACGAGAATCAAGTAGAAGCTGACAAATGTAGAGTATCTGCTGTTCTTACAGTTGCACTTGGGCTTGAAGAAAACCCAGCTGCAGCAGCTAGCTTCACTGACATCCCTGCTGGGTGTGAAGGTGTAGCTGGAGCAATGGTTTCTGCGGGAATCATTATGGGTGAAGGAAACGATGGTGTAACCTTCGGTTCTGACGTTCAAATTAATCGTGCTGTATTCGCGACTATGCTATCAAGAGCTTTCAATCTTGATGAAGCTTACCCAGACGCAACTTTAACTAGTGCTGCTGAAGCTGCATTAGCTGATGCTGACTGGGCTAAACCTGCATTCGCACAAGTACAAGCTGCTGGAATTTACAAACAGTTGAGACCAGCTGACACGATCAACATCTACGAAATCACTACAGCGGTTTCTAGAGCTATGAATCCAGGTGAACCTACGGATCCTACTGATCCTACAAACCCTACTCCAGGAAACGGTGGAGATCTAGAGATTACTATCTCTGATAACACTCCTGAAAGTAGAACTGTACCAGGTGGAGTTCAAAATGCACACATTGCAACTTTTGAACTAGAAGCTGGATCTGATGACGTTCTTCTAAGCTCTATTAGATTCGTTAAAGGTGGTATTGCTGATGACGACGCATTAGATAATATCGCTCTATTCACAGAAGCTGGACAAAGAGTTTCTAAGGCAAAAGCTTTCAGAACTTCTGACGATTCTGCTAACGTAAACTTCCTAAGCGGAGGATTTACTGTTGAAGCTGGTGAGTCTGTTGACCTACTAGTATTCGGTGAAGTTGGATCTGTTGTTGCCAACTCTGCCTTGATTTCTGATGAATTCTTCATTCAGATTCCTTCAAGTGCTGACGTTGCTTCAAACGCTAGCTCAACTACAGTTACTAACGCTAGAAGTAACACTATGAGAATTGGTTCTGCTGACGCTGCTGAACTAGCACTAAGTGATGGTTCAACTTCTCCAAACGTTAATGTCGGAGAAAGAGCTGTTGAAGTTTACGAATTCGAAATGGAAAACAACGCTACTGATGAAACAGATATCATTTTCTATGGTATTACATTAGAAGCTGAAGGATCTTTCGACGAGGAAGACGACCTTATGAACTACGAACTTCATATTGACGGTGAACTAGTAGCTTCAACTGAAATGGGGAATGACGGTTTCGTTTCTTTCCTACTTGATGATGAAGACGGTTACGTAATTGAAGACGGAAAAACTGTTGATGCAGTTGTAAAAGCTGACATCATGAGTGGTGCAAGTGAAACAATTGCATTCGGAATTGATTCTGAACTAGATGTTCTTGCAGCTGATGCAAGTTTCGGAACTGGTGCTAAAATCACTGGGAACATCAACTTAACTGGAAACCTTACAAACATCGAAGCTGGAGAAATTACTCTAGTTGCTATCGATGCTGAACAAGATGAATTCACTGAAGATACAGAAGAATTCGTACTTGGTACTGTTAGAGTAACTTCTAACGCTGGTAGAAACCTTGAACTACAAGAGTTCAGAGTTGACATCACTGAAACTGGATCATTCGCAAATGTTTCTGCAATGATCGATCAAGTTGAAGTTGTAACTCCATTCGGAACTTACGACCTAGACCTTGATGCAAGTGGAGTTGGATCTACTGAAACTTACGAAGACGATGCAATTGATATCCTTCTTCCAGAAGGTGAAACTTTTGACATGGTTGTAACTGTAGACATTAAATCTACTATCGCTCTAGATGGAGAAACTCTTGAAATGAGTATGCCAACTATTGATGGTACTACTGGTTCAAACTTCTACGTTGAAGAACTAGATGATGATGAAGCTGTAACTGATATTACTCCTTCTTCTCTAAGCTTCAATTCTGTAACAGGAATCGACGCTGCTCTAGACATCAGAGCTCTTACTCAATCTGACAAAACAGTTGTAGTAGGTTCTGACAACGTAATCGCTATGAACTTCGAACTAGAAGCTAGTGATACTGAAGACATTACTGTAAATGACATTGAAGTAGAAATCGCTTCTGTTGTTGGTCCTGCGACTAATGATAATGGTACTGTTTCAAGCCTATCTCTGTACATGGGTGATACTGACGCTGCTAACCTACTAGATTCACAATCTGGATCTCAGTTAAATGGTGGTAAAGTAGAATTCGATAGCCTTGACGCTATTATCCCTGCTGGAGACACTGTTGAATTCTTCGTTCTAGTAAACGTTGTAAATGACGATACTCTAGACGGTGGACAATTCGCGATTCAAATCGAAGATATTGACGCTGAAGACGAAGGTAACGACGACGTAACTACTACTAACTCTTCAGGAGCTGATTTAGCTGATGGAGATGAAGAAGTATCTACAAGAACTATCACTCTTGCTGGAACTGGAACATTAGAAATTACTAATGACCCAAGTGACGAAAGAGCTGACAGAAATAAACACGTACTAGGTGGTACAACATCTGATCTAGTTGCTTCTTACGAACTAACTGCTGATAACGAAAGCATTCTTATCGAAGATCTTAACGTTGTAGTTTACTCTGCTGATGGTACATCTGCAGGTAACGCTGTTGACTACATTTCTACAGTTGAACTTATCGGAGACGATGGTGTAACTGTACTTGCTACTGAAAACGTAACAAGCGATACTGTAGTATTTGAAGACCTAGACCATGTTGTATCAGAAACTCAATCTGAAAACATGTACGTAAGAGTTAAAGCTCACGCTATCGGTGATGAGAAAGAAGGGACTCAATCTCTTGACTTCGGTGCTACCGGAGACAACCTAAGATTCGGTCTACAAGTTACTCAAGCTGAAGGTGTAAGCTCAGGTGATAACCTAACAGTAGGTGTTGATGGATCTGGATCTGATGTTGAATACCCAACTTCTCCAAATTCAAGACTACTAGGAGTATTGGCAGTAAGAATTACTGACATCTCTCTAGACCTTGCTGAATACGATGGTTACACTGTAGAAGACCCTCTACAAAACGGTAGAAGAACACTTGCTATCTTGAAAATAGATACTCAAGCGTTTGGAGCTGTTCCAAATACATTCGCAGCTTCTTCAACTCAACTACAAGTTCTTGTTGAAAACCTAGCTGTAACTATTGATGGTGATTCTGACGGTATGACTGGTACAACTTTTGATACTCTTGTTCTTACAAGACTAGATAAAGGTGATGAGACTGAATATACTGTAGTCCCTTCAGCTACTAATTACGCTGATGGTACAGTTTACGCTCTTGATTTATCAGGAGTAGACCAAGGTGACCTAGAGATAACTGCAGGATCTTCTGCTTACTTCGCAATCGAAGCTACAGGAGTTTCAGCTGTTGACGGTGGATACATTCAATTATCAATTGAAGATCTAAACACTGGTGGTGCTGGTCTTGTTTACAACACTGATGATTCAACAGGAAGCGTAGGCGTTCTAAGAATCGGAAGAAACGTAGAAAGAGGTATCGAACTTAACGAACCACAAAACTAATAATTAGTTTTCTTTCTATGGAAACCCCTCCTCGTGAGGGGTTTTTTTTATACTTAAATTTATAAACATATACACAAGTTATACACAAATCTTTACCATTAGAGATTTCTAATGCCTCATGACGGCTTCACATAATAGCTATACATTTTGTCGAGCCAGCTCCAAGAACCTCTCCAAATAAAGCAAATCTAAAGCCTATACACTTCTAATAGCCAAATTAATCAAAAACTTTTACACTATTTGCACAATTAATTGTTCAAAACTTATTTAAAACATGCCAACTACTCATAATAGTTTAGTCCAAAAGCTAAAAATCAACACCGATCAAAAGAACATACTTTTTATAGGTGGACCAACTGCAAGCGGTAAAACCTCACTTGCAGTCCAAATTGCACAGGAATTTAAATCATCACTAAAAACAGACTGTTCAATTATATCTGCCGATTCAAGACAGATTTATATTGGTATGACTATATGTACTGCCAAGCCACTTGAAAGACAAACTCTTAATACAGATTTCTTAAAACCTTTAAGTTACCAAGGTGTAGATCATTACCTTTTAGACTTCGTTGAGCCAGACCAAAGATACACCTTATTTGACTTCAAAGAGCAAGCTGAACAACTCATAAAAAAACTTCACACTAAAAACCACAAAGTAATCATCGCAGGAGGAACAGGACTTTACATTGATGCTTTGATTAACAACTATCAACACCAAGCAGAGTCCACAGAAGATCCAATCTTTAGAAAGCAAATAGAAGCTGAGTATCAACAAATAAGACATAATTTTTCTCAAGAAAAAGCAAATAAGTTTTTTTGGGAAAGATTAAAGTCCATTTCAGCTAAAGAAGCTCAAAATACGCCTGAGAATAACTGGCAAGGAGTCTTAAGGGCTATTGAGGTTATTCATACTACCGGAGAAGCAAAATCTTCTCTAAGCTCAAAATCAGAGCCAAACTTTAACTACCAGCTACTTGTTCTAAATCCACCTCGCCAAAAACTATATGACCACATAAACAAAAGATGTTTAGAGATGTTCCAGAGCGGATTGATCCAAGAAACGAAAACTCTCCTACAAAAATTCCCTACTGATCACCCATCTATGACTAGTATCGGTTACAGAGAAGTTAACGCATATTTAGAAGGAGAAATAACAAGGGAAGAGGCTATTCAAAAGTTTCAAAAATCCACCAGAAACTACGCCAAAAGACAACTAACATGGTTCAGAAGATACAAAGACCATCCTCATACCCAGTTCATAGATTCTTATAAAATCCTCACTAGCAAAGCTTAAATTTCCCATATCCAATTTTGCTTGCCTATTCACCAACCCTACCTATAATGAATTCATAATAAAATAAATGAATGAATAATGTTTCAGTACTCGGTAGAAAATGGCAATTAGCAAATAAGAATCAGTCAGAAGACATAGTTACGACTCTGTTACACAACCGAGGCATCATAGATGCAAATTTAGTAGAAAAATATTTAAACCCACAGTTTAACGACTTTCATGACCCTTTCTTGATGGAAGATATGGCGGGTTCAATCGAACGTATCCATGATTCTATCAAAAAAGGAGAGCGAATAATTGTTTTTGGTGACTACGATGTAGATGGTGTAACAGGTACAGCAATAGTTTACCTAGCCCTTCGTGAACTTGGTGCAAATGTTAGTTACAGGCTTCCTTCTCGAAACGAAGACGGATATGGCCTCAACGAAAAGCTAATTGATGAAATCCACGATGTTCATGCCAAACTCCTCATCACTGTCGATTGTGGTATTTCTTGTAATTCTGAAATCGACTATGCCCAGTCCAAAGGTATTGATGTAATCATCACAGATCATCATACAATCCCTGAAGAAGTCCCAAAGGCTAACTTCATACTTCATCCTAAACAAGACAAAAACTACCCATTTGATGAGCTTACCGGAGCTGGAGTAGCTCTTAAGTTAGCATCTGCTTTGCTAAAGGACAAATACGACGAAAAAACTTATGAGAAAAAAATCAAAAAATACTTAGACCTAGCAACCCTCGGAACAATCGCCGATCTAGGACCACTTCAAGATGAAAACCGTTTAATAGTAAAAACCGGCCTCAAACAAATGCAGATGACTGAATGGGAGGGTTTATACTATTTGTTAGAGATCTGTGGTCTCGACCCAGAAAGTGAAATCGACGCTAGCCACATAGGTTTCCGAATTGCTCCAAGGATAAACGCCGCTGGAAGACTTGATAGCCCATACTATGCCCTAAAGCTCTTCTTAAGTGGTGGGGTAAAAGCCAAAAAATTCGCTGAAAAACTAGAGAAAATCAATAAAGAACGCCAACGCCTAACCGAAATCATAATCAATGAAGCCGAAGATATTGTAGCCGAACAACTAAGCAAAGAGCGTATCTTAATCGCATATCATCCAAGCTGGAAGTCAGGTCTAGTTGGTATAATTGCAGGAAGACTTTCTTCCAATCATGCTATGCCAGTAATAATCATGGAAGAAAGAGACAATAATTATATTGGTTCAGCTAGAGGACCAGAGTACTTCGACATGGTAGAAGCTCTCCGACATTGCGAAGATCTTTTAGAAAACTACGGTGGTCATTTGCAAGCTGCTGGTTTCACTCTTCCAAAAAAGAATCTTGATGAGTTTATTCAAAAAATCCAAAGCTACGCTCGAGATGAGATAAGCAAGAAAGATCAAATCCCTGTCCTTGAAATAGATTCAACTCTTAAAGGAAATAGAATAACCAGAGGCCTTATCAAGGCAATTAGCGAACTTAAACCGTTTGGTCAAAAGAACCCTAAGCCAGTCTTCATGCTGGAAGGTGTATCCTTTAAAAACGTGAAAAGAGTCGGCCAAGATAAAAAACATGCATTAGGAAAGATAAAAGACGGCGAGCAAGAGTTCAGTTTCATAGCTTTTGGACTAGCCGATCAAATACAAGAGATAGATGCCTACAAAAACGTAAACATTGCCTTCCACCTAGGATTAAACACATTTAGAGGGAGAACAAGCATTCAGCTTCAAGTAATAGATATCCAAATCACCTAGTCGTTGACTACTCAAACTTGATCATATAGTATCAAATCTTACTTGTTACGTGTTTGACAAAAAAGTCGAATTACAATACAATTAATAGATTATGTTAATACTTTCTAATGGTCGATTTTCAAAAAGCAACTGAAGCTATCAAACACCACGAAAACATTTTAATTCTACCTTCTAGTCCTGTTGATGGGGATAGTATAGGTAGTGCTTTAGCAGTTTATTCTTTGCTCCAAGCAATGGGCAAAAATGCAACTGTGGTTTTAACTTCAGAGATACCAGATATATATAGGTTTTTACCAAATATTGATTCAGTACAAAAGACCGCACAATTATATTCTGACTTTATGATTACAATTGATCTAAAAAACCAGAAATTAGAAAACATCAAACATGAAATCGTAGACAATAAAGTGAATATTATTGTTACTCCTGAACATGGTACTTTCTCACAAGACCAAGTAGCTTTCCCAGAACCTAAAAAATATTTTGATCTACTAATAACTGTAGACTGTGCTGATCTTACTCAGCTTGGATCATTTTATAAGCAAAATTACGCAGTTTTTTCTGACATTCCATCAATAAATATTGATCATCATGTTTCCAATAAACAGTTTGGATCACTTAATCTAGTAGACACTGCAGTATCTTCAACAACTCAGCTACTTTTCTCATGGTTTAAGTCCATGAATGCTCAGATTGATGAAGATATAGCTACATTACTTTTAGCAGGTATCATCACGGACACTGGAAGTTTCCAAAACGCCAACACTACCCCAGAATGTTTCGATGCCGCTGCAGAATTAATCGATTTAGGTGGACGTCAGCAGGAAATCATAAGACACGTATACAAAACTAAACAGCTAAATAGCTTGAAGCTTTGGGGGAAAATTCTTTCCAAAATTCAAGTCAATGAAACCTACAGATACCTTTGGTCATCTGCTACACAATCTGATTTCCAACAAACCGGAACTATATCTTCAGACAAAGGTGACATAATCGATGAGCTTATGTCTAACGCTCAAGAAGCAGATGTAATTCTTCTTCTCGAGGAAAAACCAGACGGAAGCCTGCACGGAAGTCTTAGATCAACTTCAGAAGCAATTGATATATCTCCAATTGCAGAAAAATACAATGGCGGAGGTCATACCATGGCTAGTGGATTCACTATTCCAAATGCAACAGTAGATACTCACCAAAACCAGATTCTAGCTGCAATTGAAGAGTTCCAAAAACAAAGAATGAATAGTCCACAAACCGAGCAAGCACCTTCAGGTGAACTAAAACCAGAACCAAATCCAAAGTCCCCAAGTCCAATATTTGAACCAACAGTTCCTGCCCAAGCAGAACTTACCTCAGATAACTCACCGACTCCTTCTACAAATACTAAAACTCAAGAAGAAGAATCTTTACCACAAGAATCTAAGCCAACAGAAACTGAAGAGCCACAAGCAAGCTATGATATTGATGTACCAAAATCGGAGTCCAATAAACTAGAACAAGATCAATCAATCAAAACTAATCAACAAGATCAAGAAGACCTAGATAACTTACCTTCTGTTGATCAAATAATTGGTGGTAGCGACAGCGAAACACCTCAAGCTGAGTCAGTAGGCGACTCGCAGTTGCAAGACCCTTCAGAGGAGAATTTTGAGCCTCTAGACCTTGCTGAGGAACTGAATAACTTCAATCAAACTTTCCAATCAGATCCATTACAAGAAAATCAAACTCCTAAACCAAAAGAAGAAAACATTGATAAGCTCACAAGAGATTTCGTCTCAAAAGAAGATCAAACTGAAGACTCACAATAAAACCGAAATAAAAGCCCTACTCACTAGGGCTTTTTTAGTATCTACATTATTTTCTTCAACCATTGAGCTGTATAGGTATCGCTATTCTTTACAACTTCTTCAGGACTACCCTCAGCAACAATCATTCCTCCATGATCACCACCGTCAGGCCCAAGATCAATAATATGATCTACAGTTTTCACAACATCCAGGTTATGTTCGATAACTAAAACAGTATTTCCAAGGTCAGCTAAAGTATGCAAAACCTCCAAGAGTTTAGACACATCTTGAAAGTGCAATCCAGTCGTAGGTTCATCAAGCACGTATAAGGTCTTACCAGTAGATCTTTTAGAAAGCTCAGTTGCTAGTTTAACCCTTTGCGCTTCACCACCAGATAAAGTATTAGCTTGCTGTCCAAGATGAATGTAATCCAAACCAACAGATTTAAGAGTTTCTAACTTATTTTTTATTGAAGGGATCGCATTGAAAAACTCATAACCTTCTTCAACTGTCATACTCAAGATATCAGCAATATTTTTACCTCTATAGGTTATCTCTAATGTCTCAGCATTATATCTTTTACCATCACAAACTTCACAAGTAACATGAACATCAGGCAAGAAATGCATCTCAATTTTCTTAACTCCATCTCCACTACAAGCTTCACATCTTCCACCTTTTACATTAAAGCTAAATCGACCAATTTTATAACCTCTAAGTTTAGCCTCATTAGTTTGTGCCATAAGTTTTCTTATGTCAGTAAATACTCCAGTATAAGTTGCTGGATTAGATCTTGGAGTTCTACCGATAGGGGACTGATCAATATTGATAACTTTATCGACATGTTCAAGTCCAGATATCTTTTTGTAAGCTCCAGGCCTAGCTTTTGATCTTTTGTTTACACTTTTTGCAGCTGCTTTCAAAAGAATCTCATTAACGAGCGTGGATTTTCCAGAACCAGAAACACCAGTCACAGCAATAAACTTACCAAGCGGAAATTTAACCGAAACATCTTTCAGATTATTCTCACTAGCTTTCTCAATTTCAATAAATTTACCATTACCTTTTCTTCTATCTTCAGGAACTTCAAATTTAAGTCTACCTGAAAGGAAACCTCCCGTTACAGAATTTTCATCATCCATTATTTCTTGAGGAGTACCTTCAGATATAACATTTCCTCCATGTTTCCCAGCTCCAGGACCAATATCCAAGATGTGATCCGCGGCCAGCATAGTATCCATATCATGTTCAACTACTATTACGGTATTACCTAAATCTCTAAGTCCAAGTAGAGTTGTAATTAGTCGGTCATTATCTTTTTGATGTAAACCAATAGAAGGTTCATCAAGCACATACAATACTCCTGACAATTTCGAACCAATTTGTGTCGCAAGTCTTATCCTTTGCGCTTCACCACCAGACAGGGTATTTGCACTTCTGTTAAGTGATAAGTAACCAAGTCCTACATTCATCAGAAATTCAAGTCGCGACTCAATCTCCATCAAAATCATCTTGGCAATCTCTTGATCAGTTTTACTCATTTCTAGTGAATCAAAAAACTCAATAGCTTTCTCCACAGAAAGCTCAGTCACATGCATAATCGATTGACCATTAATTAAAACAGACATTACCTCAGGTCTAAGCCTATTCCCCTTACATACAGGACAAGTCATCTCTTGCATGTAACCTTCAATCTTCCTTCTCGAATATTCACTTTCAGTCTCTCTATATCTTCTTTCTAGGTTCGGAATAACCCCTTCATAGGTAGTCAGGTAGTCCTGCTGAGTACCTTTAGATGTTATATAATTCACCTCATACTCAATATCATCTGTACCATAAAGAACAACTTTTTGTTGTTCAGCAGATAAGCTCTTGAAAGGTTTATCCATAGGAATGTCGTATTTCTCAGCAACTGCTTCAAGTAAGGCAAAGTACCATCCACTTCCAGATCCAGACGATGCCCATGGCTGTATAGCCCCCTCCTCTAAAGAAAGTTTAGCATTTGGAACTATCAAGCTTGGTTCAATAACCTGTTTCGACCCAATCCCATGACACTCAGGACACGCTCCATGTGGCGAGTTAAACGAAAATAGTCTAGGCTCAAGATCTGGAAATTGTATATTCCCTCTGCTTGAAGAGTAATTCTCTGAAAAATGAATTTCTTCACCTGTGTCATGGTTTTGAATAATCATTCTTCCTTCTCCAAATCTCACTGCAGTCTGAACCGAGTCAGCCAAACGTGTTCTTTGTGGATTAGGCTCTTGAAGAACCTCTCCATTACTAGTTTTTGTCTCAATGAATTGTTGGAAATTCTTCACAACTAACCTATCAACAACAATATCTATCGTATGCTTCTTTTTCTCATCAATCTTCGGTAAATCCACAATGCTATACATCTCACCATCAACTCTTACTCTTATAAAACCTTCACTCTTAATCTTTTCAAAAAGTCTTTCATGAGAACCTTTTCTATCTTTAATAGCTGGTGCCAATATCAAAATCTTTTGACCTTCAGGCATATCTGCAACAGCATCAACCATCTGACTGATAGTTTGCTTAGTTAAAAGCTCACCAGTTTCTGGATCATGTGGCTTACCAACCTTTGCAAATAGAAGCCTCAAATAATCATATATTTCAGTTACAGTCCCGACAGTAGAACGAGGATTTCTAGGTGCTGTTTTCTGATCAATCGATATAGCAGGAGACAACCCTTCAATAGCTTCTACATCAGGCTTTTCAGTGAGTTCCAAAAACTGCCTTGCATAAGTAGAAAGCGATTCAACATATCTCCTCTGACCCTCTGCATAAATAGTATCAAAAGCTAACGTTGACTTTCCAGAACCAGAAACACCAGTCACAACTGTTAACTTGTTTCTAGGAATAGAAACATCAATGTTTTTTAGATTATGCAATTTCGCACCTTTTACCCTCAAAAATTTTGGATCACTCAAGACTTCTAAATTAGATTTTAGACTTTCCTTAGCCTATCAGTCCCACACTAAATAATCAAATCAAAATTTATCAAGTCAAACTTTACTCCCCCCTCTAAAAAGGCTAAGATACGAACTAACTTAACAATTAAAAATGAAGCACTTTCGTATCAAAGGTGGCAGAAAGCTATCAGGAAGTATTAAAGTAAACGGTTCCAAAAATGCAGTTTTACCAATAATTGCAGCCTCACTTCTAACTAACGAAGTTACAACACTAACAAACGTTCCTCATATTGAAGATGTCTACAAGATTTGTGAACTTCTGAATTCTCTTGGTGTAAATACAGATCTAAAAGACCACACTTTAAAAATTGACCCAACTCAGTTCAAAAACCCAGGTCACATCACAAAGCACGTCGGAAAGATGAGAGCCTCAATGATACTTGCAGGTCCTCTTCTAGCTAGATTTGGTGAAGTAGAGATGAATCATCCAGGTGGGTGTGTTCTTGGTAAAAGACCACTAGATACTCACATTCGTGGTTTCGAAGCCTTCGGTGCAATTCACGAAGCCGATGACGATAAGTTTAAGCTTACAATTGACGGAGATCTTCAAGCCCCAAACCTAACTCTTTCTGAAGCCAGTGTAACAGGAACTGAAAACCTCGTAATCCTTGCAGTAGCAACACCTGGTACGACAACTCTTAAAAACTGTGCCGTAGAGCCACACGTACAAGATATGTGTAATTTCCTAAATAAAATGGGAGCAGACATATCTGGTATTGGAACTAGTGTTCTGACAATCAATGGAGGACAAACCCTAAAAGGTGTAGAGTATAGTGTTGTCCCAGATTATCTAGAAGCAGGTACGTTCCTTTTAGCAGGAGCAGTTACAAACAGCCGATTGAGAGTCGAGGATTTCAATCCAGCCGATTTAGACCTTTTCATTCAAAAAATGAGAGAAGTCGGGGTTGAGATAGAAGTAGGTGATAACTGGGCTGAAGTGATTCAAGCCAATGATCTTAAAGCCATTAGAAATGTTAAGACCGCAGTTCATCCTGGTTTCCCAACTGATCTTCTAGCTCCATTCTCTATATTACTTACTCAAGCTCATGGAGCTAGTCAAATCTATGAAACTCTTTTTGAGGGAAGATTTAGTTACCTTTTTGAGTTAGAAAAAATGGGTGCAAAAGTTTACCTACAAAACCCACATCAAGCCTTGATTATAGGGCCTACCAAACTTAAAGGTATGCCTGTAGCAAGTTGCGATATCCGTGCTGGAGCTGCTGTAGTGCTTGCCGCACTAGCTGCTGAAGGTGAAAGCTTCGTTACAAATATCAACTACATAGACAGAGGTTACCAAGATCTAGATAAAAGGCTTAAAGCCATAGGTGCAGATATTGAAAGAATAGAGTCTGACACAATTTAAAAATCCCTTAACCAACTAAATTTATCATAATTATATGAAGAAATTAGTTGGTTTTTATTTATCGTTTATTTTATTTGTTTTTTGGGCACAGTGGCCTCTTATTCAAGCAATAAATTCCTACAGACTTACCTTCTTAAATATTGGGCAGGGTGACTCTGTCCTTATTCAAACTCCCGAGAACTGCAGAGTACTTATTGATTCAGGTAAGCCAAATCAACTCAAAGACAATCTAATCAATATCCTCCCCTTCAACACAAGGCATATCGATATGATTATAATAACTCACCCAGATCTTGATCATTATGGAGGGTTTATAGATTTACCATCCAAGTACAAAATCAGCCTAGCCCTATTATCTCCTCACCATAAAAGTAATTCCTCTTATAAAAAGCTAATAAGCCAACTAGAAGAAAATAAGGTTATAACCCATAAAATAACTAATCATTACAGCACAGAATTTTGTAGATTAAAGATAAACTTCACCTCATTCTCATCAGACTCTGCTAACGGCGCTTCAATAGTTACACATGTTTATTTCCCAACTGGTCATTCGGTATTTTTAGGTGGAGATATAGAAAAGGAGCAAGAGCATCAGTTACTATTAAGTAATTTTCCTTTAAATTCAGACATTTACAAGTCCAGTCATCATGGTTCCAGTACAAGTAATTCTCATGAAATACTCCAAAAAATAAGACCCAACTATATGGTTATACAGTCAGGTCTTCATAATTCTTATGGTCATCCTCACCTTAGCACTTTAAGAGATGCTTTTCAGGAAGATATAAAAGTACTTAGGAATGATCTACAAGGCCAAATTGATTTTTTCTTCTCAAACCATAGGCACATCCCAAAGCAAAGGTTAGTACTAGAGCTAAAGAAGTAGCTGGTCCTGTCTCAGCTAGTTCAAATTCAATAACCTGCCCAGCAGTCTCAGATCCATCAGCTACCACACTAATCTTTAGTTGATTATCGGTTCCAGACTTTAGATCGCTTAAAGTTACAGCGCCATCAGCAGGGTTTACATTGCTTCTGAGAACCGTGAAATTCTCACCATTATCTGTTGAAAGATAAATTCTAATCTCACTTACATTCATTTCAGAACTAGGCACGTCCCAAAGAACACGCACTCCGCTCTCTAAGGTTTCAATTCTTAGGTTTTCTAACATAACCATATCCTGGTCAGGCTCTTCAGTTGTATCATCTTGGGCAACACCCTGGAAGTCTACTATTGAGTTGTCATCAGACATTGTTTGTCCATCAACACTTTCTAAAGCAGTTAAAATAAGTGAGTAAGTTACAACCTCCTGGCTATCAGTAACCAACAAGTATTTAGATAGGTCTTGGTTGTTTGGTTTAATCTCATTTACTGAAAGGAATTGATTTGGATCATTCTTCTTAACAATAGTAAAAGAGCTTAGATCATTTTCATCTAAGTCTAGATCAGCATTAAAGTCTAGTTCAACTGCACTCATACCATTTACATTGATCGCTTTAATATTGTCTATTCTCAAACCTGTCATTGCACTGGTAGTATCATCGGAATTAGCCGCATCATACCCGGTGAACTCTTGCGTTCTTGAGCTCTCTTGGATAGCTTCTCCAGAAGCATTCACAAAAAGCTCACTCAATTCCAATACATACATGCTATTTGGGCTTTGAGCATCAGTATTAACAACTAGTGTATTATTTTCATTTTCTTTAAGTCTAACCTCAGTTACATTCAAAGTGTTAGATGGCGACTGTAGAAGTCTTATAGTTACTTCCTCTCGTGCATTTTCAGGTAACACAACTTCTTCAGACATTGTAATCTCAATTCTACCAGCATCAACAACTTCAACTTCATCTACATCAAAGCCTTCTGAAGCAACAGTAGTAGCACTTACTTCAGTACTATATTCTTCACTTGCAGATTGGCGGTTTTCACCAAAGGCTATGACAGAGAAGTAATAGGTTGTGTTTGGCGTAAGTCCATCAATTGTTATCTGGTTCACATCTGTTTCTTCAGGTGGAAGGTTATATGTATCTCCTTGCTGTACAACCGGTTCTGTCCCATATTCCACTGTATATGACTCAGCAATTGCAATTTCATCCCATACCAAACTTACAGACTCAGAAGTAGTTTCAGTAACTCCTAGTCCAGTTACATTAAGGTCAGAAGTTTGGGTAACTGATTGAGCGTTAGCTAAACCAAGACTCATCAAGACTGCCCCAAAAACAAGTCCTGCAGTAGCTTTTTTTACTAATTTATTCATTCATCTTTATTAAATCTTTTAATTATAACATGAAATGCTACACCTTTAAACCACTTTCTTTACAAATATAAAGATGTATAATCCAGTCAACTAAAGAAAAACAATGCGTTCACCAAAAACAATCAAAAAACTGATTGCCAGTAGTATTATTGATACCGTAAAAAGCCTTTATCAAATCCAAGTTGACCCCCAAAAAGTCTTTTTCACCTACCCACCAAACTCAGATTTAGGTGATTTCTCTTCAAATATTTGTTTACAAATTTCGAAAGAAACTAAGAAAAACCCTGTAGACCTAGCTAATCAACTCTTAGCAAAACTCAGCCTTCCTGAACAAATCAGAGATGCAGAAGTTGTGAAACCTGGTTTTATAAATTTTAGATACAAAAGTTCCTACTTACAGGAGTATTTATTTCAAAACACTCAGCTTAAACCAAGGCAAAAGTCCGGCCGAAAAGTCATAGTAGAGTATTCCCAACCAAATATCGCCAAGCCACTTGGAGTTCACCATATTTTATCAACGGTGATCGGGGCAACAGTTGCAAATATACTCGAATTCAGAGGTAATGATGTTTTAAGGTATAACTACCTAGGTGACTGGGGAACACAATTCGGAAAAGTCATTGTCTCTCTCAAAACTTGGGGAGATGTCCAAAAATTAGATTCTTACACAGTTATGGATCTGTTAAATCTATACGTTAAGTTTCACCAAGAAGCAGAATCAAATGAAGAGCTAAACGATCAGGCTAGACAGGAGCACGTTAAATTAGAAAATAAAGACCCAGAAAATCTTGAGCTTTATCAAAAGATTAAAGAAATATCACTTCGTGATCTACATAAGGTCTATGAAAAGATTGGAGGTATAGAGTTTGATGTAATGGACAGTGAATATCAACGCCTAGAGGCTCTCCCAGACCTCCTCAAGGAAGGTAAAAGGCAGAAGATTTTTCAGCCTGGAGAAGGGGACAGCTACATTGTTAAATTTAAAGATGAAAACATTCCACCTCTAGTTGTACAGAAAAGTGATGGCTCTACACTTTACTCAACCAGGGATATAGCAACAGTGAAGCAAAGAATCCAAGAACATAATCCAGAAAAAATCATTTACATAGTAGACGTAGCTCAGTCTCTTCACTTTAAACAGTTTTTTGATGCAAGTAAGCGGTTTGATTGGTACAAAGAATCAACTCAGCTTGAGCATTTAGATTTTGGTAGAATGCGCTTCCCTGACAAAAAAATGAGTACCAGAAAAGGAAATGTTTTAGTACTAGAAGAGGTTTTAGACGAAGCGATTTCTCGATCTCTAGATATAATATCTGAGAAAAACCCAGACCTTCCAAACAAAGAAGAAGCAGCTCAGAAAATTGGAGTTGGAGCAGTAAAATACTCTATTCTAAGTCAATCCCCTCAGTCTAATGTAGAATTTACATGGCAAAAGATCTTAAGCTTTGACGGTAATTCAGGTCCATATCTTCAATATTCTTACGCACGTACCCAATCAATTTTAAGAAAATTAAAAGAAGATACACCAGAAAGCATTGAAAAAGTAAAAATTTCCCAAATTGAAAGAGAGCTTCTTCATAAAATGTTCCAATTCAGAGAGCATTGTCAGGCCGCAGCAGACAAGCTAAAGCCAAATATCCTTGCAACTTACCTATACGAATTAGCACAAATATTCAGCAAGTTTTATAACGTTTCGCCAATTATCAAAGAAGAAGATAAAAGTCTAAAAGCATTTAGAATCCAGATTCTAAAACAATACTCAAACACAATCAAAAAAGGACTTCAACTCCTAGGAGGAATCGAAGTCCTGGATGAAATGTAATCAATATTACTTAGTTGTCTTCAGTCTATAAAGGTTTGCTAATATAATCATAATCCCACATGTCGCAGCCATAGCTGGAATTGTGATATATCCATACATTTTCACCCAAACATCTCCACATGATGCATTTTGACCGACAACTCCACATTCTAGCTCTGCACCGCTAAGTTGAGAGTAAGTATGGTAGATAGAAACCAAGAAAGCTGGAATACTAAGACCAAGATAGTATTTAGGTGCTATCTTATCTTTAGTTAGTAAAGCGATCAAACTCACAATTGCAATCGGATACAAAAATATCCTTTGAATCCAACATAGTTTGCAAGGTATAAAGTCAAAATATTCTGAATAAGTAAGGCTTCCAGCTATCGCAGCCCAACCAAATGTTGCACAAATCCACTGATACTTATCACTAATAAACTGAACTATTTCAGAATTTCTTTTCAATACAATTACACCTATCAATCCAAGGGCAGCAGCTACTTGAGTTATCAGAGCTAAAGTTCCAATGAAAAGATTATAAAATTCAATATTCATGATTATGAGTTAGGTAATTCACAACTTGTTTTTTCAGCCAAAAATTCAAGTTCTTGTACACCTGTAACAACAGTACCATCGGTAAACTTCCATGTAGGGTAACTTTCGATATCTTCTTCTTCACAAACAGGATTCAATACACCATTCCCGTTTTCATCAGTTAAATTACATTCAACATAAGGTAGTTTGCTTGCCGATCTACCAAACATAGTCTTCTGCATTGCACAGAACTGACATGTATAGCTCCCATAAAATACAGCCCCTTGTTCTTCAAGACATACTGCAAATTCATCTAATTCTCCTGGTTGATTGAGCGTATAAGCCGCAAAGCCAGCTACTCCAGCAATAGTAGCAACAATCAGTCCAAGAACTAATCCAGTAGTAGAATTCATTTTATCCTATTAAAAATTCTACTAAATCTTACACTTACTTAGGCTTATTTGAAATGATTTTTCCATCCTCAAGTATAATCCTTCTATCCCCATAACCATAAAATTCTGGCTCATGACTGATAAGAACTATGGTTTGCCCTGAATCATTAAGTTCCTTAAATAAATCCATAACAATTTTAGAATTCTCACTATCTAGATTAGCCGTAGGCTCATCCGCAAATAAGATTTTTGGCTCATTTACTATAGCTCTAGCCACCCCAACTCTTTGTTTTTCACCACCTGAAAGCTGACTCTCTAAGTTGTTACCTTTATCTCCAATCCCAACCTTATCTAGAACTTCTAAGGATCTTTTGTATGCTTCAGTTTTATCAATTCCTGCCATCAACAACGGAAGTGCTACATTTTCAACTGCCGTAAGTTCTGGTAGCAAAGCATAGTCTTGGAAAACATATCCAAATTCACTTAATCTAAATTTTAACTTTTCCTCCTGACTCTTCTTTCCCCATTCTTCTCCCTCAATCAAAATACTTCCTTCATTTGGTGTATCTAGAAGAGCAAGTTGGTACAGTAGGGTGGATTTACCCGCCCCTGATTTACCTGTCAGCATCAAAAACTCTCCTTTCTCTACATTAATATCAACACCTTTTAAAACTGGCACATCAATTTCGCCATTGTGATACGTCCGAACTACATTTTTTGCTTGTATAATCATCTTCCTAAAATAGCATTTAAAGTATTCTCCTTCGTAATCATTCGTGCAGGCACATATCCTGCGATGATCGTAGTAATAAATAGTAATAACAATCTAACTACAGTACCTTCAACACTTACAGCTAAGATCCCATCTGAGAAAGGGAAGTCGATAGGATTACGATCAAAATAAGGTTTTAAAAACCCAAAAGTAATCGCTACCCCTATCGAAGAACCAATCACTGCATAGATCATAGATTGCCAAACATAAGCCATTTCTATTGTAAGCTTGTTAATACCAATACCCTTCATGATACCAATATATCTACGACGAGTAATCGCATTAATGAAAATCACAATAAATGTAGTAATAGCCGCAACTATCAAAGCGATACTTCCTATCATGTTCCCCAATAATGAAAAAGTACTAGTAATATCTTCAAAGAAAGTCCCAAGTGAATCCTCCCAATCCAAAATCTGTGCCTTTTCATCAAACCCCATACTACTCAATGTCGCCACAACTTCATCAGGGGTAGTCTTTGAATAATCAATATTAATCGCAATTTCATTAACTTCTTTCTGACGTCTATTTAAAATATCCTCAGCCTCGTCTTTTGTCATAAAAACCTTAAGAGACAAGGCCTCAATCTTACCACCAATAATCCCTTTAACTGTATACTCTCGCGAAACATCCCCAACCAATATTCGTATCTTATCACCAACCCCAACCCCAGATACCGTATATCTTTCGGCCTCAGGGATACTCAGGTTTTCTCTGATTAGGTTGGATCCCATCAACACAAATCTATCATCACCATCCTCTAGGTACTCACCCTCCATCATAAACCTACTGATGTCCATTACCTCATCTTCAATCTCTGGATCAATCCCAGCAAACCTCATCCCCGTACTATCTATTGGTTCATATGGGTTCGTTCTATCTCTGTAACCTGCCTGAATAATCCCATCACCAATGTAACGACTAGTCAAAGCTTCAACCCCGGGTATGCTCAAAGCAGACTGCTGTAACTGATCACTATCTAAGATATACTCTTCTGTGACTAAATTTTTAACAAGCACATCTCCAGAATAATATTCCCGAACTAATTTCGTAGCACCTTCAATCAATCCAACCAAAACACCACTCACAAAAACCAGGTTCAAGAAGGTCAACATCATAACTGATATAATCAAAACGTGAGACCACTTACTGGTCCGCCTTAACTGCCGGTTAGCTAGAAACCATGAGGTAGATAAAGCATTTTTAATCATTTGATCCATTTACAAGAATCTCTTCTCCAGCCGACAACCCCTCTAAAACTTCAACCATTCCATTAGTCCCAACTACTCCAAGTCTCACCTTTCGTTTTTCAATTGTAAAAGGATCATAGTCCTTTATCACATTCACAAAGGTCTCTTTGTTTTCACGAATCACATCTATATTATTTATCAATAAACCTTCAGCTTCTTCCAAAGTCAGAACTACATCACCGGTCATACCTGATCTCACATCAAGATCACCCGGCTCAAGTTTTATATCTACCTTAAACACAGGTACATTGTCAGTAAGACTAGACTCTTTGTTTATACGAACAACTACACCAACTAGTGTGTCACTTGGGTAAGCTTCCAACATAACCTCAACTTCCTGCCCTTCATTTAAAAATCTCAAGTACCTCTCAGGTGAATCCACCTCAATCAAAAGGTCATTCTCAGCTTGTAATGTCACTACTCTTTCAGACAAGCTTACTATCTCACCTTCAGCTATTTCCAGATCAACCACAGTTCCATCAATCGGCGCAGTGATAGACCGTTTTTGAATATCTGCATTTATAGATTGGATCCTTCCATTCTCAAATTGAACTCTAGCTTCTCTTGATTCTAGTAGAGAGTTTGCTTGTTCGACAGCTATTTCTTGAATTCTTAAGTCATTATCGTCTGCTCCATCACGTACTCTTTTCAGGTCCGCCTCAGCTTGAGCAAGACTCCTTTCAGCTACCATTACATTTGATCGTAGGTTTGTTTCAGAGGACTGATTGTTTCTCAGCGTATTAAGAAATCTTTGCTCCAAATTATTCAAAGTAGCTATCTCACTGGCTACAATGCTTTTCTGACTTTCTATCTGACTTCTAGTAGCTTCTGAAACATCATCATCTAAAGAGAAGTATAAAAATGCATTACTGACCTCATTCAGTCCTGACTTAAGTTCACGCAGAAGCTCTAAGCTTTGATCACTACTATTTACATCTGTATTCAGCAACTTTTCAACCAATCCTCCCTTAGCTTCAGAGATAACTTGTGTCCTAAATCTCTCTGAATCTCTTATTCCAACTAGTATCTCAGCAGCCAAAGCCTTATGGTAGCCAACCCTAACTGATTCACTATCCGCTTGGGGGTAAACAGCAAACTGGATATCAGTAAGATTGTATAGCGAACTTAGCGCTTGGTTTAAGCTTGAATCTAAAGTAATCCTAGTTTCATCTATTAAACTCTCTAAGGCACGAACATTATCTGCGAGGCCTTCCTCCAAAAGTTTTTCTGCTCTTTCAAGTTCTTCCTTTCGCAGGTCCACAGTTGTCTCAGCTACTCTTATTTCCTGACTTGATCCACCAGATTTAAGATCTTCTAGTCTTGTTTTTTCAAGTTCAACTTGTTGAGCCTGCTGTTTAAGAGAGCTTTGGGCTTCTCTTAAGTTTGCATAAGCTTGAGTCCTCTGGGCTAAAAGATCATTAATGTTTAAACTAATCAACCTAGTACCTTCCTCTACAAATTGATTTTCATTCACCAATACCTCAGCAACTTTTCCAGAAACTTCAAAACCAAGGTCTAAATCTTGATTTGCTTTAACGGTTCCAACTAAAGTTGTTTTATTAAAAACTTCTCCATCAACTACTTCGTAGCTATCAATTGAGTTACTTGACGAGCGATACCAAACCAATCCAGATCCAATAACAACCACTGCAACAATTACACTTCCAATCAGCTTTTTGCTCATATATATATTTTTATATCTGATAATTATACCAAAATAAGCCTTTTTATACCAGCCTTAACTCCTTGCAAACTGCTTCTGTACTCACCTATAATTTCTTCAAACCTAATCTTAAAAAATGTCTATTATTAAAGAATTCAAAGAGTTCGCCATTAAAGGTGATGTTATTGATCTAGCTGTGGCCGTAGTTATCGGTACTGCCTTTGGAAAAATTGTTAGTTCACTAGTGGATGACATCATTATGCCACTTGCGGGACTAATCATGGGGAAAGTTGATTTCTCAACTTTGTCTCTATCTCTCGGGGGAGACAACGAGCTTCCATACGGATCATTCATCCAAAACATCGTTGAATTTCTGATAATTGCTTTCTCAGTGTTTCTTATGGTCAAGTTTTTAAATAGCTTCAGAAAAAAGAATGAAGATGAATCAAAAAAGAAAACTAAGAAAAAGTCTAAGAAGTAGCTGGTTTCTCAACTCCATGCCTTGATCTGACAACCCTAGCTAAAACTAAGCTAGATACAAACAATACCCCTGATACAGCTAAAAGTTCAGGTTTAAGCTCAATCATGCTCGCATCAAAGTTTGCAAAATCAACAGACGCTCCAAAAAATACAAAAGTAGCAATCCCAGGCAAAGTACCTAGGAAAGTTGCTAGCATGTACTGGACCCATTTCACTTTCAAAATACCACAGCCATAATTCACACCATCAAAGGGTAAATAAATCAGACGCATAATCATTACTGATTCAAAAGACCTATCTTTAAGCCTTTTCTTCCATTTCCCCAAAAAGCTACTCTCATCACCAATCAAATCTCCTCCCAAAAACCTTCCAGCTCCGTAAGCTACACTCGCTGACATATTTGCTCCAACTGTAGTCGCAGCAATTCCAACTATCGGTCCAAACAAAGCCCCAGACAAAACAGTAAGCAAAGTCCCAGGAAACAAAATCAAAGGCCGCAAAGTATAAACAAGAATATAAATCCCCACAGTAGTTAGATCAGGATCTGAAAAGTAGTTAAAAAAGTCCTTCGCAATTTCTAAATTCGTTTTATCATATATATCCTTGTACCAAAAGAATCCATATATGAGGGTCGCCCAAAACAAAGCCGCTACAAACTTCAATGCATTATCCTTCAGCCAGTTCTTGGCATATGTCTTCCACTCAGCTGATATAGCTCTGAGGTAATCATCACCAGCCTTCTTAAAGATTCTTGAGTAAGTAGGATAGGCAAAGATACTTGATGATAGTTTATGTAAGGATATCTTATTATCTATAGCCTGAACCACTACACCAATCATCTCACCAGCATGAGGCCCAACTATTTCTGCTCCCAATATTTTACCTCTCAACCCTTTAACCACAAAAACAGCCTTACCAGATGTCTGCTCAGTTTTAGAGCGATCAACTCTATCAAAATCCAAAACAATCTTAAAGATTTGATTCTCAGAGTGTTTATCTACAGCTTCTTCATAGGTCATCCCAACAGAAGCAACTTCATTCTCCATATAAACAACTTTTGGCATAGCTTTTTTACTTGCAAAGCTAAAAGGTAAAAGAATATCTTTTACAACATTTCGACCTTGATGATCAGCATTATGGGTTAGTTTATCTCGGCTACACACATCCCCAACTGCATAGATTCCCCGAGTACTAGTTTTATTTTTATCATTCACTAGGATTCCATTCTTATCGTGCTTCACTCCAGCTTTCTCTAAGTCCAAGTTATCAACATCCACAACTCTCCCCACAGCCATCAGTACCCGATCAAGCTCTATTTTTTCCTTACCCACATAGGCAATCTGCCCTTCAACTTTTTCAATACTAGATCTAAAGTGTATTTTCACACCTTTAGCCTCTAGTTCATCTTTTACAAAATCACTAACCTCAGTATTACTTTTACCTAAAAGCATATCTCCTCTGACAATTAAGTGAACTTCACTACCCAAGTTTGCAAAGGCCTCACCTAATTCACAAGCAATCACTCCGCCACCAATTATTAAAAGCCTGGTTGGAATCTCCTTCAAATCAAATACACTTTTATTTGTAAGGATCTGGTCCTTCTTAAGACCCTCTACCTTTATAACTCTAGGCTCAGACCCAGTTGCAATCACAATTTTTTTGCCTCTGTAAGTTTTACCATTCACCACAATCAATTTCTTATCAACAAATCTAGCTTCACCCTTAACTACTTTTAAGCTCTTATAGTTCTTCTCAAGTGCTTCAGGTGACTCATGATCTAAAATCTCATTTACAATATTCTCTGCATATTTCATTGATTGGTCTAAGACTTTCTTTTCAACATCTATCCCAAACTTTTTCAGAACAGCCATTTCCTTGCCATACTTAATCAAGCTTTTTGATGGAATACATCCGTAATTAGTGCAATCTCCACCCATCTTATGTTTTTCAATCAGTAAAACCTTCTTTTCAAGACCTGCTAAACCTAAAGCAACAGTCAGCCCCCCTGACCCCGCTCCTATTACAATTACATCAAACATTAAATCTATTTATAAATTCATTCACAATTCTAGCTACTCTTAATTACATCTCCAAATTAATCTCCTAGCCAAAATGTGTTAAGTTTTGCAAGAAATTAATACACTTACATGGCTACAAAAAAGAAAACAAAAAAACAATTTTACATGCCAAGAGCAGACTGGGCTCTAGCCTTTGCTCTAATCCTCAGCTTGAGGTTTGATCAGCAAATCATTGTACACGCAAGAACTCTTCTAGAAAAAGTATTTACATCTAAATACACTCAAGAAGTACTTACAAATATGCCAGAAGAGCAATTCGTAAGTCTTCAACAGTCTTACACAAACCTAGACGCTCTCATCACTTTCGGATTAGGATTTTTAATCCCATCAGTAGCCCTTCTACTTGCTTTATCAGTAAGAGAAAAAGCTTCATCTAAAGTGCTTGTAGCCGTTACGATATTAAGTAGTTCATTGGTTATGATAACTTCTCTGATCTCAGCAATCGGATACATTTCTAGCCTAAGTTAAACCCTCAGACCCTCCTCTCGGAGGGTTTTTTCTTTTAAAATTCCAAAATTAAAATATAATCAGCGCAAAAACAATTTTTTATGTCTTTGCCCATTTTATCTAGTTTCATCCATAAATTTAATCCTGAATACCTTCGGGAGATTTCCTCAAACCTTGAGCTTTATAAGCACCCAGATATATCCAAAACATTACAGCAGATCGTCCCAATTGCAGAAGGCGGAAAAAGAGTTCGTCCTTACCTAACATTCCTAATGGATTCATCTGAGAATGAATCAAACCACCAACCCTTCTATCAAGCTATAGAGCTAATTCATCTGTTTGCACTAATCCACGACGACATCATGGATGAATGTGATAATAGAAGAGGAGAGCCAACGATTCATTGTCACTCTAGGCAGTTCTATCCAAACCTTCCAACAGCAAAAAACTCAAGAATAACAGAGTCTATCGCAATACTTGCCGGAGACTTAGTTTTTAGTTTAGCCGAAAAAAGTTTTGTGAATGGTATAAAAAAATCAACTCAGAAAGAAAATGCATTAAAAGCTTATGAGTATTTTTGCATGCTAAAAGAAGAGGTCATATATGGTCAGCTTCTAGATCTACATCTATCGGCCCAGAAAGAAGCTAGTCACCAAGAGGTCTACGATAAAACTTTCTATAAAACAGCCAGTTATACAGTGATCAAACCATTACAGATTGGTTGTATACTAGCAGGTAGAGATGATCTCTTGGATTTCTGTCATGAGTTTGGAGAATCCCTTGGAGTTGCATTTCAGATTCAAGACGATTACATAAATCTAACAGTCCCAGAGGAAATAACTGGAAAGCCTCAGTACAGTGATGTCCTAGAGGGGCAAAAAACCTTCTTTACAGTTTACCTTCAGGGGCACGAAGAAAAATCACATTGGGAGTATTATCAGTCATTACTTTCTAATAAAGAGCTCAATAAGGATCAATCCACCAATCTCAAATCAATTCTCACATCTAGTAATGCTTTGCAGGCAGGTCTTGAAGAATTCACAAAGCTCTACAGTAAAGCGGAAGATATTCTAGAATCAAATAAATCCAATCTATCTCAAGACTCATACCAAGGTCTTAAAGAATTAGTTGAATACCTTAAGACACGTCGAAAATGAAACTCAATCCAAAGGATCTCACCTATTGCAAAAAAATTATGTCAGACTGCGGTCCAACATATTACTGGGCAACTAGGTTATTACCCCAAAAAATCCGAAATGCCACATATGTTTTATACGCATTTTATAGAGTTCCTGACGATATTGTAGACCTTGCTCCAGCCAAACAAAAAGAAGATAAACTAAACCAATGGCTGTCAGATTGGGAAAGATCCAAGCAGAAGCCTCACAAAGTCAAAAGTCCTGTTTTAAGAGCGGCTCAAGTAATTCACAAAAAATTCAACATACCTTACAAGTATGCAGATGCTTTTCTAAAAGCTATGAAGCAAGATCTTACAAAATCTAGATACAATAATTATCAAGAGCTAGCAGACTACATGTTTGGATCAGCAGCAGTTCCAGGGATAATGATGACCTACCTTGTAAAGCCTAATCCGGACAAAAAAACACTACAGCAAGCCGAAGATCTAGGCCTAGCAATGCAGCTTACAAACTTTATCAGAGACATCAAAGAAGACATAGAAGATAGAGATAGAATATACATGCCCGTAGATGAAATGAAGCGATTCAATATTACAGAAGAGGATATCAAAAAGCACCGCTATCCAAATACATGGAAAAGCTTTATCTGCTTTCAAATCAATCGCTCCCATGACCTGTATAAGAGTGGTTTCGAAGGACTTAAAAAGTTACCATTACATACTAGGTTTTGCATAAAACTTGCCGCTATTATGTACATGGATTATAACCGCCAAATTATTAAATCTGACTTTCAAGTATTTCATACAACCTATAAACTGTCCACAAGCAGAAAGTTTTTCTGTCTGATTAAAACCATATTAAATCTAACCACCCCTCCAAGATGTCCAAAGCAATTATAATCGGATCAGGTTTTGGTGGGTTAGCTTCAGCTTGTCTACTAGCTAAAGATGGATATGAAGTAGAAGTATTTGAGAAAAATGAGCAAGTAGGTGGTAGAGCCAGCCAAAAAGAAATAGACGGTTTTACTTTTGATATGGGGCCATCTTGGTATTTGATGCCAGACGTATTTGAGCATTTCTATAAGATACTAGGAGAAGATATCAATAAGCATCTAGAGCTCATCAAACTTTCACCAAGTTACAAGATCTGGTTTAAAGATACAGACCATGAACCTGTAGATATTTTTAGTGATTTAGAAAAAACCTTACCAATCTTAGAAAAGTTAGAGCCTGGTTGTACTCCTCAAGTTAAAGAATATTTACGTAGGGCTGAGTATCAGTACGAGGTAGCAATGCAAAATTTTGTGTATAAAAACTACGATAGTATATTTGATTTTTTAAATCTTCAAATGGCAGTTGAAGGGGCAAAGCTTTCAGTTTTCACAAAGATGCAGAAATACACTGAAAAGTTTTTCAAGACAGAAGAACTGCAGAAAATCATGCAATATACTCTAGTTTTCCTTGGAAGCTCTCCCTATAATACACCAGCTCTGTACAACATTATGAGTCACATAGATTTCAATATGGGTGTGTTTTACCCAAAAGGTGGGTTCCATGCAGTCGCTAAGTCTTTACAGGCTATAGCTGAAAAACATGGAGCAAAGATTCACTTAAATTCACCAGTTAAAAAAATAATCTCACATGAGGGTGAGGCTAAAGAAATTCAGCTAGAGGATGGGACAATTCATGAAGCTGACCTTATAGTCTCAAATGCTGATGTTTATCATACTGAAACAAAGCTTTTAGATCCAAGTGATCAGCAATATCCCCAAAAATATTGGAATAAAAAAGTGTCGGCACCTTCAGCTTTTATTATGTACCTTGGTTTAGATACTGAGTTGCCACAACTAAGGCATCACAACTTAATTTTCTCCAAAGATTGGAAGTCAAATTTCTCTCAAATTTTTGATGACCCACAGCTTCCCGAGGATCCATCTATTTACATCTGCAATCCAAATAAAACCGAGCCAGAAGTAGCACCTCAGGGTACAGAGAACTTATTCATACTAGTACCAATTGCTGCAGGACTAGAGCTTACTGATGCAGACAAAGAGCAATATACAAATCAAATCCTTGATCTCCTTCAAGACGAGCTAGATATCCCAGAAATACGTAAAAAACTTCTTGTCCAAAAGATCTTTACCGGAGATGATTTCAAATCACGCTATAATTCTTTCCAAGGTTCAGCCTTAGGTTTAGCCCATACTATGACCCAGACCGCACTTTTCAGACCTAGAAATTATTCCAAAAAAGTAAAAAACTTATACTACACAGGAGGAAACACAGTGCCTGGAATCGGAGTGCCAATGTGTTTTATAAGCGCTCAACTTATGTACAAAAGATTAAAAAACGATAAATCAGCTGGTCCACTATCAAACATAAGTTAGCCCGCACAATTACCAAAGCCAATCAAATATGAACCCAATTCAATCCAACCTTAAATACCTTATCAAGATATCTCGTCCACGTTTTTGGATGTATGTATTTGGCCCAGCTTTTTTAGGAGTCCTTATTTCCCTTTTGCTACAAGGCAGAGTAGCTTTGACTAGTCAAAGCTTAATCACTCTTATTTACTTCACTTTCCCAGCTAACTTACTGATTTACGGAATCAATGACATATTTGACGGCGACACTGATCAATACAACCCCAAAAAAGGAGGTTACGAGGCAGTTCATCAACAAAATCAAACCAAACTCTTGGCAACCATAATAACTCTTACCAACCTACCTTTTCTGATCTATCTAGCTTTCCAGAACTCCACTACCGTAATTTTCACAGTTGCTTTTTTGTTCTTCAGCATTCAGTACTCCGCCACACCAATTCGCGCCAAATCCAAGCCAATTATAGACGGAATATTTAACTTCCTATATGTAGCCCCAGCTCTGATAACACTTAGTCTCTCAAACCCCGAAGCTATCAATCAATCATCAGTACCACTAATTCTAGCCGGAACCTTCTGGTGTATGTCCATGCATGCTTTTTCTGCTATTCCAGATATAGAGGCAGATACTAAAGCAGGACTAACCACCACAGCCGTTCTATTTCAAGAAAAAGGAACATTTGTTTACTGCTTCCTATTGTATCTAGCTACAGCAATTCTTACCACGATCTCCACAAGTCTAGCTTTATCAGCACCACTATATGTATATCCAGTTCTTATCATTTACACTGGGTTAAACTCCCAAAAAACCTTCCAAATCTATAAGTATTTTCCATACTTGAACACATTTGTAGGTTTTCTAATTTCAATTCAATTAATCATTAAGCTGATCTAATGTTCAACCCACCTCCTACACCTATCCAAAACTTCAAAACCAATCAATCTTTCCAACTTGCTCCGTTAGTATCTGATGGAAAAACCCGTAACCAGCTAATCAAAGATATCTATGATTGCTGCTCAGAAGACCTTATTTATAAAACTCTCTTCCAAGATAGACACCCAGAAGGGTACAGTATAGAGCATGCTCAAGGGTTTTTAGACTATTCAGAAGAAGGTTGGATCAACCAAACTCATTTCATTTTTGGAATATTCCATCCCGAAACAAATCAACTTGTAGGAGCTATAGATATAAAGTCTGCCAATAAAGAAAAAGCAGAAGTAGGTTACTGGCTCTCTAAACACTTCTCAGGTCTCATGACCAACGCCTTAATCGCCATAACAAAAATAGCCAAAAAAGCCGGCTATCAATCATTAGAAATTTATACCGAAGTATCTAATCAAAAGTCAGAAAGAGTCGTACAAAGAGCTGGATTTCAATTACAAGTAATCAAAAATGAAGAGGGGGAAGTTCGAAAATATCACCTACTTGAGCTCTAAGTCTTCTGCATACTCTTAGCCGAAATAATTCTCACAACATTTCTTGGCAAAAACCTAAGTCCAAAATGAAGTATAAAAGAAAGTCCAGGTCCAGGCACCACAATTGCTTTCCCTTTAAACAATCCCTGCAAGGCTTTTTCAGCTACAAACTCAGCCGAAGCCAGACCTGATTGAAAAGCTTTCACCCTGTCCATTCCAGCTACCTCAGAAAAGCCAGTCTCAACAGGTCCTGGACATAGGGCAGTCACTACAACGTCATCATTTTTTAATTCCTCATGCAGGGCCTCTGATAAAGAAAGCACATAAGCCTTTGTTGCATAGTAAACAGCCATCCCTGGTCCAGGCAAAAACCCAGCTGAAGAGGCAACATTGAGCAAGTAACCAGTACCATCAACCTCTTTCAACACGGGTACAAACAAATGAGTTAATCTAGTCAGAGCATCAATATTTAGACTAATCATTTTTGAGTCAGTCTCTATGGATCTACTTTCAAATTTTCCATGGCCCCCAAACCCAGCATTATTTACCAAAATTAAAACATTCAATCCTTTACACGCTTCAAAAACTCGCTCGCAAGATCCAACTACAGTCAAATCTTCAGCTACCACCTTGCATTCAACATCCAGAGTAGAGGCAAGTTCTTTTAGTTTGTCTTCACTTCTCGCAACTAAAACTAAATTATATCCTTTATTTGCTAGTTTCTTAGCCATTTCCATCCCAATCCCAGACGAAGCCCCAGTTACAACAGCCCACATATACACTAATTAAATAATTAAATTCATTCTATCACCACTATATTAAAAACCAAACGCAACAAGGTTGCATTTATAAATAAAAATGCTACAATCTCCCCACGTAACTTACAAATATGAGAAAAACCAAACTTACAAACTATCTTATTGAAATACTCCAAAGTTCTAACCAACCATTATCAATTCCAGAAATACTAGAAAAACTAAAGACAGATCATGATCTAGTACCCAACAAAACTACTCTCTACCGTCAGTTTGAAAAACTAACCCAAGCAGGCGAGGTTGAAGAAATCCTACTTACAAATAACGTAACCCATTACGAGCTCAAGCAGGATCATCACCATCATTTTATCTGTAATGAGTGCGACACAATTAAGTGCCTGAAGGACCAAAAGCTAGAACAAGAGATTCACAAGCTAGAACATTCATTAGAAGAGCAAGGATTTCAGATCACACAACATCAGTTCTCTTTTTCTGGACAATGCAAAACCTGCCAATCGTAAAAATCAAACGTTTTAACCCAAATAAACATGAAAAAAACATTAATCATTATCTCAACCCTCCTATTACTATCAGGGTGTCAAGTAACAACCTCAACTGAAACTGAAACAGAAACTCAACAAAGCAAGTCTCAAAATATAGTCACTTCATTTTACCCACTCCAATTTATAGCAGAATCAATTGTAGGGGATCTAATGGAAGTAAGTAATGTCACCCAAGGTAAAGACCCTCATTCTTACAGCCTAACCCCTCAAGATATACAATCTTTACAAGATGCTGACTTATTTGTATTTCAAGGTGCCGGGTTAGAAAGTTGGGCCGAGAACATTGCTGAAAACCGTACTAAGCCCTCATTTGAGGTAGCTGAAAAGATTGAACTTTTAGCAACTGAAGACTCTCATGATAGTCATAGTGACCACGAACAAGATCACCACTCTGATGAAGAAGATGATGGTCATGAAGACGACCACCATGACGAAGATCATCATTCAGATGAGGACAGTCACACAGAAGAACATGACGAGCACGAAGATGAACATGGGCACAACCATGGAGAATTCGATCCTCACACCTGGTTAGATCCGATTCTTCTTCTTGAAAGTGCAGAGGAATTAACACAAGAAATTATAGCAATAGACCCAGCCAATCAAGAAATTTACGAGGCAAATCTTACAAATCTTTCTGAAAACTTATCACAACTTGATAACTCATATTCAGTAGGACTTTCAGCTTGCTCAAACAAAGTAGCTATCTCCTCGCATGATGCCTTTTCATATGCTGAAGTGCGTTACGGTTTCAAACTTTTCCCAATCAGCGGTTTATCTCCTCAGGACGAGCCGTCTAGCCAAGATCTTGAAAAGCTAATTACAGAAGCATCTGAACAAAACATTACACATATCCTAGAAGAAGAGTACAATAACGCCAGTTTCGCAGAAACAATTCAAAGAGAAACAGGACTACAAGTTTTACAAATCAATCCACTTGGATCAACACCTCAAGCTGGAAAAAATTACATAGAAGTAATGCAAGAAAACTTAAGTAGTTTCCAAGAAGCATTTCAATGTCAGTAACAATAAAAATTGAATACAATTCTAAAGTTTAATTCAGTCTCAGTAACAAAATCCAAAACTAATATCCTCCAAGATATTAGTTTTACCTTGAATCAAGGTGAATACGTAGGTTTAATAGGTCCAAATGGAGCCGGAAAAACTACACTCCTTAAAACAATTTTAAGGGTTCAAAAACCAACTTCAGGCCAAATCCAAGCTCCAAAAGCCTCAAAAATAGGTTATGTTCCACAAAAAAACGTACACAATCTTTCCTCACCAATCTCTGTTCAAGAAGTGATCAGAACTGGCTTAAACCACTCTCATTTCTATATTTCTAAAAAAGACAAACTAGCTATCAAATCAGTTATTGAACGTGTTGGGCTTAGTACAGACTTCCTATCAAAGAATTTCCAAAAACTATCAGGTGGTCAACAACAAAGAGTATTAATAGCTAGGAGTTTGATTAACCAACCCGAGTTACTTTTGTTTGACGAGCCATTCAACGGGGTAGACCTTCCAACCCAAAATAAAATTTACACTCTTCTCAAGCAACTCAACCAAGAAGGAGTTACAATTATTTTCGTCTCACACGATATAAATACTATTACAGAAAAATGTAACCGTGTACTTTGCTTAGACCAAACTCTTCATGAAGGTTGTCATCCAATATATCCAGAGTTTAAGTCGAAATGTGACCACAATCACACAAGAAGTTTTAATCAATCCCAACTGCCAATCCATCACCACAACCACTCATGATTGAATTTTTTACAAATCCTCTCCAGTACAATTTTTTCCAAATAGCCTTACTAGCTGGAGGATTGCTAGGTCTCATCGCTCCAATTCTTGGAAGTTTCATTGTTGTAGCAAGACAGTCAGTTATAAGTGATATGCTTTCCCACACAGCCTTAGCTGGAGTAGGTTTAGGAGTTTTATTAGGAACCGACCCTTCGATAACCTCACTCATCACAATTCTTATAAGTGGGTTTATTCTTTGGTTACTCCAAAAGCAAAACACCTCCCCTGAGTCAATCGCTATGGTCCTACTGACCGGAGGACTAAGCTTAGCCATTCTTTTTATAAGCCTAGCTCCACAAACAAGCGTCAATCTAGAAAACTACCTTTTCGGTAATATCCTAACTCTAACTCAGTCTGAACTAGTCACAGTTCTTATAGTTCTATCACTGATTTTACTCACAACACTCCTGCAATGGAACAACCTCATCCGACTAGTCTACTCACCAGACTATTACGAAAGTACTAGCTCCAAAAAACAAATGGTTGAGCTGTTATTTATACTAATGATTTCACTTTTAGTGGGAGTATCACTCAAAACAATAGGTGGTCTACTAATTGGAGGTTTGTTTATCATCCCAGTTTTAGCAGCTCAGAACCTCTCTCAAAACTTCCGAAAAACAACCATCATCGCATCTTTCATTGGAGTTGTCTCAATAGTTACAGGTTTATTCAGTTCGTATCACCTAGATATTCCAACATCCAGCAGTATAATCCTTACCGCAATCATAATTTATATCTCAACAACTTTTTTAAGTTTTAAATCAAACTAAATGTCACTTAAAGAGACTCAAAAGCAGGTCGACGACTGGATTAACTCTATCGGAGTCCGCTACTTTAATGAACTAACCAACCTAGGCCAATTAGTCGAAGAAGTAGGAGAATTATCAAGAATACTCATAAGAACCTACGGGGAGCAAAGTTTCAAAAAATCTGATCTAACCAAGGCCGATCTAGCCGATGAAATGGCCGATGTTCTGTTTGTATTAACCTGCCTAGCCAACCAAACAGGAGTTGATCTAGATCAAGCCTTCCAAAGAAATATGGCCAAGAAAACCAATCGTGATAAAAATAGACATAAGCAAAATAAAAAACTCCAAAATGACAAATAAGAAATATAAAGATGAAGTACCAAATTGTTTCTATCGGGTTAGTGTCAAAGCTCTTATATTAGACGACCAGAAAAGATTCCTTCTAACTCAAGAAACCAATGGAAAGTGGGAGCTCCCAGGTGGAGGACTTGATCACGGTGAAAACCCACAAGATGGACTCAAAAGAGAAATTTATGAAGAGTCAGGCTTAGAAGCCTACGACATTGCTAAGCAACCTTCGTATCTCATCACAACTACACACGATAGAACTGGAACGCACATCCTAAATGTCTTATATCAAGCAAAGTTAAAAGACCTAAATTTTACCCCATCAAGAGAGTGCGCTGCTCTAAAGTTTTTCACCAAAGAAGAAGCTCTCCAAGAAAACCTCTACAACAATGTAAAAGCTTTTCTCCAAGAATTTGATATCAACAAACATTAGTATGAAAATTTACTTTGCTGGATCAATACGAGGCGGAACTCAAGATAAAGATCTATATCTTGAAATTATCAAACAACTTCAAAATCACGGAGAAGTCCTCACCGAACACTTGTGGACCAAAGAATTCAAAGAGCTTACAGAGAAGGAGATTCATGACAGAGATATCGATTGGATTCTACATTCGGACATGCTCATAGCTGAAGTAACTACACCAAGTTTGGGTGTAGGTTATGAGTTAGGTAGGGCTTTAGAAAACGATGTTCCAGTGGTCACCCTATTTCGCCCTTCAGAAGGCAAAAAGCTATCAGCCATGATAGTCGGCGCTCCAAATTTTCAAAACTACACATATCAGACTTTACAAGAAGTAAAGTTAATTTTAGACAAAGTCTTCGGATAAATTTACTCCAAATTAAATATCATGCTAAGTTCACATTATATTTAATCAACTAATATGAAAAAACTTTTAATCCTAATCAGCTCAGTAGCTTTACTAGCCGGGTGCCAATCCCAACCAGCTCCACCAGTAACGAGTGATATGGACCAAGTTCCACCAATGACAACTACAACCGATGAGACAGATAGTGTGGAAACACAAGGGCAAAACAATCCAGTTATCGGAGGGTATTCAGATGAAGATGCAGAGTGGGAAACAGTTGAATCGGCTATACTTGCAGAATCTCCAAATGCAACTATCTCCTCATTTTACATGCCTGAAATTATGGGTAAAATCTACGCTTCAGCAGTAACCAACATAGAGTTTGATCAATTCTCTGAAACAGAGTTAAGTACTCTAACTGTTTATGAATACAATCTTGTAAGTCAAAATCTTTCTAAAATCTACGAGCAAGATCAAGAAGAATATATTAGTTTAGCCGGATCAGATGGAGTTAACCTTTTATTCAAAGGTGTTGTAAGCGTTGATTATTCTCCAGGTTTATGTGCTCAGATCTGGAACAGTACAACAGCCTCTTACTACAAACTTAACTTAGAAGATCCATCCAAGTTAGAGGACTACCAAGTAGGACAAACACTCATTGAAAGAGCCAATAAAATGCAAGCAGACTGTAAAGCTTCAGCACGATAGTTTTTACAACAATAAGTCATTAAGGCAGTAAGGCAACTTGCTGTCTTTTTAAAAATCTTCCAAAATGTTATAATTAAGTGAAATAAACTCACAAAATGTCACATAAGAAAGCACTCTTAATCATCTTAGACGGTTGGGGACACGCCCCAGATCCGACAGTTTCTGCCATCGATCAAGCGGACACACCTTTTATTGATTCCTTATATGACAATTATCCGCACACCTTTATCCACGCAGATGGAGAGCATGTAGGTCTACCAAAAGGCCAAATGGGTAACAGTGAAGTCGGACACATGACCATTGGTGCTGGAAGAGTAATCGATCAAGATTTAGTTAAAATTTCTAAATCAATCCAAAACCAAACTCTCCAAGATCAACCAGCTCTCAAAGATGCAATCCAATATGCCAAAGAAAATAATAAAAATATCCACATTTTAGGCCTTCTCAGCGACGGAGGTATCCATTCCCACATAAGTCACCTTGAAGGATTGCTAGACGTCTTAGAGGCCCAAAAAACACCTCCTGTTTTCATCCACGCTTTCACAGACGGTCGCGATACTGATCCAAAGTCTAGTCCTGCTTTCATAAAGCAGATTCAGACCCATATCCAAGGGACCAATGCTCGTCTAGCTTCTATCATCGGAAGGTACTTCGCCATGGACCGAGACCAAAGATGGCCTCGCATCAAGCAAGCCTACGATCTTTTAACTCAAGGGAGAGGAGAGCAAACCTACAATCCAATCCAAACCATCCAGCAAAGACATCAAGACGGACAAACTGACGAGTTCTTAGAACCAATCTCGGTTCTAGATCCAGAAACAAAAACCCAACCAACTATCCAAGAAGGAGACGTCGTAATCTTCTTTAACTACCGAACCGACAGAGGTCGCCAACTTACCCAAGTACTTACACAAGAACAAAAAGAAGATATGAAGCCTCTAGATCTTCACTATCTAACCATGACAGTTTACGACCCAGACTTCAAAAACGTTCAGCCTATCTTCACCAAAGACAACATCCAAGACACTCTCGGCGAAAAAATATCTAAAGCTGGACTCAAGCAGGTCCGCATTGCCGAAACCGAAAAAGCCCCACACGTAACCTTCTTTTTCAATGGAGGACACGAACAACCATTCCCAGGTGAAACCCGCAAAATCTGCCAATCTCCAAAAGTAGCCACCTACGACCTTCAGCCAGAAATGAGCGCTGACTGCGTCACCGAAACCACCATCAGGACAATCCAAGAAGAATCCCCAGAATTCATCCTCGTAAACTACGCCAATGCCGACATGGTCGGCCACACTGGAAGCATGGAAGCCGCCATCCAAGCCTGCCAAGCCATCGATCAAGATCTAAAAGAGGTTGTAGCAGAAGCCCAAAAAGCCGGCTACTCAATCATCATCACAGCCGACCACGGAAACTGCGACAAGATGAAAAACGAAGACGGAACCATAAACACCGCCCACACCACCAACCTTGTCCCACTTATCTGCATCTCAGATACAGAGCAAGATCTTGAAAAGGTCAAAGATTTATCGATGATAAAGTCTTTAATTATTAAAATTATTGATATAATATGAGCTAAATCATAATATAGAGTTTGTTTTCAGTAGAAAGTACGTTAGAAGATCTCAAAAACATGTTTGCTGGAAGAGTCAAAAGTGTATTTTGGGTTTCTTTCTTAATATCGTGGGTGATAGCTAATTGGAGCGCTGTCTACACCACTATTTTTGTTGAACAAGCATTAATATTAGAGCTCAGAAAAATGACAAAGGTAGAGTATATAATTAGTTTCTACCCGACTTATTTAGAAAGAGCTATTTATTTAGGAATTGCTCCGCTGTTAGGTAGCTTTATATGTGTTTATTTTGTACCAAAAGTAGATAGAGAATACTCAAACTGGCATAGCCAGAGCAAAAATAACAAAGAACTAGATCGTCTATCTGATGCTAAAAAGCATGAAGAAAAAAAGAAAGAAATCTTGTCTGGTATAGCGAAGGTTACAAAAGAAAGCAAAGAGATATCTTCAGAGTTAAATGATGAAGAAAAATGGGATTTAGAATTTGAAAAAAATAAAGATTTTATTTTTTTTGAAGAAGCACTTACAAAACTTGGGCATAATTATTATTCAAAAAGAAGAATAAGGGGAGAGAACCCTTATGACATATTTAATCCTAAGGAATTACTTTTTTTAGACACTAATGAGTTAATAAAAATTTTTGAAAACGACCAAATGAGTCCTGGTCCTAATTATACTTATGAGATCACAAAGAAGGGAAAGTACTTTTTAATGAAAACATCTTAATTTAACTGGCGGAAAGGGAGGGATTCGAACCCTCGAAACCACTTTCGTAGTTTAACTCCTTAGCAGGGAGCCCCGTTCGGCCACTCCGGCACCTTTCCGTTACGCCTCTAAGAGGTCTTGTTTAGCTTAGCTTATAAAAGGAATATTTAAAACCTAAACCAATTCTATCTGAACTTACAATCTAAACTGCAAGTAAAGTAAACTGGCGGAGAGACAGGGATTCGAACCCTGGAGACCATTGCTGGCCTGCTGGTTTTCAAGACCAGTGCATTCGACCACTCTGCCATCTCTCCCTATTTGAATGTCCAATTTACGCTGACAAATATATACAAACAGCCTCTCTTTGTCTATACATTCTTACATATTTTAACCATAACACCATTTTACAATTTTTAAACTTCTGTTAAACCAAAGTCTATTTAATGTTCTTAGATTTAACTTTTAAAGTCATGCCTCAATTTATCTACTCCTACAGCTCCACACTCTTACCACCATCTCTTCAAAAAGAGATAAACTCACTCAGTCCCACTAAACTTCAAAGCATTTATGAAATACCCTCAAATCATAAGTGCTTTTTAATTTTATACACTGATTCATCACGAAACTTCTTCCAGGAAGAAATCAAACACATCAAAAAGCAAAACCCAAACTTAACAGTAGTTCTACTTATAGATTCGCCGCATAGAAAACTCTACCGAGATTATTTATCTGCTCAGGTAGATTACCCAATCCATATTCATGAAAAGCATTCAAACTTCTTAACCAATTTCAAATTCATTTTATCAGAATCCAAAGAACAATATCCAATACTCAAATTAGGTGGATTAGAGCTAAATCCAAATACAAAGTCAGTCAGCCTAGACTCACAACCTATCAAACTTAGAAAAAAAGAATATGATCTACTAAAATACCTTCTCCAAAACCAGAATTCCTTAGTAACCAAAACTGAGCTTCTAGAAAAGGTATGGAATTACAGATACGACGTTTTCACAAAAACAGTTGATACTCACATCCATCATCTAAAAAAGAAGATCAACAAACACCAAAACATACTATCCACAATCTACGGAGAAGGGTACAGACTTAGTTCAAGTTCACTCCTGGAGACCACGTAAGTATTCTTTAGCTTTTTCTAGCTGTACATCAACTTCACCGTCTAGATCTTCTTCCGTGAAATCAACCAATATATCAGGTTTAATACCTTCTTTATCAATATCAGTTCCCATAGGCGTAAGCCATTTAGATACTGTCAGTCGAAGTGTAGAATTATCACTAAAAGGTATAAGCTCTTGCACAGTTCCTTTACCATAAGTTTCAGTTCCGATCACAATACCTCTTCCAGTATCTTGAATAGCTCCAGCCACTATCTCAGAAGCTGACGCAGAAGCGCCGTTTACTAGTACAACCAATGGTATATCAGTGATACGAGCTTTCCCAGAGGCATAGATCTCACTTTCAAGTTTTGCTGAAGATTCTTGGATATTTACAATCTTAGTTCCTTCTTCAACAAGGTCTCCAAGCATATCAACTGCAGTACTCAGGTATCCACCGCCATTAAACCTAAGGTCCATTATCAAACCATCTGGCTGATCAACCAATATTTGGTTCACAGCTTCCAAAAACTCAGCTTCAGTATCATCACTAAACTGATTTACAGAGATGTAGAAGTATTCATTTTCTTCATCCTCAAGCAGTTCTGTATAAACACTTGGTACCTCAATCGTGTCTCGAACAATAGAAATATCTCGTTTGCTAGAGTATAGATCTTCAATATTTTCTACTACTCCAAGTTCAACTCTAGTCCCTTTCTCTCCTCTTATTCTGCTTATTACTTCTAGAAGTTCTTGCCCTCTTATATCATTACCATCTACAGAAACAATAATATCACCAGCCATAAGTCCAGCCGCTTCTGCAGGTGAACCTTTAAGAGGCGTTACAACTTCCAGGTAACCATTTTCATCAGTCAACTCAGCCCCAATTCCTTCTAGTTCAGAATCCAAACTACTCAAGAAAATCTGACTTTCTTCTTCCGAGTAGTACTCAGAGTGAGGATCACCCAAAGACTGAACAAAACCCTTAAGTGCTCCATCAATCGCTCGATCTTTATCAATATTATCATGTCCAACAAAAGATTCCTGTATGACTTCCCAAACTTCCTCAAAGTGACTCATATCAATCCCTTCGCAACAATCCTCAAGTGATACAAAATCTTTTCCAGAAGTACCAGGGGATAGTACACCTTTATCATTCGCACTCGCTCCAGCAAAAAAGGCAATAGCTACCATTCCTCCAACTAAAAGGTTTCTTTGTAAACTTTTCATCTATCTAAAACATATTATCAATGTCTCAATTGTAGAGGTCTCACCCAAAATATCAACCAAGGCCAACCAACCTAACCAATCTTCTCAATCGGAGCAATACTTATGGCTAGTTTTTTATTACCAACAGCCCGATCATCAAATTTTATAGAAACAACTCCTCCTATCACCGCCACAACTGTTCCTTCTCCAAATTTAGGATGTCTAACCCTGTCACCTGTTGCATAATTTCCAATATCTGCAGCATCTGGATTGTAAGCTGGTTTAGGATCTGCCCCAGAATCTTTCCCTATATAACCAGAGTTAAAGTTGTAACCACCTCCACTGACACTTTCAGTTGGGATTTTCTTGCGTCCCATTGCATCAACCTTCACAAGTCCAGGGACTTCTCGACCACCAAAGTGCTGTGAGTTACTCATCACAAGCTTTTCAGGAATATCACTTAAAAACTGTGATGGAGCATTAGCCTGGATTTCCCCAAATAACATTCTTTGCTTAGCAAAGCTCAACGTCAACGACTCCTCAGCTCTAGTTACACCTACATACATCAGCCTTCTTTCTTCTTCCATTTGCTCAGGATCTAACATGCTCCTAGAACTTGGAAATACACCTTCCTCCATCCCAACCATGAACACATGCGGGAACTCAAGACCCTTAGCAGCATGTAAAGTCATCAAAGTAACTGAAGACGCATTTTCTTCAACTTGATCAGCATCTGAGATCAAAGCTACTTCTTCCAAGAAAACAGTTAAAGACATTCCTCCCTCTAGACTATCGTACTTAGATGCAACTGACACTAGCTCTGAAATATTCTCCAATCTCGACTCAGCCTCAACAGTATTTTCTTCCTTTAGCATATCTCCGTAACCAGTTTCTTCAACCACGTATTTGATCACACTCGAAGCTGATTCAATCTTAGCCATACCAATTAATTTCCTTAACATCACAACGAATCTTTCTAGATCATCTTTTTTCGAGTCCGATAAAGTATCTATTTCACGAACTCTCTCCAACGCTCTAAATACGCTAATTCCTCTTTCAGCTGCAAATGTATTTATTTTATTTATAGTTGTAGCTCCCAGTTTTCTGGAAGGCACATTTATAACCCGAAGTAGGCTTATTGAGTCATCAGGGTTTAGTAAAACCTTTAAGTAAGACATTATATCCTTAATCTCTTTTCTTTCGTAGAACTTTATCCCACCAACAATCCTGTAAGGTATTCCATACTTCAAAAGTACTTCCTCTAGTACACGCGACTGTGCATTGGTTCTGTAAAGGATTGCAAAGTCTCCATAGTCAGGCGCCTCGTATTTGCTAAGTATTTTTCCGATTTGATTCACAACATGTACTCCTTCCTCTCTCTCATTATAGGCTTCATAAATCCAAATATCTTCTCCTTCAGAGTTATCAGTCCACAACTTCTTCTCTTTTCTTTTCTGATTTTTAACAATCACATTATGAGCCGCTTCAAGGATCTTCTTAGTAGATCTATAGTTTTGTTCCAAAAGAATTACCTTACAGTCCGGAAAATCTTTCTCAAAATCAAGAATATTCTGCATATTTGCTCCTCTCCAGCTATAGATACTTTGATCAGAATCACCAATAACCATCAAGTTCCTAAACTTAGACGCCAACTGCCTCACCAAAACATACTGGGCATGATTTGTATCTTGATATTCATCTACACACAGGTATCTAAATTTGTTCTGATAATACTCTAAGATTTCAGGATGCTTTTTGAAAAGCTCAACCACTTTCATAATAATATCATCAAAATCCAATGCGTTATTTATCCTTAATTGATCTTGATAGTGGTCATATACATCCGCAACTTTTTGACTAAAATAATCCATTGCATGTGTCGCAAACTCAACTGGTCCTATTAAATTATTTTTAGCATTTGAAATAGCATACAAAACAGACTTTGGGTTCATTTGCTTTTCATCCATTTGCATAGATTTCATAATTCTCTTCACCAAAACTTTCTGATCCGTCGTATCATAAATTACAAAATTATTCTCCATATCCAACTCGTGTAAATGCTTTCGTAAAATCCTTACACAGATCGAATGAAAAGTCCCAATCACTGGACGGTATCCAGGTGTCCCATCAAGTAAACCAGAAACTCTTTCTTGCATTTCCATGGCAGCTTTATTTGTAAAAGTCACAGCCATTATATTATCTCCAGGTATACCTTTTTCTTGAATCAAATGTGCAATTCTGTGGGTTAATGCCTTGGTCTTACCACTTCCCGCACCAGCTACAACTAAAAGTGGTCCATCCACATGCAAAACGGCCTGTTTTTGCTTTTCGTTAAGACCTTTTATTAAGTCAGAAATCGTAAATTGTGTTAAAATTAATCTAAAGATATTGTATGATCAAAACCTTTATTCAATCAACCTAAATATAAATGTCCAAACAAAGACTCGACAAATACCTTGTCGAAACATCCCAGATAGAAAACCGATCCAAGGTTAAAAACCTTATTCGACAAAACTTAATTCGAGTTAATAATCAAAACGTAACCAAGCCAGGTTACCTCATAGACCCATCTCAAGACACTATCACCATCAAGCCTCACACAAATTACGTCAGTCGATCAGCATTCAAACTTGAAGGAGCACTTAACCAACTAAAACTAAACATAGAAGGTAAATCATGTGCAGACATCGGAGCATCCACCGGGGGGTTTACTCAGGTTTTACTACAACATAATCCAGAAATAGTTTATGCCATCGATGTAGGTCATAGTCAGCTTCACCCAGATGTATCTGGAGACCCAAGAGTAAAAAACATCGAAAAAACAAATGCCAAATCCGATCTACCAATACCAGAGGTAGACTTAATGGTAGCAGATCTAAGTTTTATTTCGGCTCATAAATACACCCTAAATCTTTTCAAATATATCAATCAAGATGGAGCTTTACTTCTACTTTTCAAACCCCAGTTTGAAGTTGGAAAAGAAAATCTAAAACCAAATGGAGTTGTTAAATCCCAAAAACCAGTCCAACAAGCAATTCAAGACTTTGAAAGTTTCCTCCATAAAAATAAATTATTCCTAAGGAGAATAATCCAAACCCAACTCACTGGAAAAAAAGGAAACCAAGAGTACTTCTTTTTGATCACTAGATAATTTATAATCAGATTACATTTTTTAATTTAAACCTATGCCAAGGTTTCTAGTTGCTGCATTAATTGCAACATTATTATTAGTTGGTTGTTCTCAAACTCAACTTGAAACAAATCCAACTGAACAAGTTGATACAATCCAAGTTGAGTCAGACATGCCAGACTCAGAAGAGTCAGAAAAAGAAATGGAAGATACTGAAATGTCTTCAGAAACAGACCAAGCTGAAACAAATTCAGACTCAGAGGAGGAATCTGAAGCAACTTCATCATCAGCTGTATACACAGCTTATTCTCCAAATGCATTAGCTGAGTATGAAGGAAAAAACAAAGTAATCTTCTTTCATGCAAACTGGTGCTCAACTTGTAGAGCTCTTGACGCAGAACTATCTGAGAAATTCTCAGAGCTTCCAGCTGATACTGTAGTATTAAAAGCGGATTACGATTCAGAAACAGACCTAAGAGCAAAATACGGCGTTAACGCACAGCATACTTTAGTCTTTGTTGATGACGAAGGAAACTCTACTAGATCAAATCTCTTGGGGGCAAATTTTACAAAATTACAGTCAGAACTATAGATAAACAAATCTTATAAAAGCCCCAAAACCTAAAGGGGCTTTTTAGTTATAAAACAATTTTACAAATAAGCACGCCCACATACTGCCACACACAAATCTACATGCTATAATTATTTGATAATTTAAAGTGCAAATTATGGAGTTTTATTTGGACACCGCAAACCTAGAAGAGATCAAAAAATATATTGATCTAGGTATAGTCGATGGAGTGACCACAAACCCTTCTCTTATAGCCAAAGAAAAAGGAGTCGATTACTCTCAACGAATAAAAGAGATAACCCAGATTGTATCTGGCCCAGTAAGCGCAGAAGTAATCGCTACTGATTATGAAGGAATGCTTAAAGAAGCTGATCATTACAACTCCATCGCCCCAAACGTATTCGTAAAACTTCCATGCACTCCAAATGGAATCAAAGCACTTAAGACACTAAAATCCAAAGGGATAAAAGTTAATATGACTCTTGTTTTCACTGCATCTCAAGCCATAATCTGTGCCAAAAATGGAGCAGACTTAATCAGCCCATTTATAGGTAGGTTAGATGATATCTCAAGAGACGGTCTGCATCTTATAAATGAACTTTGTCTAATTTGGGCACAATACAATTTCAAGTCAAAAATCCTAGTAGCAAGTATAAGAAGTCCACAACACGTTGTTGAATCAGCTAAGATGGGAGCCCATGTTGCAACCATTCCACCAAAATTAATCGATAAATTACTCGGACATCCACTTACTGACGAAGGATTAGAAAATTTTTTAAAAGACTACCAAGCCTCTAAAGCCAGTCAATCATGAGTTTAACTAGCAACACCTTAACCCCGGACCAGCTCAGTCAACTAAATGTCTTCACAAAGGCTTGTAGACAATCAATATTAAAGATGGTCACCAACGCACAGAGCGGACATCCAGGTGGGTCACTTTCATCGATAGACTTTTTATCAACCTTATATCTAACCAGAATTATTCATACAGGTGAAACAGTGGTCGTATCCAATGGACATATTTCTCCAGCAGTTTACTCTATTCTTGCTGAATTAGGTTATGTCTCAAAAAAAGACGTAGTTGAAAATTTCAGAAAACTAGGCTCAATTTTCGAAGGTCATGTCACTCGGCACGTACCAGGAGTTACCTTTGGTACTGGTCCTCTCGGAGTAGGAGTTTCAGCAGCGTCAGGTTTTGCCCTAGCCGAAAAACAAAATAAAACTGGAAAACAAGTTTTTGCATTACTAGGTGATGGAGAAGCTCAAGAGGGACAAGTTTACGAGATGATGCACTTCGCAGCTAAATATGATCTAGATAACTTTATTGTTTTAGTTGATAGCAATCGAGTCCAACTAACCGATTCATTAGAAAAAGTTATGCCAATTGACATAGCATCACATTTTAAATCAGCTGGTTGGAATATACTTGAAGCCGATGGACATAATTTTCATGAAATAAACTTTGCACTCGACCAAGCCGTAGAATTCAAAGGTGCTCCAACTGTTATCCTAATGAATTCAATCATGGGGCAAGGCTCATCTCTCATGCAACCAGAAGGTGAAAGTAACAAAGCTACCTGGCATGGTAAAGCCCCATCTCAAGAAGATATCCAAGCTGATATAGACAGTCTTGAACTCACTCCAGAAGAAAATCAAATTATTCAAGAAATCAAAAACTCAATCGAATGGACTCCAGAAAAACCACAATTTACATCGCCTCTTTCAATACTAGATGTAAACACGGGTACTCCCAAACAATATCCAGTTGATAAAGTAATAGATTGCCGTTCAGCTTACGGGAACGCTTTATTAGATTTAGCAGACAAAAACAAAAATATTATAGCAGTTACGGCTGACCTTAGAGGTTCAGTTAAAACAAAGGCTTTATCAGAGAAACATCCAGAGCAACATTTTGACGTAGGAATCGCCGAACAACAAATGCTCTCATTGACTGGTGGTATTTCACTATCAAACCTGATCCCATTCTGCTCAACTTTCGGTGCCTTCATGACATCTAGGGCAAAAGATCAAGCTAGAGTAAACGACATAAACCAAACCAATGTAAAAATGGTCGCTACTCACTGCGGTCTTTCCGTAGGAGAGGATGGCCCAACTCATCAAGCAATAGATGATATTGGATCAATGCAAGGATTATTAAATACAATGGTCATCGAGCCAGTTGATGCAAATCAATGTGATAAAATTACCAGGTTTATAGCCAGTCATTATGGAAACTTTTATGTTCGAATGGGACGCCACAAGTTCAACCCAATCACCAAAAAAGATGGAACACCATTCTACGATGAAAATTATATATTCAAATACGGTAAGTCTGATCTTATCCGCCAAGGGAATGATCTAACAATTATTGCCTCTGGAGCATGTGTTTCTGAAGCTATCAAAGCAATTGAGTTCGTTGAAGAGGACTATCCAGATATTAGTATCGATTTGATAGCGATAAGCTCTCTCAAAGTAATTGACGAAAACATTTTAAGCTCTTTATCTAAAACCAAAAAGCTCATAACAGTCGAAGATCACACTCCTGTCTCAGGTTTCAATGCTGTACTTTCGCAAGCAATACTAAAAAGTCACATTAAACTAGATGCCTACGAAACCTTAGGAGTAGAGGAATACCAGCTTTCTGGTAAGTGGCATGAGTTATATGCTGAAGCAGGAATAGACAATCAAGCAATCTACACACAGGTAGAGACAATTTTGAATTTGGTTTAAACTTTGTTAGAATCAACCAAGAAGATAACCAAAACAACATGTTCAGTTTACCACCTTTAAAGTTCGAGTACGATGCTCTCGAACCACACATAGATGCAAAGACTATGAAGATCCATCATTCTAAGCATCACCAGGGATATATCAACAAGCTAAATGCTTCTTTAGAAGGTCACTCAGACCTCCAAAGTAAAGGCATTGTTGAACTCCTTACTGATTGGATGAATACTCCTGATGAAATAAAAGAATCAGTCCGAAACAACGGAGGTGGTCACCATAACCACTCAATTTTTTGGAGCATTTTATCTCCAGAAAAGAAAGAAATTCCAGAGTCTCTCTCAAAGGCAATAAACGAAGACTTTGGTAGTCTAGAAAAAATGAAAGAAGAATTTACAAAAGCTGCTTCAAGCCGATTTGGAAGCGGATGGGCGTGGGTTGTAGTAGAAGCTGGAAAGCTAAAAGTAATCTCAACACCAAACCAAGATTCACCACTTATGGATGGACTAAAGCCAATCCTTGGGCTGGACGTATGGGAACATGCCTATTACCTCAACTACCAGAACCGAAGAGGAGACTACATCGAACATTTCTGGAATCTTGTAGATTGGGATCAAGTTAACACTTATTACCAAGATGCTACCTAGAAATTACGAAGAAAGCCTCCATTGTGTTGAGAAAGCCTGCCAAATAGCAGGTCTTTCTTTTAAATACATAGATTCTCAAAAAATATTGGCTAAAGTAACTTACCAATCTGGAAAAGAGTTGTATTTTTTACACAATAAAAACCCCTTTAACTCATACATGTCAGCCCGGATATGCCAGGATAAAAGTCTCCAGCACACGCTTTATCAAAAAAACGGCATAAAGCATCCCAAAACTAAAAGTTATTTTAGCCCTCTTGCTCCAAAGTCATTTTCTAAATACAAAAAGTTTCATTCACTCAAAGAAGTAGAGACAGACATACTCTCAAACTTTTCATTCCCTTTTATATTAAAGAAAAATCAATCTTCACTCTCCAAAGACGTATTTAAGGTTATGACTAAGCAAGAGCTTGAAGAGCTATTGAAAAAGTACTTCCAACCCAATAAACATGAGATTTTAGTGATCCAGGAGTATATCCAGGGTAGAGAAGTAAGAGTAATATCTCTAAAAGGTAACCCTTTACTTGCCTACACAAAAGGAACAAAGTTCAGTCTAACAGACTTAAAACCACTCAAACTAAACACAGAAGAATTTGAAGGTATATCAGCTCAAATCTACAAACATCTACATGTCGACTTTTCAGGAATTGATCTTATCCAAAATGAAAAAGGTATATTTGTAATAGAAACAAACTCAAACCCAGCTTGTTTTTACTACAATAAACACAATGGCAGAGATGACTTTATTCAAGTTTATCTAAAATGTCTTCAGGAATATCAAAATTAGAATGCACCTCTGAAACATCATCATCTTCTTCTATCGCATCCACAATTGATAGTATTTTTTTTGCAGTCTCCTCGTCTTTAACCTCAACATAGTTATTTGGAATATAGCTAGTCTTAGCCTCAGAGACATTGTACCCTGCATCTTTAATCTTGTTCTTTATATCTATAAGGTCTTTATAGTCACAATAAACAACCATTTCACCATCCTCTACACTATCAAATTCTTCCACTCCAAGTTCAATAAGTTCTAGTTGAACCTCATCAGAATCACCTTTAAATTTCAAAGTAATAATTCCTTTCTTCTCAAACATATAAGCTACACTACCAGGCTCCGCCCAGTTTGCACCTTTCTTGGTGATAATAGCTTTCACATTAGATACAGTCCTGTTCTTATTATCAGTAATTGCTTCAACCATAAAAGCTGTTCCACCAGGTCCATAAGCTTCATACATAACCTCATGCATCTGCATACCATCCATACCTTCTCCAGAACCTTTGGCTATTGCTCTATCAATATTATCATTAGGTACATTCTCCGCTTTTGCATTTTCAATAGCAGTCCTCAAAGATGGGTTCATATCTGGATCTGCCCCTTCTTTCGCAGCATTAGCAATCAATTTTGCATGTTTAGTAAAAATCTTACCTCTTTTTTTATCATTTGCAGTCTTCTTATGTTTAATCGAGTGCCATTTCGAATGTCCAGCCATAACTAATATTAAATCTTACGGCTAGTTTAAAGGCAGAGCACCTTTTTATCAAGGACTTAAAAATAATCCAAAACATATATTCTTAATTTACCAAGTAATCATATATTGACGGTGAGAGAGCCCTCACCTACAATGGGTGTGTATATAACCACCAAACATGGAAGATTTAACTTCAAGGCAAGAGCAGGTCCTCAACTTTATTGAGGATTACCAGCTCGACCACGGTAAGTCACCCACTATCCGTGAGATAAAAGAGTTTCTAGATGTATCTTCAGATAATAGTGTTTTAAAACATCTTAAAGCTCTAGAAAAGAAAGGCTACATAGAAAAGGACGATACCCCTAGAGGTATCAAGCTCCTAGAGAGCATTAAGCAAAAGTTATCCGCAGAGACTTTCTCCATACCTCTACTAGGTTTCATACCAGCCGGTGGTCCTGTAGGAGCTGAGGAATATGTCGAAGATTATGTAACATTAGATACATCCAATATCAAAAATCCAACCAAGTGCTTCATGCTTTCCGTAACAGGTCAAAGTATGATCGACGCTGGTATCTTCGAAGGTGATCTTTTAGTTGTAGATTCTTCACGCCAACCCAAAGTAGGAGATATAGTTATTGCTTTAGTTGATAATGAAAATACTGTTAAAAGACTTATTCAAGACTCAAATGGTAATTTCTTACTCAAAGCAGAGAACAAAGACTACAACGACATTATCCCAGTAGAGGAACTACAAATCCAAGGAGTCGTAGTAAGCCTCCAAAGAAGTTACTACTAAAATACATTTCTAACCCAACCAACATGTTCTTATTATTATTTCTTGAAAGCTTAAAGCCAATACCTCAAAGAAGAGATATTCGTACAGATCTTCATTATTACCGTTTAGCTTAAGGCCTTAAGGTATCGATAACATCCTTTAAATACTGTAGACTTTGTAGAGGAGTAGTCTCATTTATGTTGATATCCTTCATCATTGCCTGCAGTTTTATTAATTGTTCGTTTTTATCATCAAACAAGCTAGTTTGTGTTTTATCATAGTTGTTTAAGCTTTTATGCTCACGATTTTTCTGATTCATAAATTCTCGCATATAATCTTTACTTCGATTAATCACATCTAATGGCACTCCTGCACTTTCTGCAACCTCTATCCCATAACTTCTATCTATTCCACCAGGTACTATCTTGTGTAAGAAAATAGGTTTGCCATTATCATCATGAGTAACCGAAATAGAAAAGTTACTTACTCCTTCTATGTTCTCTGCATGCTCAACAAGTTCATGGTAGTGTGTTGCAAATAAGGTCCTACCTTTTATTTGGTTATTCAAGAAATCTGTTATTGATTTAGCCAGACTCAAACCATCACTCGTCGAAGTACCTCGACCAACTTCATCCATAATAATCAAGCTTCTTTCGGTAGCATTGGTCAGTATGTAAGCAGTCTCAGTCATCTCCACCATAAATGTACTTTGGCCTCTACTTAGGTTGTCTGATGCCCCAACTCTAGAATATATTTGATCAACCACTCCAATTTTGGCTAAACCAGCAGGAACAAATGAACCAATTTGAGCCAACAGACAAATCAAAGCATTTTGCCGTAAAAAAGTCGATTTACCACCCATATTTGGTCCAGTTATTATCTGCACATTACAATCACCACCAAACTCACAGTCATTTGGTATAAATTCATGTTTACCAACTATCTGCTCAATAACCACATGACGTCCATTCTCAATCTCTAAAATATTCTCCTCTACAATCTCTGGTTTACAGTAGTTTTGAGCTTTAGCTAATTCAGCAAATGAAAAGGTAACATCCAAAAATGAAATCACTTCAGAGCATTTCTGAATCAATGAATCAAATCGCTTCAATTCATCAAGTAAATCCATATACAAATTATACTCTAGCTCTCTAACTCTATCTTGAGCGTTTAAAACCTTCTCCTCATATTCCTTGAGCTCAGGTGTAATATATCTCTCACTGTTAGTCAGAGTTTGCTTTCGTATAAAGTAATCAGGAACCTTATCAACCTTTCCTTTTGATACTTCGAGATAATAACCAAAAACCTTATTAAAGCCTAGTTTTAGCGTACTGATATCATTTTTCTCAGATTCTTCTCTTTGTATTTTCAACAGATAATCTTTTCCGTTCTTTAGTAAATCCCTTAGCTGATCGACCTCATCATTAAAACTATCCACAAAAATACCACCTTCACGAATACTAATTTTAGCATCTTCAGACTTAATACATCCCAGTTTTTCTATCATTTTATCAACCAGAGGAAGCTCATTCAGCTTTTGATCCATTAAAGAGTTCCACCAGATGAAACCCTTCATTTCATTAATTTTCTCAAGAGAATGTCTGATCGCAATCAAATCTTTCGGAGAAGCAGTCAAAGCACAAATTCTAGCAAACAGTCGATCTAAATCATAAATTCCCCTCAAGGTGTCGCTAAGTTTCTCAGTTTTATCCATGCTAAGATCCATAAAAACTTCCACCATATTCTGCCTTTCATTGATTAATTCAATATTCTTTAAAGGCCTCAGCAGCCAACTTCTGAGCTTTCTTCCACCCATAGCAGTTTTCGTATAATCAATTTTACCGACTAAGCTATTTTCTTTAGAACCATCCATCAAAGTATAAAAAACCTCCAAGTTCATCAAACTAGACTTATCCAATTCAAAGTAGTCATCTGACTCACCAAGAGTAATCACCTTTTGTATTGCTCCAAGATTAAAGCCAATCACATTTTTTAGATAAGCTGCAGCAAGCACACACGGCTTCAAAGCTTCTTCATCATTTATAAAACTGATTTTTTTATCAAGAGCTTCCAACACTTCAGTAGAGTCCTTAACCAAATAGCGACTTATTAGTACTCCCTCAAGATTTTTCGAAAAACTATAGAACTCAGGCAAGTCATATAGCTCAGACTGCACAACTATTTCTTTAGCAGTATACTTCACAATAACTGCTTCTAGATCATCAAAGCTTGAAATGTTCCTTAAAAAAATTTCACCAGTAGAAATATCAACTATACAAGATCTGAGGTCTCCAATCTTTCCATCTAATACTACTAAAAACTGATTTTCCTTAGCTTCAAGATTTAACTCACTAGTGTTTGTGCTCGGAGTTAAAACCTGTTTAACCTTTCTTTCTACAATTCCTTTAGCTTTAGGATCAGAAACCTGCTCGCAAACAGCCACTTTTTTTCCTTTTTGATTAAGCTTAGCTATATAACTTTCAGCTGAATGATAAGGAATACCACACATTGGCAAGGCATCTTCACCTTTAGACCGAGAAGTTAAAGTAATATCAAGTATACCAGCTGCTTCAACTGCATCATCACCAAACATTTCGTAGAAATCCCCAAGTCGAAAAAACAAAATACAGTCTTCATACTCAGACTTTATCTCATAATATTGCTTCATCATTGGGGTAAGCTTTTTTCCTGTAGCAGCCATGAATTTCACAGATTTATAATTCAATCACAACTATGAACTAACAAATAATCGAAGTAAAGTTCTATCACTTAAAAGTATTAGACATTCCCCAAAAACTCCCTCAAAATATTCAAAAACAATTCATGCAAAAAATCCAAAAACTCCCAAACGATCTCATAAACAAAATAGCGGCCGGTGAAGTAGTAGAAAGACCAGCTTCAATAGTAAAAGAGCTAATAGAAAACTCCCTAGATGCGAAAGCCACACAAATCACAATAATCTTAGAAGAGGGAGGTATAAATAGAATAAAAATAATAGATAACGGTCTTGGGCTAGCTTCTGACCAACTTCCGCTAGTCTTTGAAAGACATGCAACTTCAAAAATAAACTCACTCCAAGAACTAGAAAATAACTCAAGTTTAGGGTTTAGAGGTGAAGCACTAGCCAGTACAGCCTCCGTAGCCAAAGTTACCTTCCAAAGCTTCCCAGAAGGGCAAAAGTCAGGTTATCAGATTGACCATAACGGTGAGATCAAGCCAGTAGCAATAACTAAAGGTACTCACATCGAGATCAGAGATCTATTTTACAACGTACCAGTCCGAAAAAAATATTTAAAAAACACTTCAACCGAGTACAAATACTGCCTAAAAGTCATCCAAGAGTATGCACTCTGTCACCCAGAGGTAGCTTTCACTCTTGAACATAACCAAAAAGAAATATTTAGTTATTCCTCTACAGATAGAATAAATCGAATCACCCAAATCCACGGATCAGACTTTTCAAGCAAGCTTTTACCAGTTTTCTACTCAGGTGCAGATCTAAAGATTGAAGGTTTTATTGGAAAGCCCGAGTTAGCAATATCCAAAAAACCAACTCAACACTTTTTAGTAAACGGAAGACCAATCAAAACTAACACTTTCAACTACTCAGTTAAACAAGCCTTTGGATCCCTAATTTTCCCACAAGAAAAGCCTCAGTTTTTTCTATGGTTAGAGTTAGACCCCAAAGATGTTGATATGAATGTCCACCCTAGAAAAATCGAGGCACGTTTCCATTTCGAAGGAATAATTTTCCGCAAGATAATCCGAGCAGTCAAAGACGCCCTCCAAAAAAATGACCTCACCAAAAAGCTAAACCTCCACAAATCATCAGCTGAAAGCTTTATCCCAAAACCAAACTACAGCACCAGTAAGCACCAGTCTCAATCAATTAGTTTTCCTTCTCATAAGTCTTATAACATTCAAGGGAGTAAAGGTTCTTTGATAAATTATTTCAACCAAAACCACTCTCAAAATAGACCAACTCAATCTCTTTCTGACCAAACCCAGAAACCAACTCTAATGCCTTTAGTCCAAATAGAAAATTCTTACATTCTCTGCCAAAGCCCAAGCGCTCTGGTTATTATCGATCAACATGCAGCACATGAACGCGTTCTTTACGAAAAATTCAAAGCCGAAGCAAATTCACAGGAACCAAGATCTCAAGAGTTACTTACACCAATCCAGATCCAATTAAGCTCAACTCAGATTGAAACCCTAAAGCATTCCACAGAAACTTTCCAAAAGATTGGGTTCAACATATCTGTAATAGGTGAAAATCAAATAGCAGTAACATCCATACCTTTAAAGTTTAGCAATAACGACTTAGACACGGTTATCCAAAGCCTACTCAATGACATTGAAGATAATTCTGACTTCCAGAACTTATCTGATATAGAAGATATTGTTATAAACTATGCCGCCTGCAGGGGAGCCATAAAGTTCGGCCAACCACTCACAAAAGATGAAATGATAGCCCTTATTCAAGAAATGGAAAAAATCCAACATAAACAATACTCATGTCCTCATGGGAGACCATCCAAAATAGAAATAACTTTTCAAGACCTCGAAAAGCAATTTAAGCGGACTAAATAAAGCACTTTCAGTTTGACTAATCAAAGTAAAGCGTCTAATATCCACTCACTTTCTGCTCTAGGCAAAGCCTCGGGCTAATCATTTAACCAAAGAAAGCATGAAGTACGAATTAATGTACATTTTGTCTCCATCTCTTACGGAGCAAAAAAGAAACAAGTCAATCAAGCAAATTGATGATATCCTAAAAGAAAACAAAGCTGAAGTTTTCCACGTAGATGACTGGGGTAAAAGAGACCTAGCCTACACTATCAAAGGAAACAATGAAGCTTACTACATCATTTACTACTTTGACGTAAAAGATGCCTCTTTCTTACCAGAACTAGAAGAAGAAATGAAACTTGATCCAGGGGTACTAAGACACATCATCATCAAAAGAGATGACAATTTCGAAGTAAAAGATTTCTCAGAAGTTGATGAAGACGAAAACAAAAGAGATATGTCTCCAGGAAGACTTAAAACAAAGAAGTCACCAATCACAAACGAGAAAGCAATCGACTACAAAAACCTTAAAGTACTTAGACAGTACATCTCTAGATACGGAAAAATCGTTGCTAGAAGATATACAAAAGTAAATCTAAGAGAACAGAAAAAACTTGCTAAAAGCGTAAAAAGAGCAAGACACATGGCTTTATTACCATTCGTAAGATAATTCTAAACTATTATCGATTCTACAAACCTCTCCCTAAATGAGAGGTTTTTTGTTGCCAAAAATAAACATTATGCTGATCTAAGCATATATAGAGACTGAGCGTAGGTTTTTATGTTATAATACTTAGATAACAAATCACTATGAATTCAGAAAAAAATATCAATAAAGCCACCCAAATAGAGATGAACAAAAAGAAACAAATCATCCTAGAGTGGGAAACAGCTCTTTATACTGAATACGAAAGAGGATTCTGGTGGTATGTAATTGCCTCAGCTATCGCAATTGCCACAATAGTTCTTAGTCTAATCTTTGGATCTAAAACCTTTGCTTTAGTTATTTTCCTAATTTCAATTTCGTACCTAATTCTATCTAAAAAAGAAGTTCCGCATGTCCAAGCTAAGATTACATCGCTTGGTGTGCAATTTGGTGATCAATTCCATAAATACACTGATATTGATTATTTCTGGATAGAAAAACATCTACCATCATTCCAATCCCTACATCTTTCAAAATCTAAATCTAAAATAGCAGATATTGAAATTCAATTTTACGATTTTACAGATAAGGAGATTATCAACACCCTACAAAGGTTTATCCCTTATCATCCCGATAAACATCCAAGCCTAATTGATCACTTAGTCCATATCCTCAAGTTATGAACAACGAAATACCAAAACTAAATCAACCAGAAACCCTAAAATCAGAAGAAAACTTCGATAAAAATTTCGAACAATTTTTCCTTTCTAATCAGCCATTTCTTCACGAAAAACACGAAACCAAATCAGAACTCAAAGCAACCTACGCATCCTTTAATACAAGTATATACCCGTTATTTATTAAGCTATCTCAAGGGAAAGAGAGCTCTGAACAAATTACTGAAGAGCTAAATTATTTAGCTAGCCAGGTAATGGCCCAAACTGCACTTGCTTTAGGGTATGATCCAAATCAAAAAATAGAATTAGCTACATCAGATATCTTAACTATCAATGCAAATCTAGGCATATTAGTTAAATCAATTCAACAAGATTTGAAATCAGAAAAAAGTTTTTCAGAAATCAAAGAATCTATTAATAGTTTATTCAACAAAAACATAGACGAAAAAACAAGTAACAAACAAAAACAAGAGTTTATCCAAAAATCTACATCTAATTCCATAGAGGATTTCAACTCACCAAAAAGCCAGTTGATCCTTTCAACTATGAATGAAGAGGATATCATAACTTTAACTAACCTGCTTCTAAAAGATCCATCTCAAAATCAGCAAAAGATACTACACCTTGCTCATAATCTCCCAACTTCAAACCTTACTCTAATTTCTGCTCAGGTTTTAGATAAAGTTAACCAAGATCCTACCAACAAAGCATATCAGGATTTATTTCAAAAAATAAACAGCCAAACTTCCCACACAGAGCAAGAGTTTCAAAAAGAATTCACTAAAAACCTAGCCAAAATCGACCCAAAATTCGACTATGGTCGAGGCTGGGAAGGTTTCTCTCAAAATAGAATCTTCCTTGGAGTAGCATACGTATGGTCAATGATAACCTTCCTAAGTAATCTCTTACAAGCTGGATCACTAGCTATGGGAAGTGAAAGAAAGAAAAATGCTGGAGTAATCCTTAAGTCTTTAGCCTTAGCCGCTGGTGCCGGAGGAATCATGGGGGTAACTGGAACAGCAATATTAACCGGAAAACCCCCTTTAAAAGTAGCCGAAAACTACTTATCTAAGGCCTTTGACTATTTAACTCTTACCAAAGAAGACGTTGATTCTATGAGTGTACAGGAGACTAAAACCAAGGTTCCACGTTTCCTAGATCAATCAGGTCCATACATTGCGTCTATTTTTACTGATAATGACATCATCCAAGCCTTAACTTCAACTAATACTCTTATCAATGGAGATGAGCAACTCACTGATAAAAACGCAAACGAGAAACTAAACACTCTTTATGAAGAGATCAGAAAGAAGTCGCCAGAAAAAGCAGAGTTCTTCAAAAAGAACTATATCAATACTTCCAAAAGCAACTCTCAAAAAGCACTCCTCATAGCTTATTTCCTACAGAAGAGTTACTTAAGAGAGGGAGTTGGTATAACTACCAGGGATTCATTTATGAGCAAGTTCAAAGAAAATCCAGATAAATATCCAAAAATAGAGGATTTTAAAGCTCTTCAAAATGAATAATCAATTCTCCACCAGTTTAGCTGAGCTAAGTCTTGCTTACGTAGACCCAAGTCAGAAGTCAAAAGCCTTCCAATGGCTAACCCCAGCCCCATCTTTCTTAGATGAAACTAAATCAAAAGAGATAATTTCGGAACTACCAGACCAACTTCAGACTCAACTTTTGAGTAATCAAGACCTCATAAATTTTTTCAGAGATGATGTTAGAGCCTTCAAACTCTACACTGAAATGCTCCCATCCAATCAGATCCTTTCTGATCAAGATCTAGATGATCACATTACTATTGAGGAGTTTAACCAGTTCTTTAAAGAAAACTACATTTCTACAGAAGCTTATAAATTACCTCCAAAAAAACTTAAAGAATATCAACCAACCGATCCGAATGGTGAGTCCCAAACTTGGGAAAGTTATCTAAGCAAACAAGCCCAACTCCAAGAGTCTTCTCAAAGCACTCAGGTTAAACCAAACTTCAGCTTAAAATATTTTTATACAAACCTTTTACCATCAAGCAGAATAGAATTTTTAAATGAGAAGCTAAATCCCCAAGAACAAACTTTCCAAACAAACAGTTTTTCGCCATCTCTTCAAGCTAACCTATCAGAGTTACCAGAATTAAACACTTTGTCAGAACAACCTAGTCCTCAATTCTCAATAATAAAACAGCCAGCCAGTACTCAGGCTACAACAAACTACTCCATCAAGGCCAATCAACCACAATCTAATCTAGAAGTCTCAAAGGAGACAATTTCAAAGGATTTAAATATAACTCAAGACATTGATGTTGGTTTTTCGCAAGCGCAAGTTCCCATGGTAGAAACTCTCGAACTTCAAAATCAAATAGCTATTGAAAATCAGTCTCAACTTAATAATCTTTCACAATCTAAAGAAACAGCTCAACAGAGCCAACAAGCTGGGCCTCAAAATATACAAGACCCCTCAAAAAACAAAATCATCCTACAAAATGCATTAAACCAATCACAAAGCCCACAAAATAGACAAAAAGGCATAAATTATGCTAAAATAATAGGATATTCATCAGCTGGACTACTAACAACCGGTAGTAGCGCCCTAGCAATATTTAACACCTTATTTGGATGAGACAAATGTTAAAGAAATTAATCAGCGCAGAAAGTATCAAGATTATTACTTTTCTTGGGTGTGCAATCTTTACTATTTGTTTCACACAAATTGACACAAACCACACAGCTTTCGCTCAAAATCAAAATCAAACACAAACTCAGGATGCAAGCAATCAAACTCCAACCGGTGCATCAGTTGATACCGCAACAGCTATTCAAAATCAAAATTCAATCCTAGCTACATATGACGAAACCCTTCAGTCGGTTTCATCTCTGCTTACTTTTGTTGTAAGAGCTTTCAATTATCTGTTGTGGCCAATCCTATTTTTGATAGGTGGTCTCATGGATAACTCCCTGATTTTTGGCCCTGGTGTCGAAGATAGGCTTTACCTTATTTGGAGCCAAATCCGTAACCTAATCAACCTTCTCTTTGCTGTAGTTCTGATCGGAGTAGCTATATACAACGTCCTTGGATTAAGCAAAGACGGAAATTACAGCCTTAAAACATTTTTACCAAGCATGGTAGTGACTCTTGTTTTAGTAAACTTCTCTTTCTTTGGAGTAAGACTAGCTCTAGATGCTGCTAATGTAGCGACCACAGCCGTATTTGCTTTACCAAATGCTGTTGAGCAACAGTTTAGTCCAGAAAGACGACAAACCATTGAAGAAGGGCTTTGTAATAACGAAGCCATCAAAGACATCCAGGATGCTACCAACTCAACCAACGCCGCTAATCTAACGGAGGCTACTACCAGAATTTGTAATGGAACAATTTTTTCAGAAAACGGTCTAGCTCAGTTCCAATCATTAGATAAAAACAACATGGCATTAGTCATGGCAATTTCGTTTAACCGTGTTGCCGATATCCTAGAGCCAAGCCAACTCACGATTTCAAATCCAAGCCTAATTAACCTAGCAATAAATCTTTTAATAGTAATCTTGCTGCAAATTGCATACATTTCTGGATTCTTTGCACTCTTCGCAGTACTTGTAGCCCGAGTTATTGCTATGTGGATTGTTACAATTGCCTCTCCACTTCTAGTCCTAAAGATTGGAATGAGCAAAGCTAACATCCCAGGTATGAGCTTCCTAGATTCAATCGACTTAGAGAAAATGTTCGTAAAGCATGCAACAGCCCCAATCAAGATCGGTTTAGCCATGAGTGTAGGGTATATGATGCTAGATGTATTCCAAAGTGTTGGATCTCCAAGCTTATACTTCCCATTAGGTGACGATTTTTCTAACGTATTCTCAGGTGTAAGCAGCATTAACGAGCTTTTCGTAGCTGCGGTTGCTATTGCCATCGTTTGGAAAGTCAGCTTTGACGCAGCCGATGATACCTTTGCAAGTTCAATCACAAACAAATATAGAAGCTGGGCCCAAGGCCTAGGTCTCCAAGTTAGAGACTTACTAATACAAAGAACCCCAATTATACCTCAAGCCAGTAGTAAAGAAGGTGGTGGTAAAGCTTTATCTTTAGGGCAAATTGGTAAGGCTCCAAGCAAACTAATAAGTGATGCTGGTGAAAAATTTGATAAAGTTACAGGTAACAGCAAAGCAAATTCAATCACAGCTAGAAATCTACAAAGTCAGCCTGGTAGAGTTTTAACTGATGCCGACTCAAGTAAAATTACTAACCTAAGCAAAAAAGAGACAAGAATTCTGGCAAATGGTATAATGGCTTCAGACGATCCTGCATATAAGAATGCTTTTGATTCAGCCAATAAAGCCCAAATTACTAGAGGTCTAGAGCAAATCCGTCGAAGAGAAGTCCTTCAGAAAAATGACTATAATGGACTAGATGCACTTATAAAAGAGATTAAAGAAAGCAAAGAGGAAGATATGAGTAACTCTCAAGCTTTAGAACGAGCACGAGAATTCTTAAGGAAAGATAGTGAAAAACCTGTCTATAGAAAAGCTGATTACGATAAGGATTACAAGCGTATAAATTCAGACGATAATGAATAATACCAACAACTTAAATCCACGGGAAAACCCAAACACTCCAACAGGCCTGGAAGAGCAAAGCGACCCCTCTCAGACCTTAGAGCTACTTCAGAACTCGACCAGTGAAAATATTGAAGGTCTTTTAGATGATCCAGATGGCCTACAAACCTTAAATATTCAGTCAGAAAAACTCAAAACAGACATAGAAGAGTTAAATGCATCCATCAATCCAATCTCACAAAAAGTTGAACAGGAATTCTCACAAAATTTCCCAGATCTAAATCAAGACCAACTCAACTGGATCCAAATCTACTTCCTTAAATTTAAAGATGCAAACAAGATCAAAAACAACATTATTCAAACCAAAGCTTTTCCTGAAATAGATGAAAATCTTCTAGAGGAAACCATCCAGAATCTTTTAGACGACGAGGATATAAAAACTTTGCCCGAACTTTACACAAAACTTACACAAAAAGAAAAAGAGATCCAAGACGCCATAAGCTCACTAAACCAAGGTATTGAAGATTTAAAGACTCTTGATTACTTAGTCAAAAAGTTCACTGAAGAAACTGGAATCCATTTCAATAACAACCTAAAAGCTTATTGTACAGTAAAAACAATTAATGCAGAGGGAGAAACTGAAGACCTTACCATGACCGTCATTCAGTCAAAACTAGTCCAAAACCAAGCAGTATTCAAAGTAAAGTATGTTGATCCTATAACAGTAGATGAAGTAGAAAAAGTTTTTACTTCAGAACAACTTAAAAATTTACTTTTCCACGGACAAGCCCTCAATATGGAGATAAACAGTCCTAAAGACATCAATCATTATCTAGATCTAGACAGGTTAGGATTAAATATCACTAAAAATTCATTAGACTACGTTAATTCAGACAACCAAGTCTCTCGAATACAAGTAGTCCAAAAATTCAAACAGAAAATTGAGCTTTCTGAAGAAGTTTTTATCAACTCAGAGAAAAAATCCACTCTAACTCTTGCAGAGTTCCTAAAGTGGGCCACTCTCCACAAGGCTATGCCAACTTTAAACCATGACCAATTACAAGAGGCAACATCAAAACTTCCAGATTTAATTTCAAGCAAAACATCATATCCTAGAGAAGATATCTCAAACTACAATATTCAGGTAGGATCAAGTTTCAACTCACCTATAGATCAACTTCCTATTACAATCACAAGCCTAGACTCTGATCAAATTACTTACAATTATGGTCCAGACCTACAACTAAAAGCTACAAATTCAATGTTCTTAAGAACTTTAATGAAAGGCTTATACATACCAGTTCTACCTGCACTAGCTCAAGAAGATAGTTCTGACTCAAACGACACAAATGAGGAGCGAGATGGGTCTCTTCCACCAAACCAAGACCTTCCTCAAGATAATGATCAGCCACCTGAAACAGAAGATCAATCAAGTGAATCATCTAAGAAAAATGTTCAGCAATACGAGTTCGGATCTCCACCAAATCCACTTGATATATCGACTTGGACAGGATTAATTGGTAAGGTCTTAACTTTCAATGGTCACATTACATATCTTTCTTATACTGACTGGTCAGAGACTTTAATTCCAAAAATTGTAGATAATATCCGTACTTCTCTCAAAAATAAAAGCCAGCTGAAAATGGGTAAAAACTTCAAAAATCTACCTCTAATCGGTGATGATATGGCTGATATTGAATCAGCTGCAAAGCGTGAACAAGTCGAAGCAGCCAAGTCCGTACTAGATCGAATAGGTAATTGGAGAAAAGTACAAGATATCATATGTTCCACCGATGATATATTTCAATTTATAGCTGCCACCAACTTTCTAAAGGACAAAGGTTATCTACCAACTTACAATGAACGTTATCTTCAAAACGTAAATAGACTAGCTGGAAACCTAGGTATGCCAACCTTTGATATACCAGATGATATTCAAGCAAATAGGTCCATTATTGATAAATATCTAATTGATTTTTACGATAGTCTTCTCGATCCAGGTGATGGGATAAGAATGATCAATAGCAACAAATCCAATGAGGAAAGTTCCATCCAAGAGTACAAACGTCAGTCTAGTGAGATCTTTTCTCAAAACCCAAACTGGGGGTTAACCAAGCTTCACAGTATCTTAACCGATTACCGTGCCGGAAAAGAAATCGATCCACATGAGTACAAAGGTTATCTACTTGGTGCCTATGACTCAGGGGAGGTAGGTGAAGTTGAACTACTGACCTACTTCGTCCTAGGTAATACCATAAAAGATTCCAACGGAGACACCTTAGTGAAAGGTTACGAAGCTCTTGTCGCAAGCCTAAAAAAAGAATTCATCGGATTCAACCTTCTGCTAGACCAAAACTTAGAAGAATTATCTAGTTTTTTCGATAAAAACATTTTAGTTTCAGGGGCAATTCCTGAGCCTACAGGAGGCGGTTCTGCCAGTACTCTAGAGCAAAGATTTGGAGCCAAGAAAGCTGAAATGATCACAAATTACGTATACTTTACCAACCTCAGCGTAAAAGTTACCAAAAAACAAAATGAGTACCTTAAAGATAGAGCTCTCAAGAAAGAACACGCCGGTTACAGCATTTTCTCTCAAGATTTCTCTAGCCTCTACAAGGATTTTGCCTTCATACCACCAACTTCTTCATCAGCACTTACTACAGAACAAGTAGTACAAAGTTTTAAAACGTTCCCTCAAGTTCTAAAAGCCTATTCAGATGTAGCTAAAGCAGGTGAGTCAGAGTACATAAACGATCCAAGCAAATTTGCGGGTTATAAAGGTCGTATAAAAAACTCCCTTATGTCCTATATCTTAATCGAAGGAGCTTATACAGACCGGGTACAACCAAGGAAAGGCTCTAAAGCAGGTGGGGACATTAATGACCAAGAAAAGAAAGGTACAAAATCCAAAAGAGAACAATCCCGCAAATTTATCACAGAGGTCCTAGTAGACTGCCTTGGTCCATCTCAGGAAGACTCAATCAACCAGCTTTTCAAAGCTTATAGTAAAGAAAACGACAAACACCATGAAACCTTCTACCAAGATATAACATCTATCTTCCAGCAGATCGATCCAGATAAGTTATTCGAAAGCCTCAAGAGACACAGTATAGGCTAGTTAAGCTCATGTTTCTTGTATTCTTTTGAAATTCTTTCTACAAAGTCATCCAATCCTTCTACTTCCTGAGATTTTGTTTTGTAGTTTCTCACGCTCACTGTTTTATCATTCATCTCTTGTTCTCCCACCACCAGGATGTAGTTGATATGAGCTTTTTCAGCGTTCCTAATTCGTTTTCCGAGACTATCTCCGCTTGAATCAATTTCAGCTCTTAAACCAGCATCTCGCAAGCGAGAAAGCACTTCTTGACCGTATTCCTCAAACTTCTCAATAACTGGTACAACTACAACCTGTCTCGGAGCTAACCAAAGAGGGAAGACTCCGGCAAAGTGTTCAATCATAACTCCCATAAACCTCTCTAATGACCCAGATATAGCTCTGTGAATCACTACGGGTCTTTCTTTTTCATTTTCTTCATTAATATATGAAAGATCAAATCTCTCAGGTAACTGGAAATCAAGTTGGACTGTAGCCAATTGCCACTCACGTCCAATTGCATCCTTAAACATAAAGTCTAGTTTAGGACCATAGAAAGCTGCCTCTCCTTCAATTCTTTTATAGTTTAAATCCTCATTCACAAGTATGTCTTCCAAAGCCTTTTCAGCATCATCCCAAACTGAAGCTTCTCCCAAGTACTTATCAGGAGTCTCAGGATCTCTAACAGATAAACTTATCCAATACTCATCTGCCATCCCAAGCGTCCCATAAAATTCTTTAATAATTTCTACAATAGTCTTAACTTCCTCTTCAATTTGACCAACTCTACAGAAAAGATGTCCATCATCTTGAGTAATAGCTCTAACACGTGTTAAACCAGAAAGTTGCCCTGACTTCTCATTTCTATAAACAGTAGCAGGCTCAAAATATCTAACCGGCATATCTCTATAACTCCAATGATTATCCGCAAAAATCTGCATATGATGTGGACAATTCATCGGCTTCATACAAAAACTTTCACTTTCATGGCTTCCATCTACTCGGAAAAGCTCATCCCCAAACTTAGCGGCGTGCCCAGAAGTTTCATACAAGTCCATTTTGGCAATATGGGGGGTCCAAACTCTTTGGTAACCTCTTTTCCCATGTAGCTCCCATAGGTAATTCTCAACTTCTTGTCTAATAATCATCCCATTCGGCTTCAAAAGAGGCAATCCAGCTCCCACTAAGTCCGAAATAGTAAATAAGTCCAACTTAGCTCCCAACTTCCTGTGGTCTCTCTTCTCAGCTTCTTTTAGCATATTCAAATAATCATTCAGCTCATCTTTAGTTTCAAAAAGGTAACCATAAACTCTTTGCAACATTTTATTGTTTTCGTCACCTTTGAAATATGCACCAGCAATCTTAGCCAGCTTAAAGTAACCAATGTCACCAGTATGCTCAGTATGCCCACCCTTACATAGGTCTACAAATTTAACATCACCCTTTCTATCAACATTCTCATAAAAAGTAACAGTCTTTTTCCCTTTCTCTTTAAGCTCATCAATCACATCGATTTTATAAACTTGCCCAGTTTTCTCTAAAAACTCTTTTGCTTCATCTATATCCACAACTTTTTCTACGAACTCTTGTTTCTGTTTCTGGATCTGCTTCATTCTTTTCTCAAGTAGTTTCAAATCCTCTGGGATCAAAGTTCTAGGTAGATCAAAATCATAGTAAAACCCATTCTCTACTGGAGGACCAAAAGCTAGCTTAGCTTCAGGAAACATCTCAAGAACAGCCTGTGCAAGAACGTGAGCTGCAGAGTGACGCATTTTATATACTTGATCGTGAACTACTTCAGAATTAGACATTTTTTACTTTTAATTTACTAAAGACAGTCTATTTATTTAACTAACATTTGTCCAATAAAAGCCACTTCTTTCTATACTCTTCAAAAATTAGGGTCGGCATGTTCCTTTAAGTTTACCATCAATTCTCTTTACTATCCAGTAAAAACCCCTCAGTATAACCAAAAAACATCTCAAAATGCTTCTCAACCAACTCCAACTTTCCAATTTCCGTAACCTAAAAGAAGTAGATATAAAGTTAGAGAATCCCTCAGCAATAACGATCTTTCTAGGAAAAAACGCTAATGGGAAAACTAATCTCCTCGAGTCAATCTACCTTTTATCTTTCCCTAAGTCATTCCGAGGACATAGCTTAACCGACATGATCAATTTTGATCAAAATTACTTCAATATCCAAGCCAACTTCACTCAGTCAGATCAAGATTCATCAAACTCAGACCTAGAAAACCAAATCCAAACCAAATCCCTACAGTTCGGATACCAAACCAACCCATCTAAAAAAGTTTATCGCCACAACAAAGTCGAGGTAGATTTATCTGATTATATAGTTCACCTTCAGGCTGTAATTTTCACTCCAGAAGATATCGAGTTAGTCCATGGAAGCCCTCAGGATAGAAGAAAAGCCATAAACCAAATTCTAGGTCAATTCAACGCTGAATACCTAATCAACTACTCCAGCTTCCAAAAATGCCTCCGCCAGAGAAACGCTCTTCTCAAAAGAATCCGCTCTAAACAAGCCAAACCCTCAGAACTAGCCTTTTGGAATAACCAGTTCATCACTCTCGCCAGCAAAATTCACCAAAGTCGTAAAGACCTATTCGAATACTTCCAGTCAGAAATATCTTCAAAGTACAAACACATTTCTGATAAGGAAGAAAAAATTCAACTCAAGTTTGATTACCATGGCAAACAGTACGAAGCACAATTCGATGAGTATAAAGAAATCATAGAGTTCCAATTAAACTCTCTCGCTCAAGATGAGGTCAGGCGTGGTTATACATTATGTGGCCCTCAAAAAGATGATTGGGGCTTTTACATTGATAAACTCCCAGCTGATAAATTCGCTTCTAGAGGGGAAAAGCGAAGCCTAATCCTGGCTTTCAAAATGGTAGAGCTAGATTACCTTCAGTCCAAGACCCAAAGACAACCTATCCTACTTTTAGACGATGTCTTCTCAGAGTTAGACAAAACTCGCCGAACTAAGCTCCTTGAACTCTGCCAAAATTATCAAACATTTATATCTACAGTAGAAAAATCATATTTTTCCGAATCAAACACTCCGATCCAAGTCTACCAAGTTGAGAAGGGGACTGTTTTAAGCTATAATGATTAGATATAAAAAAGCCGAGTGTTCCAATCAATACAAGAATTCTTTCTGATCAATCAAGAAGCTTTAAAGCTAACAATTTTCTCGAGCTTATTTAGTTTAGTCCCAATTCTAATCTGGGCCACCATTTTCCTATATAAGCACAACGAGAAAAGAGAACTCGTAGTGAGAACCTTTGCTTTCGGGGGGCTTATGGTACTCCCTTTTATGTTATACAGAAAACTATGGGATTATTTTCCATTCTTGAATCTAGACAGTTTAGTTGCCTCATACTCTTCTGAGCCTATTCAGATTCTAAATTTCAGCCTACAAATATCTCTTGCCACAGCAGTTTTATTTGCCAGTTTAGGGTGCATAGAAGAATTCCTTAAGCACAAAGTAGCCAGTTCAATCGATCACTCAGAGATAAACTGTATCGATGATGCAATTGAATTCAGTATAATAGCCGCATTAGGGTTTTCATTTGCAGAAAACACATTCTACTTCATTGAAGTCTGGAAATCCTTTGGTCCTTCCATGTTATATAAAGTAGTTATCTTTAGGTCCCTTTTTGCAACTTTCGCCCACATCCTCTTCTCAAGTATATATGGTTACCACTTCGGTTTAGCCTTATTTGCTGATCCAATACTAAAAAACCCAAAAGAACATTCGCTCTACAAGCGTTTATCCTTCTGGATTCATAATTTCTTTCACGTTAGAACCAATATCGTATTTAAGGATTTCCAGATGATATTTGGCCTAATAATTGCCTCTTTTTCTCATGGTTTTTATAACATCCTCCTAGAGATGAAAAACACCATATTCCTTTTCCCATTCTTAGTCCTAGGTTTCTCGTATATCATGAAACTCATCTCAGACGAGAAAAACCTTAAGATTTATACAACTAACGACTCCTAATTGAAGTGATGTTTGTTGATATATCAGTACAAACAGCATCACAGTACTGAACGTTGTCTACAAAACACTCTCCACTTGCCGTAAATCTAACTACCACAGTTTCACTTGGTCTATCTTCTAAAACAGAAGGTATACTCATTACACCAGCGTTATACTTGTTCAGGTCAAGTGCACCATAACGGTAGAAGTTCGTAATTCGTGGGTGAGAATAATCAATCTCCATTCCACTAAGAATTTCCACTGCAAAATCAGTCATATCGGGCCATCTAGATTCAAGTACAACAGCTTTTTCAAGATTTCCAGAACCATCAACACCATCAAATCTAATCTGAGTTCTGTTTGGATCTTCTAACCTATATCTAGTTGCCCCATATTCTAAGCTCAAATCTGGTCGTGATATCATTCCTCCTTGATCAATATGAATTCTAATGTTTGTACTAGCAAATCCTGATGTAGATGGTGGATTTAGTACATAATTAATCTCACTGAACAAATAATTAGCTTTGGTTGTCATTGCAGGTGTACATTGTATCCCCATATCAACAGGCATGTCAGGAGCCATATCCATTCCGGCATCCATTCCCATATCAGCAGGCATATCAGGATCCATGTCCATTCCGGCACCCATTTCCATATCAGCAGGCATATCAGGATCCATGTCCATTCCGGCATCCATTCCCATGTCAGCAGGCATGTCAGGATCCATGTCCATTCCGGCATCCATTCCCATGTCAGCAGGTATATCAGGATCCATATCCATTCCGGCATCCATTCCCATGTCAGCAGGCATGTCAGGATCCATGTCCATTCCGGCATCCATTCCCATGTCAATAGGCATGTCAATCATTGCATTCTCGCAAAATCTTCCCCCCTCCATTTTATACTGTTCTTCAAGTTCTTTAATTTGACCTTCAGGACATTGTTCAACAATACACATTGGAGTTCCCATATCACTCGTATACTGAGGAGCACGTTCATCAGGGCAAACATCTACCATGTCTGAACAAAAAGAACCTTCTCCCGCCTTACGAAACTCTTCATCTTGCTCTTCAAATCCATCTTTTTCACATAAAACTCTCAAACATAAGTTCTTTCCATCCTCTACTTTAAACGGAGTTCTATCATCAGGGCACTCTCCCAAAACATTATCAAAAGCTTTTGAATCATATTCACATGAAGCAAGAGCTCCAGTAAGACTCATAAGCAGTATTAAGGCGTTTTTTTGTGGAAATTCAAATTTATCTCTAAATCTATCAATTCTTTCAAAATTATTCATTAGTAAGAAGATTATATTGATTAGTCAGTGAATTACATAGACTCTCACAGTATTCTACTCCATCTACAACACATACTCCAGCAGCAGGAAATTCTATAACAGTAGATCCATTATAAGTCATACTACTTGGAATACTTTTGGTTCCTGAGTTTACAATACTTAAATCTAAAGCACCATAATTTTCAATCTCTATAACTCCAGGCATCGCTCTGTTGATAACAAAACCTTCATTCAGTTCAATAGCCACATCAGACATATCAGGCTGATTTACAGTAATCACAGTTATAAAATCTGCATTGTTAAACCTAAGCTGAGTTCTGTCAGTTGCTAGCTTATATCTATTCGCACCTTCAATCATAAAGTCTTCCCTTACATTTCCTCCATTCGCATCTTGGTATACAACTCTAACATCAGGAGAGACATAACTATCAGTACTTGGTGGATTTAAAGCTTTGTTAATCTGGTCATTAATTAACTGTGTTTTGCTAGTCATTTCATCTGTACACACAATAGGCATAAACATATCGATCTCCATATCAGGAGTCATATCCATTCCAGCGTCCATTCCCATATCCATATCAGCAGGCAAATCAGGAGTCATATCCATTCCAGCATCCATTCCCATATCAATAGGCATATCAGGAGTCATATCTATTCCAGCATCCATTCCCATATCAGCAGGCATATCAGGAGCCATGTCCATTCCAGCGTCCACTCCCATATCTGGAGAGCTCCCAGTACAAACTTTATAATCATTGAAATTAGTTTCTTCACTTGGTAGACAGCTATCATCAGCTCTACAATACTCAGTACCATCTTCTTCAGTCCCATATGGTTCTACCTCTTTTTCATTACAAGGTGCTTTTTCAAACTCAGGGTAAGCAGTATGTAAAAACAAACATGCTTGTGACTGACTTAATGCAGCTAGTAGCATTAACCTTTGCATAAAAGGGCTAACCTTTACTCCACTCATTTTTTCTAATCTATTCATAATGAATAATTAACTTTGCCATATATTAATCGTATTTTAAGTTTTGTCAAGTGGTGGTAGATAGGTCAATTCATACAAATATAAAAAAAGACCCCATCTCAACACGGGATCTTTTTACATCTTTAAGAAAAGAGAAAACTATTTAAGTTCAACAGTTGCTCCAGCTTCTTCAAGTTGTTTTTTAAGCTCTTCAGCTTCAGCAGTATCAACACCTTCTTTAACTGCTTTAGGTGCTCCATCAACAAGTTCTTTAGCCTCTTTTAGACCAAGACCAGTGATTTCTCTTACAGCTTTAATTACTGCAATTTTTTGACCTCCAGCAGCAGCAAGAACTACGTCTTTCTTACCGCTGTCAGCAGCACCAGCGTCTCCACCAGCTGCAGGAGCAGCCATAGCTACAGGGGCAGCAGCAGATACACCGAATTCTTCTTCCATTACTTTAACTAGGTCAGCTAGTTCTAAAACGCTAAGTTTTTTAACCGCGTCTAGGATAGATTGAGCGTCTTTACTCAATTCTGGTAATTTTTTTTCGTCAGACATGATTTAAAATTAATATTTTATAAAATTTATAGAAAATTAGGTTATTCACCTTTATCAGCAATAGCTTGAAGTGTACCAACAAACTGTCGCATTGTACCGTGTAGAACACCGTGGAATCCTGAGATTGGAGCGTTGAGACTTCCGACAAGACTCGCGTATAGTTCTGATCTGGTAGGAGTGTTTGCATATAAAACTGCTTTTTCTCTACCAAAAGCCTTACCTTCCATGATACCACCAGTAAGTGATAGTTGTTCATGGTCTTTAGCAAGACTATGGATTTGTTGTGGTCCAGATAAACCTTCATCGTAACTAAAAACAGCAGCAATAGGTCCTTCCATCACATCATCTGGAATTTCAGAGACACCATTCTTGTCAGCTGCAAGCTTGATCAAAGTTTTCTTAGCCACAACAAGCTCAGCACCTTCTTCTCTAAGAGCGTTTCTAACTTTAGTAACGTCTTGAACTGAAAGTCCAGAGTATTGAGTGAAAAAAACAGATTTAGCATCCCCAAACTTTTGCTCTAGTGAGGCAAGAATTTCCTTTTTTCTATCTTTTGAGATAGCCATGAGAAGCTAAATTAAAAAATCTACTGTCGTAGACTTCCGAGTACCTGAGAAACAAATGTTTCCGGCCAGCCTTTAAACTTATCTCGGCAGGTTTTACAGCCCAAAGGGTCATACCTACTGTCTACGACGCGGTCAATATATATACATTTGATTACCCCGTCAAGACTTATTCTTTTTCTTATAACCAAATACTTACTTTTACTACTAATTATGGTACAATATATAGATATTATTAATTTGGGATGAATGACTGACCAAAATCTGACTCCAGAAAACAACAAGAAATCTCTGTTTAGTACCGAGAGTAAATCAGCTAATCAGGCCGATTTAAATGAGCTTGGTTTTGATTCATCGATTCAACAAGTAGAACAGGGGGCTCAACCCAAAAATCCAAAAGACTTCTTTAAGACAGACAACGATACGGTGATTAAGAACATAGTTGAAAACAAAATTAATCCCAATAAAAACAAATCATTCACCGAAAGCAATAAAGATCTATTGGATGAATTCTCTGAAATAGATAAAAGGCTAAACCTCAAGATAGATTCCTTAGAGGTTATTCAGCAAAAAAAGAAAACCTCTAGGTTAATTTTTCTGATCTTATTAGTTTTTGCTGCTATTTCAATTACCGCAGCACTTTATTTTAATGGAGCATTCTCTGATCAAGATGTAGAAACTCCACTTGAACAAGCTCAAGCTCAGTTTTGGCAAATCAAATCTGAATTAGTCCTAAACCAAACTAAGCAAGCTTCTATTCTTATCAACCAGTTAGCATTCCAAGCTTCAGAATTCCAAAAACTATACAATCAATCAATATCCGAGTTTGAGTCTTCAAGCAATCAAAACTCAGCTAAACAAGAGCTTCAATCTAAGCAAACTCAAATCAACCAAACTCTCACTGAGTTAAAAGATGTTTTATCAAAAGCACAGTCAAACTATGGAAGTAACGAAGAATTCCACGAAGCTTACGTAGAATATATAGCAAGCCAACTTGCCAATCTTGACCCAGAGGCAAATTCAGCAAGTCTTAGTTTACTTGAGTCAGAACAACTATTACGAGATAGCTCTAAGTTAGTTCGAAACCAAGATTTATTAGCTTCTATCAATCAAGCTAATCTTACTCAACAAACTCAAGCTGATCTTCTTGAAACTTTACGATCAATTTTTAGAACAACCAACTTAAACTACGTGACAGACCTTGCAAACTTTACTTTAACAAGAATAGAGCTGACCAGAATTTTCTCTGAGTTATCCAAGATAGCAACCGAGTTCGATCCTAATTTCTCACCATTCAATATTAGTGAGAATTCAATGATAAATTTCAATAACTACACAATCACCGCCAACAATACAGTAAGTGTAACTGCTGATATTCAGACATCTGATCAAAATCTATTCTCGCTTGTAGCCAACCTTGATGATGCAATCAGTAATTCTCCACTATTTCAAAATATTTCTCGAACAACTTATTCCAAAAACCTTTCCCCAGAGGGGGAGTTCACCTCAAGCGTAAACTTAGACATTAATCTAGAAGAGCTATAATGGCATTAGAAAAAGCACAAAAAGAAAGATTAGTTGCAATCATTTACACAGTTTCAGCTGTAGTACTTGGTTTAGTGGCAATTTTCATGCTGTTTTCAGCCTTTCAATCTGTCCAATCTCAAAGAAAGCAGATTGAAGCCCTACAAGCTCAAGCTCAAACAACTCAAACAGAAATTCTCGAGCTTACCAGGCAGATTAAAACTTCAAAAGAAAGTGCGGAAGCTTTCATTCCATCTAACTTCGAAGAATTCTTCAATCCTGATACATCTAATAGTCAACTCACAAGAATGTTTGATGAATTAGAAACAAGATACCAGTCAAATGGCCAAACTTTCTTAATAAACTCAATCAGTTATGGACAAGCCACATCTTCAGATGAGTCTCAGACTCAAGCCGTAAGAGCTAATCTATCTCTATCAACCTCTCAGGAAAATCTTTTAACATTCCTTAGGGATATCGAAAAGACTAGTCTTTCCCCTGAAGAAGCCTTTTATTACTTGGATCCTCAATCACTGAATTTTTCAAATGTAACTGCCGATACCATTGGAGAAGAAATCAGTGTTGATCTACAAGTAGATATATTACTCAGAAAAAACAATGGATAATCAAAACTTTAATCAGTCTCAGCAAGCTCAAAGTCCAGCTAACCCTGGGTTGACACCTCCTACACCACCTTCTCTTCAACCTACACAACCAAACCCACAGTCAGCCCAACCAAATCAACCTGATCCCCAACCTCAAATGCCTCAACCACAGCCAGTTTCTCAGCAGGCTCAAGCTCAACAATCTCCAGCCCCTAGCCAACCTCAACCACAAAAACCAATCCCAGTTCAAGATTCCCTGGAGGATAATCCTAAGTTTAATGATCTTAAAAGAGCTATTTTAAGTAACAATGTCCCACAAATAGTCCTTTTGATAATAAGTTTAGCCTTAGACCTCAGAGCATCTGATATCCACATAGAGCCACTGGAAGATATTGTTCGGATTAGATATAGAGTAGATGGAGTACTTCAAAAAATCGTTGAATACCCAATGAATGTGCATCCAGCAGTAGTTTCCAGAATTAAGATCATGTCTAGTCTTAAGATAGATGAGTCTCGTATTCCACAAGATGGACGTACCAATGTGACTACTCAAGATGGTAGAGAGATGGATTTAAGGGTCTCAACTTTCCCAACAGTAAATACTGAAAAGATCGTGATGCGTATCCAAGATAAATCCCGTGAAATTCCACAACTAGAAAAACTAGGTATTACAGGTAATAGTCTTAAGTTCCTAAACAGAGCTCTAAAAATGCCAAATGGTATTATCCTAACGTCTGGTCCAACCGGTTCAGGTAAAACTACCACATTATATGCTTGTTTAACCAAGCTTAATAAAGTCGGAGTAAATATCCTTACAATTGAAGATCCAGTTGAGATTCAGCTTGATGGTTTAAATCAATCTCAGGTGAAAAGTGATATTGGGTATAAGTTTTCAACCGGTCTAAGGTCGGCTTTACGTCAGGATCCAGATATCATGATGGTAGGGGAGATTCGTGATAAAGAAACTATAAACGTAGCAATCGAGTCAGCTCTTACAGGTCATTTGGTCTTCTCAACTATTCATACCAATAGTGCCGTAGAAACTCTTACTCGTATTCTAAATATGGGAGTTCCAGCTTATTTAATAGCTTCAACAGTCGATACTATCATCGCTCAAAGATTGGTCCGACTACTCGATCCAGAAACAAGAGTTGTTGATACTCCTTCAGCCGAAGTTCTAGAAGCAGCTAAGAAAGCAATCGAAACCCTTCCAGACTCAGAAAAAGCTAATTATCCAAACATTGATTTTGAAAACCCAGTTTTCTATAAACCAGACCCAAGACTTCCAGATGGAAAGGGTTATAAGGGAAGAGTTGGTCTATACGAGATAATGTCCTTTAATCAAAGACTCAAAAACGCTGTCTTGCAAGGGAAAAACACTCTTGAAATTCAGCAAATCGCCCAGGAAGAAGGTATGGTTACTTTAGAGCAATCCGGAGTTATCAGAGCTCTAGAAGGTAAGACCTCTCTTAGTGAAGTTTACCGTGTAGCTAACCAATCTGACTGATGAAAAAAGCTAAAGATTTTAGTCTTAAAGAAGCAACCCAAAGGAACACCTTCCAAATAGAAGGTCTTTCAGACGAAAAAATTGCTAAAGCAAAAAAAGACGAGATTTTTTTAGAAATAGTCGATGACCAAGAATTAGCTGCAGGCTTTCTAAAAGACAAAGGTCGATCAGAAACTCAGAATTTTTTCCAATCAAAGTTCGGGATAGATTTAAATAAATTCCTAAAAAGAGGAATTCCGATCAAAGATAAAAGTATTTTCTACGAACTTATTTCAACCATGCTAACCGCAGGTATATCCATTATTCAAGCTATCAAAATTTTCTCTGACCAAACAACTAATAAATATTTCAAAAAAGTAACTCAAGAAATTGCCCAAAAATTAGAAACCGGTAAAAGTTTCTCCGAAACTTTAAATGATTATCAACATATCTTCTCAGAGTCTGAAATAGGAATGGTAAGTTCAGGAGAGGTAACTGGTAAACTAAATGAAGTCCTAAAAAGACTATCCAAGGAGCTAGAAGAGGGAGTTGAACTTAGAGCAAAGATAAGATCAGCTTTAATCTATCCGGTTATAGTTTTTGTGTTTGTTATACTTACGGTATATGCAATGTTACGGTTTGTAATACCTCAGATCAAAGAGTTATTCTCTACTACAGGCCTTGAGCTACCTGCAATCACAGAATTCTTAATTTTAGTCAGTGATATTGTCATCAATAACACATTCTTTGCTGGGGTTACCTTAGCTATCCTAGCGGCATTCATAGTTTTAACCTATTCGAATCCCAAAACCAGGTTTTATTATCATTTATTATTTTTAAAGATTCCTGTTCTCAAAGATTTCTTACATTATATAAACCAAGCAAAATTTTCTAGAAACATTTCCAACCTCCTAAACGCTGGAGTTTCAGTGATAGACTCTTTAGTGATTACCTCAAAAGGTCTATCAAACCTTGTTTACAGGCAGAGGGTATACTTAACCTCAAAAGATGTAGCTCAAGGTATAACAATATCTGAAAGTATACAGGATTCCCCACTTTTCTCTGGGCTAACCACTAATATGATTGCCATTGGAGAAAGAACCGCTCAAATAGACGATCTAGCAGCTAAAATATCCAAATACTATGATATGAAGACCAAAGAAATGGCTGAAAATTTCTCAAAACTTATCCAGCCATTTATAATACTTTTTGTAGGTACTCTAGTTGGAGTTGTAGTACTTGCCATTATGCTTCCAATGACAGAACTTCTAAGTGGAATTGACTCACTGTAGTGTTGCTAAAAAGCTAGAAATAGTTTATAATAATAAGATAAATAATTAACATTAATTTATGAACATGCCTATCAAAAAAGGTTTCACGCTTATCGAGCTACTTATTGTAGTAGCAATCATCGGTATCCTTGCCGTTGCACTTGTACCAACAATTACAGATGCACCAGCCAGAGCAAGAGATGCAGCTAGAAAAGCTGCTGTTAACAGTATCCTTTCATCACTTGAGTCATACAACATCGACAACGGAAGATATCCAAATGGAAACTTCTGTATTGATGAAACTCTAGTAGTAGCTACTCCTTCTAGTGATGGGGAAGAGTTGGTTACTGATTACCTAAATGGAAACCCACCTTCTCAAGTAGCTCCAGCTTCTGCAACAATTTGTTCAGATGGTTCTAACTCTTACGTTAGGTACGAAGGAGATGGAACTTCATATACAGTTTACATGGAGTTAGAGAATGACGGTAATAACAGTGTGAATTATACAGCTTCAGGGTCTAATACATTAGAGGCTTCAGGAACAGCAACGAATACTGAAGTTTTCGCAGTAGAAAGATAATCTAAAACTCAAACTTAAGAACAATTAGACCCCAAACTGGGGTCTTTTTTAATAAATAAAACAAAATACGCTCTTCGCAAGCGGAAAGGCCTTTGATTAGACGAAAAACACCTATTTGTATAACTAGATCTTTCCACTTTTGCTATAATATAATGATACTTAAAAATTATCACATTTTGTCTAAGTTCAAGTTAAAGAAAGCATTGCACGGCCTAAGCGATACATACTTCAAGAAAAGTATTATTGGTGTACTCCTTGTTGCCATGATTTTACAAGCTTTTTACTTAGATCCATTACAGGTTGGAACTATGAATGCTAGCCTTCAGGCAACTGCTTCCATTTATTCTGATCAAGCTCCATCTAACTTAGTACTTATCCTTGTAGAGAAAGATCTTTTTGAAGATCAAGATGATTATACCAATCAGTACACTGAAAACTATTCAGAAGTTTCAAGTTCTTCAATTCAGGAAAGAATTGAGAGATACGCCAGAGACATCCAAAGATCCAGTTATTTTCAAGAGTCAGATCTAGACACTGAGGTTACTATCATACCAGTTAGCCAGTTTCAGGCTCCAGCTGAAATTGCTTCCTTATTGAAGCAAGCTTACCACCAAAACCTAGATCAATTAGAAGATTCACAGCTTTCAGGGGTAGTACTTATGGGAGAAGTGCCTTTACCAGTAGTGAATAAGTCTGGAAACCTATTCACATCCCTTTATCCATATACTGATTTTGAGGATCCTTCATTTGTATTAGATAACCAAAACCAGTACTTCATTCCAACTCAAGTAAATAACCCAATCCCTGAGGTTTGGCATGGTGTAATTAACTTAGATTCTCCCCAAGCAATTTCTGAGTACTTAGATAAAAACCACTTATACTACGAAGGAGTAGAAGATTTCCAAGACTTCGATCAAAGTATTTTTTTCTCAGAGCCAGTTCACGATGCCAGTTCTTTCAATCAAGATCTTTACTCATCCTACCTGACTTACACAAGTGTGATAGAAGAGTTCGCCTACAATAGGTTCAGCAGAAAGCTCTTGGATTTCTTAGGACAAAACTCAAGTGGTTTCGTGGCAGAGGCAATTCGAGCCGGACAATCCAACCAGTCAGATCAGATAAAAGTCCCAGATATTTTCACTAGGTCCAATATAGAGAAGTTTGTTACCCCACTGACAGATGTTTTCACTGTAGCCTTAAGAGATCAAAGAGATGCTCTTCTCTCAACTGGAAGATATCAAGATTCCCAATATAATTCAGGCTTACTAGGTATCGCCAAGCTAGATGAGCTATCTTCACTATACCTTAAAGAAGTTAATCAAATTTTAGAAAATGAGATCGATGATATTTTAGATGATATCCAGCAAGACATTAACCTAGTTCAAGGTGCCCGACTAACTCCAGTTTTACAGTTTGAAAATCAAGACGGTGACATTGTAGACCAACAACTAGATCCAATCTACTTCGTAAATCACTCCAGACAAGGAGACCTACTTCAACTTTATCTAAATCTGGTACCAGGTTTAGCTCAATCTACTGCAAACCTACCAACTGATGAAATCCTTGATATCTTATTCGCTAACCCGAATAGCCCACTCGGACAAGAAGATCTTATCCAAAATGCCACTTTGAAGATTAATGGAACAAGGTTTCAAGATATAAACACTCCCGCTCAATGTAGACTTTTCAGGGGAGGAGGTACTACAAACCCACTTGATAAAACAGTTAGAACTCATAGGGGGCTAGTCATAGATCGAGACCCAGAAAGCCCACAAACAGAAGTTTGTTACAATCCATTTGATCCTGATGATCCAGAAGAAACATGGACAAAGGTAGACAGATCTCCAGGTTTACTTAATCTAAGGGATAACGTTTACAAATGTACTACTTTTGCCGGTAGAGATCTTCAAGATTTCCATAGAATGGACGAAGTTCAGCTTGATTATCAAAGCCCATTAACAGCACAAAGCTGTAATGGAATGAGAACAACACAAGACTATCTTGACCTTTTAAAAGTTGAATACGCAAGGACAGATTCAGAAGCTGAATTAAATCAAGCTATTCAAGAACTTAATTCAATTCCAAATTACCAAGATTTAACTTTAGCCACATACCAAGGCCAGACAATCACACTTGGCCAATTCTTATCAATACTTCCAACTTACAGGTCAGTCCAATTAACCCAAAATCAATCATTTGATTGGCACGCTTTCAGCTCGCAGATCTTAGCCAACCCAGTTAGGAATGAATTTTCAGTAAATTTACAGAGCACTGCTAACCCTGAGCTTAGATCACTAAGGCTAGAGGTTCAGCAGTACCAAACCAGCAAAAACATACCAAGTTTAGTTAAACATGCTGACCCAACTCCAGGAATCATATCAAATGCATATGATGCTATTAATCCTGATCTCCCAATCAATGCAACCAGGTATGTAACCTTCATGGACAAAAATGGTGAATCCCAAGAACTAGTGTATCCAAATCTTTTCAAGGCAGATTCTTATGCCGATTTCTTACAAGATGTTTCCCAGTTAGAGTCAGCTCTAACTAGGTTATCTAAAACCAACCAAGATTATACAGGCAGGCTAACTAATCTAATCTCGTTACCACAAGATCAGTATCAATCTGATCAACTAGTGGGAGCAAACAGTGCTAAAGTAGAGTATTTCACCAATTGGCTAACATATGACCTAAATCAGAAATACGAACAAGCTCATTCTCTTATCTTATCAAAGGATAGACCTTTTACCCTAAATAATTTCTCAGACAGCTTTGAAATAACTCATTTAACAGGTAATACCACTAATTCAAATTTAGATTTCAACATCTTAGATTTTACCGACTTCGATCAAATCTTACCTCCGGAAGACTCATTAGAAGGACAACACAAAGCTCAGACCCAAGAAGAGTTAATTCAATCACAACAGTCAGCGGCTGATGATTCAATAGATTTATTTACTTATTTTACTGATTATCTTCCGTCATGGTATGAAGAGCAGCAAAGTCGAATTTCTCAGATCATCAGTCCTGAAAAACCTGAAATATCAACTGCCGACGAACTTTTCGGATCTGAAGACGTTACTCCAGATTTAGTTCAGGTAACAGCATCTTCTGTAGTACCAACAACTTCATCGCCTCTCGAGCTTAATTTAACCCTAGTTAATCAGGAAGGTATCAAGTCACTCCAATCAATATCACAAACAGTAACTTCAAATTTGCCTCAAAGTACTCAGGATCAACTTGATCAAGACCCAGAGACCCCAGGGGTGCAAGTGAACTATTTCTCAGGGGAGTCCACAATCGTATTCGAGGTCGATCAACCAGGTGACTATACAATTACATTCCCAACAAACAGTTATAGTTTCTCAATATACGAAGACCCACAGTTAAACATCGATCTATCTCAGAGCACAACCCAAGCCTCTCCCGATTCCGAGATAGAAGTCTCAATAACACTACAAGAGGGAGGACAACTAATTAACTTCCCAAAACCAACTCTCAGTCTAGATACTACTACCACAAGGTCCTCCCTGGTTTATACAGGCGATTCACCTTCAGGTGATACTGTCCACACATACACTTTAACGCCAGGTACTAAATCAGGTCAGATAAACTTATCAACTTCTTTGCCAGCTATGTCAGTAGCTCCAGCAGGTACTTCCCTAACAGTAAGTCCAGCTGACCCAGCTAAAGTTAAATTCACAAATTCAAAAACGAAAATAAACTCAACCTCAACCACTGAAGTGGAAGCAGTCATCGTAGATGAATATGACAACCCAATCCTTCAAAACTTTCAAAACCTCCAGATCCAATACGATCAAACTTCTAGCCTTCAGATCTTCCCTCAAGAGGTAGACTTCAACCTAGGAAAGGCTACCTTACAGTTCCAAGCACAACCTTTGAGCTTCGGAAATATATTTTTCCAGATAACAGATGGCTCTAGTCTCCAAGGATTCCATCAGCTCCAAATCTCTTCTCAACTTAGTTTAGACAGAGTTGGTCCAGATTTGAATTCTTTGATTTTTAACTCATTTACCTCAACTCCACAGCTTCAAAATGAAGCTTATAGATCAATTTTTACTGATTCGAAAGTTCAAGCCTCTTCAACCCTCACTACATCCCTTGATGATACCCTTCCTTATCTATACATCCACCCTAGTGGAGGAGTCTTACAGCCAAGCCCTGATTTAGTTTCATCTCAGACGACTTTCCAGTCAGGTGTATTTACAACAATTTTCAATGATAATCAAAACCAACAAATTGTTGAATTATCCACAAATCTAAGTAATAAAATTTTATCCAATCAAGCTCAGCCTGATCAAATAAACTTCACTTCACTAAATCCAAATTTAGAACTAACCGAAACAAACATATCTTTACAAGGACAGAATCTTGTAGAAATAAACCCAAACCAAACCATTCAGTCAATCAATGAACAGGTTTACCTTCAGATAGTCGACAACACCTACTACTCAGTCAATCTTATCTATCAAGGGCAGGCCTTCGCAAACCTTACTTTCCAGCCAACCTCTTCTAATGAGGTCACTATAAAGCCAAACAGCCGAAACCCAAATCTAGAGTACAAACTCCAGACAACACTACCATCTTCCTCCCAGCCTTTAGGTTACAAATTTTATAATCCTAAAGTTCTTCTCGATTCATCTCAATTGCCATCTAGTTTCGATGTGCGATCACATGACTCACTCGAAACTCCACAAGTTGGATTAGTTCAAGGATCTAAGCTTTTACATTTGTTGTCTTCAGGAACACCTATCGGTGAGGCAAATCGCCCTCACTTATCAGAAGCAGGGATAGTTCTAGGTGATCCATTAATTTCCTTACCAAAACTCAACAATTCATCACTTTCAAACATGAACTTTGATGAGACAATAGGCCAATTCGTATCTAGAAAAAGCGACTCACAACTAGTAGATATATTATCCCTACCAGAATCCAATAAAACAGTTATAGCCTATCAAGACGGTACAGTTGGGCTCCTCGACAATGAAACGCTTCGGTACTTACCAGAGTTTCTCAATGTTCCTAACGGAATCAAATCACTCCATGTCGCTAACTTCCAAAACAACCAAGAAACAATAGTCTTCCTAACTGATCAAGAGTGTGTTCAAGGAGATAGCTGTATCTATGTCTTTAATGACTTCACTCAAGATTCTAAAACCGGTCAGACTCAGCTAGTATCTCCAAATCTAAGTTCTCAAGATGGGTATGAGCTAGACCGAAACAATCTATCAACCCTAAATCGTCTAGACCTCAATCTAAGCACAAAAGTATCCCAGATCTTAATCCAAGACATGAATAATGATGATCTTGATGACCTTATCTTAGAGGCAGAAGATCAGATACTATATCTTTTCTGGAACCAAGAGGGCCAAATTTTACCAACCCCAAATGCCTTGGGTCATACTCGTATCCCTTTCCAAGAAGAAGAATACTTACTACAAAAAATCCTTATAAATAACATCAGCACTCCTCAAGAACCTACAGCCACTTTAAGTATTCCAACAAATCCAAGCCAAACTACAACGACTTTCCAAACTCCATCTGGCCCAATCCAATCTAATCAGATCCAGGAAAGCCAAGCCTTAGATTTTTATAATTTATCAAGCTTAGCCTCCTTGCAAAACTCAACAGCTAGAGTTAGAGATATAGACGGAAACACCCTTGAGTCAGGTGATATACTCGAATACACAATCACTCTCAACAACTCATCAACTACCTCATATCAAAATCTCAAGCTAAGCGTCCCAATTCCATCAAATCAAGTTTTAACAACTTCAAGTTTAAATCCATCTTCAGCAAGTTTTATCCAAACAACCAACCAATCAAATCGTAAAACTCTTATTTCAGGAATCAACTTAGCAAGCCAGGGGACAACTATAGTTTCATTCCGAACAACCTACCAAAGGCCAACCACTTCAGATCAATCAATTATCAAGGTTAATCAACCAGAACAAGAAAATATATTACCTGTCCAAGACGGCTACCCAGATCTCAAAATCCTTCTTCCTGAGTCAGATTCAATAACCTATTTCTATTCAGATTATGATTCATCTAACAATGTCTTATCTTTCCGAAGGTTCGACCAACAACAAACTCCTCAAGCTCAAAACCCAAACCAAACAACTCTAGAGTCAGTCTTAAACCTACCTGCCAACCCAACCAATCAAACAACTGACCAACAAGAACAAGTAGCTAACTCACTAGCTGAACAAACCATCAAAAATGATTCTAATAATGATGGAATTATAGACATCTATGATGGGTCAGATTCATTAAACAGTGCAGGTAGTAAAGTAGAAAACCTAGTAAAAGATCTCTCTTGCGGAGACGGTGGTTGTCTTGCTGTTCCAAAAAACGAAGCTTTCCTTGTACCTGGAGATATACCTGGAACTGAGTTACCAGCCTTTGCATGGGGGTGTCCACCATCACCAACCGGAGCCTTTATACCATTTTGGCCACCACAACCATATCAGGCATGTAGTGGAGGAAGAATTTATATTTCTCCAACTCTCACAGGAGAGTTCGCTGGATCAGTTTGTATTGGTCCCCATCTGCTAGGAGTTTGTTATACATTTAGTATTACTGATCTTGGTGCCTTGTGTGATGCTATCAACAAGAAGCTTCAAGACGTCATAACTAAAGCTTCAGACTTTGTAGAAACAAGTTCCGGTGGTGCCATCACAGTTGGTGGAGGATCAGGTCAAAGCCAACAATCCAACATACAAATACCAGGTTTCCCTGCAGTACTTACCAAATGGGTAACTAACCAATGGAAGGAAATTAACCAAAAATTATTAGATCCACCTGATATCAATATTATTTACCCAGATCCTCAATCAGTAGTTGGTTATGTCACACCAATAAACTCTCAAGACCAAAGAAATTATTTCTTCACAGACCCTTATCCAAATTGTAATTCTGAAGAAGATTTCAGAAATAATCCATCTCAATGTGGGAATTTATCCACATATAATGATGTCTTAGTAGCTAAGCAAACAGCAAAGTCTAGAGCAGAGTTCAACAGTGCCGACGACCTCCAAAGTATTCTTGAGGAAGTTGCTTTGATGCCATTGTTCGACATCAATTACCAAACTGTTTACGTAAATTATCCATGGATAGAAGAAAAAGAGCTTACCAAGTACAAAACTCAATTAATCTCACTCCAAGACCAAATCAAACTAGAAATATTCGTAAAAGGTTCACAATGGGGTTGTTTTGCTAACACAGATTATGATTCGATAACCAGCATACAAACAGCACTTGATAATGGAGACTTCCTACAATCAATCGCATCAGTTTCTAACCAAGGAGGTAATGTGCAAACTGCCTGTATTAGACTTGCAGCAGGTTTAGAAGGTATTGACCTCAATATCAAAGAAAACCTTCAAAGAATCACAGAGTACAGAGAGATTCCAAAAAATATTGTTCGAGTAGAAAACTTCGTAGCAAACTATGCTGATCAAATCTTACAATACGCTGAAATTATTCTTACAAACACTCTAGGTTGGCTAACAGAAAATACTTCCGCCTTGGTTCAATGGGAACAAGCCATCCATGATGTTGAGGCCATGGTAGAAGAGCTAAAAATAATTCTAAACTTCTCTTCAGACTTCATGGAATCATGTGATGATTGTAGATCTAACCGAACTAACGATGGAATACAATCATTAATAACCCTTTTTGCAAACTTAGCCCCAGATCTTCCAGTCATTGAAATTCCGTCTTGGCCAGACATAACTTTAGATGTTTCTGAAGTCAAAGCAGGGGTAGACATAACTCTCCCAGATTTTGAATTCAAGAAAGATCCAATCACACTCCCAGATCTAGACCTTCAGTTTGCACTTCCAGACACTCCAGATGCAGCTTTGGGACTTCAAGGTTCAGGAGTTGATATAGATGGCTTTGATTTAGAGCTCTACCTAGATGCCTTCCAAGTTCCACTTCTGCCTGAACCACCAAACCTTGATGAGCTTGAAATAATGCAAGATCTTCCAGAGCTTCCATCTTTAGAAATCCCACAGTTACCAAGCCTTCCAAAACCACCATCTATCAAAAACTTTAGTACAAACTTCACTAAACAAGTTGAGCCGACTATCAAAGTTCTCACAAGACTAGTTAGAATCTACTGTCTAATCTCCAAAGGTTTAGTTCCAATGCCAGAGTCTCAAATTAAGGATCAAATTGAAACAATGACCAACAGACCTCTTACACCAGTCCTTCCAGTTGATGTTAGTTTCCAACTACCAAACGACGCTCTCCAAGCACAATATATCGAAGAAATAATTTTCAAACTTACAACTCAGTTGAATCTTGAGTTTGACCAAATTCAAGAAAACTCTCAGCAGTTAGCAGATCAACTAAACTCGTTCTCTTCTAACATAACTGATCAAATCGAGGATGGACTAGAGGAAAACTTTGATTTCCTTGATCAAGGAGAAGTAAACCTACTCGGAGACGATCTAACAGAAACAATCGAAAATCTTCCAGAAACAACTTCATTCTCAGATGCTATTCACTCTATGGATCAGCTAGCACAGTCTCTCAATAATCAGATCCCTAAAGAAATAAACTTAACAGCTACATCTCAAGCTTTTGTCCCAAATAAAGCAAATTCAACCCTAACTCTACAAGAGTACAAATCTCACCCAATAGTAGCCCAAAAACTATCTCAACCAGATACGAGAACCCAATTCGCATCCATCACAAAACCAAGTCTCCAAACGCCTATCAAGTCAGATTCTTTCCAGTTAACAAACAGTTACATAGCTCAAGCTACTTCAATTCAATCTGAACTGCCAACCTACGATCCAGAGGAGGGAGTTTACACAATTGATGAACAAGGGAATGTTCAAAAGTTGATCGCCTACAACACACCAACTCAATCACAAAATCAGGTAGAGATAGTAGACCTAGATGATGATGGCGATGAAGACATTATCTACTCACTTGAAAATTCTCTCTACATCAAGCAAAACAATCACGTCCAGACCAACCAATCCTCAAGCATCTCATCTCCAAGGATATTCCAACTTGAAGACCTAACCAATGAGTTAGATTTAGATTCCCTCAAAACACCTGATATAAATTTCAATTTCCAACACAATCAGGTTAGTTTCTCTTTACCATCAAATCTTCTAGATAAACCTCTCCTACTTGATACTTACAAAACAACTATTACTGATACAGAAAGCTATCAAAGGTATTTGATTGTTCCAGAAGAATTAGATCAAGACATTTCAGAAGATGAATTCGACAAGGTCATACGAGTAAATTCAAACAATTCAGTTAGCTTACCTCTCTCTAACGGTAACTATCTTGCTAGACTTTCTTTGATTACCGAAACCAGAACTCACATCCTCCAATCAAATATTGCTCTTACACCAAACACATGTGGCGATAACATCCCACCAAACATCCAACTAAATTCAGACCAAGAAGTAGATGTTCCATTATTTAGCACTTATACCGTTGATGTCAGTCAGACTTATGACTCAGAGTCCAGCATCAGTCAGATTTACATAGACAACAACCTTACCTCAGATTCAGACCAAGATGGTGATCCAACCAATGATAACAATCTCCAAGGTCAAGAAAACCCTGCAACTGCAATTTTCCAATTAGGTCCATTCAACCAAATCCAGACTCGCCGATACAATATCCACGCAGAAGATATAAATGGAAACACCAGCAATGTTATATTAACCATAAACGTGGTCCCACCTGGTATCACGATCACAAAAGGCCAAGACAATCAGATCAACGGTCAGCTTGATCCTATCTCAGGAAACACACCAATTACTTTAATAAGACAAAGAAATGGTGTGCTTGCTCCTATCGCAAATCTTGCTACAGATGCCAGCGGACAATTCCAGTTCCAACCAGATAACAGCTCAACTTCAGTCGTAGTAAAAGATATCAATAATCGTGATTTATTTAGAATCAACAAAATCACAGGGACAATCCAAACTCTTGATCCATCAGCTACTCTGGAATTCACACCATGGAATCCATCTGAAGAAAACCCTTCGAATACATCAATAACTCTAAATCTTAATGATCAACCATTAACAAGAGTTCAAAAAATCTCTGACAGTGCTATCTTACCAATTTTATCTGATCAGCCAGTTTCAGAAAGACAGCTCAATCAACTAGGTGTATACGTTCAAGATACCAACCCAAACGCTTGGTCTGCCCAGCTAACTGAAAGCCAAGTTATTATTTCTGAAACACCTCAGTCAGACCCAGCTCTAGTAGTAACCTCAGACGGCCAATTTAACCTATTGGATGATAACCTAAGCATAGATATATCTTCAGTAGATTCTATTAATGACCTACAGACTTATGACGTTTATGGAGACAGCATTCTACAATTCTCAATATTCGTAAATCCAGCTAATGACCTACAGGTTCAGGACCCAACCGAAATCCAAACAACTTCAACTAGAACAATCAGGTATACTCCACCTCAACCAGAGTTCCAAGATCTACAAACAACAGACCCAAGTTACGACGCTATTACAAGACTTCAAGAGTTAGGAATAGTTGAAGGAGTAACTCGAAATAACCAAGTTTTCTTCGAACCAGAAAGAGAGATACTTCGTTCAGAATTCTCTAAAATCATCCTTGAGGCACTATGTCTAAGCCCATCTGCTCAGGCAAAACTATCACCTCAAGTATTCAGTGATATACCTTTCTCCCAAAATGATCCACTATGGTATTACGATTACACCAAAGAGACTCAGCTACTTGGACTATTCAATGGTTACTTAGCCGAGCAAGATCCTCAAACTGGTTTATATCCATTCAAGCCTGCTAATAGCATTACTCTAGCTGAAGCAACAAAAGTTATACTTGAGGCCCTTGAGTACAAATCCATCATCCAATTCGATCTCAACCCAAATCCAAACCAACCTTGGTACACTCAATACATTCAAATAGCCCAAGACTTATCTCCATACATCACAGACCAAGCTGCATCTACTAATCAACTCCAGAACAATCAGCTTCTTACAACTGCCGAAGCCTCAAATCCAAATCAGCTTATAACTCGTGAGGAATTTGCCATAATAGCTAGTCGAGTCTTGGATCTATACAATTGTTATGAACTCGAAGAGCAGTCTTCACAAGATCAAAGTTCTGAGGGCCAAAGCCCTGGAGATCAAGGCAATAACAACAATCAGTCTTCACAAGACTCTGGTTCATCTCAAAATCAACAAAGCGAATCAATAGAGCTAATTTTCCCAAATCCTCAAAGACCAGGACTCTATATCGATCAAATCCCTTGTAATAGCTGTCCTTGCGCATACACAATCAGCGATGAAAATGATATAATTAGAAGAGATATAATTTTCGCCATCCTCGAAGGACCAAATGGTGAAATTTATTCCCAAAGTAATCTATTAACTATTACTCAGTGATCAAAAAACACCTCCACAAATATAGTAGGGAAGTAAGTCTGGTGATTTTGACACTTTTCTTAAGTCTAACCATCCTACCAAGACTAACACATTCCCAAGAGCAAGTATCCTGCCCTGACTTCACAGTGCAACAGATCAACCAAGCTAAGCAAACCTTTTACGACAACCTTCAAAATTTAGTTTCCGATTCTACCCCAGCTTCAACCAATTTAAATCTTATCTTTGAAGATTATCGTAATTTTCTTAGCCGTGCCTCGCTCTTTGTGCAGGATAATTCTACAAATATAAATGATTCCGGAAACGTCCTTTCAGGCCCAGAAGCACAAAAGTGCAAGGAGATCCTTCAAGTTGAAAAGCAGACAGTCCAGACAACTCTCAATAACACCCTCAAAGCCAGTATCTATGGAAAACAAAGTTTCAATCTATCTGAAAAATATTCTCAAATAAATCAACAATTCAATGACCTAAACACAGAAACAAATCAAGTTACTCAAAAAGTAAAATCATTTAGCCAACAATTACCTTGTTATTCTCGCGCATGCGTACAAGACTAAAGCAAGCCATCGGATTTATCATTTTTTCAATTGCACTTACCCTGCTAAGTCTCAACGTATACGCTCAAAGCCAAACTGACCCAGTAGTTAATGCTTTCGCCAATTTTCATTTTCAAAACAACCAACTCCTCCAAAGCAAAACCCAACAACTCTTCGATTACTTCCAAGACTCAGAAGATACACTTCCTGAAGATTTCACCAATAAGTTCTCGCCACCTTTAGCTTTAGATTCCGAGTCATGTGCCGACAATCTATCTTCTAGTTGCCTAAACTACCTTTTTGAGGAAAACCTCAATCAACTCATACCACAGGTTCAATCTTCACTAAACTTCGTTGAGGTGTCTAACCTTTCCAATATATCTGATTCCCAAGCCAGACAGTCCAGAGCTAGATTCCAGTTTATTCAAGATCAATTTGATGCCTCACTAGATACAGTTGAGTCTTCTCTAAATTTTTATCAACAGCTTCTTCAAGCCTACCCAATGCATTTATCTTATGAATCAACAAAAGACGAACTAGATATTCTTATTTCAAATCTACAAGAACTTGAATCTTACGTAGATCAATATCCATCTAAATACAACAATGTTACAACACCTTACTGTCAGTAAGTTTATGATATTTCTATCATTATTATTTTTTTTCCAGCAGTCACCACTGCCAGATTTTTTGTTGCAACAAACCAAAGCTCAGTTTCAGTCCTCTTACCAAGAAAGTTTAGATGAAGCCATTCACAATCTCCTTCAGGAGCAGGATCAACCATCACATAAAAGCCAGTTCTTATCTAATCTAGACATCTCATCTCCAGAGAAATTACCTACCCAAAACCTATACTTAAGAATCCTTAACAGCTTTACCAAAGAGCTAAAGCCATCCATCTACGAGGGTGTAAGTATAGTATCTAATCTAACTCCAGCTGAAGTTGAATCGATCCTTGAGTACAACAACCTAGCTCCAATTCAAAATCAATCAAATCTCTCACAGGTCCAAGATACCTTCAATAATATCCAAGAATTGTACCTTCAAGAAAAAGATTTCTTTACTCAGTTAGCTAAGGTAAGACAGCAAGCAGTAATATATGAAATATTCTCAGACAACAATTCCCAAAACTCAGGGTTTGATTTAATGACTGACTTGAGCCAAATCGAGCAAAAACTTTTCTCTCAATCTTCAAACTCATCCATAAACTACCAAACTCCAGGAAGGTCAAACTTTTGGAGTAATTTTAACTCTCAACCATACATCTCCAACTTTTCTCCAGTTAACCTAACTACCTTTTCAAACTTTTCTTCCAATCAGAACAACAGCACGCCAACAACCAATTCTCCAACCCCAACCTCAAACCAACCTAGTAGCCCAGGAAATCCGACCCAAGTTACTTTAGAACCAATCCCTGAATATCAATTTCCAACCATTCAGTACGGGGCAGTCTGTCAGTTTGATTCAAACCTTCAACAAGAGTTAGAAATTTACCAAACCAATAACTCAACTGAAGCATTAGAACAAGACAGCATTAATTCACAAACCCCAACCTCAAACTTCTCAATCAACTCTGAAACAGATAGTCAAAGCTCAAATCAAACTCCATCTCAACAAATAGCAAATTACCAATCATCAGATTTCAGCCTACCCTTCACTGGAATAAGCCAGTCTTGTCCCCCAGATCAAATATTCTGTTTCACCAGAGAGCTCAGATACAATCAGGTCGACCTTAAATATCCAGCTCAGGAAGATTGTGTTTCTTGTCTCATAAACAGGCTAAATCAAGATCTACAAAATCTACTAGATAATGGTGTCCTACCTCAGAAAATCACTGGTAACTTCGGAGAACCAGCTCTTTGTAAAAAAGCCTCAGTTGGTAAAATAGGGTTAAATCTAAACATATTCAGCAAACCAATCTTACCTGAAGTTCCAACTCCAGATTACATAACTGACCTGGATCCTTATCAAACCCAAGATAATTCAATCAACCAAAACTCTGTATCAAATAGTGGTTTCTCCATCAAAAACGATACACAAACCAACAGAGACCTAAATCTTCTAGCTCAATCAAATGCACAACAATTCATTGATCAATTTGATCAAAACCTAAACAGATCCTACTCATCTAACAGCCAGGTAAATCAATCTATTCAAAACCAAGAAATTCATTTCCAAGAGCTAACTAGTCAAATGAACACCCTAAACCTTTACTTAGAATCATTCAACACCTCTTTAGACCAACTAGATCAAAACTTTACTGAACTCATTAACCTACCAGAATGCTCAGAACTATAAAAAACACATTCATCATCAGCCTTTTGGTATTCCTATCTGTTTCTCCAGTTACCAATGCTCAGTCAACCAGCTTTGAAGACAAAGCCACAAACTTAGGACAGTATTTATTACTTCAATTTGACGCAACAGATATTCTGGAAGATTTCAAAACTGACCTTCTCCTTAATGAAAATTCATGTAAGCAAATTGATAAATTCCAAGTCCTTTCAGCCCAAAGTGATTTAGCTGATAGACTCCTGCTTGATTTTGAAACATTAAACGAGCAAGAAAGGCAGAGTATTATCAATAACTATCAAACCCTAGAGATTGAATACCAATTCCTCAACAACATAAGTAGCCTAATCCAAAATGGATTCCAAGACGGCCAACCTCAGCATATCCGTCAGATTAAACAAGATTTACCACAAGACCTAAGACCTCAAGTAGACTCAATTTACAACTCCTTAGCTGTTAAGTATGAACCTCGCATTCAAAAACCAGATCCAGATAATCCTGATGAATTTATAGAAGGTGATTATCTCAACTGTCCAACTAGTTGGTCTTCACTTAAAGAAAGAGCTCAAAACCTCCAACTAGAGGTTCAACAAATCTCCGAAGAATGGGAGTCACTCAAACAAGCATTCCAAAATCTTAAAAAGTCATCAGCCGATGCTGTAAGCCCGGCTAATTTAAAAAGCATATTTGTAGACAAACCAATCAACTCCATCTCAAACAGTGTCCAAGCAACAATTCAAAACCTAAAATCAGAAATCCAAAGAAATCAAAAAGAGTTTAACTCCATAAGCACCAATCCAATTCAAACTTATCAAAAAGTACTCCAAGAAAACGAAACCCTGCTCACCAATAGAGCAGATATTGCGGGCTTACTACTAGGTAATTCAGACATAACTCAAGTAACCCAGGAGTTAAGTGAAAAGTCTCAGCTTCGTCAGTTATTTCAATCAAAAATCGAACAACATGCTATCAACCAAATCACCGCCCAACATTTCGACTTAGGTATCCAAAACACACTCAACATAGCTTATCAAACTCCTCTCTTGGTTTCATACAACAAAGAAGTTTTCACTGAAACCAATCAAGAAGGTCTTCTTAATCTCTCAAAGCAGGTCTACGACCGTCAGTGTGTGGTCAATCCTTAAAGTAGTTCCCAATCAAGTCAGCCATCAATACAACAATCTCAGCCACCACACTGCTCAAAGGTAAAAGAGCTAAGTAAGCAAACCTCCAGATATCAGATCCTCCCTGGTACAAATTAAAGCTAAATAAAAGCCAAAATATAGAACCAACAAATACCCCAAGTAAAGTCGCTTGAAGCCTGTTTGCATGTTCAGCCTCCCGAATACTCGAAGCAATCAATCCAGAAAAAAGCACGAATATAGAAGAGCTCCAAAACAAATATTCTCCTCCCAAAGATAATGAATAAATCATAGCTGGTAGAAACAAAGCTAGCATCAAGATCTGCCAAACAAAGTTTTTTACAGTTTTACCCAGTACAAATTTATAAGATTCTTTCTCGATAATTTTCACAAAATAATTCTGAATGCTTTGCCCTATAAATAAACTCAAGCCACACAATAAAGTAAACACAGTCACAGTAGTAACCTCAAGATCACTAAATGCACTACCTCCAAACAAAGCTTCAACTCCAAACCAACTCGCCAGAACAAGCCCTATGGTTATCAATGAGCTCAAAAGGGAAGTTATAAACCTATTTAGGTAAACAAAGTAAACACTTGAATCATCTTCATCTTTTTCAACTACTTTCTCTTCAGTAACAGCTTTTTCAGTAATCGTATTGGTAGTTTCTTCATTTGACTCATTCTGCGTTTCAGTTTTTTGAACTTCTTCATTCATGGTTTAGTGTTTAGTTTTATTAGGTAATTTTAAGAAAATGTATATAAAGTATATCGCTATGCTAGTAAGATATACATCTGCAAAGTTGAAAACTGGCCAAGAACCTACATGTATAAAATCAACCACTTCTCCAAATGCCAATCTATCAATAAGGTTACCAAGTATTCCGGCTGCAAACACCGCTAAAGTCCAGTCTGGCTTGATATTACCAGCCTTTCTCTCATAAAAAATATAAAAAAGACATACAAAAGATATAATAATCGGAAGCAGTAAAGGTAAGTCTATACTAAATGCAACACCGTCATTATAGACCACATACTCTGGCCAAAAATATTTGAAAGCAAACTTAGAAATTTGGTCAATAATAGTTAATCCTATCATTAGACCAATCCACAAATTTTTCTTCATTAAGTCTTTATTATTCTGCTAACCCAACTATACTAGAAAAGTCAGAAAAGAACACTAAAATATTTAATAAGTCCAATTGCCCAGTAAAACTAAATTTGACTACACATTAGCCTTAACTTTCCTAGGACTTGTCCTTTTTGGGCTTATCATGATGGCTAGTATTGGGGTACCCAAATCAATTGACTTAACCAAACCAGCCGAAGTCCTATACCCAATCTGCGGTGCAAGTGGAGTAGATTGTTATTATCTTCTTAAGAAACATTTAGGAAGAATAGTATTTGCAGCAATTCCAGCTTTCATTTTTGGTTTTTATTTCCCGTTTAAGTACTGGAGAAGAATTGGAATCCCATTTTTCTTTGCCAGTTTAGTGGCACTTTGTTTGGTTCTTATCATAGGGAAATCATTCACAACATTCGCCACTTCCTGGCTCACTATCTTCAACACGTCCATTCAACCAACCGAAATAGCTAAGTTAGCCCTCATATTTTATTTAGCCCTTTGGATGGAGCGGAAAGGAAGAGATATTGAGGATTTTCATAAAGGCTTTATATCCTTTTGTATCTTAAGTGGTGTCATCATTCTACCAATTATCCTACAGCCAGATCTTGGTTCAACTATGATCTTCACTCTGATTTCAGTATCTATGTATTATCTAGCCGGAGCGCGTGTTAAGCATCTAGCTACTGGTTTAGTTGCAGCCTTAGTCGCACTAGCGATCATCGTACCTTTCAATGACTATCTTAAGTATAGAGTCAAAGCTTATGTCAGCCCAACAGAGGATAATTGTGAAGTTACCTCAGAGTCAGGAGCTGCTCGAGATTACTGTTGGCAAACCGAGCAAGCCAATATAGCTATTGCGACAGGTGGGTTTATGGGGAAAGGCCTCACTCAAGGTGTCCAGAAGTCTTACTGGCTTCCTCAAGCTTCAGATGATTTTATATTCGCAGCTAGTGCAGAAGAGTTAGGTTTCGTACGTACTTCTATAATCGTAATAGCCTTCTTTATTATTGCCTACAGAGGAACCTTAATAGCCAAAAACGCCAAAGATAGGTTTAGCATGTTTACCGCTCAAGGTATTACTATTTGGCTTTCCGGACAAGCCTTCATCAATATCGGAGTAAATACCGGACTATTACCAGTGACAGGTGTAACTCTACCCTTCATATCCTACGGTGGTTCCTCCATGGTAGCTACAGCTTTAGCAGCAGGGATCCTTCTAAATATTTCAGCAAATCATACTAATAATTATGAAAAAAATTCTCCTAACAGGAGGGGGCAGCGCAGGTCACGTTACGCCTAACCTAAGCTTGATAAGCCACTTCAACGACAAAGGGTACAGTTGTGTCTATATTGGCAGTTATTCCGGAATTGAGAGACAAATGACCAAAGGTAAGGTTAAATACCACCCAATTTTCAGCGGAAAATGGCGTCGTTACTTTTCTTTAAAAAACCTTATAGATCCCTTTTTTATAGTTTTAGGTTTTTTCCAATCACTCCTAATTATCCTTAAAGAAAAACCAAATATAGTGTTTTCCAAAGGTGGATTCATCGCACCTCCTGTCGTTATCGCAGCTTGGGTGTTAAGAAAAGAAATTTTCATACACGAATCGGATTCTTCCCCAGGTCTAGCAACCAAGATAACTGCTCCCTTTGCCAAAATAATTTTTGTTTCAGACAACCTTGCTCAAAAAAATCTACAACAAAAGTACAACAATGTTGAGCTAGTAGATCTACCTATAAGTCAAGATTTACTTAACGGTGATAAAAAAAATATAAAATTCAAAAATACCAAAAAGCCAACTTTACTAATAATGGGAGGAAGCCTAGGTGCCTCAAGTCTAAACGCATTCCTAAAGGAAAATTTCACAACCCTTAAAAAACAATGGAACATTATTCATCTGACTGGTCAAAAAGAATATCCAGATATGCCTGATAAATCACCTTCCTACATCAAGCATTCTTTTGTCCAAAAAGAACTACCTGATATTTATGCAAAAGCAGATCTTATTTTAGCACGAGCTGGAGCAACCTCACTCAAAGAGTTCAAGGCCCTCAAAAAGAAATGTATTTTAGTTCCTCTTCCTCAATCCCAAAGTAGGGGAGAGCAGCTTCAAAATGCTCAAGATATGTCTGAGAAATACCCAGCTGAAGTTATTCTAGATGAAAATCTCAACTTGGAATCTTTCAACAAAGCTGCTCAAAACTTAAAATCTAAAAGCTTTCCAAAAGTTAAAAAAACTCAATCAATTCTCGATTTCATCTAATTGAGTACTCAAAAGGAATATCAGTCCATACACAAAAGCACTTGCTTCAAAAGTATGAAGTAAGTTTAAAGGAACCAGCAAAGCAGTCATTAATAAAAATCCTAATAAGCTCTTATTTTCATATAGTTTTTTCATAACCAACCCATACCACCCCACGAAAAGTCCCAAGCCAATTAGACCAAACTGAGCTCCTACCTGTAAAAACCAATTTTCAGTAATTAGCTCTCTTCCTTCCAAAAATCTACTACTAGGTCCAGCTGTTCCGGCTCCATTACCAAATATAAAGTTCTCTTTCCATAAGTTCCACCCATTACTCAAAAACTCTAGTCTTTGAGAGTTAGACTCAGGTCTATTTAAAAACTCATAAATATTGTCCCCAATCATCAACAAACTCAATAAAGCACCTACAATCCCTGCACCTAGAAATTTTAGTTTATTCTTTAGTATAAAGTCTCGGTTTTCCCATCCAATGTACCCAATTAAAACAATAATTCCAGCTATCATCGAGCTTCTTGAGAAAGTAAGGTACAACAAAGCCAAGCAAACTATAGAAAGCAAAGCTTTCAACTTCCATTTTTTTAAAAAATCCAATCCAACTACCATCATCAAAACAAGATAAACACCTAGTTGATTAGGTCCAGACATGAAGCCTTGAAATCTACATACATCTGAGTTCTCAATTTTTTGGCAGTAAGCCAAGGCTTCTCCAGCATAAAAAGTGCTCCAATCAGGTCTATATCCAAACATAGTCAGTCCTTCCCCTCCATACAACCAAAAGACTAGTAGTCCCATAAGCAAAGCTACAAAACCACTTCCTAAAAAAAGACTAGTAAGCTTCCTACGGTCATCTTTATCCACAAGCTTTATGATATAAGTCATAACTAACAGGCCAATCACAGGCAGCAACTCAAGCCTTATAATTCGTAAAAAGTTCAAATCAACCCCAAGCCTCAAAGCATTTATAAAAACTAAAGCTGCATAAGCTAAGCTTATCCAGAATAAACCCTTTCTTGGAGCTTTCTTCCATTTGCCGCTCACTCCCATAAGGATAATCAAAATCACAAAAATAATTTCTTTCCAGAACTTTAAAAGACCTATTCCTAGTTTTTCACTAAAAAAGGTGTTTATAAGTGCGTTAAAAGGTAGTAAAATAAGAAGAAGACCTAAAAAAAACACAATCATGCTTGAAATATTGATCTTGCTAGCCACTGCCTTGTGTTTATCTTTCATTTACTTAATTTACATCTCAACTCAGGTATACCAAGTTAAAACAAATATACACACACACGCAAAAACTCTCCAGCTAGACTTGCGTCACTTGGTAGATTTACTTTTTTATTCCGAAGAAGCCAATCTAGCTACCAGAAAAGAATTCATATCTTCTAAGAAAATTCAATCCAGATACAATATATTCAAAAAACTTCACCCGGCCATAAAGCAAACAAACCATTCAACCTATCCACATCTATACCTTGAAAGCCTGACCACCATCCATAATTACAACAACAATCTATTTTTCCTAAAGAAGAAAAATAAATCCCTTATCTATAGAATCACCACAAGAATATTGTTCAAGGATTACTTTAGATTAAGCCCTATATCAGTCTCTTGACTAATAAGAGTTGATTTTTAAATAAATCCAGTTACAATTTCATATATATTAGGTGCTGTCTGCCACGTTACATCTTAAGTCAATAAGCTAAAGACACTAACGTTAATCAGAACTAAGGAGCAAAACTTATTAGTTATTACAATAACAAAAGGTTCAACCGCAAGTTAAAGAATAACCTAAAAAAATTCAAAAAAGTATCTCAATCACTCTTTTATTCTATCCAGACCAAGTCTAGAAAGAGACCTTCAAGAGCTACTAACGGACAATCTTCACTTAACGCAGGTGTTTACTCTGCTGATACAAAGCTTATAAAAAGAGTAAGTGCTTTTAGTGCTATTGCCCTACTTGTTACTTCCTTCAGCCCACAAGCGTTCCTTCTTACAGATACTGAGTACGTAGGTTTCCAGACTGAAGAGGATAGATTATACAACTCCCAAGTACAGATGAGTCCAGATGGGTTCCTCACGAAAAACTCATCAACCTCAGTTAATACTACTGAAAAAGCCACTTTCCAAGAGCACGTAGTTCAAGATGGAGAGTCTATTCAAGATATAGCCAACGATTACGGTATCAATGTCCAAACAATCGTATGGGAAAACAACATCGTAAATGTAGATGAAGTTTTACCAGGCGATTCACTTACAATTCCACCAGCTGACGGTCTTTCTTATACAGTGAAATGGGGAGACACAGTTCCATCTATTGCTCAGAGATATAGTGTATCTAACCAAGATATAGATAAAGCTAATAATATTCAGGACGGTCGAATCTTTGTAAATCAAAAAATATTTATCCCAGGAGCTGAAAAAATCAACCAAATCATCGCCTCAACTGATGCTCAGGATAACCCTCTAGTAGAACCAATCCAGCAAAACCTTGAGCCACCAGCCGACAATCCTAAACCAGTTCAATCAGAGCCAACCAACAACGTAGTAGCAACACTAAATACAGATACAGATTTAGCTCAAACCCTACCAAATCTTCCTTCAGACAGTAAAGTCCAACCTAAAACTGAACAAGACCCAACTCCTCAAGTGGATTTACCACAAAGAGGTGAGTTAGACTCAACAGATCAAGTCGTAATAGAGCCTGCTCCAGAAGTTGAATACAAACCAGCCGTACAAGATGTTTCAGTCCAAGTAATAACAGCTCCAGCAGATATAGCAGCAACAACTACAGCAACAGGAAGCGCAGATGACTTCACTATAGCTCCTTCTACGGCAGGAATATGGGGGAAAGTAACAGAAGGACAGATTACAAACGGTTATAAGGCAGGTCACTATGCCTTAGATATAGCTGATAGATCTAAACCACCAATCTGGGCAGCTCGAGATGGTGTTGTAATTACTGCAGAATACGGTTGGAATGGAGGTTACGGAAATTACATAATTATCGATCATGGGGATGGTTTCCAGACATTATATGCACATAACGAAGAGTTGTATGTCGCTGAAGGTGATACAGTAACCAAGGGTCAAGTTATATCTAAAATGGGTAACACAGGTAGAGTCTACGGTGCAACAGGTATCCACGTACATTACGAGTGTGTAAGCGACGGGGTTAAGATCAACCCTCATAAGTGTATGTCACAGTAATGATCAAAAAAGTCTTACTTCAACTCATACAAATCTACCAAAAGACATTTTCTCCCGACCACAGCGGAAACCAACTGAACCCAAACATTGGTTGCAGATTTTACCCAACTTGCTCAGAGTATGCTAAATTATCTATACAAAAATACCCACTTTATAAAGCTTTGCCTAAATCTCTGTACCGAATTCTACGGTGTAATCCTTTCTCAAAAGGTGGAATAGATAATCCTTAAGCCAAACGACATGTCTATCTTCGAATCAATCTTCCTAGGTGCAATTCAAGGAGTAACAGAGTTTTTCCCAATCTCATCTTCAGGACACTTAGTTCTTTTCCAAAACTTCCTTGGCCTCCAACCAATCGAACAAGCTTTCTTTAATATCCTTGTTCATGCTGGAACCCTCCTGGCGATTTTAATCTACTTCCGAGAAAAACTAATAGATCTTATTAAGGGAATTTTTCAAAAAGAACCACAATCCATAAAACTTTTCCTCAACTTAATCATCTCAACTTTACCCATTGTTTTTGTTGGCTTGCTTTTTGAAGACAAAGTTTCCCAAATTTTCAGTACTCCAAACACGGTTGCCCTTAGTATGCTGGCCACAGCATTATTTTTCATAGTAGGGGAGCAAGTATCCAAAAACAAAACTAATCAAGCTCTCACTCACTTAAAAGCTCTCATAATAGGTATAGTTCAGTCTATAGCAGTGATACCCGGAGTATCTAGATCTGGAAGCACACTTATAGCCGGATTACTAACCGGACTTGATAGAGAGAAATCAGCCGAATACTCATTTCTTATCGCTATCCCCGCAATCAGTGGAGCTGTAGTCCTATCGGTTCTAAAAGTCTTAACAGAACCATCATCCCAGACTCTCCAAACACTACCATTACTAGCAGGCTTTCTAACTGCATTCCTAACAGGTTTCCTTTCAATAAAATTCCTAATGCAATTATACAAGAAGCATTCCCTAAACGGATTTGCTGCTTATCTTATTATTGTATCAGTAGTTTTACTTGCTATATAAAAAGCCCTAACTGATTAGCCAGGGCTCTAAAATTATTCAGAAATTATTCTCCTTTATAAAACTTCTTGTGACTAAGTTTTACTTTTCCATCTCTACCAACCTCCAAAATCTCAACTTTTACCAGATCATCTTTCTTAACTACATCTTCAGTTTTTTCAGTTCTTTTTGGTGCAAGCTCAGAGATATGTAATAATCCAGTTTTACCAGCAGAGAAATCGACAATAGCTCCAAACGGTTCAGTTCTTAGAACTTTTCCTTCAAATACATCACCTGGCTGTGGAACATAAACAATAGCTTCAATTCTAGCTTTTGCTGCTTCAAAGCTCTCTCGATCAGGAGCAGTAATGATTACCTGTCCATCATCTTCGATAGAGATCTCAGTATTAGTTTCTGCAGTAAGTTCTTGAATAGTTTCACCACCTTTACCGATCACATCTCCGATTTGTTTAGGATTGATCATCATTGATTCGATCATAGGAGCATATTGAGAAAGTTCTGCTCTTGGTTCAGAGATAGTTTCTTCCATCTTATCCAAGATAAAGTGAAGACCTTTCTCTGCTCTATCTAAAGCTTCTTTCATTATCTCAATTGGCATACCATCAAGCTTGATATCCATTTGCAATGCAGTAATACCATCTCTTGTACCAGTTACTTTGAAGTCCATATCTCCAGCAAAGTCCTCTAGACCTTGGATGTCAGATAAGATTTCGTAGTCACCAGCCTCAAGATCAAGAGCTACAAGCCCCATTGCAATACCTGCCACAGGTTTCTTAATTGGCACTCCAGCATCCATCAAAGCAAGAGTCGAACCACATACAGAAGCCATTGAACTAGATCCATTACAAGTCATAACTTCAGAAACAACTCTCATTGTATATGCAAACTCTTCAACTGGAGGAAGCACAGGAAGTAAAGCTCTTTCAGCAAGATCACCATGTCCAATCTCACGTCTACCAGGACTTCTCAAGAATTTCACTTCACCAACCGAGTAAGCAGGAAAGTTATAGTGGTGGAAATACCTTTTCTTTTCATCAAGGTCCATAGTTTCCACTAGTTGAGCATCATTTGGAGATCCAAGAGTTGCTACACTCAAAACTTGAGTTTCACCTCTTTGGAACATACCTGTTCCATGTGTGCGAGGTAGTACTCCAACTTGGGTACGGATATCTCTTATCTGATCAATTGACCTACCATCAATTCTCTTCTTGTTTTTAACAATATTATATCTCATTCTTTTCTTAGACTGTTCAGCTACAACCGACTTTACTAGTCCTTTTGAAACTTCTTCAGCTTCAATCTCAGCAGCAAATTTTTCTAAAATTTCATCAATATAAGCTTTTTCTTTCTTTTTAACTTCAGGTTTGGTAAGTCCATGAATCTCATCTAAACGAGCATCATCTATTGCATCAACAATCTTAGCAACCCAGTCTTCATCTTGTTCTGCTACGGTGTATTCAAGCGGTTCAACTGAAACTTTTTGTACAAGTTCATCTTGCATGCGACAAATTTCAACAATCTGTTCATGTGCCTTTTGAAGAGCTTCAAGCATCTGATCATATGAAACCTCGTTTGCTTTAGACTCAACCATAGTTATTGCATCTTTATGACCAGCAACCATCAAGTCTAAGTCTAATTCATCTTTCTTCTCAAAGCTTGGGTTCACAACTAGCTTTCCATCTAGCATTCCCATTCTTACTCCTGCAATCGGTCCACCAAATGGCATTCCAGATACAGCAAGTGCAGCAGAGGCAGCAATCATCGCAAGCGGAGCTGGATCTACATTCATATCAGCCGAAAGTACTGTACAGATAACCTGTACTTCGTTAGTCATTCCCTTCGGGAATAGTGGCCTGATAGGTCTATCAATCATACGAGAAGTCAAAACAGCATTGTCAGAAGGACGCCCTTCTCTTCTCATAAATCTATTTCCACCTATTGTTCCAGTTGCATAGTATTTTTCTACATAATCAACCATTAGTGGGAAGAAATCAGCCCCTTCTTTTGCCTGCCCCATAGTTGCAGTACCTAGAACTACTGTATCTCCCATTGTAACTGTCACGGCTCCGGAAGCTTGATGCGCGTATTCACCGTGTTTGATGGTAACTTCTCTACCATCAATCATTCCAGAAACTTCTATTGTTTCTTTAAAATAATTCATATTTTCTTTCTTTTTTTTATTAAATATCTTAAACATTCTAAATGTCTTAGCGGTTAAATCAAAACCAAAAATAAAACCCGGATTTCTCCGGGCTTTAGATCTTTTATCTCAGAGACAATTCTTCAACTAGCTTAGCGTGAACTTCAGGTTGTCTCAGTCTTAGGTAATGCAAATGTCTTCTTCTTTTTGCAACCAATCCAAGTAGACCTCTTCTAGAGTGGTCATCACTTTTGTGGTTTTGCAAATGCTCAGAAAGTTTTTTAATTCTTTCTGTAAGAATAGCTACTTGCACTACAGACGAACCAGTATCTTCCTTATGAGTTTGAAAGTTTTTGATAACTTTCTTTTTTGCAGTTCTATCCATATGTGTAGTTAACTTATAAACCGCCTGTATTATAATCATAAAGCCAAAAATAGCAATCCTAACTTCAGATTTGACTACCCGGATTTCTTACGCTCCAGCTGGCACAAACCTAACTTTGCCAGATTCAGTCAGATTATTCATCAATTTTATAAGTTTTTCATCAACCATTCCTTTACTTTTCTGATACATATTTATGATAACTCTTTTCTCTCCAAAGCTAAGGTTAGACAAATCCATAGCTCTATTTTTATCTTTAGCAGCAGATAAAAATTTATTGAATTTCCCACCACCTACTAATCCAGCAGAAACACCACCAAGTCTCACCGCCCAGTTAGCTGGGTTACTAACACTTTTTTCAAACTCAGCAAAAATCTCAGCTTCTCTCCTACTCAACTTCGCCACCGCAATATCCAAACCAGCATTCAAACTAACATCTCCAACCATTTGGCCCGTAAAGTACAAAGCTTTCTCCCCACTAGACATAAGACCAGTACTAATAGCTTCGTCTCCAGTCAATAAACCTTTTTTTACAGCCTCAGTTGTTAATCCAGTACTTTTCTTGAGAGCTGATACTCTAAGAGCATTACCAAGTGAGCCACCTCCATATGCACCAAAGAAATTCACTCCTGCCTCTGCACCAATACCAATCATTGCTTCTTCTGTAGTGTCATAACCCTTTCCATAAATCACATGACTAGCCGTAGTAGCAATTGCCGCCACACTTGTTGCACCAACTAATAGGGAAGTACCACCCGTAAATGGTGTACTCAAAAGTGAAGCAGCTAAGCTTGCTCCTACCAGACCAGAAAACTTGGCGATAAATACTGCGTTGTGAAAAGTTTCATCAGATATATCCAGCCAACCAAATCCTTGTACGTCGGACAAAGTTTCAACAAGTTTCTGTTCACCATTTGAAAACCCACCATCAAACCTTTCCATAAAGTCAGTCAGTCCTCCTGACTCTGTTAGGGCTTGTTTGGTTGTTTTTAGACAAAGTTCTTTGTAGTCATTAACTCCATTCACCAAGCTCCCTTGATATCTTTTTATATCTACATCGTAACCCTTCAATGAGTCTCGTAAAACTCTCAAAGTGATATATTTTTCAGAATATTCCTCTACACTTTTAGGTTCATCTAAAGCATGTTTCATAACTGTATCAAGCTCTCCACCACAAGCTTCATTTATAGCTTTTAACTTATCTTTACTAATTTCACCTAAATCTGATTTAAGCTCATTTTTATATTGCCTGTAATTATTTATCAAATTATTGCTAGGGGAGTCCCAGTTACTAGTCACCATCTTTTCTGGTAATCTCAAAGCCTCAACCATTAGAATCAAAGCTGAACTTCCAGATTCTAGTTCCATATCAATACTCTCACCTCTACCTGAGATAAACTTCGCAAGTTTATTCACTTTTTCTAAATACTGACTGTAGTCTTCAGGTTTTGACCCAGTGGCCACAACTAAATCTCTTTCATTATTTAAATAATTTCTCAAAATATAAAAACATCTCTCGTTAAAATTCTTATAAACTTTTCTAAGGTTTTCACTCTGAAAATTATTGCTATCTATTTCGGCAGATTTATCTACAAAGTACTCATAAGCTTTCTCAAAGCTTCCAAGGTTTATCATATAGTCACTAACCCTCTTCAACCCCATCTCTTCATTTAAAGCATTCTTATCTTCTCTTGAGTCACCAATATTTAAGCTTAAATCAATAAACCTGCTACTTTCCTCCTGAATTTTTTCGCCAAGTTTAACTCTGAAACTAGACTCAATCGGTAATCTGTCATACTTCGCTTGAAGTCTATTGATCTTGTAACCAACAACTTTTACAGCCATATCCATCAAATCTCCTTCTTTCAAGCTATCTTCATCATAATCAATATCACTGAAGTCAGATTGAAGTTTTTCCAAAAAATCCATATTTGCAAATGCCCCAAGATTCTCAACCCAACCATCAACGCTTTCTAGATCACTAACTTCAAAAAACTCTTCGTAGCCACTTATTGATTGATAGTTTTTCCATTCTAAAAGAAATTCTCCTTCAAAAATCTTATCTTCTAACCTTACCAAAGCCTCACTATCTCCAGCTCTCTCAAATATTTCACGGTTAAATTTCAAATCCAAAATCTGATTCTCCAATTCTTCAAAGCTAGCTTCTTCATTAAACTCTTTGTTCAGATCCTGTTTCGCACCTTCCAAATCATACTCAGCTTGTAGACTTCTTACATTAAACTCAACCACAGAGTTGGTATAAATTTTAACAGAACTCTCCTCTCCATTCACACCATCCTCAAGCTTTCTCCCGATCAATCTATCACTTCCACTTTCATAGTTCTTCACTACCATTTTCTCATCACCGCGGCTAATTATTCCACCTTCAATCTGACCTTCCATCTCAAAATCTTCTAACAAATCTTGTAACCTAATGAATTTTGCAAAATTATCAAATCTCTCAAAAAATTCTTCCGAGAGCTTATCTTTATACTTATCTAAAACATCAAACTTCACTACAAACCCATTTGGTGTAGCTCGTGTGAACAAATCTCTAAATAGATCCCTTTCTTGTGTCACAAAATCACGATAGTCCTTTTTTTCTTTCAGTCTCAACACTTTTCTGACCATAACTTCATCAACTCCCATTTCTTCAAGTGATTTCCTCTGAATCTGCAGTCGATCAGCCAATAAGTCATTAAAACCATCTATTTGCTTTAAACTAAAAGCCGTAAATCCACTTTTAGGTTTAAAGTTTTCAAAAATCCTATCTAACTTAGCAGCACCATCAACTACACTTTTAAACTTCTCATCTAAATCAACATTCATCTTAACCAAGTCATCATCCAGCTCAGGAACTATAAATAAACTCAGATCAGTCTCAGATTCCTGCCCAGAATATTTCGACAGTAAAATAGCTGACTCACTCAGTAAATCACCCTTCTCTTCAACTCTTTTCCTCTCCTCTTCTCGCACTCTAACTTTTTCAGCCACATATTCCAAAATGAACTCTGTAACCTTTTGATCAACTTTATCAATTATTTCATTTTTCTCAGCGTCCCCCCATATATTCTCTGTATTTTCTTCTAGTTTAGAGATCTCATTCAGCAAAATATTCCATTTTTCACGTCTATCTCTTGGTAGTTTATCAGTTGTTTTTTGAGCCTTCAAAACTAACTCTTTCATTCTTTCTTTAGGGTCTTTTGATTTCAGGTCAAGGTTATCATCCATTTCCTGGATTTCTCTAAAATCGTCCGGAGAACTAACAAAACCACCTAAAGCCATCATAGCTCATTAATTAAACTCTCAATTTCTTCCTTTTCTCTTAAGTCATTCCTTGACTCCTTATCTTTCTCAACTGACCTTTTCTCGTGTTTTAAGGTAGCATTAAACGCCTCAATCTTACCATTAATATCATCAAAACCACCCGATTTCTTCAGTAAATCCACCATTGAATTCCCTCCAAGCATACTAGCAATTTCTCTTTTCTTCATTTTCTTATTTTAATCATATTATTATATCATAAAAGCCCTTATCTATCAAAAAAAGCCGGCCTTTCAGCCGGCTAAGGTTTACTCACTAAACTCTATATCTACCTCTTCTTGCTCGCATCCTTTTTCTTGGTACAAAGATAAAGTCCCCATACCAATAACAAAAATCATGAACACAAGTACTTTAATCACCTTTTTCATGAGTCCACCTCCAGGACTTTAGCACTCCCTCTAGGGGAGACATTTATGTCACCACCAGGAACTTACACTAACTTTATTAAATTTTAAAGATTGAACTTCTTACCTATCTCCACTAAATTAACACCACCAAAAAAAACATATGGAATATAGGAAAATCATTCAAGACTCATGGGATTTCGCCCAGAACAATCGTTCAATAATGTTCTTATACGCCTTTTTGCCTGCGATTCTCAATGCTATTTTTAGCTTCTGCTTCATTGCTTATCAGTTTTATTCCCTCAAGCATTCTCCAAACCTCAATCAAGGCTCAAGCGATCTTTTTGAAAACATAATGAACTTCATTAACCAAATTATCCAAACCCACCCAGAAGCCCTACTTCCTACGGCTATATTAGTTGTAGTTTATCTTTTAGCTTATACCTTTATCCCAATTATCTCAAAAGGGGCAATAGTCCAGCTTGCCGCAAGAATCCGCAACAACCAAACTCCCAAACTTCTCTCAGGAATCGGCTACGGTCTCCGTAGTTTTTTGCCACTGTTTGGTTTCAATCTTTTCTTAAACATTTTCTCATTAAGTACTATTGTAAGTTACTTTCTAATGGTTTTTAGAAATTTCAGTATCGAAACAACCAAGCTCTTCATACCAATTTTCATTGTATTATTTTTCGTTGGAGTAATAATGAGCTTCCTGTTCGCCTTCGCCGAAAACTATATAGTAATCGACGACAAACCAGTCGATAATTCAATTTTAGAAAGCTCAAAGTTAGTCCTAGAGCATTGGACTGAAACTATTTTCGTTCTGATCTTAATGGGATTAATTGCCCTGCGAATAATACTTAATATGCTTCTAATCTTCCTTATACCCCTAGCTATCTCTGTTGGAATAAGTTTCTTTGCCACCATCAATATCGCCAACATCGGCTACATTCTTTTCTTTGCAATACTTATTTTCTCAACTTACGTCATCGGCTACATAGGCGGAACCTTTATACTTTTCGCCAATGCTGTTTGGACCTTCACCTTCCTTGAGCTAACTGGATCTAAATCCAAATCTCCAAGAACCCAAGTTGCTTAGTCAATAAACAAAAACTCGTTCAACTTAGCAATCTGCTTACAAATCTCTAACACTTTTTCTTCAAACCTATCCCCAATAACTTCTTTATCTGAAAGATTTTTTGAGACAGTAAAGCTCTTCATTCTTAAAAATTCAATCCCAGGATGATCTTCGCTATAAGCTCTAGGCGAAGTCTTTAAACGATTTTCTTGGCTTAAACCATCAGGGAAAACCTTTTTAAATTCCTTATCTTTTAGAATTTTATCAAGTTGTACGTACTTAGTATCTATTTTCTTACGAATTCTCTTCAAGATCTTGGAGCTAGGCATATGAATTCCACCAGCCACAAAAGAATTACCCGGCTCTACATGAATATAATATACCGGAAAGCCATCTTTCATCTTCCCTTCAAAAATCTCACCTGACAAAGAAGTTTTATAAGGTGTCTTATCTTTAGTAAAACGCATATCTCTATATATCCGAAAGGCTTTGGTCTTCGAATCAACATTACCTGGATTAATATTTAAATGATCATCAAACCTTTGTAGCTTCAAAGCTACGTTCTGAATACTCTCCAAAAGTTCACTCTTCAGAGTCTTATATCTATCTTTTTGCCCCTCAAACCACTTACGATTATTGTTGTTTTTTACCTCTTTCAGAAATTCAAGGTGATCTTTCCTTAACATAATTTATAATTAACCAGATAAATTATACCAAAGCCTCACCCAAATAATCTAATCCAATCCAATGTCTCTCACTTTATTAATAATTTCTCTAGTCTCTGGACTTCTGACTGTACTAGCTCCATGTGTTCTCCCACTCCTACCAGTCATCATCGGGGGGAGCCTAAGCAAAGATAAACTAAGACCACCATATCTGATCATCACATCGCTTTGTCTTTCTATTGTGATTTTCACTATTCTACTGAAAACCAGCGTCGTTTCACTTGGCCTCCATCCTAATACTATCAAGTACTTCTCAGCAGGATTAGTTTTACTACTAGGTATCATCACACTCTTCCCTCAAATCTGGGATAAACTGAGCTTCAAACTAGGGCTATCTCAAGGTTCAAACCAACTCCTAGAAAAAGCCAACACCAAAAGTGGTGCAGTAAAAGATATTTTAACAGGTATATCATTAGGTCCAGTTTTCTCCAGTTGTAGCCCGACCTATTTCCTTATCTTAGCAACAGTTTTACCTCAAAACTTTTTCAATGGATTAATAGCTCTATTAGTTTACTCATTTGGTTTATCTTTAAGTTTATTTGCCATTTCCATTCTCGGACAAAAGCTAGTTAAAAAACTAAAGTGGGCCGCCAATCCGCATGGAAACTTCAAGAAAGTTATTGGTGTTATTTTCATTTTAGTTTCAATCGCAATTTTCACCGGATTCGATAAAAAAATAGAAGCCAAGATCTTAGACAGCGGATTCTTTGATGTCACTCAATTCGAGAACCAACTATTAGAAAAAACCGAACCAATGCCAGAGGAAGAATCTTCAAGTCCAGAGGCATCAAACCCAAACCTTCAATCCTACACAGAGATAAAGGGCCCAACCGACTATCTAAACACGGATGAAGAGTTCCTCCTACAAGATCTAGTAGGAGAAAAAGTGGTTCTAGTAAATTTTATGACTTATGAATGTATCAACTGCCAAAGAACTTTTCCATACACCAACGATTGGTACGAAAAATATCAAGATCAAGGCCTAGAAATTGTAGGAATCCACACCCCTGAATTCAATCACGAAAAAAACATTAACAACGTCGAGGCAGCCCTTGAAAGATTTGATATCCAGTTTCCAGTCGTTTTAGACAACAACAAAGAAACTTGGCGTGCATACCAAAATAGATTTTGGCCAAGAAGGTACATCATCGATAAAGATGGCTACGTAGTTTACGACCATATCGGAGAAGGGGAGTATGAAGAAACCGAAAAAGTTATCCAAGAAGAATTAGCTCGACTAAACTAAAAAGACCCTCCATCCGGAAGGTCTTTTGGGTAGCTTTAGCAGTCTAATAGTTCATAGTCCAATGTTGCCAGCTCTAGTGCATCTTTATTTTTGATCTCGATAGATTTAACTCCTTCTAAATCTTCCTCTCCAGCTTCTTTAAGAAGTTTTTGAAGATTCTCCCACTCTTTATCTCCTGAATTGAATGTATTTAGAAGAATAACTTTATACGGATCAACTTCCTCGATCAAAACCATCATATCTGATTCTGACAGTTCACTTGATAGTATCAATACATCTACATTTCCAAATTCAGCAATCTTTTTCTTATCAGGTACTTTCTTCAACGGAGCAACAACACATAGTCTCACTCCATCCACTTCCATACTCTGAGTTCTTACTTCTTTCTTTCCAGTGTCATGAGCAATCGAATGAACCAAAACTCCCTTCGCTTCATATTCTCCAGGCCAGTCAAAAACTTTGTATCCTTCATCTTCCTCAAGTTTTTTTTCATCAAAAGTTGTTAAAACAATTTGAGGTTTATGTTTTTTTATTCCCTCTTTTGTAGGGTTTACAAGTATCTTTGCATCCTGTCCCTCAATACTCAATAAGGCACCATCAACTGATTTTATTTGCATATATCTCATTAAATTCTGCAAGGATTCTAGCAAAATTAGCCTATTTACTAAAGTCCAAATAATCTATAATTAAACCAAACCTAATACAAAGTTTATGTTCAGCATCAAGTCAGTTTTCGCCCGTGAAGTCTTAGATTCAAGAGGAAATCCAACCGTTGAGTTAGAAATGATTTCAAGTCACGGTGATAAAGCCTGGACTCAAGTGCCATCTGGTGCATCGACAGGAAGTTTTGAAGCTCATGAACTACGCGATGAAGACCCTAAAAGGTTCCATGGAAAAGGAGTACTCCGAGCATGCCAAAACATAAACAAGAATATCAAAAACCACATCCTCGGATTCAAACTAGGTAACCAAGAAGAATTCGATAAGCTACTTCTAGAGCTAGATGGAACACCAAACAAAACAAACCTAGGTGCAAACGCCATCCTAGCTTGTTCACTAGCTTACGCCCGCTTATCAGCCCAATGCAATAAGCAGCACCTGTACCAATACCTATCACCAGACCAACCAAAACTTCCTGTTCCTATGTTCAATCTGATCAATGGAGGAAAACACGGGGGTGGAAACATTGATATCCAAGAGTTCATGATAGTTCCACACGGGATCAAAACTTTCCAAGAACAATACCGTGCAGCCAGCGAAATCTTCCATACCCTCAAGAAAATCCTTAAAGAACTAGGCTTCAGCACAGCAGTAGGGGACGAGGGTGGATTCGCTCCTGCTCTTGAGTCAAATTTCCAAGCCCTTGATCTACTTTCTGAAGCAGTTGATAAATCAGGTTATAAGCTAGGTGAAGAAGTATCTTTCGCTCTAGATGTTGCAGCTAGCGAAATCTTCCAAGACAACAAATACACATTTGATGGAAAGCAAATTTCATCAGATGAACTCCAAAAACATTATGAAAAAATGATGCAAGAATACCCAATGCTATCCATAGAGGATCCATTCCACGAGGAAGACTGGGCTGCTTGGTCAAAATTCAAAAAAGCCAACGGTGAGCAAGTTCAAATAGTAGGTGACGATCTAACTGTAACCAATCCAGAACGCATCAAAAAAGCCATCAAGGAAAAAGCCATCAATTCCACTCTGATCAAGCTAAATCAAATCGGAACCCTAACTGAAACTTTAGAGGCCATCAAAGTTGCCCGCTCCGACAAACAAACTGTAGTTATTTCTCACAGAAGCGGGGAGACGGAAGACAACTTCATCGCTGATTTTTCAGCAGCCATTCAAGCCGAATATATCAAAACAGGATCGGTCTCAAGAATCGAAAGAATCGCTAAATACAACCAACTCCTCAGAATCGAAGAAAAGATATAAAAAAAGCCCTTCAAAGGGCTTTTTCTTTGTTCTTAAATCGACATCTCTTCCTGCTCTCCACTACTCATGTCCTTTACAACTAGAGTTCGATCTTTTTCATATTTCCCAACTTCATCTTCTCCAAGTACAACCACTTTATTGATACCTCGTCTTTCAGCATACTTAAACTGTTTACTTAGCTTCAGGTTGTCACCCATGTATACCTCAACAGTTTTGCCACTTTCTCGTAATACATCAGCTACTTTCATAGCTTTCAACCTTAAAGAATCATCAAATACAGTCACCAAGTATTCGGCAACTACATCAACATTATCCAATAAGCCTTGCTCTTCCATAACATCAACAACTCGATCAAATCCAAGCCCAAAACCAATTCCAGAAAGTACTTCCTTACTAAACATCCCAAGCAAATCATCATACCTACCTCCAGAACATATCGAACCAATCTCCGATCCTTCTACGAAAGTCTCCATGACCATTCCCGTGTAATAATCCAATCCACGAGCCATACTCGGATCAAACTCTACATATTCTTGTAGCCCAAGCTCACAGACCATTTCCCAAATCTCTTCAATCCTTTCAGTCGAGTAGTCAGACATATCTACCAGCCTAGTCTCAGAGTCTCCTGACCTTTCTAGTAAGACGTTAATGATCTCCAAATTTCCTTTACCATCAAGCAGTTCCAAAACCTTCTCAACCCCAATCTTATCAACCTTATCAATAGTTGATATAACTTCACTTTTATCACTTTCATCTACTCCTGCCACTTTCAAAACACTCTCCAAAAATTTCCTATCCGAAAACTTTACTTTAAATCCTTTCACTCCAAGCTCTTTCAAAACGCTCACCACCACTTGAATAACCTCAATATCACTCAACACACTCTCGCTACCAATAATATCGATATCACATTGCGTAAATTGTCTGTACCTTCCTTTCTGAGGCTTATCTGCTCTGAATACATTCCCAATCTGAAACCTTTTATAAGGTCGAACTAACGTCCCTAAATTCTCAGCTACATATCTAGCAAATGGAACTGTTTGGTCATATCTCATCGCAACCTCGCGATCACCATTGTCGGTAAAGTTGTAGGTCAACTGATCACCTTCGTCTCCATATTTTCCAAGTAAAATCTCAGAATACTCCAAAATAGGCGTTTCAATCTCTGCATAACCAAACCTACGGAAAACATCACGTATAATTTTCTCAACATGTTTTCTCTTAGCCATTTCAACCTGGTCAAAGTCTCTAAATCCCTTTAAAACCTTTGGTTCAATGATACTCATGAAAAGAAAATTAAAAATACGTATTTGACGCTAATAAACTTAAAGTTTAATTTATCTTTAGTCAATAAACCCAAGATCAGTGTTAGGAATATACGATTCTGGAATCGGCGGAGTTGCAGTCTTAAAGAAGCTCCAAACCATCCAACCCAATATGAGCTTCATATATTTAGCTGATCAGGAGCTTTTCCCAATTGGTCAAAAAACAAACCAACAAGTATTAGAACGACTTCACCAGGTATTTCAATTCTTCATCAAGAAAAAATGCTCTGAACTCCTATTAGCCTGCAACACGGTCAGTGCAATTTATGCAGTGAATCACAAAGAGTTCGAAGAATACACTGATACTATAAAGGTCCAAACAATTACAGGACCAACAGTGAAGCTTTTACAAGATAATTATCCACATCTGCAAAAAACCACTGGAGTGATGATTGCGACAACTGCAACAATAAATTCACAATATTACCAAACCAAGCTTTCCGAATTTAAAAAACTCAAATACACCTACCTACGAACTCTAGCATGGGCAATCGAGGAGCAAAACTATGCCGAAATTAGAGAAAGCCTCCTCCAAAATTCACACTTAAATTGGAAGTCACTCAACTACATAATCCTAGGTTGCACTCATTATACTTGGATCAAGCCAATTTTCATGTTCCTCAACCCAAATATGATTGTAATCGATCCGGTAGAGGAGACAGCAGGCTACCTAGCCAAAACTTTAAATCTCAAAGAGAAAAAACGACCAACCCAAAAATTCTACTCAACTGGAGGTAAGCTCAAATTCACAGATCACAACTATAAGTTCAAGAAAGTTCGGATTTGATAAGATTATATACAAAATCACAAAATAACCTCTTTGATTTATCAACGTCTTCAACATTCACAAACACATGATCTACATGAGGTATAACATTATCAGCTGAGTCGGCTAATCTTAGTTTAATCTGTTCAGCTTTTTTCTCAAACAAGTCTGGCGATCTATCTTTAAGTCTTTGCAGCCTATCTTCATAACTAGCAGTAATCCCAACAATAATTGTTTCTTGAAAGAAGCCACTAGGATTCACCTTATCAGGATATTGATAAATGGCATTATTTGCAGAATAAACAGCAATCTTTCCCTTAGCAGGTTTAGCAAAAGCATAATGCATAGTCTTATCCAAAACACGATCCCAAGCCACAGCTAAGTCATTATTAGATTGTAATTTTTCCAACTCTTCCGCAGAAACATAACTATTCTCAATCAAATTATCTCCTTTCCTTGGGTCTCTTGTAATAAATCTTTTAGGAGTATCAATAATATCTTTTAGTCTCTCATCTTCAAATAAACTTCTAACTAGAGTAGTTTTCCCAACTCCACTTGATCCAATAACTGTTATTCCTTTTTTCATCTAAATTTTATTACAAAACATCCATACTATTGGCATTTCATCAGGAAGTATAATCTTGTCTATCTGAAACAAACTCTTCTCTTCAACCAATTCTTGCAAGAATTCTAGCTTGTAATCAGTAAAATGTCTATTAGCCCCGACCTTATGGTCAGATACATAAGATCTATAACTTAAGTTATTTTTAGTATTTAATTTAACTGAAAATCCCATAAAACCATTAGGATTTAAGTGTCTGTGTATGTTTTCCAAAGCATTAATAAAATCTTCCATTGAAAGATGTAGCAAAACCATATTTGCAATCACACCATCAAACATAATATCTTCAGAAACATCAGTTTTGGTAACATCAAAGTAGATAGCATGATCATCATTTTTTAAGAAGCCACCTACAAAGTCAGAAGGTAGTATGTCTACTCCTCGAGATCGAAGGTAATTAGCATCTCTCATTGGACCAGAGCCAATCTCTAATCCAATTCCAGTCCCTATTCTCTCAGCAAAATAATCCAAAATTACTCTAAGATCATCAGGTACATTTTTTGCAGTATTCTCGACATACTTTTCATAACACTCTGAATATGTGACTCTGGTTAAACGTTTATCGTATTTCATACATATAATTTAAAAACTCATGCTCATTGCATCAGTATCAAGTGAAAACTTTTTGGTTGCGGAGGGTGGATTCGAACCACCGACCTTCAGGTTATGAGCCTGACGAGCTGCCACTGCTCTACTCCGCAAGTACTTTTTACACTTTATGAAAGTTCTTGTCAAATTTTAAAGGGTGATTCTTAAGCAAAGTTTTCATGGGAAAAGTGTTATAATTACAACGTTTAATGCTTTACATGCAATTTAAAGACCACCTAATAGGGGAACGAATATCACTTCGTAGAACCTTACCAATTAAAAAAACAGCTGAATCTTTATTTAGTTTAATCGATAATAGCCGTAAGTTTCTAGAGCCTTGGTTGATGTGGGTTTCTAAAACTAATTCTGTAAGCGATACGGAATCCTATCTTGCACAGAAAGAAGAAGAATATAAACAAGGATCTAAAATTGAATATGGAATTTATCTTGGAGATATATTAATCGGAAGTATTGCCCTCGTGGATATAAGTGAAACTAATAAATCAGCAGAGATTGGATACTGGATTTCAAAAGATTTTACTAGTAAAGGTTATACATCCGAGGCATTAAAAATTATTGAAGAATTTGCTTTTGAGGATTTAAATTTAAATAGAATTCAAATTAAATGTGATGAACTCAACAAACCTTCATGTCGCGTTGCTCAAAAGTGTGGCTACAAATATGAAGGTAAACTACGAGAAGATACATATAATTCTTACGATCATACTCTTCGAAATACTTTAGTTTACTCTAAACTAAAATCAGATCGTGCTACTCAAAAAAGTTGACCAAAAACAAAAAAAGTATACATTGAAGGCACAAACCTAGCCCCAAAAGCATGACTAATCAAACAAAGGACATTTGGCTTATGATGAAAGACAAGATTAGCTCACTAAGGCGGTCCAGGGACTACCAAGTGAATCTACAGGTTGAAGACGAAGAAGAGGATGATTTCATAAACGGTTTTGAAGAAGACGACAACATATTTGAATAGTCTACCTCAGGTAAAAAACATCAACTCTACCTTTATATTGTCTTAAAAAATAAGTAATAGGGGAATCCCCACTATTACTTTTTATATTATTCAAAACTCCCTTTTTGCTATTTCCTATTAAAACGATAACTATTCGTCTAGCTTTCAGAAGGTATTTACTACTTAAACTAACTCTATCTCCAAAAACATGCTTTTCAGTATGGGTATCCACAATCTTATTATCATCTTTCTGCAAATCCGGAGCATCAAACAAAGAGGCAAAATGACCATCAGAACCAACTCCCATCACCACTAAGTCTAGTTCCTCAGGCAGCTTTTCTTGGTATTTAGAGTCATGCCACGGACTCAATATATTCAACTCATTATTCATACCTTTAAGCTGACCAAAGTTACTATCTTTATGATCTTTAGGAACTTTCCTTTCATCTATCAAAAACCAATTATTCTCAGCGGCCATACTGTCATAAATATGTTCCACAACTCTCCCAGCAGAACCACCACTTATTCCAATGTTAGAATTCTTCATTCCTTCAAATTCTTCCAGAACTCTTTCCCAAAACTTACTCTCATTCCTAAACTCCCAGAACTTAATCATTCAAATTAATCCATTTAAATCCTTTTTCTTCTAGTAACTTATCTGAAGATTCTACATTGCTTGATCCAATAGGATAATGCTCAATCACTTTATTGTTAAGTGCCTCTTCAGTGATCTCCCAGCTAGCCACAGCTTGCTTGAAACTAACAAAGAACTCTTTCTTCTCGAGTAAGCAGTCTAAGAAAAGCACGGCATGAGAACTCAAACATTCATCTACACCACAGCTTAAACTCTCCTTAGTCACTAAACTATTAATCTCTGATTCATAACCACTCTCATTCACAAAAAATAGCTTCACGCAGGGATTTGGTGCAATTTCAATGATCATCTTATTAGGAGGTAGTTTCTCATCTTGATGAGCATACTTTTTGAACTCAATTACCACTGAAGTTTGCTTTCTATTCATTCCTTTTCCACTTCTCACATACACAGGAGTATCAAACCATTCATCGTTATTAATCTGCAGCTCAAAAGCAAAAAGCGTATCCGTAAAAGGTGAGCACTGAAACTTATCTCTCTCACAATATCCTTCATACTGACCAAACACTGACTTTTTAAGTATAACTGAATCAATAAGATTCTCTTTGTGTTTAAGCAGTAAGCTTTCATCTTCAACCACTGGTATTTCAACCAATAACAAACTTAAAAGCTGAAGTAGGTGAGATTGAAACATATCTCGAGTAGCTCCTACGTTGTCGTAGTAATTCAAACGGCTTTCTACCAGCAATTTTTCTAAAGCAGAGATCTGAATATTCGAAATCTCATGCCCTTTTAAAAGCATATTAAAAACTCGATTATTTTTCCTCAAACTCAAGATACTTCTCACAGCATTCTTACCCAAATAATGATCAATCAAATAAACCACATCCTTTAAACCAAGTCTCTTAATCTGAAATTCCAATGCCTTCGCACTTTCTAAGTCTTCTCCGAAAGGTTTTTCAATCATATATTTCACCCTTGAGTCATTTTCTCTTATTTCATATACATTCCTTATAATTTCCTCATAAGATGATGGAGGAACTGAAAAGTGAAATATCTCTTGTTCATATTCTCCACCAATTTCTTGTACCAAGTCAGCATAATCTTTGTATGGTCTAGCTTCAGAGTATTTACCTTGATGGTAGTGGACATTTTGAATCAAATTTTCCAATACATCTTCATCAATCTCAGACTTTGCATCTAGTATAGACTTTCTAAACTTCTCTCGAAACTCTTCCTGAGAGTATTCTGACCTAGCAAACCCAATCACAATAATATCTTCTAAATACCCCTGATTTACCAATTCAAAAATTGCAGGAAACAACTTTAAATCAGCTAAATCACCTGATGCTCCAAAAATCGTAAAAATAATCTTTCCTGATACTTTAGTTTTCTTCATACCAGTCATTATGGAACTTTTCACCTTCTTTAGAATCAGTCCGTTCATACTTATGAGCACCAAAATAGTCACGCATAGCCTGAATCATATTCGCAGAGGTTTGAGCAGAAACATCATTTATCAAGCTCGCCAGTCCAGAACTAAGCACATAAGTCGGAACAGATAAATTTAAACCCTCCACCAAAACATCTCGCCAGTCATCATAACCAGCCTCAACATTCTTCTCAGCCCACTTACTCTCCAGTAGTCCATCATTTTTGATATTCTTATAGACATCATCTAAAAGCTTAGCTCGAATAATACATCCGCCCTGCCAAACTCTAGCAACTTCTTTCAGATCAATTTCCCACTCAAATTCCTCGGCAATATCTTTAATCATTCTTAAACCCTGATCCATAACCACAATCCAAGCAGAGTATAAACAGTTTTCAAGCTTTGGAATCATATTTTCCAAGCTAGTTTCCGGAGATACATTTTTCTCGCCGAAGTTATAAGTCTTTGAAAGCAAAAGCCTTTTCTTCTTAAAAGCAGAAGCAACTCTTGCGTGTACAGCCTGACTAATCATAGAAGTCTCAACTCCATATTCCAAGGCATCTCTAGCCGTCCATCTACCAGTACCTTTCTGACCAGCCTTATCCAATATTATATCAACTAAAGGTTTACCTGTCTTTTCATCAACCTCCTTCAAAATAGGCTCACAGATCTCAACTAAATAAGACTCTAGTTTCCCTTCATTGAATCTTCTAAACATCTCACCGATCACTTTAGGCTCAAGTTTATAACCTTTCCTCAAGATTTGATAAACTTCAGAAAGCATTTGCATGATTCCATATTCGATTCCGTTATGAACCATCTTCACCAAGTGCCCAGACCCTTCATTTCCTAGATAACTAACACATGGTTTTCCAGAAAAATCAGTTGCAGCCATACTTTCCAAAATCTCATAAGACTCTTCCCAAGCTTTTTTAGAACCTCCAGGCATCATAGATGGCCCTTTCAAAGCACCAATTTCTCCACCTGACACTCCCATCCCTAAATACTCAATATCCTTCTCTTTAAGCTTTTTCACACGTCGAGTGGTATCTTTGTAGTAAGAATTCCCACCATCTATCAAGATGTCACCTTTATTGAGTAGGGGAGTAATCTTTTCAATCAAAGCATCAACTGGTTTACCAGCTTTTATCATCAGTATAATTTTCCTAGGTCTCTCAAGAGAATCCACAAATCTTTTCAATTGCTTGAAGGATTGAAAGTTTCGACCTTCCTCAAACGATTGCTTAAAGCTATCTACTTTGTCTGAACTCCTGTTATATACCGATACACTCCAACCCTTACTTTCAGCATTTCTTGCCAAAGAACTTCCCATAACTCCCAAACCAACTACACCAATATCACTTTTCTTCATCAATAACTTTTATATCAACTAATTATAACATTTTATATTAAAACTTTAAACAAGTTTCCTTTATATTATAACAAATAGCCAATCTTCAATGTTTACATCTTTAGAGCAAAATATATTCACTATTTCAGCCTTACTCATCCTACTTACAATCCAAACAGTTTTTCCATATTTTGAGGATTATAACTTCAAAGCCAAGCACGCTCTTAGAAATTTTGGAATGACGGTTATTAATGCCATAATCATCAACTTACTCATCAGTCCAATCATACTACTAACTACCAACCAATCCTTTGGTTTATTCACATATTTTCAACTTAATTGGTGGGCTCAATTAGCTTTAACAGTCTTAATTTTAGATTTTCTAGCTTATCTTTGGCATTATTTGGCCCACAATGTTAGTTTCTTCTGGAGGTTCCATAAAGTTCATCATTCAGACACTCAAATGGATGTAACAACAGCCGGTCGTTTTCACATAGGTGAACACATAATAAGCTTAGCACTTAAGATATCAGCTTATGCTGCTTTTGGAATGACACTTGAACATGTCCTTATCTATGAAACAGTGTTCCTTATCAATGTAATGTTCCATCACTCAAACATTACGATTACAGAGCCAGTCGATAAAGTCTTTCGTATCTTTTTTGCCTCTCCAAATATGCATAAGGTCCATCACTCAATTGTCCGCGACGAAGCAGACTCCAACTACTCCAGCCTTTTTTCTTTTTGGGATAGAATTTTCCGAACCTACAAAATAGTCGAAAACCCAAAGTCAATTAAGTACGGAGTTAAAGGACTTGAGGATAAACAATCAATTCCAGACATGATGAAAACTCCAACCTACGACTGATTTCTTTTGCTCATAAATTCCTCACTCTTAAAGAACTCAACTGCTTTTTCAACATAATCCTTATTTCCTAAAACAATACTAACTGCCTCATCAATAGCCTCAACTTTCATATCTAAAATTCTACGACCACAAATGTCCGTAGCTGTTCCTCCAGCTTGCTCAATCAAATATCCAAATGGATTACACTCATAAAGCTTTCGTAACTTCTTGTATGGATAGGCAAATATACCCCCACTTCTCATCAAAATAGCGTTAACATCAGTAGCCATACTTCCTGTGTATCTAAGTTTAAACTCCTTATCTTGCCAAAACTCAATCAGTTCCGGAAATCCTCCAATGTCATAAGACTTCTGCATTCCTCCAAAGGAAGCATATCTCATATCTTCACCAATCTTCATATCCTCCTTCTCAATCACAAACTCACCATCTTCGTATCGAAAAAGTACAACCCCTTTACCAACTGACATACCTACCATTAGTCGAGGCCCATAAACTCCATAAATTGCCGTAACAATATCATTTCCAGTTAATTCCAAAAAACTGCGTTTCTCTAAGTCTTTATATATAGCAATACTGGTTCCTACTGTGACATTATGAGCAGCTACTGAAGAACCATCCAAAGGGTCAAAGGCAAGCTTGTAGGGAGCATCTTCTGAGTGCACAAAACATATTTCACTCTCTTGTTCCTCAGATACAAAACAACTTACATGGTCATTTTTATCGTATACATCTTTTAAAACACCATCGGCTAAAATGTCATGACTTAGTTGAGTTTCTCCACTCGAATTTTTCTCGTTTGTGTAGTTAAAAGGTACTATCTGTATTATTTCATAGATCTTACATAGTCCATCCATCGAGTCCAAAATAATAGACTGTAATTCCTTATTAACTCCAGCTTTCTCTAAATAATTTTTAATCATTTCTTTTAGCTAAAAATTCCTTAGTTAAAACCTTACTTCTCTCAACTCCAGGTTGATTAAAAGCATCTACTTCAAGAAGTTCACCCAAAAGAGCAGTAGATCCTTCATATAGCATAAACAAACCACCAAGATTTTCAGCATCAATTTTATTTATATCCAAGCTTAATGAAGGCCGATTTTTCTCACATAAGCTTTCACGTGTACCTTCTAGCTCAGTATTTAAAAGTTCTCCAAATTTAACTCCATTTAAAAATTCAAACTTTTCCATAATCAAATCATCTTCAGTATCTAAGGCAATTTTCATATCATTTTGGAACTCATTAACTCTCAAAAATTGATACATCTTATCATCAGGCCCATCACTATAAAGCTGAAGTTGACTATGTTGGTCTGTTGCTCCAAGGGCTGTTACAGGAGTTATACCCACATCCTGAGACTTACCAATCGATTCAGCCAAAAGTTGGGCATACCATTCCCCAAATCTTAGTAGATGGTTGGAGTAGGGGAATAATACATTGATATTAATCCCATCTTTATAGTTATCAGCCTGAAACTTTGCCATCCTAAAACATATATTTTCATCTTCATCATCTCTCAACAGAAGGTCTCTTATAACTTTCCCTCCATTTATTAATTCATCAATATTAACCCCAGCCAAAGCTGCTGGAAGTAGTCCTACAGCAGACAAAACACTATATCTTCCTCCAACATTCTGAGGAACTTCAAAAGTTTTCACATCATCTCTATCTGCAATTTTACGCAGCAATCCATTTTCAGGATCAGTAACAAATACAAATTTATCTTTGTATTCAAGTCCAGCTCTCTCAACTTTAGCTTTCATATTCATAAACAAGCTCATAGTTTCAGAGGTTCCGCCTGATTTAGTTATCACCACAAATAATGTCCTTTCAAGGTCTAAATCATAAGTGTTTTCATAAACAAAATCCGGATCAACATTATCAATAATCCTTAAATCATCTCTATCTTTTTTAGGCAAAATCGTATCTCGTATAGTCTTGATACCTAGAGCAGAACCGCCAATTCCTAGAACCACAACTCTATCGTATTCTCCAGAAACCTCACTAGCAAAATTCTTTATCTCAATGTGTTCATCTTCCCTCATTACCAAATCATAAAAACCCAAATCTTTTTCTAACAATCCTGCAATACTTTCAGAAATACCTTCTCCAGAGTATTCATAATTATCAAATTCCAATCTAAACATAAAAAATAGTTAAACGCTTTTTACTTTTAATTCTTCAGCAGTATACCTCTTCGACAATCTCAATAAGAACACAAACCCAATCAAAGGAATCAAACCCAAAAACCCAAATGTATAGCTAGCATTTCCAAAGAACTCCTTACAGAAGAAATAAATCGTCGTTGCAATCATCGGAGTGAAAGCAGTAGCTAAAGCATATACTGATATATCTACTCCCAGAGCCTCTCCTTGTTCATCATCTTCTACATTATTAGAAATCATAGTTTTCGTTGTTGGAAGACTCAACGAGAAACCTAGATTGGCAAAGAAATAAGCAATGAAATACCACACAACCGTTGGACTAAAAGCCATACCTATTAGGCCCAACCCAATCAACACTTGGGCGTAAACAACAGTCCAAAAATTCCCAAACTTATCTACAAATAGTTTCAATAGAACAGTTTGGTTTAAGATCATAACCATCCCAACAGCTAGTAGTATGTAACCAATTTCCACTTTCGAAAACCCAAACAATTGAATCAAATGCAAAATGATAATTGATATAAAAAATGACATAGAGAAAGAAATCATAGCTCTATTCCAAAACATTTCATATACAAACCTATCTTTCTTGTACTTTCTAAGTTTTTTCAAAGCGTTAATCTCATTCCAAAAATTCCCAATTTTCTTAGTCCTAGATTCCTCCGGTAATGATTCCTCAAGGTGCCAGAACATGAGTATCCAAGTTACAAAAGCAATTGCTACCGCAATCAAAGCAGTAGGCAAGTAACTATAGTCCTCACTTCCAGAAAAACTACCAATAGCTAGCCCAAAAAACAAACCAACTCCCATCGCAACTTCCAGTAATCCAAAGTTTTTAAGTTTATCTTCTTGAGTTGTTACATCAGCCACATACGCAGCTCCCACTGACGAGTTACCTCCAGTTAAACCATCAATCACCCTAGCAATTCCTAAAACCCAAACTGTCAAAAGAGGAATATGAGCAAATTCTCTAAAGAAATAGAATGAAACCGCAAAAAGTATCCAGCTCAATAGCGTTCCACCTTGAGTAATCAAAAGAATCGGCCTCCTTCCAAACTTATCACTAAGAGCCCCCAGAAAAGGAGCCCCAATAAACTGAAACAGACTGTAAGCCGTAAGCAATGCTCCAAACACAAGCTCATTCTGCCCAAGTTGTTCAACAACATAAGGAAGAGTCGGAGTTAGAATCGACAAGTTCATCGAATTCACAAAAGTAAGCAGTATAATCGGTATGACTCTTCTATCTATATTCATATTACTCAGCCAATAATTCTACTGACTCAACTACATCCGAGTTCACGTCTGAAGAATCTATAAAATCATAGTCATCAACCCCCATATTCATATATGTATAATCTCCTCCCATCATTCCTTTCATTTTATGTTTAACAACCATTCCGGGTAAAGCCATCATAGCTATCCAAACTGCAAGTAGCACACCAGTTGTTACCAAAAGAATAGTCTTTTTATCCTTTCTTTTACACTCAGAGTACAAAGCCCAAATCGATACTGTAAACAAAGCTGATACAAGAAGTGTAACCAGCATATACACCAAAGCTAAACCAAACATATTTATTTATTAAATTTTACATTTTCCATTCCAACAACCATATCTTATCTGCCTATCCACAAGAAGTACACCCACAAGAGCCAAAGCAATACCTAAAAACTGAGCCCAACCAGCAAAAACATTCAGGAAGTTCAAAGTAAAGTTAAACCCAAGAATAGACACGATAGGTAAGTAGCAAGCAAAACAAACCGTTGATAAAATCCACATCAAGAATCCTACTCCACCAAGACTGGTTAAGCTCACATCATTCTGGATTTTCTCATTTTTAAATATCTCGTAAACCCCAATCACATTAATAGCCAAAAGCAGACTTATAACTAAAGCAAAGAAGACATTTCCCATGCTTAAGTTATAACCAACTACACAAGAGTTACCAGTGCTAGCCGGTGTTCTCCAAAGTATCAAAACTGTGATATTGAAGATCACCAAGCTAACAAAAGCAAGACCCAGTCTGTATTCTTTATTACTTAGCCAATTCAGCATCTATAGCAGCTTTAATTTCTGAGTATGGATACGCTCCATTGAAAAATACTCCATTCACAAAAATAGCAGGAGTTCCGTTGATTCCAAGTTCAGTAGCCTGCATCAAATCTTTCTCAACTCTAGCAATTGTATCATTGTTATCCGAACAGCTTCTAAGTTCTTCCATATCCAAGCTTTCAACATCAGCTATCCAATCAAATATATTCGTTTTACTCAAAGGTCCAGTTTTAGCCACCATATTGTCAAAGATTCTGTTGTGAACTTCAAAGTAGGCTTCATCTCCACCTTGATCGTAAGCACATTCAGCTATCACAGCAGCACCAACAGCATTTGGATGAATAGCTTCAAGAGGTAAGTCTTTGAATACTACTTTTACTAAACCTTGATCAACATATTCGTTTTTAATATTGTCATAAGACTGACTGTAGTGCCTTGCACAGTAAGGACACTCATAGTCAGAAAACTCTACAATTGTAACCGGTGCATCTTCATCTCCAAGTACTGGGTCCTCATCATCAATCTGAATCTCAGTAACCTGCCCATTTGATAAAGGCACCTCAACATCAGGAAGATTTGATTGACCAACAAAGTAACCAGCTCCAAAAGAGGTCCCCAGTGCCATCAATCCAACCAACACGGCTGCAACAGTAAAAACTATATCATTATCTTTTTTCATAATATTTTTTAATAATCACTATTAAAATTATAACATCATAAAAAAAATACATCTATTTACGAAAACAAAGTTTGATGGATCCAATACTTTATTGGATAACTCCAGCTCCAAGACACAAATCATCTTTATAAAAAACCACAAACTGCCCAGATGCAATTCCTTGATCATCTTCATCAATCTGTAGCTTTAAACCATTTGCAACCCTCTCTACACTTTCAAGCCCATATCTTTTTTCACCATGTCTAAGTTTAACTGTACATTCCTTCAATTCATCCAGACTTGGCTCCTTGGTTAGCCAATTAAATTCATCAACTACCAATGTGTTTCTAACTTTATCATCTTCAAAATACTCACGTGACACAAAAACAATATTCTTTTCTACATCTTTTTTTACCACATACCAAGGCCCACCACCCAAGCCAATGCCTTTCCTTTGTCCTCTTGTATAAAAGTAAAATCCATCGTGCTCTCCAATCTCTTCTCCTGTATCAAAGTCCACAATTTTACCTTTCTTAACTCCTAGGTAATGCTCAATGAAATCTCTAAATTTCAATTTACCCAAAAAGCAAATACCTTGGCTATCTTTTCTGTTTTTATTGATCAGATCAAAGCTTTCAGCTAGTTCTCTAACTTCATTTTTTTCAAAACAACCAATCGGAAAAATCAGATTCTCAATCTGCTCATCTTTAAGATAACTCAAAAAGTAGGTTTGATCCTTTATATTATCCGGAGCTAACTTCATTTCTTGCCCCTTATCACTTTTCCAAGCATAGTGCCCCGAAGCTATTAAGTCATATTCTTTATCCTCCATATAGTCTACAAAAGCCCCAAACTTAATCCTAGAGTTACACATAACATCCGGATTAGGAGTTCTACCTCTCTTTACCTCATTGATAGTATAAGACACAACTTTATCAAAGTATTCCTTTTGCAAAGGCACGATCTCAAACTCGCACCCTATGTCGTCACAAACACCTTCCACAAATTTCATATCATCTTCCCAAGGACAATCACCACCCAAAAATCTCACTTCATCTTCAAGCCAGATCTTTAGATAGTATGCTTTCACATCAGCTCCAAAGTGCTTAAGCAAGGCTAAAGCTACAGAGCTATCAACTCCACCAGATACAAGCACAGCGATCTTTTTACCTTGTATATCACCGAGGTAATTAGATGCTTTCTTAAGCAATATGTCTTGGACTGACTTCAACATCTTTAACTAAATTATCTTTTTCAACTTCCTCAACCTGTTCAGATTTATCACGTAGGAAAATTGTAAACAAAATAGGAATAATCATCAAAGTCAAAAAAGTAGCAGTGGTCAAACCAAAGATCACACTAAATCCTAGCCCTCTCCAAAACTCATCAGATATAGTAATTGGCAACAGACCAAATACAGTAGTAATAGTCGTCAGCATGATTGGCACAAACCTTAGTTTACAAGCTGCAATAATTGCTTCTTTAAGTTTCATATTTGACTCATATCTATTTCGATTGATTTGGTCAACCATCACAATTGCATCATTCACAACAATTCCAGTCAACATTACTACCCCAAGGAAAGCAGGGAAGCTCAATGGTAAACCAAGCAAAGACAAACCAGGAAAAATACCAATTATAGCCAAAGGTAAAGTACAGAGAATAATAAATGTTTGCCTAAACGAATTAAACTGAGTAACCAGAATTATCAATATCAAAATAACTGCAACAATCATCGAGCTAAACAACTCAGTAAATGACTCTTGCACATCTTCATCTTCACCACCAATCTCTACAAAATAACCAGATGGCAGCTCAAGATTTTCTAATACAGTCTCAACTTCTGGCAAAATCTCAGCTAAAACAACATCTTCTCTTATATCAGATCTAATTCTTACAGTTCTTTCCTGATCAATTCTAGGAATCGACTGTAAAGCATCACTTTCACTAATTCTAGCAAGTGAGCTAAAAGGTATAAATCCAGCTTGAGTAGGCACTAACGTATTGTACAGTTCACTGTAGGTTTTAGTTTCATTATTATCCAACCATACCCGTATTTCAGTCGCTTCACCATCAATCTGAATCTCTCCAGCCTCAGAACCATTCACAAGGCTTTGTAGAGTTTGAGCCACACTTTGTTTATTCAGCCCATAATAAGAAAGTCTTTCTTCATCTAACTCAATCTCTAACTCATTTTTATTATTATCAAAGTCAGAGCGTATATTCACCAGCTCTTCCACTCCAGAAAGATCAGCCTTAATAGTTTCAGTTATCTCTTGCAGTGACTCCAATCCAGGTCCACTCAATCTAATCTCAATCGGTGCAGCAGCCGGAGGCCCAGCACTAATTGATTCAACACTTATGTCTAGCGCTGATTCAACCTCTTCATATTCAGCTCTAAGCTCTTCCGAGATTACATATGATTTCTTCCTATCAGTATCTTCATCTGTAAGATTCACTACAACATATCCTAGATAGTCACCAGTTTCGCCACCATTCCCAGAAGGATCAGTACTAATCGAGCTCCCGTAGTTGATCGTATAGTTTTTAATGTATTCTTTATCTCTCAAAATATCTTCCACAATTCCTGATAACTCCTGCGTTTCTTCAAGGCGGGTTCCAATAGGTGCTTCAAAGTTTATATATACAAATGGAGTATCTGCTTCAGGGAAAAGTTGAGCCTTCAGTATTCCGGTTACAGGCAAAGCCATACTCCCAACAAAGCAAACCAACGTCACAAACAAAATCAAACCTCTTGCAATTCGGTTATTCAAAATATTTTCTAAAATAGATGCATATCTGTCTTTTATTCCTTCAATAAATTTTTCTTTCAAAGATAGTTTTCTTTCCTTATCACGAGAAAATCTTTCAAATACATCAATCAGTTTCACAGACAAAAGGGGAGTCACAGCAAAACTCACCAGTAGTGAAGCCCCAAGCGTTATCGACAAAACAATTGGTATTGTTCGTATGTATTCACCCACGATTCCAGATACCAAAAGCATAGGAGCAAAAGCAGAGAGTGTCGTTAAAGTTCCAGCAACCAAAGGCCATTTATATTGATCTAAAGTTTCTTTTGCAGCATCTATTGTATTTCTTCCTTCTTTTTTAAACTCATAAATACCTTCTACAATTACCACCGAAGTATCTACTATTAGACCCAAAGATAAAATAAGTGAAAAGATAGTTAAACCATTCAAAGTCTCATCAGCCCAGTACAACACTCCAAAAGTAATCAAGAAAATCATTGGTATAGCAATAGATGCAACTAAAGCTTCCTTTACAGAAAGAACCAGCAATATAGCTACAAATATAACCAAAATAGTCTGAACCCCAGATGAAGAGAGAGTACTTAAATCATTTTTAATGAAATACGCATTATCATTGGTTTTCACAATTCGTACTCCTTCCTCTAAACTCTCAGAAATCTCTGCAGCCTTCTCATCTACTTGGTTTACAATATCTACGATATTTCCTCCTGAAGACTTAAAGACATTTAGAGTTATGGCTCTTTCAGCACTTCCTTCACCTTCATAAACATAAGAAAGAGTACTTTGTTCTACAGGTTCAATATTCACATACGCAACATCCCCAATCGTTAGAAGTTCAAGTCCACCATCCTGAGAAACGTTACTCAAAGGTAAATTTCTTATCATCTCTACCGAATTTTTCTCACCTCTTATTCTTACGTTAATTTTAGATAAATCCCTTTCAACTTCACCAATCGGTAAATTAAGGTTCCCAACCTGAATAGCTTGTATGATTTGACCAGGAGTAACGCCGTAGAACTCTGCCACCAAGCTATCCAATATAATAGTTATTTCTTCTTCATAGTCACCAATAATTTCAACATTTGAAACACCACTTATACTTTCTATCTCAGTAGCAACTTCATCCGCTACCTCTGACAACTCTTTAAACTCTTTATCCCCAACTACACTTAAAGAAACAATCGACATACTATTAAAGTCTAGCTCCATCACTTCAGGATCTTCAGCTAACTCAGGTAGTCTTCCAGCAACTTGATTAGCAGCTTCTGTCAGGTCTGAAATCACCTCAGACGTATCAGCAGAAGTATCAAACTGAACTGTAATAATAGAAATATTACTTCTTGAAGTAGAAGTAATACTATCCACATCATCTAAGCTTTGAAACTCTTTCTCTAACTCAACAGTAACATTTTGCTCCACATCTAGAGCGGACGCGTTTGGGTAAACTGTTTGAACTATCCCAATCGGCTGATTTATCTCAGGGTTAGACTCGATATCGACATTCAGGACTCCAAAAACACCAACCAACAAGATGGCCATTACCAGCAAAAAAGTAACCCTCGATTTTTCTATAAAGTTAAACCAAATACTTCTTTTCATTATTTAAAGCTAATCAATTTTGAAGCCTCTTCCAAAACTATCTCATCACCTTCTTGAAGACCTCCCACAACCTGTATCTTCCCAGCTTGTATCGGACCTTTTACATCCACTTGTTTATATAGAATCTCATTTCCAGATTTAACTGCAGCAAAGTATTCATTATTATCAATTTTCAAAGATCTAAATGGAACAACCGTTGCAGCAATAATATCCGAACCACCTTTCTCAATTTTAAAATTAACTTTTGCAAAAGCATTTGCGATCAAGTTTCCATTATCACTCAAATTTCCAATTTTAACTTTAATCAATCTGCTTCTTTCATCTGCAATCAAAGCAACATTCTTTACCTCTCCATCATATTTTTCTCCGGCGTATACAACCTCAATCTCATCACCTTTCTGAAGTAAGGAAGCCTGCTCAAGTGAAACAAAAACCTCAATTTGCTTATTCATTTCAGAGCTTATCAAAATATAATTCATCCCAGGGGTAGTCTTTTGTCCAACATTTAAATCAATATCAAGTACAGTCCCATCTACAGGTGCAGTAACCACTGTCTGATCAAGTTGAACTTTAGCTAAAGCAACTTGAGCCTCTGCTTGATTAATCTGACTCATAAGCTGATTAATATTTAAATCCGTTGCAACTCTTTGAGAGGCAATCTGATTTCTTAAAGATTCTATTTGCAATCGTGCGTTTTCAATCTGCTGAATATTTCTTACATCAGTATAATAATTCTGAGCAGCTTGTAGCTGTCTTTGACCATATTCAAGGTTGCCTTGTGCTTCCTCTAAATCTTCTTGTGCACTTTCAAAGTCATATTGATTCTCAAGGTCACCACCCAAAAACTCACCTAGGTTTTCGTTTACAATATTTCCTATAGTTTTCTCTAGCGATGGAGTATTCGCTGAAATCTCGTTACCTATCTCTTCAACTTCTTTACCCATATCTTCCACACCCAACTGTCTCGCAGCCAAATCTCTAGAAGAATTCAAGCTCAAAACTGCTTGCTCCAAAGCTATGTCAGCAGTTGCAAGTTGGATTCTATAACTATTTTCAGAAATTCCAGCATTCTGTCTAGTCAGATCTAAAGATCTGTATGCATTTGCCAATTGTTTTTCAGCACTATCTAAGTTTATGGCTAACTGTTTAGTTGCAGTATTTTCAGCTAATTTGAAAAGTACATCACCTTTCTTAACTTCACTTCCTGCCTCTACTAAGATCTCTTCTACAGTCGAACTCAAATCACTTCCTACTTCTACCTGATCACTCAAAGTGACAATCCCAGTTCTACTAAAGCTATTATCTCTCAAGTCAGACCTTACCGGATCTTTATAGGTAATTGTCTCATATTCTAAAGGAGGTTCATTCTCATTTGGTTCTTCAGAATCTTCATTCTCAATTGGATCATTATCAACGATTACAACCTCTTCCTTTCTGCTTTCGTTGATAAGGTATATCCCTCCATAAATAATTACACCAACTACCAAAAGACTCAAAAAAGTTCTCACAACATTTTTCAAAGCATCTACAACAATTGACATAACTATTACCCCTTAAAATTTAGATGAAATAGTAGTATTTTTATGAAGTTATGTCAAATAGATCTTTAGCTAGATATTTCTTTCCAAAGTTCTTCTAAGTCCTGATCTAATACAGGATTATCATGGATGTTTGTTTTCAGTCCATCACCCTCAAACCTTGGCAAAAGATGGAAGTGTAAGTGCATCACAGTCTGCCCAGCAGCCTCTCCAGAAGAACTAAAGATGTTTATCCCATCTGCACCAAGCTTTTCTTTCAAGATCACAGCCGTCTCATGTATTCCTTTCATCAAGCTTTCATACTCAGAACTCTCAAGTTCAAAAATATTCTCAACCTCATTCTTGGGAATAACCAAAGTATGCCCTTTACAAACAGGACTTATATCCAAAAAAGCCAATACATCATCAGACTCATAGACTTTATATGAAGGCAATTCACCACTAATAATTTTATTAAAAATACTCAAAACTATAAAAATTAAATCAAAAGCATTATATACTCTTTCCAAATAACATAAAACAATGACCATTCACCACCAAAACCCAGACCCAAAAATCATCCAATCTCTAAAAGACCAATCCATAAGCTACACTTTGCTGGAGCACTCTCCATTCTTCAGCTGCCAAGACTCAGAAAGCTTCTGGTCTAACCGCATCCAAAGCTCTAGTCAAACCATCGCCAACTGCAAAACTCTCATGCTTAGAGATAAGAAAAAGAAAAACTACTACATGTACATCACTTTCTGCGATCAAAAAGTAGACCTTAGTCAGTTCCAAAACGACATAGACTCCAAACGACTAAGCTTCGCTTCTGAATCCGATTTAGAATCTCTCCTTCAAGTTTACCCAGGTTGCGTAAACCCATTTAGCCTCATTCACGATCAAGAAAATATGATCCATGTCTACATCCACAAAGAAACACTCAAATTTGACCTTCAAGCTTTTCACCCAGGCAACAACAAATATTCCATAGAGCTTACAACACAAGACTTCCAAAATTTTCTATCCAACACAGGTAATAAAGTCACTATTCTTTAGATCTCTTCCAACAACTTTCAAGGTGGTCATCTACCATCCCAACCGCTTGCATATAGGCATACATTATTGTCGGTCCCACAAAACTCATCCCACGCTTTTTTAGATCTTTCGATAATGCACGACTAATTTCAGTCTCAACCGGCACATCCTTAAACTTCCCCCAAGTATTCACTATCTGCTCTTCATCTACAAATCTCCACAAATACTCATCGAAACTCCCAAATTCATCCACAATATCCAAAAATACTAGAGCATTTTTCCTCACTGAATAAATCTTCAGTTTATTCCGAATTATACCTTCAAACTCCCTAAGACTCTCCAGTTCCTCATCACTCATTTCTACTATAGCACCAATATCCCAATCCTTAAAAGCTTCTCTATATCCTTCTCGTTTCTTCAGAACTGTTTCCCAGCTTAACCCAGCCTGCGCCCCTTCAAGTATCAGCATCTCAAAAAGCTTCTTATCATCATGCACAGGCACACCCCATTCTTCATCATGATAACGAGCGTAAAGCTCATCCTTCCCAAAACATCTTTTACGATTATCCATAAAACGAATTAACATTTACATCTTACAACACTCTTCGCTAAGATAAAGTAATCTAAAGCAACCCAAACAAATGCCTAAAAACAAAAAAAATGAAATCCTCCAAGCCATCTGGCAGTTAGCCGATGGCCAAAAGTCAGGCCTCAACATTGGTTCAAGAGCAGTACCGCATCATCTCAGACCCCACGAAAAACCAATCCTCGAAAAAGCTATCGAAAGGGGATACATGATCCTCAAAAAAGACGATCGTCCTAACCTCGAAAACCTTTTTTATCTATATAACGAACAATTAGACCAACCAGCCTTCATCTACCGAGAATCTGAAGAATTCCCAGTTCAACTTTCCGCTATCCAAGAAAAACTACAAAATTACGATCCAAAAAACTACGCCAAAACTCGCAACCACCTCGAAGGAAATGTCTCTAAACTTTCTCCATACATAACTACTGGAATTCTGCCACTTCCATATGTATACCAGTTCATCCAAGAAAAATTCACCCATCTCAAAAAAGACGACAAAATCTTCCAAGAGTTAGCCTGGCGCGAATATTTCCAAAACGTCTACCAAGAGTACGGAGAAGAAATCTTCCAAAAAGGAATCAAAAACACACAACCAAGAGGCGACCATCAAGAGATTCCAACCCTCATCCTCAAAGCCAGAACAGGTATCAAAACTATAGATCGCACCATCCGAGAGCTTTACCGCACAGGTTACATGCACAATCACGCTCGTATGTGGCTTGCTTCATTGACTTGCAACCTTTCCAGAACCCACTGGAAACCATCAGCTGACTGGCTCTACTATCATCTTTTAGATGGTGACCTAGCTTCAAATTATCTCAGCTGGCAATGGGTTTCCGGAGCCTTCAGCAGCAAACTCTACTGGCTAACCCAATCCAACCTCAACAAGTACAGCCCCGAAGATCTTAAACAATCAGGCACCATCATCGACAAATCCTACCAAGAAGTTTCTAAGTTAGAAATCCCCGAAGAGTTCCAAGAACGATCGAAGCCAGAACTAACAACCGACCTCAGCCCAATCAATTCTGAAAAATACGAAGATAAACCAACTCTTATTTATAGCATCTGGAACCTCGACCCAGAATTCGGCAATCAAACCACTCAAAACGTAAACCCAAAAGATTATCAAAAAGTTCTACTACTCGAGCAAAGTTACTTTGATAGATTTCCAGTATCACCACAAAGGCTCGCCTTTATCTTAGGAATAGCCGACAATATTTCAGGACTGAAAGTTGTAGTGGAGGAAAAGTCAGACTTAAAAATATCCCCTGAAAATATAACTTTCATAGATCATCCTAGCCTCCAGCACTGGCACCATCCTGATTCTACTACACTTAAACCCCCAAGAATCTTCCCACATATTGAAGGCTACTTTTCAAGTTTCTTTAAGTTCTGGAATAAAGCCTCAAGAAAACCTAAACCCAAAACTTCATGACCAAAGTCCCAGTCTCCAAAAAAACTCGCCCCTGGAACCAACCAAATCTCCCAGTTTATAGCCTATCTACTTTAGATCCAGATACAGGCACACCCAATATGAACATCTGCACCTATGTTTCAGCCATCACTATGGATACTAAAAGGTTTATGATTGGAGTTTATAAAGGCACCAAAACCTACGAAAACCTCCAGAAAACAGATCAAGCCATCCTTCAGATCTTATCAAAAGACAATATCAACTTAGTTAGAAAATTCGGAAAAACCTCTGGTAAGGATTCTGATAAACTCAAAAACCTAAAAGATCGCATATCCACTCACCAAAACCTCACATACCTCAAAGATTGCACAGCTTTCATGTACCTTAAAACAACCGATATCTTCAAAGTGGGCGACCATGATATTTGGGTAATGGAAGTCATCAAGTCTAAATCTCTCAATGACCCAAAAGACATTCTCTATACCTACGATCTCAAAGAAGCCAAAATCATAGGATAGCCACAAAACCCTAAAAGCCTATGAAAAACCAAACTCCTCATAATATATCTGATCTTCCGGCACACCTCTTTTCATAAGATCAGCTTTAAGAGAAACCATCATCTTATTTGGCCCACACATCATCACAGCATATTCACTCAAATCTTTTCCAACTTCCTTCTCAAGTAGATCTCCAGTTAGATAACCTTCATTCACAGAGAAGTGTTTGCGATAGGTGAAATTATCATCAGCATTCTGAGCCAATTCATTGATCTCTCCATCGTAGATCAACTCATCCTCAGACTTCACACAATGATAAAATTTTATATTTTTACGGTCATCATTTTGTGACTCATGATGAAGCATACTCAGAAAAGGAGTCACACCAACCCCAGCACCAATCCAAATCTGTTTCTTGTGGAAGTCATACATATGAGATGTAAATTCTCCATAAGGTCCAAATATATTGATGACTTTACCTTCTTCAAGTCGAGTTAGCTTCTCAGTATAATCCCCAAAAACCTTGTAAATAAATCTCAACTCATTACTCCCAGGCGAAGATGAAATGCTAAATGGATGATGCTCTTTCGGAATCTCCGTGTGTCCCGGCACAGATATAAAGGCAAATTCTCCAGGCTCAAAATTAATCTTAGTTTTTACAGGCCTCAAAACCAACTCATAAACTCCATCCATCACTAGTTTATTCCTGATAACTTCATACTCAAACTTAGGACCAATGTATTCATACAAAAGAGTTTTATACACATACGAACTAACCCCGACCACAAAGCAAAGTCCCATCCAAAACTGCAAAGGCACAAACCGAGCCACATCACTCGAAGCATTAAAAACGTGATAAGCCGCAATGATAAAAGGGACTCCCATTAAGCTATGGATGTTTTTCCAGATGTGATAAGGAATCTTCTTACTCATCGCCAAAGCGATTAAAATAATATACCCATACAAAGCTGTAATTCCAGCTGTCTTAGCCCAAGTATCAATCCCTGGCACAAACAAAGACCAAACATTTTCTCCAGTCATTAAAAATTGCGGAATCAAAAGCAGGGGGTGTGCAAGTATAAAAACAAAAGCAACCTTACTGATCAAGGAATGATTCTTATAAACTTTATCCAATCCACCAAAAACCTTCTCCATAAATCTAACCCTCGACACCATCAAATAACTAACCGCCAAAAGCACCACCCCAAATAAAGATAGAATCTGACTCAAGTACCTAGGAGTCTCAACCCAAGTCAAAGTATCCACAATCTCAACCTTAGACCACATCCAAATCAGCGTAGTCACAATCAACGGCAAAGTTATATACAGATGTATATGGCTACTTTTCTCTTTCAAAAACATAGTGGTGTAGGATTACATTCAAACAAGACATTTTACTATCAACATGTTAATCTAATGTAACCAAACAAAAAAGCCCAAAACATGTCCCCGAAAAACACCTTAACAATCTGGTGGATCAAAAGAGACATCCGTTTACTCGACAACTTGTGTCTCCATAAAGCACTCCAAGACTCCAAATACGTCTTGCCAGTTTTCATATGGGAAGAAAACATTTTCTCTCACCAGCAATACTCAAGATTCCATTTTGAAGCCATAAATACTGCATTAAAAGACCTCCAAAAAAATCTAAAAACCCTAAACTCAAATCTCCTTATACTGAGAGGGGAGACACTCCAAGTCTTCAATCAACTAAAATCCCAATACAACTTCCAGGCTATCTATTCCCATGAAGAAATTGGGTCGGACATAACTTACCAAAGAGACATCCAAGTCCAAAAATGGTGCCAACAAAACCAAATCAAATACAAAGAATTCCCACAGCTTTCAGTCATCAGAGGTCTTAAAGATAGAGATAAGCTTGATCAGTCATGGAAAAAACGCATCCAAAACTCACAAGTCATCCAGTCTCCAAACTCAGTTCCACTCCCAAAAAATTTCAAACCTATCTTCGACAACTCTTTCAAAACCACAAAACCAACCTTCGAAGATCCAAGCCAGACCATCATCCAATCCACCTCAGAAACCTCCGCTCACAATATCTTAAACTCATTCCTTAAAGACCGCTCCAAAAGATATCGTGGCTCGATCAGCTCACCAAACACCGCTCTCAAATACGGGTCTAGACTCTCCACTCAGCTAGCCTACGGAACTATGTCCATGAGATACATCTACCAGCAAACCGAACAAAAGCGAAAAACCACCAAAGACCCTTGGCAAAAAAAAGGCCTTCAAGCCTTCAAATCCAGGCTTCACTGGCATGATCATTTCATCCAAAGACTCGAAATGGAACCCCAAATGGAATTCTACGCCCTAAACCCATTGTTTGAAGATTTACCTTACACCAATAAACCAGAAAATCTCCAAGCTTGGCTAAAGGGTCAAACTGGAGTTCCTCTAGTCGATGCTTCTATGCGATGCTTACGACACACAGGGTTTATAAATTTCCGGATGCGCTCAATGGTAACTTCTTATGCATGTCATGCTCTCCACCTCGATTGGAGGTACATCATGTACCCACTAGCTCAACTCTTCACAGACTACGAACCAGGTATCCATATCTCTCAACTTCAAATGCAAGCCGGAGTAGTCGGTATCAACACTATTCGAGTCTACAACCCATACAAACAAGCCATCGATCAGGATCCAAGATGCATATTTATCAAAAAATGGGTCCCTGAACTCCAAGGTAAGTCTCCAGCTGAGATACTATCCGTAGAGACAATTCCTCTTTTAAACAGCGATTATCCTAAACCAATAGTAGATTTCAAAGCTCAAACCAAAATCATGAAAGATGCCCTCTACAAAAGAAAAAAGTCTACCGAAAATGCCATCCTCAAATATCAAGTTCTCCACAAACATGGCTCTAGAAAGTTCTAAAAGAAAGATTAATTATTTTGGTAATTTACAACAATATGGCATTTACCAAATACTTTTGAATCTAGCTTATTTACTCTTTCTTGAGGTATAAAGTTTCCGTGCAAAGTTAACCATTCAACTCTAGCTCTTGATATTATTTGTAGGGTTTCATCTGATATATCTTCTATTTCACTATCAGTGATATCAAAAAGTATTAAGTCTGCAATCTCAATAGCAGCTTGTAATCCCTCTTCACTTACATATCCTCCACAAATCATCAAACTATCTAATCTACAAAATTTTCTGACAATTTGGACAATCTTTTTATCATCAATTTCATAACCATCACTAAATTCTTTTAAGCAAATTAAAGCTTTCAACTTATCTTTGTACTCATCTTGAAATTGTTCAAAGCCTTCCATGTTGCAACCTATTACCATGACTTCTAAATCTTTTAAATGTAAATCACCTAAATATAAAGGTTTATTAGAAATAAAATCACATACTAAAACTCTCAATTCTTTAAATTTATTTAATTGATTAATATCACTAATTCTTACTGTTTTACCAATATTACCTCCTAGGGATCCTTTATATCTAACGTAATTATTAACTTCAGTCTCTTCACTAAAATCAATTACTTCAAGCTTACATCCATTCAAACTAAATATATCTTCTATATCTACACTACCATTGACTGAATCAATCTTTAGAAACTTTAACTTAGGGTAATCATGGGCATTTAAACTATTAATCCATGAAATTTTATATTCACCTGTTAAATGAAATCCAGTGACATATTTGCTTACAATACCATAATCGAGATTAAACCCTGATTCTATGTATAAACCCCTAAGTTCATCCAAATTTATTTTTCCAATTAGATCTCTAATCTTATCCTCTGTGAAATCCTTAATTATTAAATTTATATGTTTTTCACCAATAGTTTTAATTAGATTGATTGTTGTATCGTTCAACATGTCAATTTTTAACTGAAAGTCAAAAAATAAACAACTAAAGTCAATATCGCCTTTTAGTTTATTGAGTAAGGTAGTCATTCTAACTATCGTTTCGGAATCATAACTTTGCACATCTAATATTTCACTCCCAAGGAAGGATTCAAAGTTTTTTCTATTAAATAAATAAGGTATTACGAGGTCTCTAAAACTTTTTAAATCACTTTCGTAGCAAGCAAAAATTACACCTATTAGTATAGGGTAATCTAATCGTGTCATTGATGTCTTATTATTAACAAGTGATCTAAGTTCAGAAAAGTTAGAGCTAAACTTATCTTTATTATCTTCTACATGTTCTTTATATTTTCTCATATATAATAGACTACACATTTAGCGTATTATATGTGTAAATCCAATTATGTCAACCAAGCCGATTTAAATTAATATATAAAAATCAATTATTAAGCTCAACCTCAAAAGCCCCACTTCCACCTCTATCTCTCCTTGCTTCTGTAAACCTAAAAACCCTCCCATCTCTATTCAAAAACTTAACTATAACAGGCTTTACGACAGGTCCTCCTTCAGATGAATGCAGACCTTTTCCAGTTATCACCAAAACTCTCTTCATCTTTTTCTTAATACACTTATCCAAAAACTCAGAACAAATTCTTTCAATATCCTCGGGATACAAAACACCTCTTCCATGAAAATCTAGCTCAGCTTCAGGTGCATTCATATCAGCATATTTATTCACTTTTCTTCTTCTTCCCATTTAGAAACTTATTTACTATCTCTACCATATGAAAATAGTAAGTCTAAATCAACAAAAACCAATTCCACCCAAAGCAAAATAACGATTCTTAATTAACACAAAAAAGACTATAATACCCACATCTAAATCCAAAAATGCAAAAATTCCTCTTCATCCAGTACGCCACATACGCCCTTGTTCCAATAGGTATTTTGGCAGTCTATTACTTATTCAAGCACAAGCTCCATTGGTCCTTTAAAATCCTATTATCCACAGTTTTCCTAGTCTTTCTTTGGTCAACTTTCATAGAGCCACAAATTATCCTAGTCCGACAACACCAAGTATCCTCAATCCATCAAAAGAAAATAGCCTTAATCGCTGATCTACATTTAGGAGTATACAAAAACCAAAACTTCCTCCAAAGAGTAGTCAACAAACTCAACCAACAGGAAGATCTAGACGCCATACTCATAGCCGGAGATTTCACTTTCTACCCAACCAAATCCCAAAACTTAACAGACCTATTTCAACCTCTTTCCCAGCTTAATGTCCCAACTGTTGCAGTAGTTGGAAATCACGATATAGAAAGACCAGGTCCAAATCTTAGAAACGAACTTATCACAGCCCTCAAGTCCCACAACATCCAAATCATCAACAACCAACAAATCCAGATCAACGAACTTAACATCCTCGGTCTAGGGGATCATTGGGGTGAGGAAGATGATGTTTCTCTTGTAGAAAACCTACCAGAGAATGGAACTTCTATCATCCTCACACACAATCCCGACACAGTCTACGACTATCCAAAACCATCCAAACACCTCACACTCACAGGCCACACCCATGGCGGGCAAATCCGCATCCCATACCTTTACAAGAAAGTAATCCCGACTAAGTATGACTTTGACCGTGATCTCCACAAAACCCCAAAAGGCCCAGTGTTCGTAACATCCGGGCTAGGGGAGGTGGACCTTCCAATGAGATTCTTAATTCCACCGACTATTGATATCATCAATCTATAAAACCTCCATCTCCGAAGCTAACTCCATCATCTCTTTCACATCTTCATCTTCAAGAGCACTTTGAATATTTTCCCATAAGTCCAAGTTAACCCTAGCCCACTTTAGATATTTCTGACGGGCAACTTCAGTGTAAAAATACTTACCAGACTCCATGAGTGGCTTTTGATCATCCACAATTTTCCCAGCTAGTTTTCCAAGGTCATAACCAGTTTCACTCAAAAACTTCGAGCTAAAAAGTACAGGAGTAATAGGCAAAGCCTTAAACAAAGTATCACCATCCGACAGAGCTTTTCCCTCAAGACTCAATTCTTTTCCAAGGCGAGTGCTAGTATGAGCTTCTGCTACAACCTTCAAAATCAATTCTACACTTGAAGGATCATAGCCGCATTCTTCCAATAAGTCTCGAGTCTCATTCACTACAGCCTCCGGATCTAAACTTTCACTAAAAACATAATTTAAGTCATGCACCAATCCTGCCGACGCCACAATCTCGATATCAGCTCCAATCTCTTCAGCAAAATAAACCGCTTTATCATGCACAAATTTCACATGATGCCATCCATGAAAAAGCAACTTACCTTTATTAGAAGGCTCCATATACAGAGCCTTCACTTCCTCAAATAATTTATTATATCTTTTAGTTTGAAGTTTATTCATTCTCCTGAGCTTCTAAAACTACACTAATCATGTACATCATCTCTGCTCTCGTAACTTTGTGTGATCCAGAGTTATAAGGTAAAGCTCCCAAAGAACCAACAGCCTCAAAGTATGGTGCATACCATTCTTCCCAACTTTCTTTCTCACGTACATCCATATCAAATGCAACTGCAATCATCTTAGCAACCTCAGCACCATTTGCTCCATCAGCTGGTCTAACAGTATTTTTACCAGAGTCACCAGTTACAATTCCTTTATCTCTAGCAATTTTCAAATAAGGCGAGTACCAAGCCCCAAATTCCACATCACTATATACATCAGTTCCAAGTTTAGCTTGAGCAATTGCCATGTCACTACTCACAGCCTCCACCAAGATTTTAGCCAAAGCAGCTCTATTAATTTGAGTATCAGGCTCCACACTCCCATCAGGATTACCTCCCACAATCCCACGCTCTTTCACATCAGCAATCTCACTATAGTATCGATGCTCAGGATTCAGATCCCAAAAAATACTTCCTTCAAACCTCTCTGGTTCAGAACCAGGCAGGGGAGACTTAACTATATCTTTCAAAAAACTAGTATAAACAAATCCAGTCCCAACCGAAGTTTCAATTAAGTAAAATTCTTCATAGTTATCAACCTCCAAAATCCTAACAGTCTCTCCAGCTCGAACAGTTCCAACTACACCCCCAGAAGGACAATTATCCCTTACATTCACCGCACTACTAATTGTCGCATACCAATCGACATCAGTCCTTTTCGTACAGTCACCAGCCGACGCCATAGGCATCAAACCTCCAAGCATCATTACTGAAACCAAACCAACAATAAACTTCTTCATAATTTTAAGTTAAACTAAAACCAATATACCACAAAAATAAAGTCTTCCATGCCATATTACACCTACATCGCCCTCTGCTCAGACAACACTCTCTATACCGGCTACACCAACGACATCCAGAGCAGGGAAGACACCCACAATCAAGGAAAAGGAGCCAAGTACACTAAAGCCCGCTTACCCATTGAAATAGTCCATGTAGAAGAATTTCAAACCCGCTCCCAAGCCATGAAGCGCGAATACGCCATCAAGCAACTCTCCAAAGATCAAAAGCTCTCTCTCATCAATAAACCAAACCAGTCAAAAAAATCAACAAGTAAACCAAATACAAGACAGTCATGATCAAATATTGCTCTTGATCCACTTTATTATCAGTTTTTTCTCTAACCCTAAAGTAACTAACTGCAGCTATAATTATCAATGGTACAAACAAAATTCCATACATATTTAAAACTGATTTAGAACCTATATACCCAATCGGAAGAATGAACATATCAGATATAGGTCGAAGAACACTTGTAAATCCCAGCAGTAAAGTAGACAGAAAAAACAATGGTAAAGTAGCAGGTACAACTAATGTAAGTATATATTCGTGCTTTTCCTTGCTTTTGTATACCCTCCATATCAAAAAGAATAACAACACTAAAGCCACCAACAAAAGACCACCTGTAAATAAATTGTTATCCCATATATGCGCAGATACTAGTTCTTCAAGAACCAAAACAAAAAGGGTACTAGCAAAAAATGACAGTGCTACCATAAAGCATCTTAACAAAATTCTTGAGTAAGTTTTCAAAAACTTCTTTAAATCTGCTTTCACATAAACAAATCCAATACTAAAAGCCACCAGAGCAATAAAGAGGTTATAAATAACCAAGTGAACATTGTACTTCGATAAACTATAATCACTCAATATCTGAGTAGGGGGTAGTCTATATTCAGAATTTGATTGAGTAATAGATACCATCCCATTCTTAACCTTTAGTAAGTCCCCATCCTCACTTCGTTTATTGGTGTTAGCCTGGATATAGTCTGGATCAAAGCTATCCGGAAAAGTATCTTTCATATGCCGCATTGCCCAGTAAGCTTTGTTATAGTTTCCATCAAAAACTTCCTCACCCAAAAATCCCCAAAAAGTATCTCCTTCTAATGGTCTGTAATCAAATACAAAATAGTTAAAATTAAACTTCATCATAAAAACCGATAAAACCAGAAGAACTAATGCCAATATCTTATTTTTCATTATGAAAATTATTATTTACCAGATTATACACTAATTACCCACAACAAAAAAAACTCCACAATCAGTAGAGTAATTCTGGAGCGGGTAGCGGGGATCGAACCCGCCTCTTCGGCTTGGAAGGCCGACATAATAGCCACTATACTATACCCGCGACTATGCTTTCTTTTAGCTTCCACATTCTATAAACCTCTCATAAAAAAGCAACCCTTTTTTATTGAAAATAAGGACTTACAAATCCAATAACCCTCTCAAGTTGGCTAGGTTCCACTTTTCTTTCGATTCCATCACCCATTTCAACCCTCACTAATCTATCCTCATCTACTTCAATCACACGACATAGTCGCCCTTTAAAGTCCATAATCTCACCATCCACACAACCATTATCAGCAATATCGTATTCCCTCATTTTAACTGTATATTCTCTCTGTTCCATATTTATAAAATTAAAAAATCCCGATCTCTCGACCGGGATAAAATTTATTAGAAGCCCATATTCATTCCACCTGGCATTCCTGGTATAGTTATCTCTTGGGCCGCAGGTGCAGCCACATCATATTCACCATGTATGAAAGTTACTAGCTGACCATCAAGTACAGCTTCAACTAGTCTTAATGTATCATCAAATCTCAGTACTCCTCCTTCATCAGTTACAACTTCCTCACAAGCTTCACCACTTGCACAAGTTACACTTGTCGGTTCATATTTCTGAATAATATTCGGGTATAAAGCTTTATACGGCATATCAGCAATCGGAATCCCACTCGGAGCATCTACGGCTTGATAGTCTGCATCTGCTAGTTCAGGATAACTTTGAGTCGCCAATCCACCTTCTCCCACCATTTTTATCTTTTTCCATCCCTCAACATTACTATACATATATCCATCGGTATCTTGATAGACAGTCTCTCCTTCAGCTTCAATTAATGCCACTCCAGTATCACTATCAAACGTGACTGTAATACCATCAGTAACTGCTTTTACATCTCCAATATTATCAACTGAAGTTACCATTCCATTTTCATCTTCACTGTTATTCATAGCGTCTTCAGAGTCTCCATCTTCATCATTTTCATCACCACTATCAGATGAGTCACCTCCTAAGCTTCCAGATCCACCAGCCCCAATTCGCATACTCATTGCCCATTCACAATCTTCAAATTCTTCTTCAGTCACAACTCCATCATCATTTTCATCACAATTTTCAACAATTTCAGGATCAGTCAGATCAACCTCTAAGTTAGTTTCATTGCTACATCCTGATATAGCAAAAATCATAATGATCATCAGTCCAAGCCCTAAAAATTTTCTCATATCACCGAGTTATTTATAAACAAATGCAGTATACCAAAACACCATAAATAAAAAAGTCCACACATCAAGTGCAGAACTTTTTTAAACATTACTCATTCAAACCCTTATCCCAATTGCTTACTTACAGCAATCTTCTCATTTTCTAAGTATTCGATTTGGAAGTCAGAAAGGTCAGATCCCTTAGCAAGTTCAGCTTCAATGAAGTCTAAATACTCCTTAGCATCTTCCACTGATACCTCAGACTCAAGCTCACAGTAGTAAGCCATAAGTCTGCATGTATTAGTTGCATTATCAAAGTTTAGAACTCCTTGTCTAACCATGTATCTTTCAGTTTCCTCTTCAGCTCCAGTCTCAACCATTGCTGAAGTGAACTTAACAGTCCCAATCATCGAGGCATGCTTAGCCATGATTACAACACGTCCACCTTCCAAAGTAATAGCAATAGACTTTGCTTCACCATTGAAAACTTCTTTGTCGGGAGTCTGGATGATTAACTTAAATTTATTTTCCATAATTTTGAAATTTTATATTTCCCCATAACATTTCATATTCATAGAAGCAGGGGAGAGACTCAAGTCAAAAACTTAAGCCTTATTATGTCTCTCCACAACACTATCAATATCTCCAGCCAAGTAAAAGTGACCTTCATCGATTTCATCGTGTTTACCTTCTAGAATTTCTTTACATCCTCTAACAGTTTCACTTACTGGGATAAACTCACCTGGAGTTCCAGTAAACTGCTCAGCTACATGAAGATTTTGACTCAAGAATTTATCAATCTTACGAGCTCTATTCACTACTAGTTTATCTTCATCAGAAAGCTCATCCATACCAAGGATAGCAATTACATCTTGAAGCTCTTTATATCTTTGCAGGGTTTGTTGCACACCACGAGCTGTGTCATAGTGCTCTTTCCCAACAATATCTTCTTTCAACGCCAATGAAGACGAATCAAGACGATCAACCGCAGGGTAAAGACCAAGCGAAGCAAGATTACGAGAAAGTACTACTGTCGCATCCAAATGACCAAAAGTAGTTGCTGGAGCCGGATCTGTAAGATCATCTGCAGGAACGTATACCGCTTGTACAGAAGTAATAGATCCTTTTTTAGTCGAAGTAATTCTTTCTTGTAAAGCCGCCATATCAGTCGCAAGAGTTGGTTGGTAACCTACCGCAGATGGTAGACGCCCAAGTAAAGCTGAAACCTCAGCACCTGCTTGAGTAAATCTGAAGATGTTATCAACAAACATCAAGATGTCTTTACCTTGATCCCTAAACTTCTCAGCAATAGTCAAACCAGTCAATGCAACACGCATACGAGCTCCAGGAGGTTCATTCATTTGCCCGAACACCATTGCAAGTTTATCAATTACACCACTGTCAGTCATCTCGTGGATAAGGTCATTCCCTTCACGAGTTCTTTCACCTACACCTGCAAATACTGAGTAACCACCATGACTCATTGCCACATTATGGATCAGCTCTTGCATGATTACAGTTTTACCTACACCAGCACCACCAAACAGGGCAACTTTACCCCCTTTAGTAAATGGGCATAGAAGATCAATTGCTTTAATCCCAGTTTCAAAGATTTCTACCTCTGAACTTTGATCCACCAAAGCTGGTGGTTTAGCATGGATCTCTCTTCTTTCTACTTTTTTATCAACATCACCTTTCCCATCAATTGGGTCACCAGTAACATTAAATACACGACCAAGAACTTCTTCACCAACAGGAACAGTCATAGCCATTCCAGTGTCAGTAACTTCTTGATCAATTTTCAGACCATCAGTCGAGCTCATCGCTACAGTTCTAACCATCCCGTCTCCAAGATGCGCCAAAACCTCCAATGTAACTTTTCCGTCAGGTCCTTCAACTTCAAGGGCATTTAGCTGTTTAGGAGTGTGGTCCGGAAAGAATACGTCCACAACCACCCCAACAACTCTGGTAATTTTACCTTTTGCCATCATTTTTTTATCTGACATATTAAGTTGTATCAATTAATTATTATTATTCACTAACCGCAGCAGATCCTCCCATCAACTCAGCAATTTCCTGAGTAATAGCTTGCTGACGAGCTTTGTTGAATTGTAGTGTCAATTCATCTCTCTTCTTATCAGCAGCATCTGTTGCGTTCTTCATCGCCATCATACGACTTGAGTACTCAGAAGCTTTCAAATCCATAAATGATTGTACAAACAGACCTTGAACAATAAGTTCATGAAGTCTAGTTGTAAGATCTTCCGGATCTGAATTAAAGATCATGTAGTTATTCTCATTTCTTTTAACGTCTTCACTTTCTGATCTCAAATTATTCTCAACCATATCTTTTGAGAATGGTAAGAAAGTTTTCACTTGAGGATAAAAAGTAAACGAATTTACGTAGTAAGGCGCAATGAATTTAACTTCCTTAACCTCACCACTTCTCCAGATCTCAAGAATCTGATCAACTACAGCCAGAGCATCAATATTTGTCATACTCTCAGGCAAACCAACAAATGATTTTTCCACTGAGATACCATTATTTTTAGCATATTCAGTAGCCTTTTTACCTATAGTTACAAGCATTCTTTGATCTTCTGGAAGTTCACCCCATTCCTTCGAGTTTACTAGAGCTTTGATTTGTTTAGTGTTCAACGCCCCACATAAACCTTTATCCGAAGTATAAAGTACAAACAAAATCTTACCTTTTTCAGGAGCAACCGAATAAACAGTCTTTTCTCCTGAGTCAACAGTCGAGCTAAGTGCTTCAAGCAAGTTACTTACAAAATCTCTGGCACCAAGTGCTTTGTTTTGAAAGGTACGCATTTTACTTGCAGCAACAAGTTGCATGGCTTTTGTAATCTTTTTTGTGTTTTTAACACCCTGTATTTGCTTTTTTATCTCTAATAAAGAAGCCATTGCATTTAGTTATTAAAATAAGTTTCACTTATAGACTTCAGAGATTCTTTCACCTCATCAGTCATTTTTTTGTTTGTTTGAATTTCTTTAATCATATCAGCATTATTAGCTTCAATATGAGCTAAGAAAGATCTAATTTTCTCACCAGTCATATCTGCATCAGTAGAATCCAAGTAACCATTAGAAGCAGCATAAAGTACAAACACCATTTGCCATAGTTTGTATGGTTCATTTTGTTTTTGCTTTAGAGCTTCTACAACTCTTCTACCACGAGTAAGTTTAGATTTAGTAGCTTCATCAAGTTCAGAAGCAAACTGACTAAACGCTTCAAGTTCGTAGTACTGAGCAAGGTCAAGTTTCACAGATCCAGAAACTTTCTTCATCACATTTGTCTGTGCAGACCCACCAACCCTAGATACCGAAATACCTACATTGATCGCTGGTCTAATACCTTTGTTGAAAAGATCAGACTGCAAGAAGATTTGCCCATCAGTAATCGAGATCACATTCGTTGGAATGTAAGCCGATACATCATTAGCTTGAGTTTCAATGATTGGAAGTGCCGTGATAGAACCTCCTCCATTATCTTCGTTAAGCTTTGCAGCTCTCTCAAGAAGTCTTGAATGAAGATAGAAAACATCCCCAGGATAAGCTTCACGCCCTGGTGGTCTTCTCAAAAGAAGTGACATCTCTCTGTATGCCACGGCATGTTTAGAAAGATCATCATAAATAACAAGTACATCTTTACCTTTGTTCATGAAGTACTCAGCAATTGCAACCCCAGCATATGGAGCCAAGAACTGTAGTACCGCAGATGAAGCCGCTGGAGCAGAAACAATAGTTGTATAGTCCATTGCTCCATGTTCTTCTAAAGTTTTGATAACTTGAGCAGTTTTCCCCTCACGTTGAGCGATAGATACGTATACACAGATCATATCTTCATCTTTTTGGTTGATAATTGTATCAAGCGCCACAGTAGTTTTACCAGTCTGACGATCACCAATAATCAACTCTCTTTGACCACGTCCAATCGGTACAAGCGAATCAATCGCCGCAATCCCAGTTTGAACTGGTTGATGTACAGATTTACGAGCCATTACATCTGGAGCAGGGGACTCAAGACGCATATTTTTATCAGATTTGTATTCTCCTTTCCCATCAAGAACTTTACCAGTTGGGTCAACAACCCTCCCAGTAACAGCATCTCCAACAGGGATAGTTAAAAATTCAGAAGTAGACTTTACGAAAAGCCCTTCTTTTACCTTCGGACTTGCTTGTAGCACAAGTGCATAAGCAGTTCCTCTCTCAATATTCATCACTAGAGCCAATGCATCAGCACCCTCAATCTCAACAATTTCACTCATCATCAAGTTTGAAAGTCCTTTAATAGCAATAACCCCATCCTTGTATGATTCAATCACACCTTTTTCAGATGAAGAAGAGTCAGATTCTTTTGGCAAATCCGCTAGCAATTTTTCCAAATTTTCTACAAATCCATTTAGGTTTTGTGTTGCCATAAAGTTATTTACTAAATATTTAAGTTTGCAATTTTTTCAATTCGTCCCATCCAGGACATATCTTGAACCTGTCCATCTACGAATACTCGCATTCCACCCAAGATTGCTTTATTAACTTGGAACTGGACAATTACAGGCTCATCGATCTCTTTCGAAATCTTATTCATCATTTCATTCTTTTGATCAGAACCAATTCCAATTGGAGTTTGGACCAAAACAAAAGGTGAACCAAAAGCTACTTCGAGTAACTCTTGAATATTTCTAACTATTTCTTGATATGAGAAGTTCACAAGAATTTTTTTCAAAGCCTTATCAACTTCTTTCTCAACTTTCCAAATTCCTTCCACTTTTTTAACTCTCTCGTCATACGACAGAGCGTAAAATTCTCTATCTAGAGAATTCAAAGCTTCAGCAAAATCAGCAGTTAGGTATTCAATTCCTCCACGAAGTAGTTTTGATTGTTTGATAAATTTTGTATCATTACTAGAAACAAACTTAGCAACCAAAGAGATTTCCTCCAAGGTAGCATCATCCACCTTACCAGAGTCTGAAACAGACTGGCAGTGTTCTAGCAACAATCTTGTAAAATAATCATTAAACATATTTCTACTTCATAGAGTAATTTTTCCAAGCGTCATTCACGCTGGCAGAGATTGCATCTTCAGGAACGCGATTTTCCACGACCTCAAGTACAATTTTTTGAACCACTTTAAGTAGTTCTTTTTCGACATCAGACACTAGTTTTTCTTTTCTTTCTTCAATCTCTTTTGAAGCTTTATCAAGCATTGCTGCTCTTTCTTGCTCCATTTCAGCTACTAGCTCTTTTTTCTTATCAGCAATGAAAGATTTCATTTTATCTAACTCTGCTGTAAGTTCAGCTTCTTTAGCTTTTTTTGAAGCTTCCATTTCTGAAAGCTTCTCTTGAAATTCAAGTTTAATTCTTTCAGCCTGCTCAAGTCTAGAAGTGATATTCTCACGTCTTTCATCCATAGCTGCCACAATTTTCTTGTAGAACAAGAAGTAAGTGATAGCTACAAGCAAACCAAAGTTTACTGCATAGATCAATAAACTAGCTAAGTCGATTCCGAGTGATTGGAGTCCTTGCATAGTATTTTAAAATTAAGATAGATCTACAAATAGAATAATTAGTGAAACTACAAGAGAGTAAATCGCAGTAGATTCACAAATCGCCATAGAAACGATCATGTTCGAGAACAATTTATCTTGCATCTCAGGGTTTCTACCCATAGCTTCAAGAGCTTTACCAGCGATGATACCTTCACCGATACCAGAACCTACAGCTCCGATACCCATACAAATTGCAGCTGCTAAGAGCTTCATTGCACCGATTTCCATAATATATAATGTTAAAAAATAATGAAAATTTTAAAAGAATTCCTAGGATTCTTGCACCGCAGTTACCGTCCCACCTACGTATTGCACGCAGAGAAGAGGGAATACAAATGCTTGAATCAAACCAGAAAAAATACTTAAGAAGATAAACGGGATAGGTACTAACCAGAAAGTAATAGGTGCTGCAATAAACGAAATAATAACAACCATCAGCTCTCCGGCTAAAACATTACCAAACAAACGAGCTGAAAGTGATACAACTTTCGCAATTTCACCTACTATATCAAGTAGTCCCAAGAAAAATTCTAAAAAGGCATTCGGTACATCCTTCACTGACCTTATCTTCAAAAACTCACCAACTTTAATAAACTGACCAATATGTTTTAAAGGAGCAGTTTTTAGAGCTAAAAGATGAGACATTCCAACAATCACAAAAGCAATTGCAATTGGTAAACTAAAGTGAGCAGTTGGAGTTTTTAAAAGTTTAACTCCATCTCCTGTCACTATGTCACCAATCAATGGTAGTACATAAAATTGATTAGCCACAAAGAACATCAAGAACATTGCCAACATTAGGGGAGTGAACTGCTTAGCTCTCTCTCGAGAACCAAATGCTGTTTCAAGATTATCAGCAAAGAAAGTAATCAAACCTTCAAGCACAACTTGCAGTCTAGAAGGAACAACTCCTACCTTTCTATTTAGTAAAACACCAACTAGCAATACAATCCCAGTCAATATCCACATAGCCAGCATTGCGTTCGTTACACCAAAAGAACCAATGTTAAATACAACATCAGGAGCAAGGCTTAAAGTTGGCATTTCAAAATTCATGATTTCTTATTTAAATTCTCAGGGAAGTTTCTAAACTTTTTATAAATTACAAATTGGGTAGTCGGAAATCCTATCAGCAAACCAGCAATCATACCCAACGGCTTAGTTCCAAAATTTACATCTACTAGATACCCCAGTCCTGCAAAAAGTGCAACTATTAAAACAGTAATAAACAAAACCCTCAAAGTTATCTGCAGATGATTTCTGCCGATCAAAACCTCTTTCATCTCTTCATTTTTCTTGTCCATAAGGTTGCTATTACTGAAAGCGGCCATAGGATAAGCCCTTCCCCCCAAAAATCAAGCCCAATTATCACTCTAAAAATACATTTAACATTTTCCAACTTCCCCCAAAACAAAAATTCAACTATTCTACCCTCAAATTAAACCTATACCATGAAGCTAAAACAATCTCTCAAAAACTTTCTGAAAGTATTTGTAGTATTCGCAATCATTTTTAATCTCCTTTATCTAGCCAAAATCAACTTCTCGGTTAATCACATAAAATCAAATCTAAAGGAAACAGAACAAATCACAAACGAACTAAAAGTTTTAAAGGGTGATCTTTTTATCGACCAAAAAAACGAAGAGTCTCAAGAAAATCTTCTCTCAAGTCTGATTAGTAAGATAGAACAATACGACTTATCCCAAACCACTGAAAACTCTAAACAAGAAATCATAGCCTTTATTCAAAACCATTCTGATTTATCCTTACCGGAGGAGTACTACACATCAAAAAACTCAATCAATTCGTTCTCAGTTTTAAATCCTACAGATCAGAGCCTCATAACAGTTTCTTACGACAACCTATCGGAGATCCTAACACTCGAGTCATACTTGAAAACAGATACATACACCCCTTATCAGTTTCAAGCCTTTCAAGATGACCTCCAACCACTTCTCAAACAAGAATCCCTGACTCAACAAACAAAACTACACAACAATTATCAAAGTTTTCTTCAATTAAACCAATCCATTCTAGAAGATCCAAGATTCTTAACCTTACAAGAAAAGTCGCTAGAGCAAATCCCAGCCTTCCATTCTTCACAGACTGCTTATCTAAACTTTCTAAAACAAGGTGAAAGGATGCTTTCTATCCAGTCAGATCTAGTTACAGACACCTACAAGCTTTTCGATCAATCAAATCAGCTCATCACCACTTCTCAGGATCAAGACTCAATAATAGACAGTCTATATAGCTCAATAGAATCAAAACAATTCCCAACAATCCTCGAAAAAAATATACAAGCCAAAATCACTTTCATAGAAAACATACTCAACAACACTGACTTCTTAAAAACTCTCCAAGACAAGAATTTCTCTATCTCAGAGACAACAAATTCAAACAATGAGTACTCAGTATCAGTTTTAGATCAATCAGATCAAATCATTCTGACTCTTAATATAGACAAGCAAACAGCTCAGACTTTCTTAACTTTCCAAAACGAAACCGAACAACTTAACTTCAAAGATCTAGGTTTCGAACTTCCAGAAATCCAAAAAGAAACAGAGAACCACCTTATACTCGGAAAACATGGAAGCCTCACTGACACCATTATCATCGCCAATTTCAACAACCAAACTAAACAAGTAAAACTTATCTCATTACCAAGAGACCTTTATTTGGAAAACAAAAAAATAAACTCAATCTATGCCTACCGTGGACTAGAGGCATTAGTAGATGAAGTCGAATCCATTTCAGGACTAAACATAGACAAGTATGCACTAATCGACATGTACACCTTCATTGATGTAGTAGATAAGCTTGGCGGTATTGAAGTAGAACTAACTAAACCCCTAATCGATCCAAGTTACACAACTTTTGATGACAACCAGTGGGGGACACTAAACCTATCTGCAGGAAAGCATCAAGTTAACGGTCGCCAAGCACTAAGAATAGCTCGTTCTAGACACTCTACCTCAGATTTCGACCGAGCTTACCGCCAACATCTCATTTTGTCTGGATTCCAAAACCGCATTCATGAACTCGGAATCAAAGACACCAAAACCATAACAGAAATAGGTCTACTAGGCTTAGAGTCAACCGAAACCAATCTCAACTTCCAAGACACACTAAAGTACTACTCACGCTACAAAGATTATGAAGTACAAGACTCAGTCGTTCTATCAACTGCTAACATCCTAGAATCCACATACACTGGAGCCTTAAACAGCACTCCAAACGCCACTGAAGAAGCTAAAAACAGGGGAGCCTACATTCTTCTACCCAAAAACAATGACTGGTCACTCATTAAAACATTTATCTATAGTTTTCTTAGTCGTTAACCAAGTTTAACCACCTGCCCACGATTTGGCACAGTGATATCAACCTCAGGTCTTATCTCACCCAAAATATCCTTAAAGGTAAGACCTTGAGACTCTTCACCATGTACTAAGAATGCCTCTTTTAGACCTTTCATGTGTGACACAAAGTCTATCAGATCACTTCGATCTGCATGTCCTGAGAATGCATCCACCACAGCTACTTCAGCTCGTACCCTGTAAGAGTCTCCAAATATTTTCACATTTTTCTCTCCATCTAGAATCTTTCTCCCCAAAGTATTCGCAGCTTGATATCCAACTACTAAGATTAAGTTAGCTGGATCTTCAATATTATTCTTCAAATGATGCAAAACTCTACCATGCTCCATCATCCCAGAAGCAGATATAATAATCATTGGTCCTTTTTTAGAGTTCAAAGCTTTAGAATCATTCACATCTTGAATATACCTCAAAAGCCCAAACCCAAAAGGATTTACACCATTATGCAGAAACTCTTCATAAACCTGTTTACTAAAACTCTCGGGGTGAGATCTAAACACCTGAGTTACGTTTACAGCTAGGGGACTATCCACATAAACCGGTATTCTTGGAATTCTTCCAGTCTGCGTCAAAAGGTTTAGGTAATAAACAACCTCTTGCGTTCTCTCCAGTGCAAACGCTGGAATAATTATCTTCCCACCTCGCTTTACAGTTTTATTTACTAGCTCTTCAAAATATTCATCTACGTCATCAATGAACTTATGAAATCGATTTCCATAAGTTGTTTCAGTTATCAAGTAATCAGAATGCTCAATGTATTCAGGATCTCTAAGTATAGGTAAGCCTTTTCGTCCCAGATCTCCTGTGAAAGTAAGTGTTTTTCTCTTACCATCTTCTTTGTCATCAATCTCCAAGAAAGTAATAGCCGAACCCAAAATATGCCCAGCATCAAAGAAAGTCATATGAACTCCAGGCACTACTTCTGTTCTACGATGGTATGCCACTGTCATCATAAGCTTCATAGTTTCCATAACTTCCTCTTCAGTATATAGAGGCTCTACAACTTTACCTTTTCTTTTCAAAATATATTCAACTTCTCTTTGCTGAATGTAAGCACTATCCATAAGCATGTGTGTACAAAGATCTCTTGTAGCTGAAGTTGTGTAAATAGGTCCTTTAAAACCAAGTTTTACAAGATAAGGCAAATCCCCAGAATGATCCATGTGAGCGTGCGACAAAATCACAGCATCAATAACCGAAGCATCAAACATCAGGTCTTTATTCTTTTCCATCGATTCTTTCCGTCTTCCTTGGAAGATACCACAATCAAGAAGTATATTCTTTCCATTCACCTGCAATAAATGCTTAGAACCAGTCACTTCTCGGGCTGCCCCATAAAAACCTAATTTCACAATACAATATTAAATCTTATAATATTATACCAGAAATTAATAACTCACTAAAGCTCATCATCCCTTATAAAATCAACCGAACAGTTAAATTTACCTCTGTGAGCTCTTGGAGTAAAACTATTGTAGTGTTCTGTATATTCATTATATATATTCGCAACATGATCCTGAATCTCACTTATTTCAGAAATGTCAGTAATGATCCGATTAAAAAATGCAATTTTAAAAGACCTATTAAGAGCATGCCATCTATCATATCTATCAAATCTTCCAACTATCAATCTATACAGAGTATCTAGTTCCTCAGCAGTAAAGTCTTCAAATCCCAAAACTACCGAATCATCAAACGCTTCCTTTATCAAGGATTCCTCCATTTTCAAAAGCTTATTTATGTTTGCAAAATCTTCAGCCTCGGTATAAGGTTCCCGATTCAAAAGATTCTCTAAATATAAAATCGGTGTACTTCTCTGCATATCTAAACTTTAAATTGCTCAAAATTTTCTTACCCATTCCCTCAAATCTTCCCATTTCAACCATCCATCAATCAAGAAATACTTTGATTCAGAAACATTTATGAAACCTAACCTAGCCGACTCTTCAATATAGTTCCCATAAGGCGACCATTTACTGTCTTTAAAAGCATAAACCCTCAAATCTTCCGGATGCCTATTCCTATACATTGTACGATACACAGCAGTCAGAGCAACATCTCTCCTTACAAAAGCCGAATCACTTTCTATATCAACTTCTCGACCAGTCACTATCTTCATATATCTTTCAAAGTCTTCTTCTAATACATATCCTTTCGCATCATCAAAACTCCATTTTTTATCAATAGAGTAAACAGTGCCACCATAATTATACTCATCTATAGAGTATGGAGACTCCACTGGCCTAGCTCCATCCCATTCTATAAAGTCCACATCATCACTGTGCTTGTAGTTTAACCTATCATAATAGGGCTCCGTACAAGTTCCAGGCATACCTGGAAGAACTCCATCAAAATTACAAACCAATCCCATTTCACATCTATTTCTAGAAGAGAACCCACAGCTTCCTCCCAAACTTGATACCCTAGACACTTCCTCTAATACTTTAAAATCAACAACCATGTCTTCCACAGGATTTACCTCAAAAACAGCTCGATACGTACCAGCTTCTAGTCCACCAATGTAAAAATCAACATTGACCTCCTCATCAGGCATAAGCCTTAAATCACCATAGTCAAAGTTGATACAAGTTCCATCACCCAAAGACTTATCCCTAATAATTCTCTTATCATTATTCAAAAGCCTGTATCCAACATGACAATTAGAGTCTAAGGGCACACTGACCGGATTTCTGCTTATATTTTTTATAGTCACATAAGCATGATATTCCGCCCCATATGAGATCACTGGGTGATCTGCATTCAAAGTTACTTTTACGTTTCTCCAGGCATCTATATAAGATGTCTTATAAAAATTTGAGGCGTACCCAATTGCGGGTAGTAACATCATCACTAATGCAACTTTCAACCATAAAAGGCTACCTCTTATTTTCATAAGATAAGCTTAATATAAATTCACTGTCGAAAGTACAAAGGTAACAACTGATAGAAGTAGTAGAGTGTATAAATAGCTACTCTGGCTAACCTTCATATATTGGATTAAATTGTCCCGTGTGCATCCATTACTAATCAACGAGATGTGATTATACATACTCTATTTCTGAATGCAAGCATAAATATTGACAAAATAGCAATTTTGTTAGTTCATATGCTTCTTGTGCACTTCTTTAAGCTGTTTATTGGTCACGTGTGTGTATATTTGAGTAGTTTGAATTGATGAGTGTCCAAGCATCTCTTGTACTGCACGCAAGTCTGCCCCTTCATTCAAAAGGGTAGTCGCAAAACTATGCCTCAAGGTATGAGGAGTCACTTTTTTTCTAATCCCAGCTTCTAAAGCCTTATTGCGAATCATTTCCTGGATACTATACGCAGATAACCTCATAACATCATTTTTTTGTTGTTTAGTCTCACATTTTTCTAGCTTTTTATGAGGCGTCCTATCCCTAATAAATAGGGGAGCATAGTCATCTTTTCTTTCTTTCAGATACTGCTTTATACATAGCTTAGCTGAAGAATTCAAAAAAACAGGTCTAGGTTTATCACCTTTACCTCTAACCATAAATTCTCCTTCTTCTAGGTCGACATCTTCCTTATTTAATCCTACTAGCTCAGAAATCCTTAAACCAGTCGAATAAAGTGTGTAAGCAATAGCTCTATCTCTAAGATCTCTTAATGTTTTTCCCTGAAAGCTACCTAAAAATCTCTCCACTTCCTCCGGTCTCAAGAAATCAACCGATCTTCTAGAGGTTTTACCCAGATCAATTTTCTCAGGAGCCACCACCTTATAGTCCATCTTCACCAAATATTTAAGCAAAGCTCTTAGTGCAATAATATGATAATTCTGTGTTTTCTTAGACATTTCCTTTTTGGCAGGCCCAACTTTCATACGATTCAAATGAAGCCTATATTCTTGAACATCATCAAGACCAATTTTTTCAATATCAACATCACCCCAAAATTCTTCAGCTCGCCTTAAATAAAGCTGATAGTTCTCAATCGTTTTCGGCGACTGTTGTTTTTCGACCTCACAATGTATCAAAAATTTATGAATTGCCTCACTCAATTTCATATAAACAATTTAAACAACTAAATACTACCACACACCATAAGTTTTGCTATGATAGAATTATATTGTACAATAGTAGACACTTAATACATCAAATGCGCTGTCCAAACTGCAACCACAATTCAACCAAAGTCGTAGACTCCCGTGAGGCCAACGACAATACAGAGATCAGAAGACGTCGCTCATGTCCAAAATGTGAAAATCGTTTCACAACTTTCGAGCGACTAGCAGAAGTAAACATCTTAGTCCTCAAAAATAATCAAACCAGAGAACCTTACAACCGAGAAAAACTCGAACGTGGAATCTGGCGAGCCCTTGAGAAAAGAAATGTCACTCCTGACGAAATCAGCCAAATGATAGATAAACTTGAACTTAGTTGGATGAAAGATGGTCCAGAAGTAACCTCAGGGGAAATAGGCGAGTCAACCATGAAAGCTCTCAAAGAAATAGATGAGGTTGCCTATATCCGTTTCGCTTCAGTTTATAAGGACTTCAAAGACATTGAAACTTTCGAGAAAGAACTCAAGAAGCTTTCTACATCTCACTGATACCTCTAGCAACAGCTTCAGCTACTCCCTCTTCAAAGGCAGTTGGTATAACTCTGTCTTCAGATGGGTTTTCAATCACTGCAGCAAGATTTTCAGCTGCTGCAATAAATACTTTAGAGCTAAAAGCCTTTTGCCCTGAATCTAAAATCCCTTTAAACAAGCCTGGAAATGCCAGAACGTTATTAACCTGATTTGGGTAATCAGCCCTTCCTGTAGCCACTATTTTTGCCCCAGCTTTTTTAGCTAAATCATAATCAATTTCAGGTACAGGATTCGCCAAAGCAAACACTATTGGATCCTTAGCCATACTTCTTATATCGTCTTCTCCCAAAAGATTTGCTACAGAAACACCAATAAAAATATCAGCACTCTCCAGGTTCTCCTTCAAACTCCCACGATACTCATGAGGGTTAGTTATCTCAACCAATGCATCTTTGTATTTATTCATACCTTCACGTCCCTTGTACATAACACCTCTACTATCTAAAACAGTTACATTTTTTGCTCCATACTCCAAAAGTAGCTTACTAATAGCGGTCCCGGCAGCTCCTGCTCCATTTACAATTATCTTACAATCCTCAATTTTTCGATCCGTAACCTTCAAAGCATTAATAATTCCGGCAAGTACCACAACAGCAGTCCCATGTTGATCATCATGAAGCACTGGAATACCTAGACTCTCTACTAACCTTTGCTCAACCTCAAAGCACTCAGGAGCTTTAATATCTTCAAGATGAATTGCTCCAAATGTGGGCTCAATCATCTCACAAAATCGTACAATCTCGTCAACTGATTTAGATGATATACATAAAGGGAAAGCATCCAGATCAGCAAATTTCTTGAAGACTAAAGATTTACCTTCCATCACAGGCAGTCCCGCTTCAGGTCCAATATTTCCAAATCCCAAAACTGCACTTCCATCCGAAACAACTGCTATACTTCTAGATTTCATTGTATACTCAGAAACCTTAGATTTATCATCTCTGATCTCTTCAGTGGCATAAGCCATCCCAGGTGTATAAACCATTCCAAGGTCATCTAAACTATCAAATTTTACTTTAGATGAAATCTCCACTTTACCCTTTGATTCTCTGTGAAATTGTAAAGCTTTTTCTCTTATATCTTTTGAACTCATTTTTTTTAGTTAGATGGAGGCGGACTAGTAGGACCTTTAATCACAGGAGGGGAGCTAGGCCCTTTCACGCTTGGAATCATACTACCAGATGCAGCATTATTTTCACTCTCAATATCAGTATTTTGGACTTCATCACCTACTTCAACTTCAAGGGGTTCAATATCTTCCAGCTCATTACCTCCACATGCTACTAGCAAAGCAACTATTCCAATCAACAAAAATACTCTGTACATCTTTTCAAAAAGTTTAAAAATCAATAGTTTCACCTTCCATAATATCCAAAATCACATCGTCAGCTCTCTCATACTTCAAAGTATAATCAATCAATGGTACATAGTAATAATCAACAGGCCCAGTCCCAACCCCAACAACATCGGTTTCAATAATAGTTTTATCAATAAACAACTCAATCGTATCCATTCCAGCACCTTCAACTAAAATAGACTTTCGAACCTCATTCAGTCTTTCCTGAATAGTTGCAATTCCAGGTGAGTCAGAAGCTACAACCTGCCTAAACAAGGCTTCATAAACTTTCTCAAAGTCATATCTCTTTAAACTATCTCCATTAAATTCAACTTCACCAATAATAACTTTCCCATTCTCAACCCAGTAATGATATCTAATCATTCCTTCTCCAATATTCGACGCAATCAAAAACTTCCCATCTAACTTCGCTTCTTCATAAAATTCCCAACCAGACCCAAGTCCAGTTTTTACTTCACTAAGGTAATCATCTGCTCCAAGGTCTTCATTAATTCCGGACATATACATCAATGCCCTAGACTCATTTAACTCTCGATCTAGAAAATCAATTTTTAAACCTTCTTCCAGATCATTTCCAACCAAAACTCCATTTCCTCCAAAATCAAATGACTTCCATTCAACCGGCAAACTCAAACTAACTGCTGTTCTCCCAGAATGCTTTTTCCAATTATAAGTTATATCAAATTCACCGTTAGAAGGTAACGCTCTAACTCTATACATAAGCTCAGTAAATTCTGCCCTGCTCATCAGTTTTCCTGGATTTAGACTTCCATCTACCTCTGAATCAAACAAGTTAACATCATACCCGTAACTAAACATATTCGAATACCATTGGCCTGCCCCAATATCCTCTCTGACATTTCTAAATTCTAAGCTAGTAGTATCAACACCCTTTGCTTCAAGCCCCATTTTCAAAGCTTCCACAAAGTTAACCTGATTCCCAGGTCTAAAGCTTCCATCACCATATCCTTGTACAATCCCTTTCTCAACTCCTACTGAAACATACTGCCCAAACCAATCGTCATCAGAAACATCATTGAAGATAATTTCAGCTTGTTTAGAATTTTCCAATTGAAAGGCTATCAAAACAATCTTCAGTGCCTCAGCTCTATTAATCGGCTGATTTGGTTTGAAAGTTCCATCATCATAACCCTGAATGATTCCTTCAGATGTAAACACATCAACAGCTTTAAAGTACTCAGACTCACGTTCTACATCCAGCAAATTTGCAGCCATACTAGCTTGAGTAGGAACTAAAATTATTCCAGCTAGTAAACTTAAAAGAACTTTTTTCATTCTATTCTTGGTTAGATTGAATTTCTTGATTTAGTATATCATCAACAAGCTTCATAAACTCATTTTCCGGATAATATCCCAATATCACACCATATGAAGTATTTGGAGCTTGGTTTATAAAGAAAGCCGGAGCACCAATTACTCCTAAAGTATTTATATCATTTCTATGAGACTGAACTAGATCAGCAAATTCTTGATTATCAGCATCATAACAGTCGAAGAAATCAGTATAACCAACTCCAGCTCTAGGTACATAGCTATTCAGCAGACCTCTAAATCTATCAACAGACGAGTCAGATATATTACTATAATTATCTTTAAGCACTTCAAACATCGAATCAAATCTGTCTAAATCAGCTGCACATTCAAGTGCTTTTGCCACACTTACATCGGTTTCATTTCTAAAGAAATATTTATAATAGACAGCTGCATCTTCGTAAGCTTCGCTAACTTTTATAAGCTCGTCTACAGAGTTAACAGACTGTTCTGAAGAAAGACTCAAGAAAGCTACAATCTCAATTTCACTTTCTGGGTTACCATATAGAAGTTTAGCATTATCAGTATTGATTTCATTTAAAGTTCTATATGGAAGTACTTGTAGTAAATATTCTTCATCAGATCTAGAAATAAACTTATCTTTTATCTCTTCAAAGTTTCCAAGCTTTTCAATCGTATCATTAAAAGCAAAAGTAGGTAGTAAGTTAACTCCAAGCTGCTCAGTTCGAGAAGCAAATTTCGGATCAGATATATCGACCATTTCAATGTCAACTAGGGGAGTTACGGTCTTTTTAATCTGATTTAGATAAGGATCAATCTCACATTCAGGACGTTTACAACTTTGATCATAAAAAACCTGCACATCAACCAGCGGATGATTGTAAACTACGTAGGTCTTACCATTTTTTTCTAATATAGTTGGATCATTTGGGTTCTCTAAGCTTCTATTTTCTACCTCCATCAAGCTTACCAAGAAATTAATATTTCTATTGAAAGTAGGATTCAACCTATATAAAAAGTAAAAACTAACTAAAATCAAAACAGTTAGCCCAACCAAAACAACTGGTTGGATACCCTTTGCTCTAAATAGGCGCTTATTGTTAGCTCTACTTGGTTCATTAGCTTTTTTGGCTAATCCCAAAAGTTTAATCAGCTCTTCCTTTGATTGTTTTTCATTTGGCTCAATTCCTTCTTTTCTAAGCATTCGTATAATCTCTTTCTTCTTCATTCTCAATAGTCCTTTGTTCAAATTTTGACTATTCATAAATAACGTTATTCTTAAACACCAAAGACTATACCACTAATTTTTCATCATTGAAAGACCAGCAAGCTCTATCTAAAGTAGTTCTCCTGGAGAATACTTGTCAAGATTCTCTTCTCCAATTCTTTTTACCATTTCAGGAATAACCATGTCTAAAGGAACCTTCTTCTGAGTACCCTTTTTCATCTCCCTAATAATAGCTACACCCTCTCTAACTTCAGTAATTCCAATCAAAATCATATAAGGAGCTTTGAAGGAAGTAGCCATAGCAATCTGGTCTTTCATACTTGATTCACCGATTGCACCAATTGCTTTAATACCTTCATCATGCATTTCAGTTAAAAGTTTAAGACACTTCACTTTAGCTTTTTTACCAAGCTGAGCTACAAATACGTGCAAATCATCTTTAGAAGGGGCTTTAACTTTTTTGATCTTCATTTGCGCAACGGTTCTTTCTACCCCTCCAACATAATGCACAGCCGGAACAGGCTTTTCTCCAAGTCTTTCGATCAAGTTATCATAGCGTCCACCTCCACCAACTGCTCTCTTTCTACCTCTATTCTTTTCCCAAAACTCAAAAATAACTCCAGAATAATAAGGTAATCTTCTGAACATTTTATGATCAACAGTGTACTCGATTCCAAGCTCATCTAAATACTCCTTCAAATCTTCAAAATACTTCTTCGACTCATCAGACCAATAGTCTTCGATACTAGGAGCCATTTCACATAAAATTTTCAGATCTTCGTCTTCTATCAAAAATAGTTGTAATGGATCCCTATCAATAAGATCAACATAATCAAATGGAACTGCTCTCTCTTTACCTTTAAAGAAATCTTTCAAAGCCATGATGTATTCTTCCTTAGATTCCATATCACCATAACTATTAATCACTAGATCCAATCTATCTTCAATTTTTAGATCTTTATTGATGCGGTCTGCCAAATATATAACTTGAGCATCCAAAGCTGCATCACTTTGTCCAATTACCTCCATCCCAAACTGATGAAAGTGTCTGTAATAACCAGATTTAACATCTGTGTACCTAGCTTGTTGCTCGATATGATAGAGAGATATTGGTTGAGGCATTTCATCAAATTCATGCTCAACATATGCTCTTGCAATACCAATTGTATTTCCAGCTCTTAGCGTCAGATCTTCACCTTCAGGATCACGTAATGAGTACATTCTTCTTTCAACCTGGTCAGCCTCCTCAGCCAAAGCTTTCTTAACAACCTCTGTTTTCTCAAACATTGGGGTAGAAATACGCTTAAAACCAGCTTGTCTACATCTATGCCTCACAACCTTCTTAAGAAAAGTCAAATAATCATGATCTTTTGGCAGAACATCATTCATTCCTTTAGGAGATAGCGATTTGGCATTATTTGACATAGAAGAATTTATATAATTTACACCTAGTATATGGCTTATTGTAAAGAAAATCAAATCAACTTTACTTCAATACTAAAATCAGGCTAGATGAGTCAAAGTAGAAACCTACAAAATAAAATCAAATATGTAAAGCTAGGTATTTTTACTTATTCTAAAGCTAAAAGTCCCATTCCAACAATGCCTCCACTGGGTCTCCAGGATTTATCCATTTAGATTCATCCACAAATCTAGCAGCGCCTCCAATCATAGCTGCATTGTCAGTACAGTATCCAAAACTCAAAGGGAATCTAAATTTAAACCTTCCACTAATAGCTTCCTCAAATTGCCTTCGCAACTCTTTATTAGCCGACACTCCACCAACCAAGTGGATCTCTTTAACCCCAAACTCTTCAGCTGCTTTTACTGTTTTATCCACTAAGTTGTTATTAATAGTCCATTGGAAACTTGCAGCTACATCTGCCACATCACTTTCAGACATTTCTTCTAACCCACCTAATTCTTCAACCAAATACTTAACGTTAGTCTTCAAACCAGAAAAACTAAAGTTAAAAGGCTGATCTCGAAGAGGGTAGGGAAGGTCAAATCTCCTAGAGTCACCTTCTAAAGCAACTCTAGAAATCTCCGGTCCACCTGGATACTCAAGACCTAGAGTTTTAGCAACTTTATCGTAGGCTTCACCCGCTGCATCATCCAGTGTTTGACCTAGTTTTTCAATATCATCCCAATCACGAACTAAATACAAATCATTATGTCCCCCAGAAACTGAAAGCACCACAATCGGAAATTCAAATTCATCCAGGCTTCGATCCAATGTACAGCTCAATATATGACCTTTGATATGATTGGTCGGAATCAGCTTTTTCTCATGAAGAAAACTCTGAACCCCCATAAAGGTGGTCCCACAAACTAAAGCAGTCAAAAGCCCAGGTCCTTGCGTCACGGCAAAATAATCAATCTCATCAAGCTTCACCCCAGCCTCAGCCAGAGCTTTATCAAACACCAATTGTAGTTTTCCCACATGCTTTCGGGCCGCTACCTCCGGCACAACCCCTGCCGTCTTCTTATGAGTTTCAATCTGAGAAGCAATCACGTTACTCAAAACCTTACCATCTCCTCGCACAACTGCTGCGGCAGTCTCATCACATGAACTCTCGAGTGCTAATACTAATGCTTTTGAATCAATCACAATTACTCCTAAATTTTATACCAATTATATTGTATAATTATAAGAGAACAAATATTTCTTTTCTAAAAGCCCAATAAACCCTCAAATGTCCAAAGTAACCTCCTACAAAGTAATCGAAACTCTCCAATCCAAAGGATATCAAGCTCTATATGCCGGAGGTTGTGTTCGCGACATGCTTTTAGGTATTAAGCCAAAAGACTTCGACATTGTTACAAATGCACTCCCAGATGATGTTGAAGATATCTTCCCTAAGACAATCCCAATAGGAAAAGAATTCGGTATAATCATGGCTATAGTTGATGACCACGAGTTCGAAATCGCCACATTCCGTAAAGATTCTGATTCCTCTGATGGAAGAAGGCCCGATGAGGTTATGTTCACCGAGGCCAAAGAAGATGCCCAGAGAAGAGACTTCACCATAAACGGAATTTTCATGGATCCAGTCACAACTGAGATCCTAGATTTCGTCGGTGGAAAAGAAGATCTTGATATGAAAGTTGTTAGATTTATTGGAGATCCATCTACTCGGATCCAAGAAGACCATCTTCGTATGCTTAGAGCAGTAAGATTCAAAAATAACCTAGATTTCCAATATCATCCAGAAACATTCCAGGCTATCAAGCAACATTCCCATCTTATCCTCGACATATCCCAAGAACGAATCCAACAGGAGTTAGTCAAAATGCTCCGCGACAAAAACCGCCATCAATCCATCAAAGACCTAGAAGACCTCGGTTTACTAGAACACATATTACCAGAAATCCAAGCAATGAAAGGAATCGGCCAACCACCAGAGTTTCATAAAGAAGGGGATACGTTCGATCATACAATGCTCTGTCTCCAAAAAATGCCTGAAGGTTTAAACGATTCTCTCTACTGGGCAGTTATGTTCCACGATTGTGGAAAAGCTGACACATTTGACTATAACGATGGACGAATAACTTTCTACGACCACGCCTCAGTTTCTGGAGACCATGCTCGCAACCGACTCCGCATACTAAAATTCTCGAAGAGATTCATCGATCATGTAGCCTGGCTTTGCGATCATCACATGACTTTATTCCAGATCTTTGATCTCAAAAAAGAAACCCGCATCAAGTGGTACCGCAAAGAATGGTTCTTAGATCTTCTCGAAGTCCACAAGTACGACGTTCTCGGAACAATCCCTTCTGATCTTTCCAACTACCACAAAATCGAAAAAATGTACGACGAAGAAACCTCCCACCTCCCACCAGAACTCCCAAAACTAATATCCGGAAAAGACATCATGCAAATCCTCCAAATCGAACCAGGCCCAAAAGTCCAAGAAGTCCTAGATAAAATCCATGAGCAACAGCTCCTCGGAAAACTCAAAACAAAGCAAGAAGCTATAAGTTTTTTAAGTAAATTGTAAGACTCAATAGTCATAACTTTTCCCACTCAAAATAGCGAAAGCCCTATACACCTGCTCCAAAAGCAAAACCCTCACAAACTCATGCGTAAAAGTCATCTTTCCAAATGACACTCTTTTATCGTACCTTTCTTTGAATTCTTCACTAAAACCATAAGGCCCTCCAATCACAAAACAAATCTTCCCACCATCATAGTTCCTCACACGCCCCAAATATTGAGCAAACTTTTTACTAGAAAATTCATCTCCCACCGCATCCATCACAACTCGTATATATCCTTCAGGTAAAGCCTTAAGTACGCTCTCTTCATCCTCAGCAATACGACGATCTATATCTTTAACTTTAGACTCTTTCACCTCTACGATAGACACATTCCATTTATTAAGTTGAATCATATATTTTTCAACCAACTCTTTGAATGGTTTATGTTTTAATTTTCCAACGCAAATCACCTTTATATACACCTGAAAACGCTTTAATATCGCCCCAACATTAACAGAACCTATGAAATTAAAAAAGGGAACCCAACTCCAACTCCAAGTAACCAGTCTCAACATGAAAGGAAAGGGGATTGCCAAGCACACCATTTCAAACCCACACTTCAAAGAAAACTCATCTGATTATTACAATTCCCAAAAAGAATTAACCTACAACATAGCCATCGATGGACTATACCCAGGCGATGAAGCTTTAGTCGAGATCTACAAATCCAAAAAACTTTATTCAGAAGCAAAAGTCATTGAACTCATCAAAGAATCCCCAGACCGAGTAAAACCCAAAAACAATTACGCCAACATCTCTGGTGCCACTCCACTCGAATGCCTGGATTACTCAAAACAACTTGAATATAAAGAAAATGAAGTTCACCGCATCCTTCAAAACATCTTAAACAAACCAGCCAAAACCCAGATCAACCCAATCCTAGGAATGCAAGATCCATGGTTTTACCGAAACAAAATGCAATACTCCTTCGGACACACCGAAGATATGCAGCCAACTCTTGGTCTACACGTAAAAAGAAGAAGGTACGACATAGTTCCTGTTACGGATTGCTATCTCCACGAAGAAAATATCAATCAGATCCTAAACTTCTTCCAAGAAAAAGCTTTCCAGTCACCATATGACTTCACTCCTTATCAACACTCCAAAAATGAAGGCGACCTCAGAAACCTAACCACAAAGTCCAATAAACTCCATCCAGAAAAGCAAAACATGATCATCCTAGAGATATCTCAAAACGCTGATCTACAAAAAGCCAAACAACTCATGCAAGAGTTCATTGAACAATTCCCAGAAATAACTTCGACTTATATCGATCAAATCCACGTCCAAAAAGGCCAAAGGACAACTTCCACCCTGCACCACCTCCATGGAGAAGCTCACATAAAAGAAACTCTTAAAGTAGAAGACCAAACCCTCACTTTCAACATTGGTCCCCACACTTTCTTCCAACCAAATCCATCCCAAGCCCAAAAGATTTACAGTCTAGCTGCCCAAGAAGTCCCAGATCAGAAAGACCAAGTTATTTACGATCTTTTCTCAGGAACTGGAACACTAGGTCTCTCTGTAGCACATAGAGCTAACCACATTTACGGAATCGACATCGAAGAAACTTCTATCCAGTCAGCTCACCAAAACCAAGAGCAAAACAATATCCAAAACGCCACTTACATCACTGGTGACGTCTTCAAAGATCTTCCCACTCAAAATTGGCCAAAACCTGACATCATAATCGTAGACCCACCACGAAGCGGAATGCATGAGAAAACCGTTGAATTCATAGACCAGCTCAATCCACAAAAAGTTGTCTATGTTTCCTGCAACATCAAGACCTTCGCTCAAAACCTTCAGCAATTCCAGGCCCTAGGTTGGAATTTGCAAAAAATAACTCCAGTCGATCAATTCCCACACACTCGACATTTAGAGATCGTATCTGTAATATCAAAACAATAATTTTTAACCACTCCAAAAAGTGAAAAAAATAATTTTATTATCTTTAGCTATTGGTCTGCTTGCCGCTCCAATTGCTAATGCAAATTCAACCGAGGTCTACTTTACAGATCTTGATACAGACCACCCTCAATACAATGAGATTCAATGGTTAGCCAGAAGTGGAATCATCCAAGGTTACCCAGATGGATCTTTTCGTGCTGAGGAATGCGTAAACAGAGCTGAATTCCTTAAGCTTCTGTACTTAACAACAGAAATGGACGCAGTACAAAGAGTTGAAAATCCATTCCCAGATGTAAATGAAAATGCATGGTACGGAAATTATGTCTTAGCAGCCTACCAAGACGGAGTTGTTTCAGGATATGGAGACGGAACTTTTCAGCCAGAAAGTTGTGTTACTAAACCAGAAGTACTAAAAATGGCTTCTGAAGCATATTACACAGACGAAGACATCAACGTACCTTTAAACACTGATGATCCAATGCCTAACGGAGTAACTCAAGACGCTTGGTTCTTCAAATATTATAATTTTGCTATGCCAAAAAACTTAGCAGTATATGATGAAGAGTTTACAGAGCTTTACCCAATTACTTTCCAAGGTGCTACTAGAGGCGATGTAGCCGAAACTTTATGGAGGTTCCAAGCTTTGCAGGATAATAATCAAGCAGTGTTTAGTTCTCAGACATCTGCCCCACAGGAAATCTTCCAGCAGTATCAAGGAGTAGATGAAATGTTAAGCTTCTATTTTCCAGCAGACTGGGAGATAACTGCAGATTACTTCTACGAAACAGCAGGTGGAGCAGTATCAGAAAAAGCAACTATAGAGCTTATGACTCCAATTGGAGATGAAGTTATCATAAACGGTAGAATGATTCAGTGTGGAGCACTAGAAGATTTCGAGGCTAGATGTTACGAGACTAAATTAGGTTATCTAATTGCAACATTCTCTCCATCTGGAGATATATTTGATGGAATACATAAAATCAAAGAAACACTTACCTATGAGTCTCCTGAGTTTCAAGATGAACCTCTTGTTAGATATGAATGGGAAGAACAAGGTTTAAGTTTAAACATTCCAAAGTCGTACTACATACAAGGTTTCAGTTCCAATAGCTTCCGCCTATCAGAGGAAGTTAAACCAGTAGAATCTGATTCAATAGTATTTTTGACAAGAGTAAGTGTTATTAATCAGTCAATTGAAGAGCATTTAGCAGAAGTTCAAGAAAATACAGAAATCGAAATCTCACAAGATATGTACGGAGATAATTTTTACACTACATATTCTTATTACAGCGAGTTCGGAGGATTTACTCAGTATGTTCATTTGATGGAACTAGAAGAGGGAAGAACAGTACAAGTTTTCTCAGGTCCAAACCAAGGAAAAATGTCAGCAGAAATTCTTCGCAGCCTTCAATCTAATTAGTCTTAGACTTAAAAGCCCACTCAAATCATAAGTGGGCTTTTTTAGTATTCACATTAAGTTCATAGATTTAATCAATCTAAAAAAGTAAACATTCCATTTTTATAAATTACCTCACTCGATCCATCTCTAAGCTGAGCAGTCACCACACGATCAACAGTCGAAACTATATCCGTATGTACAGCACTTTCATTGAATCCAAGCTTATTCCAATCATCCTTACTCAAGTCTTTCATATCATCTCCAGTGTAACTGTCCTTATAAGCCGAACCTAAGGCAATATGAGTATTTCCATATTCACCTCCATAATTCTCATCAAAAAGTGTATCAGCCATAAACCGATCAATTCTACTCAAGCGTTTATCAGTTAAACTAAATTCACCAACCTGATCAGCACCCTCAACCGCTATCATATCTTTCAACACTTGTTCATTCTTATGTGCTTTTGCACAAGTTACTTTACCATCTTCAAACTCCAAGCAAATACCTTCAATCAAATTTCCATATCTGTACAAAGGCTGATCAAACTTGATCCAACCCTCAGTTCCTCTAAAGTCAGGAGATATAAACACCTCAAACGAAGGTACATTATGTCCACTTCCTCCAAGCCATTTTCTCTTTTCACCTATCTTGACTTTTAGATCACAATTCTCACTCTCAATATGTACACTTTCGATATCAAGCTTATTTAAGTACTGAATAACGTAATCAATCTTCGCAAAAGTATCTTTCCAAGCCGCAATAGGATCATCCAGATCCAAGTAACAAGCCTTAATTATTTGTTTCCAGTACTCTTCCAAAGTTAAACCAGCTTCAGCCGCCATCCCTTCAGTTCCATATCTGCACAGTGTCCAGAAAGCATCGCCTCTATCACATTTCTCAAATAAGGCTTCCTTGTAGAAACTCCCAGCCTTCAACCTTTTCATAATCTTACCAGAATCCATTCCTTGCATCTCAAGCGGATCATACTCCGATAAAACCCTAATCCAATGAGTCACATCTTCAATTCTTCCAAGCATCGCACTTTTACTGTAGTACTCAAGTTGCTCATCCGAAGCAAGTTCATAAAAAGTTCGCCCAAGTCCTTCAGGATGAAGCCTTACAATAGGATTTGCTCCCGCTTTTAGAATGGCTTCATACATAAAAGGCAACATTCGTCGACCACTTTCAGATATATCAAGCATTACAACTTCTCCTTTTTGAACACCTTTTCCACCCCAAGGAGCAAAATTAACCATTACATCCGCATACTTTTTTAGGATTTCATCCGTCAAAACTTGTTTCATAATAAACTACATATTTAAATTCCCAGTCAATATAACTTATTTTCACCCAACTTAAAAAGAGCTAATATATAACAAACTTAATTCAAAAAATATTGATAATTTTTGACAAGGTTTCAAAGAACTACGACAGCAGCCTAAACGTAATCGACAACCTTAACTTAAAGATTAAATCAGGAGAATTCGTTTCTATAATCGGCCAATCCGGAGCAGGGAAGTCAACTATATTTCATATGTTGATAGGTGCAGACAAACCAACCAACGGCCGCATCACTGTAGATGAAATTGATATCTCCAGACTCAACTCAAAAAAACTACAACTCTACCGCCGCAAAGTCGGAATGGTTTGGCAAAACTTCAAGCTACTCCCAAAGAAAACAGTTTTTGAAAACATATTCTTTGCCTTAGAGGCAGTCGGAGATACAAATCCTTCTTCAGTTCAAAAAGTTCTAGAAATCATTGATCAAGTTGGACTACAAGGTAAACAAGATTATTTCCCAGCCCAACTTTCAGGAGGAGAAAAGCAAAGATGCGCAATAGCCAGAGCTCTAGTCCATGACCCAAAGCTTATCATTGCCGATGAACCTACCGGAAATCTAGACCCCAAAACCTCTCAAGAGATCCTCAACCTTTTAAAGCAGATCAACGATAAAGGTGTAACAATCATTCTTTCTAGCCACGACACTCATCTAGTTGACCAGCTTCAAAAGAGAGTTCTTCATCTAGAAGGAGGAAAGATAGTCCGAGACGAACAAAATGCATCGTATCATCAATAGTTTTATTTTTATTAAACTTAACTGTTCATACTAATCCATATAACTTATCATATGGATTTTTTACAAATACCTAAAGATTCCTTTCCAAGAGTTTTCCCAACTCTTTCACATGAAGAGTATCCTCAGGTTCTAGAATACGAAGGTAATTCAGAACCATTATTTTCTAAGAATCCCCGTATAGCAATCGTAGGCACAAGAAACATCACGCCATACGGCCTCAAAATTCTCCAGACAATTATTCCTGATCTAGCGACCAAGGGTTTTACTATAGTAAGTGGAGGAGCTTTTGGTGTAGATATCGAGTCACAAAAAATAGCTTCTCACTTCACTTCAAAACTTATAACAGTCCTTGGCTCTGGCCTTCACCATAAAGCTCCCAAAACTAACAAAAAACACTTTCTCAATTTTATCAATAATGGAGGCTGTCTTCTTAGTCCATTCGGATCTGATATTCATCCTACTCGATTTACGTTTGTTCAAAGAAATCAGATCATAGCCTCCCTTTCAGATTTAGTTATCGTCATAGAAGCAGGTCCCAAAAGTGGAAGCATCCATACAGCCAATTACGCCTCAGAGCAGGGGATACCAGTAGCCTGTTTCCCTGGTTCAATTCATTCTGAGCTATCTCAAGGCACCAACCACCTTATCCAGAACGGTGCTCATCTCGTCACTTCTACTGAAGAGATACTTACTCTAATCCCAAATCATAAGCTTCAAAACCTCAAATCAACTATCAACAAAAAAACTATCCCTAGATCCAACCTATACGATGATCTTTATCAAATGATTAGTTAATAACCCTTTGAACTTCCATTATTGTGGTCTCCTTATCAATAACTTTCAAAATCCCATCCTGTTTGAGGTTCAGGTAACCTTTCTTTTCAACCTCTTCTTGTAGTTTTACAATTGATTCTCCATCCAAAATCATAGTCTTCAGGTCCTCATCAACTTTGATCACTTCAGCAATAACCATTCTACTTTTATAACCTGTATGATTACAAATTGCACAACCTATCGGAAAAGGTAAAGTTTCTGGGACAGATTTTTCAATTCCTGAAATTCGTTTAATTTCAGCAAGTTCTTTTTCTAAGTAAGCTCGTGTTTTTTCACTTACTGGCTCTTCTTTTCTACAACTCGGACAAACAGTTCTTACTAGCCTCTGAGCAACCAATATATCCAATGCCGGTCCAATCATAAAGTTATCCACTTCCATATTTTGAAGTCTTGGAATCGCCTCTATTGCACTATTCGTATGTAAGGTTGTAAGGACTACGTGCCCGGTCAATGCAGCTTGCAAAGCAGTTTTACCAACTTCTTTATTTCTAATCTCACCAACCATCACTACATCCGGATCCTGTCTTAGTACTGATTCCAAAGCATTATCAAAACCATAACCTTTTTCATCCTCAATCTGACTCTGCACAATCCTCTGCAAATGATACTCAATCGGATCTTCCAGAGTGATGATTTTTTTATCCGGCGTATTAAACTCAGTTAGCATAGAGTAAAGCGTTGTCGTTTTACCAGATCCAGTCGGCCCTGTGATTAGTATCATTCCATGCTTCATTTTGGTTGTCTCATTCAGAATATCCATATGCCGCTCAGCAAATCCCAATTCACTAAAAGAGGCAAATTTCTTCCCAGAATCTAAAATCCTTATCACAATATTCGCCCCAAACTCGGACGGAATAACTGAAACCCTCAAATCAATCTTCCTATCATTCAACATAAAACTATATCTCCCATCTTGAGGAATATCATCAACATTTATCTTCATTCCACTGTCGTATTTGATCTGCTGGGAAATCTGATCATAAATCTCTCGGGTAACCACAGAAACCCTCTGTAAGATACCGTCCACTCTAAATCTTATTAAAGCATCCTTCTCTTGAGGCTGAAAATGAATATCCGAAGCCCCAACCCTTACAGCTCCAACTAAAATCTTTTGTAAACCTTCCTTCACTGAGGAAAGCTCAATATCCTTTGCAATCTCGGAAATAGTAACCAATTCTTCAGCCACCTCTCTAACTTCTTCACTTACCTTAGCTTGCTCTTCTACTTTCATATCATCTTGATACTCTTGTATCTTCCCAAGCATATAGTCCAAACTATCCTTCGAAGTAATACTTAAAACTACTTCAAACTTTTTCTCAATCATCTCATCAATAATCTTCCTCGTTTCGTCAGAATATGGATCAATCACAGCAAGATTAATCTTCCTTCCAACTCTAAAGTAGGGAGCAACCTGATATCTCTTTAGTTTTTCTATTTCCATCAAACCAAAAATATCTGAATTCAAAGGAAACTTTCTCAAGTCTACATAGTCAAATTGACCACCTGAACTCTCAGCCTTCTTCTTCAAAGATTCTTCAAACATCTCAGCTTGAATCTCTGAGTTTATCTCAGTGGGGGACAAGTCAGCCTTCTTTTTACTCAATTCAACTTTAATATCCTTCATTAATTTGGTTTATCATCCATAAATTCCATAATCTTTTTCATTCCTTCCCAGTTCATATCAGTTCCTTTCAAAAGTTTTACAAATTCAATTGCTTCAATTGCTTTCTCAAGCTGTTTGATAAGTTTCCCCAAAATAACTCTCATTTCTTCTGCAATCTCTTTCCCTTCTTTCGACTCAATTCCAACAGTTTTTAATTTATCTGCTGCCGCTTCAAATTCAGCAATCAAAGCCACCACTTCTGCAGCTGCTCTAGTGATATATTCTCCAGCAGTTGAGTCTTTCAACCAAATAGCAGCATCTTTCAAAACATGAAGCACTTCCAATACATGGTCAAGTTCCTCCATTACATCTAGATCTACGTCCAAAAACTCAGTCAGCTCTCTCAAAACTCCCTCCACAAACATCGCCTTTTCAGCCAAATCAATACTTTCATTCAAAGAATTTTCTATGTTATCAGGAATATAATCACCATACTCTTGAACATTAGCTTTCAACTTCGCTAGTTTATCCTTCAAACTCACCTCACCATTTCTTTTTTCAATAGAACCTTCCATATGTTTTTGTTATCTAATAATTATATCACAATCATCAAAAATTGCCAGGTACTTCCCATCCTTATTCAAATACTTCCGCCCTTTTCTCTCAGTAGCAACTAATGCATCTTTCCCATGATAACCTCTTGGGTATGTCACACTAAAAGGCACTTCAAGCTCATCATCTCCAAATATATCTCCCAAACCAACATGTGTTTGAAGTTTAGTGACAATCCCTGTCATCAAATTCCTAAAACTAACTCTCCACCCAAAAGGCGTTTCTTCTAGTATTAATTTCCTTACCAATTCTCTATTTTCATAGCTAAATTTTCTTATTTCTTCCTTCTCACCTTGTAGAACTTTCAAAAATTCTCCTTTAAATTCATCCAAGTTATTCTGTGCTTTCTCTTCTTTAAATTCAGGAATTCCATACAACCCCCAAAAATATTCTTGCATTATCTCATCCATCTTCTGATCATCCACTGAAGGAGCTACCTCTTCCACTTCATTTTCATATCTATCATCCCACAATTTAGTCCCAACTCCTATTTGCTCATTATCCTCTTCTCTTTGAATCCACATTGAAATCCATTTTTTAAAATGCTCACTTTTTTGCAAAATACTCAAGTCATTCTGAGCCACAAAGTCCAGTAGTACACTCACAGCTTCTGATTGGTCTCCAGGTGGTAGAACAATTATATACCTTATCATTGCCTCTAACCCTCCTCTAAGGTTCACAATCCCCAACTCAGGTAATTTTTTATGCAACATTCTCAATAATTTTTCATGAATCTCAGGATTAGTTAAAAAATCATACCCATCACTCAAAGAAGCAATGTATTTCATCTCAAGTCGTTTCCCAGCAATCCCAGCCATTCCAGCAAATTTCACAAATTTACCCATTTTATTTAATCCACTTAGGCTCCCAGTCAAAACAGAAATCATTATAAAAGCTGTAACTTTCCCAGCCAAAAAAGAAGCATAAGCTCCATCTGACTCATAGATCTTCTTCCACATATCTTCAGACACAACACCTGCAACCTCTTGAAGCATTGGCCATAACTCACTCCAATCTTGTTGAAACAGTATTTCAAAACTATCTTCCAGCATCTGTGATGCTCTTTCAGGATCCTCTTTAAAAATCTCAAAATAAGTATGTACCTGCTTTCCTTCATTCATCATAGTCAGAGCAAACCCTCTCACAAAGTCCGAATGCAACTCATCTGCACTTTGCTCCAAATCAACCACAAATCTCAATGGTGAATCTTCAAACAGTTTTCTGAGCTTTTCCCCAAGCAGTCCATCTGAACTTTTTAATTCATCCAAGAACTCAATTACAATTTGTTCATTTCTAAGTTTTTCCAATTCCAAGTCAATCAACGGCATCTCATACATCAACTCTTGAGGCGGCTCCAACATAAGATCACTATATAGCTCTCTCATATTTTCAAGCATCTCAATTCTTTTCTCTATATGACTCCGAGAAGGATCACTCTCTATAAATAGCTTATAGCTTTCTACTCTAGTTTCTAAGTTAGCAATAATCTTTCTTTGTTTCTCTAAAAATTCTTGCTTATTTTCAATCCAGTCTAAATTTTTTATTTGTTCACTCTTCAAAACAGTTTTTCCAAGCCCAGTAGGGAAGCCAGTATTCATACAAATTATTAAATCTAGTTTAATTATACCAAAAAAGTCTACAATCCTTCGATCATAGACTTTTCAAAATATGTGTAAGTATTAAGCTTCTTTAACTGCTTCAAATACTTCCTTAGCACCTTCTTCACCAAGACCTTCAATATATTGTAGGTCATCTACAGATAGACCTTTAAGTTGTGAAACCATAGTAAGTCCAGCATTTTCAAGTGCTTCTACGTACTCTTTCTTCACATCCATTGAAGACATCATAATCTCCTCAACATTTGCTTTCTCTTCAGTTTCACTACTACCTTCAGATTTTTCAACTTTCATAGTCGGAGCAAGTCTTTTCTTGTCTTCATCAGAAAGCTCTGAGATATCCATAATATCAATTTCCAATTCGGTAAGCTTAGAAGCAAGTCTAACATTTTGCCCTTTTCTACCAATAGCCATAGCTCTTTCAGATTCTTCCACGTATACCTTCACACTGTTATTCTCTTCATCAAGATCAATATAACTAATCTTAGCTGGCTCCAAAGATCTTCTTAAGAAGTCCAACCTATTTTCAGTATAAGGGATTACATCAATACGCTCTCCGTTTAGTTCATCCATGATCGCTTGAACTCTCACACCTTTTTGCCCAACACATGCTCCAACCGGATCTACTTTTTCATCGTTTGAAGTAACAGCAATCTTACATCTCATACCTGGATCACGAGCAATTTTCTTAACTTCTACAACACCTTGAGAGATCTCTGGAATCTCAAGTTCAAGAAGCTTTCTAACCAACTCAGGATGAGTCCTAGAGATTACCAATCTAGGTCCCTTAGTAGTTTTCATAACCTTATCTAGGTACAGTTTCAACCTTTGACCAGCATAGTATCTTTCACCTGGAATTTTATGCTCCCTCGGGAGTTCAAGAATGATTTTACCCATATCAATGTAAACTCTATCACCTTGAACTCTATGAACTTGAGTATTTAAAAGTTCATTTTCTCTATCTTTGAAAGTTTCATACATAAGATTTCTTTCAGCCTCTTGAAGTTTCTGCATGATTACCTGCTTAGCAGACTGAGCCGCAATTCTTCCATATTCCATTGGAGTCACATCAATCTTAACTTTATCTCCAACTTTAGCTTTTTTATTGTATTTCTTAGCATCTTTTTCAGATATTTCTAAGTCTTCATCTTCAACTTTCTCCACAACTTCTTTCTCTAAGAAAATATTTGCAGATTCTCCAGTTTCAGATAGCTCTACAATAATCTCTTGATCTTTAGTCCCATAGTCTTTTCTATAGGCAGTTTTGAAAGCAGCTTCAATAACTTCCATTACTGTTTCTTTCGGCAGATTTTTCTCTGCTACTAGCTGGTTAACTGCAGCTATAAATTGAGTTTGCATTTTTAATCATTAAATTTTTCCAAATAAAAAAGTTATTTCTGGCGAAATAACTCTCAACAAGAAATAATATTTCTATATATATACTAACCAATCTCCTCGGCTTTGGCAACCACTCTTTCCATTTCTATAAAGGGTAAACCCCGGTATGCAAGAAACCTATTTATCTTAGCTCTAAGTTTTTGTTTGTCATCATATTCCATTTCTTCCCACTTCCTTAAATCTCTACTATATTTTTTAGAAACTTCTTCTTCTGCAATTTCTTGAAAATCAGTTTCTTCCATTTTTTCATCATATGTCTCAGAAATACCTTTCATCTTTAGTTCACGACGTATTCGTCTTGGCCCAATCCCTTTTCTAATCTTTGATCTAACAAAGACCTCTTTAAATCTCTCATCAGATTGCCAACCCTTCTCTTCTAAATAATCCAGCACAGTTCCAATAAGCTCACTAAATTCACTTCCATATTTTCTAAGTAGTTTCCTTTCAAGCTCTTTCTTTGCGTAATCTCTCCTCCCCAAATAAAAGCAGGCCTTTTTAAATATGACCTGCTTTTTTTCTTTCTCATCAAGACCATTAAACCAATTCTGAAATCTTTGTTTCTTCATTGATTATGCTTCTTGAGAGTCCTTAATAATCTGCACCACTTCTTTTTCAATCTTAGACATTACATCCGGATTCTCTTTCAGGTAAATCTTACTATTTTCACGTCCTTGTCCAATAGTTTCATCATTGTATGAGTAGTAAGCCCCTTTCTTACGAGTTACTGCATATTTTTCAGATAGATCGAGTAGTTCACCTTCTCGAGATATACCTTTGTTAAACATGATGTCAAACTCAGCAATTCTAAACGGTGGAGCAACTTTATTCTTCACAACTTTTACTTTAGTTTGATTACCAATCAGAACCTTACCTTCTGGACTATTTCCTTCAATTTTAGACTTTCTTCTAATCTCCATTCTTACAGAAGAGTAAAACTTCAAGGCATTACCACCAGTTGTAGTTTCAGGATTACCAAACATAACTCCAATTTTCATTCTAATCTGATTAATGAAGATAATAGTACATTTTGATTTATTAACAGCTCCAGTCAGCTTTCTTAAGGCCTGACTCATAAGCCTTGCTTGTAGTCCCATATGACTATCTCCCATCTCTCCTTCAATCTCAGCTTTTGGAGTAAGTGCCGCAACAGAATCCACTACAATCAGATCCACCGCATTTGAACGAACAAGTGTTTCTACAATCTCAAGTGCCTGTTCACCACTATCAGGTTGAGCTACAAGTAGATTGTCAGTATCAACTCCGATTTTCTTGGCATATTGTGGGTCTAAAGCATGCTCTGCATCTACAAAGGCAGCCATACCACCTTGCTTTTGTGTTTCAGCAATCGCATGTAAAGTTACAGTAGTCTTACCTGAACTTTCAGGACCATATATTTCTATGATTCTACCTTTTGGTATACCTCCACCAAGGGCAATATCTAGTGAGATAGAACCAGTTGGAATAGTCTCTACATTAATATTCTTAGATTCACCAAGTTTCATAATGGCTCCTTTTCCATAATTTTTCTCAATTTGAGCCATAGCCATATCCACAGCTTTTTTCTTATTAGGATCCATTTCTGGAGCTTTTGGCTTGGTAGCCTCTTCTTTCTTTTTAGTGTTTTTTGCTTTATCTTCAGCCATTTGTGTAGATTAAAATTATTTTACGAAACAATTGTAGGTGAGAAGGTTCTCACCGTCAACATTTCTAAAATAATCATATAAAAACACACTTTCAGAATCTTTAAATATTCATAGATCAATCAATAAGCCAAAAAACTCAAGCTACGAATTCGATATATACAAAAATTTAAAATAAAAACACAAACTTACGTCAAATCAAAAAGTCTCCACAGAAGACATACATTTTGTACTAGGTGATCTCAAAGTTATAATCCACATAGTTTATAAACACTGTCAAATTTGCCAAAGCAACTAATTAAAATTGCTACAGATATTCGTGAAGCCATAGCTCCAAACAAAGCTGGAAAAGGGGAGTACAACTTTCACATAGTCCAAAATCTTATCCAACTTAGTAAAAAGAACCCAAAAACCGAACTAATTCTGTTCAACGATAACCGATTCACTCCACCAAAAGAATGGCAAAAATATACTATAAATATCCCACACCAAGGATTGAAATGGCACAAGGAAGTTGCTAAGTCATGTCATAAGCAAGGTATAAGTAATTACTTTTCTCCAACAAGTTACATCACCCCTCATTACATACATAGGTTTAGCTCAGATACCAAAACTCTAACCACAGTCCACGACCTTATCGTTTTTTTACATCCTCAAAGCCACCCTTTAAAACCTAGGTTAATAGAAAACTATTATCTCAAAAAACTAACAAAGCTCACTAACAACACTTTCACTACTGTCTCAGACAGTACCAAAAAAGATCTCCAAAAAATATTTCCTAGGCTAGCAAGTGACCAAATAAAAGTAATCAAAAATGGACTAAAAGATTTTCCAAAACCATCAACAAAAACAAGTAAGAAAGCTAAGCCCTTTATCCTTTCCGTTTCTACTATTTTACCAAGAAAGAACTATATAACTCTTCTTAAAGCTTTTAATATAATCAAATCCCTAATACCTCACGAAATACATATCATAGGTAAATACGACAAAAAAAATCTTGCTCCACTGTTAAAATACATAAAAGACCATCAGCTAGAAAAAAGAGTGAAAATTCTGGGTTACGTCTCTTCCAAAAAATTATCTTCTGAGTACGCTAATGCAGACATGTTAGTGATTCCATCCACCTACGAAGGTTTTGGACTACCAGTTATAGAAGGACTAAAGAGGGGATTGCCAGTAATTTGTTCAGATATACCAGTTTTCCATGAAGTAGCTGACCCTGCTGCTCTTTTCTTTAAACCTTTAAATCCAGTCGACCTAGCTAACCAAATCATTTTCCTCCATAAAAATCAGGAGCAAAAGCAAATCCTTTCCAAAGAAGGTCCAAAATTAGTAAAAAAGTACAACTGGAAAAAATCATCTCAAAAAATTTGGAAGATACTTCTCAAGTAATCAAATCACTACTTTCCAGTAACTCTCCAACATCTCATCATAAGAAAATCTACTCACGGCAACATCTAAATTCTTAGAAACATTTTTTATCATATCTCGGTTTTCAACTATTTCCAGGCATCGATCTACAAAGTCTTCAGGCTTGCATATGAACGCCTCTTTTCTGTCTTCTAAGTGGTAAGCTACCCCACATTTGTCAGTTAGAAGCACTGGTGTACCAGCATGCATTGCTTCCAAAACTACAAGCCCAAAAGGATCAGTTTTTGTTGCTGGTAAAACAAGTAGGTCAATATTTTGCATAAAACAAGGAACAAGCTTTTTATCTAACCACATATTATCTATTTCAGCTTTATCCAGTTTTTTCTTGTAATCACCATCACCACAACATATAAACCCAGCCTCAGGAATCTTTTCTGCAATTTCCAGAATCAGTTTCATACCTTTATCTTCGCTAAATCTTCCCACAAAACCAATGTCAAAATTCTTCTTAGCAAAAGCCCTTCTCATCTCTAAAGGTAGGGTAGAAGCATCTTTAATCTTCTTAAATCTTCTACCATCTATCGCATTTGTTATTACTTTAACCCAAGCCATCTTCATCTCTTTTTTCATAAGTTCAGACACCGTTACCACCGTCACATTTGATCTTTTAGACCAAAACTTATATCCCAATTTCCATAGGTTCTTATGAAACCAGTTACCCATTCGAGCATGTTCCACCCATATACTTTTAACTCCAAACAACCATAACCATGGCCCATAAATCAATTTTTCAGTAAACGAAAGCATATACATTCTTAGTTGCTGGCCGTGTTTCAGTTTCAATCTACCTACATCCCAACCACCCTTCAAAAAAAGCATAGGTGAAATCAAACTAAACCAAACCAACCGCAATAAAGTTACTGGTGGTTTAGAAAGCCATCTATTGCTGAACTTGTAATTATTCTCTTTAAATAACTTTCTTAAAACTTTACAAGATCCCCAAAATTCTACGTGTGCTCCTTGAGATCTATAAAAACTAGCAATTTCCATTGTATGTCCCTCCTCACCACCATAGCTTGAGCTAAATGGGAATCGAGTAACTACTATCTTTAATGGTTCAGCATACTCATCTGTCGCAACCTTTGTATTTTCAAGCAATGCATCAGTTGACTCCAAAAGGGCTGTTGAATGTTCAATTTTCGACACAGTAAAATTCTTAATGTACAATCAAAATATATACTAAGACCTTCACCTTTGCCAAAATTCCAGTCAGTTTCTTTTATCGGAAAACCAAACCTCAGCTCTCATACAAAAGAGCTACAATCAATCATAAGTTTTTTTGAAGGATCAGATCTTCATTTTGATATTCATTTTTCAAAGGAGTTCTCCAAACCAACCTCCACCAAACAAGAGCTAACCAGTACTGATCTTATTTTAGTTTTTGGAGGTGACGGAACACTCATCAAGACAATTCGTCAAATCAAAAACTCCAATTCAAAAATACTATCCATCAACCTTGGAAATCTAGGTTTCCTCACTGAGATAGACATCGAAGAGTTCTCCCAAACCATGATTAAAATCCAAAAAGGGGAGTATGAGTTAGATAAGCGTAAACTCCTTACCGTGCACATCATGCGTGAAGGTAAGCGTATCTTAGAAAATCAAATTGTTAACGAGGCAGTTATCCACCAAGGAGGTAAGGCTCGCCTAATAAACCTACATATAGAAGTCAGCGGACAATCCATGTGTAGCCTCAAAGCTGATGGCCTAATAATATCAACTGCAACCGGAAGTACTGGTCACTCTCTTTCAGCTGGAGGACCAATCATCCATCCTCACATAAACGCTATACTCATCAATCCTATCGCCCCAATATCTCTCTCCAATAGGCCCATAGCAGTTCCTTCAGACAGATGCGTAGAAGTGGATATAGATAAAAACCGCCAATTCGCCGAGCGAGTAGGCTTAACTATCGATGGACAAGAAAGCTACCAACTAGAATACAAAGATAAAATCTATATAAAAGAGTCGAGCCACGAAGCCCAACTCATCCGTCTCTTAAATTCTAACTACTACCAGTCTCTACGAGATAAACTCAATTGGACAAAGTAAACTACATCAAGTCTTTCTCTATCTCATCCAAAGTCTTACCATAGGCTTCTATCGAGTTTAGACCTTCTTTTCTGTAGTTTTCATACATGTCTATGTATTTACCAGTAAAAGTATAAATAGAGTAATATTTGGAATGCTCACCAGCAAAACCTTTGTCTTGAGCTATTTTTGCTAACCTCTGAGCTATTTCAAAAACATTTTTAGCATCATGATATTCTTCAATTTCCTCCTTTCTTAGAAGTGTTCTTTTTTCATCATATTCAGTCTCATTATCTAACTCAAGAATCCTTACAGCAGCATCCAATTTATCCTTAATACTACTTTTTCTCTTATTTTCAACTTTATCTCCAGTTCCTAGTATAGACATCCTTCTCTGAAGCTCTTCCTGCACTTCAGCAATACTATGAATTCCTGCATATCCCTTTTCTAAATCTTCTTGTTTTTTAACTTCTGCTGCAAAACTTTCATCTAGAATTACTTTTGGTTTATTATTTTCTGACATCATAAATATTAAATAATCATATAATTATACTACAACTCCTCAAAAAACCCAACCACATGCCGAAATACAAAGCTAAGACTAATTAGAAACTCTAACCAAAACTTCACTTCGTTTCAAAAACCAAGGAGTCAAAGGTGGATCATAATAAGCAAAAGATGTTTCCCCAATCATATAATCACTTTCTTGTAGCTCAGTTATAAGCTCTTGCTTGGCTTCTTTCATTTTTTGATCAGTAGAACGACCCCTTACCGTTTTCACAGCAAAAAGGGGAGTATCAACTCTTTCTAATTCAACTCTATCATCGTTAGGTACTGGTAATGTCTCCAATGTATATTTGCTAGGCATTACAAAACTCACATATTTTTTCCCATCAACTACTTCACTCGAAACTGGGCTAGTCATTTTTATTTCTTCAGAGTTTTCAGTACTACTCAAGACTGGGGAAGTCATCTTTATCTCTTCACTCAGATTTTCATTAGCAGAAGTATTATTACCAAAAATATAATCAGCCAAAATAACAAACCCTTCATTCAAACCATCCTGCCCATCTCTCTCTACTTCAACTTTAGCCACAATGTAACTCTCATACTGCCTTATCTCATATCCATTTTTTTCCTCAACCACTTCATATACAGGTTTCTCCAAGAAATAACCTTGATAGATGCTATATCCAACTGACCAAACCAATAATACAATGGCTACAAACCCCAAAAAATATAAAAAATATTTCATCTAAACCTGTTAAATTATTCTAGAACAGCCTTAATTCTTCGGATTCCTTTACCAGAACTTTTCTCTTTTTTAATCTTAAAAGTACCCATCCCCTTGGTATTTTCTACATGCGGTCCTCCACATATCTCAAAGGAATAATCACCAATCCAATAAACACTTACCTCATCATCGTATTTATCAGTAAATAAACCAATAGCTCCTTTCTCTTTAGCTTCTTCAACTGACATTTTTGCAGTTTTCACCTCTAGTCCACGCTCTATCTGATGATTTACAATTTCTTCTACTTTAGCTTTCTGCTCATCAGTCATTGCTTCATCATAATTAAAGTCAAACCTCAGTCTCTCCGGAGTAATATTTGAACCCTTTTGATTTACCTCGTCACCAAGCACGTCTTTCAAAGCCTGGTGCATCAAATGAGTAGCTGTATGTAAGCGTGTAGTAGCCTCAGAGTTATCTGCCAATCCACCTTTAAATTTCTGCTCAGCCCCAGCTCTAGATTTTTCCTGATGCTTTTCAAAGGCTTTATCATATCCTCTCTCGTCTACTTCAAAACCATTTTCACGAGCTAGTTCTTTAGTCATCTCAAGAGGGAAACCATAAGTGTCGTAAAGCTTAAACGCAACCTTTCCAGATATAGTTGTATTGTTAAATTCCTTCATCTTTTCTGCTACTTTTTCAAATTCTTTCTGACCAGTTTTTAAAGTTTTACTAAATTGCTCTTCTTCTTTCAAAAGCTCATTTAAAATCATTGCAGAGTTTTCTTCTAGTTCCGTATAATGATGTTTGTATTCTTCGATAAACTTCTCAGCAATCCTTACCAAAAATTGTTCTTCAATCCCAAGCCTATGAAGATGTCTTACCGCACGTCTTATAAGCTTTCTCAAAACATAACCTTGATCCTTATTTGATGGAGTAACCGATGTCACAGGGTCTCCAATCATAAATACCGCTGCCCTTACATGGTCAGCAATAATCCTTTTTGATTTCTCAGCTTCAGACACTCCAGCAAACTCAGATTCTCCCATCTTATCAACAACTGCAGAGTCAGCAGCTTGTTCTAAAAGCTCCATTACTGGTTTAAATAACTCAGTCTCATAAGCAGAGGAAACTCCTTGTAAAGCAGCAGTTGTTCTTTCTAGTCCCATACCGGTATCTATATTTTTCTTTTCTAGCTCAAAACAATTACCATCAGAATCCCTATAAAACTGCATAAATACGTTATTCCAAATCTCCATATATAAGTCAGCTTCATCATTTACATGGTACTCTCCATTCAAAAACTTCTCATCTTCTACGTCACCCATATAGTAAAAAATCTCAGTATCAGGTCCACAAAGACCAACTGGTCCTAGATCCCACCAATTTTCTTCAACTCCAAAGAAGTAAATCCTATTCATATTCCCATCACCAGCTGTGCATTCAGAGGCTCTTACAAATCCCAAGCTTTCCCACACCTTTGCCGCTTCTTCATCCTTAGGAGCATTTTCATCACCTTCAAAACATGTGACACATATACGACGAGCATCTAGCCCAAGACCACCTTCAGCTTTAGGTGCAGTCAAAAATTTCCAACTCATCTCAATCGATTCTTTTTTGAAATAGTCACCCAGGGACCAATTTCCAAGCATTTCAAAGAAAGTATGATGCGAATTATCACCAATTTCATCTATGTCATTTGTACGAATACATTTCTGAGAGTTCACAAGCCTTGATCCAGAAGCATGCTCTTTACCCATAAGATAAGGAATAAGCGGTTGCATTCCAGCAGTATTAAAAAGCACAGTCGGGTCATTTTCTGGTACAACTGATGCAGATCCAATTTCTGCATGATCAAAATTCTTAACAAAAAAGTCGATATATTTACGGCGAAGCTCTCGAGCCAACATAGTATTCAAATTACAGTCAAGCCGATTCTAACACTTAGTTTTCACCTTTTAAAGAACATTTTCTACTATGTATCTAATCTTAGAAACCAATCATGGCCAAGAAAAAAAAGCAAAAAAAGTCAAAAGTTGAACAGACAAAAAAAGCTACCCAAAAAAAGATCAATGATGCCCAAGCAAAACCAACCAAAGATGTAGATAACTCATCTGAAAAGTTCATCGACCACCTAAACACAATTTTCAGAAGTCAATTTTCCCGCGGAGTTCTATCTTTCACAATTTTACTAATACTCGGATATTCACTTTATAGCTACACACAACACAAACTCTACCAGGGCACATTAGTCAATCTTCTTCCAGCAGATACTACCTTTGCTTTCCTTGAGGTAAACCAAAATTTATATTTAGACCAAGTCAAAAGACTCTCTAATCACAAAAATCAAGAAGAGATAAGGCAGCTTATCGATCCTGAAACATCCCTTCTCAACCAAACCAACATTACTCCAGTACTCAATAGAGCCCTCAAAAAAAATCTATCTATCCAGTATTCTCAAGATCAAAAAAAATACCTTTTCTTATACAAACTACTCCCAGAAGATGCAGAAAAAATAAAATTCCCAGTCAGAGTAATTCAAACCAAATCCGATCAAAAATGGTACTACTCAAAAAAAGGGGATATACTATCTATCTCAAACGACAAAACAATCAGCAAAAATCCATTCCAAGAATTACCAAAGTTCACAAACCAAAGAGCCTTCCTAGATTCTAGCCTAAATATTCCTCAACAGAACTTAGCCTGGTTCAGCATCAACCATAGCTTCATACCTGAGCTATCCTCAGACCCACTTTTCCCTAACAATAAACTTTCTAGTCTTAAAGCAATTTCTCCAATATTTGGATTTACTAGTGGATATTTCAATGTAAATACACAAGGTTTATTAGTTGGAACCTATACCAATCCAAACCCAAACCTTAACCTAACACTTAGCCCATTACGACAATTGGACAAATTCCAATCAAACCTTCAGCAGTACACACCACCACTTCAGTCTTTAGACTTTATAATATCCGGGACAGAAATATCTACGATGACTCAACACTTCACAGACAAATCTCCTGAAATTCTAATAAGCCTCCAAAACATTGCTACACGCCACAATTTATCTCCCCAAAACCAAGCTACAATCCAAGAAATTCTTCAAAATGAGTATTTAGTTTACAAACAAGAGGATTCTTATTCTTTACTCCTACCAAAGCAAAACCCAGAAACAGAAACTCAAATTCTAGATATATTCTCAAATCTTGAAGCTTACTATTCACCGACTATCAACTCTTACCTTCTGGAAGACAACACTCGTGCCAGAACCAAAGTTCCATCAGAGCCAGTTATTCGTGAACCAAACGAGGATCAATTACATACTTTCAACATGAAAGAGCTATCCACCCAGGTCCATGTAGACTTTTCTCATCCTCAATATATCCAGATAACCTACAATCCTCCAACTACTCAAACAATCTCTCAACCAAAACAAACTTCAGTCGAGCCAGAAAATCCAGATTTCTTCCAGAATCTATTGCCTCAAGGTAGTAGCCATATCTACATGTCACAAGACCAAGTTTTAGAGCTAATTACTGAAGAAGACCTTAGTTTTTACCCATTTAATGTAAACTCTTCCACTTACTTTTTTGATGATGGTATTCAAGCCTTATTCCAATTAACATGGTAAACCAAAACAAATTTTTCTATTTCATTGTTTCACTACTAATAGTCTTTTTTGTTTTAAATATATTCTCTTCAGCTCTAAACATATCTCAAATAACCAAACTAAATTTAAGCTCTCTAAGAGAAGCAGTTTCCTCTATATCCTCAGCCAAAGACAATACCCAAAGTTTAAATCTCGAAGAAGCCTCAAAAAATTTCACTCAAGCTAGCCAGTATTTCCAGGATTTAAAAGATTCATCGATTTACTTCGAAAACGATCTTTTATCTCCTCAAGAAATATCCCAAGCCGGACTAATATTAAGTAGGTTAGGAGAAAACTTAACCAATTCAGTAGCAAACCTAAAAGCCTTGCCAACTGAAATGTTTGAGATAAACAAGCAGGTCTTTTTAGGTGAAACACAATCCAAAAGATCCCAGTCTTTAACTACCCAAATTTCCCAAACCAAATCCACCATCGAGCTATCAATCTCTCAAGCAACTCAAGCTTCACAACTACTATCAGACCAATCCTACCAATTACTGCCTCCAAAACTTAAAAATGAATACAAGGACGCCCTACAAAAGCTAGACCAAGTCCAAACAATCCTTCAAAGAGTAGACGCCCTTTTAGCAGGAACATTAGATTTACTAGGACATCGGACGCCACATCGTTACTTAGTACTCCTTCAAAATCAAAATGAGCTACGCCCACTCGGCGGTTTCTTAGGAAGTGTGATGTCATTCCAGGTAGATCAAGGAATCATAACTGATATTAATTTCCAAGATATATACGACATCGATGGTCAGGCTCAAAAAACTTTAGATGTGCCACCAGAGTTCCAAGGTTTCTCTACAGAGATTTTCTCAAGAGATGCCAACTACAGCCCAATTCCAGAGGTATCCATCCAAAAAATCCAAAACTTATTCAGCCACTCTAAGCAAACAAACTACAGATCATACATCATTCTAAATCATAATTTTCTAGCTAAGCTTCTTGAAAAAGCAGGCCCACTCTCTTTGCAAATTGACGGTAAAACCTATCAAATAACTTCAACTAATTTTTCACTTATTCTCAACACCATTGTTGAGATCGAACAAAACAAAGATGTTGTAAACAAGATATTGGAAGATACCCAAACACACATTTTTCAAAACATATCTCAAGAAGATTTATTTCAAGTTATTTACACATCAATTCAAGATAGAGATCTACAATTCTTTACTCTAAACCAAACCATCCAAAGCGAGATCGACAAAGCACCACTTTACAAACCAATATCCATCAACACACCACCCGAAACAGATTATCTTTTAGTCACAGAAACCAACATCGGGGGAAACAAGTCTGACCAATACATGCAGACAAACATTACCCACTCAACTAAGTTTTCTTCCAATCAAATCCTCAACACCATCAATCTATCCAAAACCCACACGTACTCAAATCAAACTGAAATCATCAATAATTCTATACTCCAGTCCAACAACATACCTTCAATCCCTGATGAATTACGATTTATATTAGGAAGAGGGGACAATAAAACAATGACTAAACTGTATATCCCAGAGGGTTCAACCTTAGTAAGCTATGAGGGTGATTTTACTAAAGATCCAGAAGTTTACCGAGACACAGATTTTCAAAAAACATATATATTATTCGAAACCCAAACAGCTCCAGGCCAAACCTCAAACGTTCAGATTACCTACAGACCAAAACTAAAAATACCTAATCAAAAAGTACAAACCTACCAGCTCCTTCTTCAAAAACCATCCGGATTTAGTTTCCAATTCCAGAAAGAATTAGTTACTGACCAAACCATCAGGTTAAACACTCCAAACTTCCAAACCACTCAAAACCAACCCTTCAAAATCTCATCAACTACTCAAAGAATAAATCAAGATACCACATTCCAAAACTACTTCTATTGAAATAATACATTGAAGTAACTTGTTGTATTAGCATAATGTCCAGTATATTCATAAGAATTAGTATAACCAATAATCTCTGGATCTTTTTTCATCAAGCGAGCAAGCTCAACTCCAATCAAAAGTGAAGGAGGGGAGTCTACATTATCAATTTTCAAATCTTCAACATCCATCGACATAATAGCCTCACGAGTCTCCTGATCATAAACACCCGCCTGATTTACAGTCCTGTAATGATTAAAATCAACACTGATCACAAACTTTGCTTCATCATAATATTTAGTCAGAAATTTTGCCAACTCACGACTTTCCTTGTTCCCAGCTGAAGAGGACACAGATATAGGAACTATCCTAGCTTCAGGATTTGTCATTTTTATATAATCAGCTTGCACTCCAATAGAGTGTTCTTTTTCAAAACAACCAGGCTCCATATTCACAAACCCACTTTCAACCAATTCTTCAACAATACTCGGCTCACTCTCTAACAATCCAAAATTAGTTTTATAATCATGGTCTCCAGTGCTGAAAACATCCTCACATTTTTCCGGATGGTCAGGTCCAATTACAATAAAAAGATCATCTTCATCACTCAAAAATTGCTCATAAAACTCACCAACAAAATCAGCTGCCACAGGCAAATGATGCGAGGTTATACCAATTCTACTTGTTGATTCTTCTATGCTTTCTGGCCTACTAAAACTTCTCTCTATAGCCAGCTTATATTTAGAGTTATTACTATCTATCACTAGGTTTCCAACTTCAATACTTTGAAGTGAACTTTCCTGAAAAGGGGAGTCCACTCCAGCGTAGCCCTGGCATCCAGCCAAGGCTACTAAACTAAGAATTAAGATACTAGGTTTATAGGTTTTCATTATCTGATAGTTATATTTCCATCTTCTCCTCTAGCCACATTATCAGCATCATACTCTTTGATTTGGGCACCTTGCACTTTAAATTCTCCATCAGATACAACTCTAGCAAAGTAACTTATCTCACCATCATTACAGTTGTTATAACGCTCTAAAGAGTAACTAGATCGACTGAAAGTAATCACATTCCCAACACTCTTACCTCCATACCAATTATAACTACATGTCTCACTATTAAATTGATACCTAGTCACATTATTTATCACTGGTCTTAATCCAGAAGGTAAATAATCAATAATCTGGTAATTCTTATATTCATCTTCATTGTAAATAGAGTCTTCAATATCTATCACAACTCGAACCAAGTCACCACTTTCAAACTGACTCGTTTCTACTCCATCCACAAGATACCTCTTACTTATACTTAGATTTTGACTATTCCCAGCTAGGTCACCACTTTCTCTATAGCTAGCTACAAGCATTACCTCTCCATCAATACTTTCAACTTCCAGAGCCTCAGCTTGAGCTTTAGTTATCTTCTCATATCTCGAGAATCCATCACTCAAGTCAAACTCCATAACCTCATCTCCAATCCTTAAACTAACCAAAGACTCAACCAACTCAACATTTGATATAACTTTTTCCATTGCCATCACACCAGCAATACCATACACAGAACCATCACTTTCAAATACTTCCAAAGCCTCTCCATCTACAGGCAAACCAATTCTAGCTCTCAAAAGATTATTTAACTGAGTAAACTGACCCTCTACTAAGTCACTCGAGATAGAGTTGTTATACATCGCTCTAGCACCTTCTTTATCTCCCATCTTCTCAAGCCCAAGCGCTACATATATTTCACCAAGTTTAGTATTCTCAGAGCTTCTAGCTACTTCTTTAAGTTCAGCCAAAACATTTTCTCCCAAACTTGCTAATCCATATAAGGCAATAGAGGTTCTCTCAATGTCTGCAGTCTTGTTAACCATCTGCTCTCTTAGATAACTAGAAGTCTTAGCTTTCAAAATATCATCCCCAAGAATATCAGAGACTAAAGCTGTTAATTCCAGGTCAGCATCACCATAAGTAAACAACGCCAATCCATTATTATCAGGCACATAGTAATCATTCAGATTCAAATCAATTTTTTCAGGTTCATTATTCCCAAACTGTTCACTCATCAAATCAACAATGTAGTTTCTTGTTACAATCTGATCCAACCTATTATTCACAACATAAAGTCCAGATCTCAACTCAGGTAAAAATTTACCTTTCCCAACTGTAGCTAATTCTAGATCAACCATTCCCTCAGCAGGAACCTCTAGTCCAACTGCTCCAGTACTATCAATCAACACATCCTCAAATGCTAATCTTTGACCATATGATTCAATCACCTCAAAAGGCAATACCAATGTGTCAGCATTATCTCCCTGTCTTACAGTCAACTTAGCTTCGTGTATCCCAAGTTGAAGTTCTTCGATCTGGAAACCATAAGAAGTTTCACTACTAGTAACCTCTTCCAAAATCCCTAGCGATTCAATTTCCAAAACATAATCAATCTCATCTCCAATCACCAAGTCCTCCCCATAAGCTCTGATCTCCATAACTGGTTTATCCTCTAGCAGGTAAGTGTCATTAATACTCGTTGCAGCAAACACAGGCAAGCTAACAGGCACTTTTATGTTATCTTGCCCAGCCAAAATTCTTTCATTTTCAAATGCCTTTGCTGAGATCCTCCATGAAGTTAAGTTATCAGGAAGATCAAAGAAAGCAGTTGCACTACCACCAGCATTTGTTTCGAAAGTATCAAACAAGCTTACATCTTTAAACTCAGATCTTTCAGCTCCACCTTTCTCAGCATTATGTACATAAATCCCATCCGCAAAGTATGTATGGGTTTTATCTACATTCAAGTTATACACTCTAGTTGCAGGCTTATTTACATATTCAATTTTTTCAATCCTAACAATCTCTCCATTTTCTCCAATCAATTCATCTCCAACCTCAGCCATCCCAGCCAATCTCCATTTTCCATTTAAGAAGATTTCATGTTCACCTGTTACTTCCAGCTCATCATTAATAATCATGTAACCATCTACCAAATAGCTATGAACACCTTGCACAGTTACAATCTTCTTATTACCAGAATTTTCATTAGCGAAGCTCAAGACTTGGTCTCCAACTCGAACCTCCTCAATCGGTTTACTTTCACCATTCGACATTAATACCATTGTCCCAGGTAAGAAACATCCTCCTTGCTCAGCACCAGCATCCATATTAGCCGCTTCAAGGCGTTCATTTTTATTTGCCCCACTTTGCGGACTATCAATATTATCAATGTACAAAGTACTTAATATATCTTTCTCATACTCATAAGGTAAAACATGGAATAATGCCTCATCCACAGAAGCCAGGTTAACTTCAGCCTTTACCGGATCACCATTCACATCAGTTACTTCCATCTCAATCTCAACTCTTTCTCCAGGTCTATATCTATCCTTGTCTGTTTGCATGTTTATGGAAAGCTCACTTTGCAATTCATCATACGAAGCAATCACTCTATTTGTATCCTCAAATCCAGTCTCAGTCAAAACAACAGCCTGGTAAGCAAACCCAGGAATAAACTCTTCTTTAAATACTTTCGATACATTCTCCGAAGGAGTAACCTCAAAATCATCTATTGCAGTCTGGTACCCATAGTATAAGTACTCCTCAGATTGTAGAGTCTTCTCTTCTGGAACATCCAATTCAAGCTCAAACTCTTCGCCTATTTTCAATTCAGGCTCCTGAGATCTACTATTCAAGCTCAAAGTGATCCTTGAATCATCATAGAAACCAAAAGATCTATATCCTATATAGTTTTTAGTTTCAAAATTCACACCTCTGTCATCAGTCGAACTTAAGATCACATAGTAAGAAGTATATAGATCTTTCTGTTGTTCAGTTGGCTCAAAGGTAAACTCAAATTCACCCTCACCATTTGTAACACCTTGCTTAGAGGTTAAAAAGTTTTCTCTGAACTCATACCTATATTGTTGCTGAGAAGTTTTCGAAACAGGATCATAGTAAAACCCATCTTCTATTTTTTCATAATAAGTTCCATAAATAGTTGCAGTCACACCTTTTCCAGTATCTGGATCACCGATGAACTCACTTCTGTAATAACCCCTCGAATCAGAGGTGGCATTTGCTAGGTTAACTTCATTAAGTTTTGCAGTGAGATTATATAAATCATCATCACTAGAAACATCATTTATTAATTGCATATAAACATCTTCCTCAAACACCAAAACTTCAGTCTGTGCACTTATCTCTCCTTGTTCAGGACTACCAGTTCTAAGGTAAATATTTCTAGAGTTTGGTCCATAACTAAATTCATCATCAGATCTATATGCAGTCGCACTGATAACTCCTTGTCCGTTCTCATCTAACTGCAGAGTGCTTTCTGAATTGTTGTAGTAATTTTGAGAAATATAATCACTGTACTGAACTTCTAGATTTGGCACAGGTGTTCCATCAAAGAACTTAGCCTCAACCTCAATATCAACTGTTTCACCAGCAAACATGGAGTCTCGACTAGGAGTAGCAATCAACTGGTAAGCCGGCGTCTCAAAATCAACAATCTGCAAGCTCGAAGTAGAAATCACTTCATCATCTTTCTCTACTTGTAGTGTGTAGTAACCCGGTTCAATACCCTCAAAACTCAAAGATCCTTTAATCGTATCAAAGCTACTCACAACCGCCGTAGAAGAGGCAAGTTTATTATCATCCCAGTAACCATAGTAGTAGTAACTTCCACCAGTCAAACTAACAGTTACTTTATCATTTTTTAGATCATCCTCTCGACCTTTAACCACTCCCCAAAAGTTTATCTCATCCGTAGGCCTATAAACATAACGATCACTACTCAAGAAATTCCAATATCTATCAGCTTTAGGATAATAAAAACCATACCAGTTTGAATCTTCCATCATACTCAAATATGTTTCACCATTCCATTCAACCATAAACGAACTAGGCCTATTATCTCCCATACCTTCAGATCTTTCTTTAAGGTAATCAGGCGCATTGTAATTCAATAATCCTTTCTCATTAGTTCGACCAAGGTCAGTAGTCTCACCACCTCCGATCAAACTAACATCAGCTCCATCCAAGAAAGATCCATTCTCAAAATCATACAACCATAATAACCCCGTTTCACTTGTATAAGTGTAGTAGTGGGCTAGGGGAGAAACCTGGAACCAAACAATCGACCTATCTCCATTATTACTATTTTCAATCTCAATTGCATATGTCCCAGTTTCCAGCTCATCTGCTAGATAAAGCACTCTTGAGTAATTTTGCTCAACAATCTCCGGCGAAACCTCATATAGTTTTGTAGCTTTCTCCAAACTCAACTCATCATCAAAACTATTTTTATAAATTGAAGTCCAGTACCAGTTCCAATTCTTACTCTGACCATACTCTTCCATAAAGTCCTCAGTCGATTCGTATCTATAAATACTTGTCGTATAATCTTCGTTAAATCCTTCTGTATCTAGCTCAGTATAACCAATACTAAAGAACTTATCTCCTCCTGGGAAAAAGCTTTCGTAATCACTCCAGAAATTGATACCTCTTTCATTATAAGCCTCTGAAGATGTTTCAAATGTAAACACAAAGTCCTCTCCAAAGCTAGAATCTCTCTCATCAAACAAAGCTTGATCAACCGTCACAGTGTAAACTGTACCTTCTTGCATCCCAGCATGCACCAAAACTAGTTTCTCATCTTCTACTCGCACATCATAGTCCAAACTAGGCTCCACACTCACAAAACTAGCATCACCTTCAGTAACATCTTCGTTAAATTCAATCTCTATCGAAGAATCAATTGGCACATACGTCCCTCTGTTTCTTGGTAAACTAGATATCACCTGAAAGTCAGCTTCCACAGCAAAAGCCCAAGAATAATCTCTATTAGACTCTATGTTTGCCACCAAAAGCTCACCTTTAGGCAGCTCAACACTCGGAGTTAGAGTATATGAGTAGGTAGCATTACTATTTAGCTCTGCCCCCTGTGCTTTAGCTTGAGGAATCATACTCAGTATTCCACCTTGCTTCTCAACTTTAAACTCAATTTCAGGCTCAAAACTCACCAACTCTCTCACATCACTCTCAGATAATTCAACCTTACTATCCAGTGTGAAAGAAGATCCAGCTTTAGTCACAAAGTCTTCAAAAGTATCATTAGCTCTCAAGCTAAACAAAGTTTCTTCATCACTTTTATCAAAGTCATTAATCCCACTATCAAAAAGCAAATCTCTGTACATAAAACCAACACCCACCAAAAGAATCACCAATAGGGAAGTCACTATTGGTAGAATAAATTTCTTATTCATAAATTAAAATTAGATTTGCTGGAATTATAGCAATCTCAATTTAAATACACAAAAATTGTTCTAGACCAAAGTCCCTTCTAGTAACCAATCAGTCGACTTGTCCACATAAACATCAACCATTTGTCCAATCAAACTTTCATCACCATCAAATGCAACTTCCTTGTAGTGTTCAGTCCTCCCTTGATACTTTCCAACTCTTTCATTGTATCTTTCCACCAAAACCTTCACCGTTTTTCCTTCAAACACATCATGTCTTGCTCTAGCACTTTTTCTTAGCACTTCATTCATACTGTGCCACCTTCTTTTCTTTTCCTCTCTAGAAACAGTATCTTCCATCAACATTTCTGCCGGTGTTCCTTTCCTAGGTGAAAACTGACTGATGAAAGCTAGATCAAATCCAATCTCCTCAAAAAACTCACAACTTTCCTTAAACATCTCTTCTGTCTCACCACAAAAACCAACAATCATATCAGTTGATATAGAGCAATCAGGCATATATTTTCGAATAGTTTTCACAATCTCCCTAAACTTCTCAGTATCATAATTACGATTCATTTTCTTCAGCATAGCATTCGAACCAGACTGCAAAGGCAAGTGAATATATGGCATCAAGGTTCTTCCGTCAGCAATGGTTTTAACAACTTCTTCAGTGATATCCTGCGGGTGCGGTGAAGTAAATCTAAGTCTCTCAAGCCCTTCAATCGTATCCAATTTCTTCAAAAGTTGCACAAAAGGATTCTCATGATACTCAAACAAACCACTTTTCTTATCTTCCCAGCTCATACCAAAACTATTCACGTTTTGCCCAAGCAAAGTAATCTCTAAGCAACCATTCTCCACAAGCTCAAGCGCCTCTTTATAAACAGACTCAATCGGACGGCTCTTTTCACGCCCACGAGAGTAGGGAACTATACAATAAGTACAAAACTTATCACACCCAGACATGATTGGAATATACGCCTGAAAGTCATTTATATATTTAGGCTGAATCTTAAAGTAATTCTCAAGATCAGCTTCTTTCTGCTCTAATTCAGAAAACTTAGGATCAACTTCAGTCAGCAATTCACCAAGCTTAGGCAGATCAGCAATCGGAAAAACTATATCCAAACAGTCCACTCTATTCAGCAATGGATCTTTCTCTTTTGATTTCCTAGTAGATGCAGTTCTAGTCATGCAACCAGTTATCCCAACCAATAATTTATCATTCTTCCTCTTCAACTTCTTCATATGTTTCATCATCCCAAGCACCTTATCTTCAGCCTTCTGTTTGATAGAACAAGTATTGAATATAATGAAATCAGCCTCAGCCTCCTCTTCAGTTGGCTTATAACCATAACTTTCAAGCAATCCACTCAATCTTTCTGAATCAGAATGATTCATCTGACATCCATGAGTTCGGACCAAATACTTTAACTCTTTTTCTTCTACAAAGTTCATATCAAACTTTAAATCAATCAAATTATATAAATTTATCCAAAAAACTCAACCAATCCCAACCCCATCTACAAGCTATTCTGTAATCCCAAAACCTAATCTACAAAACAAACATACAAATAATGCAAATACATTACTTGTACACTTATTAAAAATTTGGTATAGTTATACGAAGTCCAAAGAAAAAGGCTTCACAAAAGAAGTGAGAACAGACGTAGTTGACTCAAACGGTGCGCACCCAGAGTAATAAACTCACAGATCATTTACAGACAGAGACACAGCCAAAGAGTAGAGACTGAAATCTATACTCAATCAAAACTTTTAGTTTCCCTCTTTTGCTTTGTGATTGGATAAGAACTAACCATTCTTACCCGATATAAACCCTTTGCTTGGTAGACTATTTTTTAGCCTTGTGCCTTGTCACACTATCAAATCTTCTACACAAAAACAAGCGGTCCGGTGGTAAGACTTGAAACTAACCGAAGCACAGCAAAAGATAAACTGGATAGATGGTTACTATCAATCGGAAAGCCTTCCTAGACCGAAAGTTCCCGGTGATTGACGTAATTTTTAATCACTATCAAGGGAACAGTCTAAGAAAGCCTGCCGAGGAAGACCCTTAGGGGTCTTTTTTTTATGTTCTATGCTCAAAAATAAACTTACACTCTTTGCAAAAAGCGCAATTTGTGTTATCATTCTTTAATGATAATAAAAGTTTATGGCCCTACTATTCACGGAGTCTAGAAAGCTATTCATAATTTTCACAACCGTTTTACTGCTTGTTTTCTCTGTATCTACACTTTTCCTCTGGGATAACCACGAAATGGGGGACATAGCCGACCACGGAAAAGCCAGCTCCCTCCACGCCCCAAGCGTAGTTCCATATTAAAATATTTCAAAAAAAACCAACCTTTTACAGTTGGTTAGCATTCAAAACAAAGATTCTATCCACCTCCTTCTAGGAATCTTTCCCTAGTGTTTTCATAGGTCTTAATAGCTAGATTGTACCGAGCATCGTGGTCATAACCCTCTTCGTTTTTTGTAGAAAGGTCCTCATACAATTCATCTCGAGATATACCACGGTCATCCTGGTAGCCTCTAATTAAAAACTCTGGAAACCAAAAACAAGTTTCATTTTCCTTTTTTTCAGCTAGAGGTACATTTTTCCCATCTTCAAAACGTTTAATGACATGAAAAATTTGAATTAGTCTCTCTTCTCTAATTGGATTAGAGATTTTAGGGAAAACATCAAAGCTTTTCAGCTCCATTGGAAACTCCTTTTCTTTGTTTTTTGAATGAACATTAGTGAGAACTAAACACCACTATGGATTTAGCTTCAACATTTGCATTAAATACTTAAAAAGTTGATATATCAAGTAAGGTATCAATAAAAAAAAGACCACCTTTCAAAGGCAGTCTTCTGAAACATTCAGTAAGATAAGTCTTCCATTAAACGTTGCCTAAAACCTTCTAAATCATCATCTTCATGCCAGAACATTGAAAATTCACAGTTTTCAATCTTCAAGAAATAAAACCCAGTTGCATCATCAAATTGAATTTCTGACAAAGCTTCTGAATTATTCATCGCATTAAAGTTTTCAGTACTTATCCATTTGTAATAAGGCATAAACTTATAGCAACACCCACTGTCAATCAGTATAGGACTAAACCTTTCACTATAGTCAACTAAAATTTCAATTATCCTTTTAGCCTTTTTCAGTTCAAGTCCATATCTTTGTCTACTCGTAAAGTGCAGCATACTTACCTCCTATTGTATGAATGAACAGTTACAGAAGTTAAACTCGACAATCGATTCAACTTCATTGAGTTCATTAAAGTGTAGATGCCTGCTTTTGTCAAATCTAAGGTCTACCAGTATAATATCTAGAACCTATCAATAAAATATGAAACATTTCTTCATCACTATCCAAACCCATTTATATATAGAGGATAAACTTCAAGATTGCATCAATTTCTCTACATACTACATTCAAGCCAAAGACGAGTCTGAAGCCACTCAATATATAAAGAAGCTTCAACCAATTACATATAAAAATATCAATGACCAAACCTGCCAGTGGAGATTTCATCGAATTCAATCAATCGATCAATTATCAGATCTTTCAACATCAAAAGAGATCTCAGGTTTCATAGTTTCACCCCAAGACCTCCAGTCAGACTTAAAAAACTCTACAAAGCTTACTTCACAACAAAGTTAATAATCTTCCCAGGAACGTAGATCTCTTTCACCACATCTTTACCTTCTAGAGAACCTGCCACTACTTCACGTGATTTTTCCAAAGCTGACTCACGAGCTTCATCTACACCAAGCTCCACTTCACCACGAAGCTTCCCATTAACTTGAACTCCAAGAGTCACCACATCGTCCACCAACATTTCTGGATTAGCCTCAGGCCAAACTTTCCCCGCAGCAAACAAACTTTCCTCATGCTCTAAAACATCCATCCAGATCTCTTCAGCCATATGAGGAGCAAGAGGGGAGATAAGGGTAACAATTTTTTCTTTAGCATCACGAGTTAACCCTTTCTTAGAGGCTAGATTGGTGAATTCCATCAAAGCACTCAGACAAGTGTTAAACTGCAGGTTTTCCATATCAGTAGTAATACTATCAATGACCTTATGAAGTTTTTTCTCCACTTCCTTATCCAGCTCAGAAACTTCCGGAGATAAAAGCATCTTCCAGAATTTATCTCTAAATCTCAAAACTCCAGTTATCCCAGTATCACTCCAGTCACCACCGTCAGCAAAAGGTCCCATAAACATCAAGTACATTTTCAAGATATCACTTCCATGTTTCTCTACATATTCATCGGGATTTACGACATTACCTTTAGACTTACTCATTTTCGCACCATCTTTGGTGATTAGACCTTGATGGAAAAGCCTAAGTGTAGGTTCTTTATGATCCACATATCCAAGCTTTTGCATCACCATATTCACAAACCTCACATACAAAAGGTGCATAGTCGCATGTTCCGAACCACCGATGTACATATCAATCGGTGCCCATTTCTTAGCCAAAGCTTTATCAATTGCTTGAGTATCATCATTTGCGTTAGGGTATCTCAAGTAGTACCACGAAGAACACACAAAAGTATCCAAAGTATCAGTTTCACGTTTTGCATTACCACCGCAAGAAGGACACTTACAATTCACAAACTCTTCTGAGGTCGCCAAAGGAGCTTTCCATTTCGGCTGATAATCTACATCTCTAGGTAGTTCTACCGGAAGATCGCTTACTGGTACAGGAACAACCCCACAGTCATCACAGTACACCACTGGAATTGGCGCTCCCCAATACCTCTGGCGAGAAACCGACCAATCCCTAAGTCTATAAGTTGTTTTAGCTGAACCTTTCCCAATAGCTTCAAGTTTTGCAGTAATACCTTCTTTCACTTTCTCAGAAATCTCCCCGTCAAATTCACCAGAGTTCTTAGCAATTCCATAACCAGTAAAGATTTCTTCCTCTCCTTTATCTCCATCTATGACTTCTATGATATCCAGTTTGTATTTCTTAGCAAATTCATAGTCTCGTTTATCATGAGCCGGAACAGCCATGATAGCTCCAGTTCCATAACTTCCAATCACATAATCCGCCACCCAAATCGGAACAGGCTTACCATTAATAGGGTTTTCAGCATATGAACCAGTAAATACACCAGTCTTTTCTTTACCTTCTGCCGATCTTTCAATTTCATTTTTCATCAAAGCAGCCTTGATGTACTTCTCACATTGCTCTCTGTAATCATCAGCCAAAAGCTCATCAACCATTGGATGCTCTGGTGCCACAACCATATAAGTCGCACCATACAAGGTATCCGCTCTTGTTGAGAAAGCTACTAGGCTTTCTCCAGTTTTTTCCGTATACCCACTATCTTCACTTAAAAGATCAAACACTATCTCAGTTCCTTCACTTTTCCCAATCCAATTCTCCTGCATTTTTCGGGTTTTTTCTGGCCAATCCGTTCCACTAAAGTCCAAAAGATCTTCTGCAAAATCAGTAATCTTAAAGTACCACTGTTTCATAAGTTTTTTCTCAACCACAGCTCCTGATCTCTCAGCAGTTCCATCCGCTAGAACCTGCTCGTTCGCTAAAACAGTTTGGTCAACTGGATCCCAATTCACCAAAGACTCAGCTTGGTAAGCCAAACCTTCTTCCAGCATTTTCAAAAACAACCATTGCGTCCACTTATAGTACTCTGGAGAAGAAGTGATCACCTGCTTACTCCAGTCCCACATTCCACCCATTTCTGAGATTTGTTTTTTCATTGTAGCTACGTTTGTCGAGATACTATCCTCAGGATGTACCCCAGTTTTGATCGCATAATTCTCAGCTGGCAAACCAAAACTATCAAACCCCATAGGTTGAAAAACAGTCTTACCTGTTAGCCTCATATATCTTCCAAAAGTATCAACACCTCCGTAATTCAACCAGTGTCCCATATGCAAATTCGACCCAGAAGGGTAGGGAAACATGGTTAGATTATAAAACTTATCCTCCTCAGGAGTACCCTCAATATCTACTTCATGTAGTTTATCTTCCGCCCATTTCTTTCTCCACTTCTTTTCAACCTCTACTGCATTGTATTCTCTAACTTTATTTTTAGACATATTTGAAAATTAATTTGCTCCAAATATATCAGCAATAAGCCACTTCCACAACTCTATCCAGCAATCTTAAAACTAATCAACTCAGCCTTTTTCCTAAGCTCAAAAAGCATGTAAATTCTTTTAGCTTTTACCACATACCCTTTCTCAATCATCAAATCTAAAAACCATCTTTGCCTAGGAGATAATTCAAGCCCATAACTTCTAAAACCACTTAATCCCTCCACCTCAGCCTCAACTATTTCATCCAATCTCATTTTGATCCTCTCCAGATTTCTTTTTTGCCTATCTACTTCAAATTCCAGATCTGATTGCCCATATCTATTCAAGTATTGAAGTTTACCTGAGTAGTAAGGCCAAGTTTGAATCTTATTTAAAACACCGTATATTCGACAAACCTCTTCAGTAAGTTCCAGATTATCATCTTTAATCCATTTATCCTCCAGGTCATCTCTAAGGATATGAGACAAACAAACATTCACATACATATCCACACTAGAAACAATTTCCTCAATTTCTTTTGCTTCATTTTCATCATAGAACTCAATTTCTTTTTCACTAATAGCATCTTCATAATCCATAATTAGGGGACCATCATCCAAAACCTCAGGTGAACTTTTACAAGAACCTATAAAAACACTCAAAACCAAAAATACTTTCAAAGCATTCGAAAATTCAAACTCATCCAGATATCTAAACCCATTAAGTTTATCCATATACAAAAATAAAGGCTTTCATTATAAAACTAATTCACTATAAAGCAAACTACTTACAACTCAAACCCCTTAGGCCCAACTATTACCACAAATTCACCCTTTAGAGACTTTCTTCCACCAAACTCTTCAGCAGCCTCCTTTAGATTTCCTCTCCAAAACTCCTCATACATTTTAGTAATCTCTCTTCCCACACATATCATCCGAGAATCATCTACAAAATCATTCATCTGCTTCAAGGTCTTCGTAATCCTATGAACAGATTCATAAAAAACTACAGACTTATCCGAAAGCTCATCCTCAATTTGTTTAAAAATAGTCTGACGTCCTTTCTTTGCTGGCAAAAATCCTAAGTAAGTAAACTTATCAGCGGGAAATCCAGATGCACTCAAGGCTCCAATCACAGCCGACGCCCCGGGAATAGGGGATACAGTAAGCCCAGCTGATACAGCACCATTCACTAGCAAGTAACCCGGATCAGATATACAAGGCGTACCAGCGTCCGAAACAAGAGCTACACTTTTACCATCTTTCAACTCTTCCAATAAGCTATCAACTTTCCCCGAACCACTTCTACTGTGAAAACTAACCAGTCTCCCATTATTTGGGATCTCAAGTCTTTCCAAAAGTTTCCCTGTTACTCTCGTATCTTCACAAGCAATTACATCAACCTCCTCCAAAGTCCTCATAGCTCTTACAGTAATATCCTCCATATTTCCAATTGGAGTCGCAACCACAAACAAAGTTCCAGTTTCCATTATCTAAGATTTTTTAAAAAACCTGGTGCCAAAAAGTGCACTAACAAAACCATTATAGCCGGTACCCACCAAGGATACATTGGCACAAATAGGAATAAAATTGTTAGAAGTAAAAGATTTACCTTAACAAAGAATACTATCCACGCCTCAAATGATCTAGATTCTAACATTTTAAATCAATTTATATTGTTTCAAACCTACCACAAATTCAAAAATCATCAACCCCTCAAGCCTTAGGCTTAGTTATATTCGGCTCTTTTACATAGTTTGGTTCCAATCCCTCCACGTCTTTGACCAAAGCACCCATTTCCATAATTTCTCTAAATCTTTCTTCAAAAACTTCTTGAACCTTCATCTCAGAAACCAAAAATCCATCTACCTCATCTTTTTCAACTAACTCAAAACTAGCATCCTTCATATCAACCTTATACATTTTTCCACTACCAGCATTTAAGTAAACTAATTCATACTTATCTGCTATAGCTCCTTTCAAATATTCAAAAGTATTCATAGTCACTAAGTCTATCTTTAATCCAACCGCTAAAGCTCGTCCAACAATAAATCCAATTCTCACTGTCGTAAAAGAACCAGGCCCAATCACAACTACAACCTCCTTCAGGTCATCTTTTACCAGACCATTATCTTTCAACATTTTGTCTATATTTGGTAATAGCTTCTTTGATTCCTGACGGTCTACCTTCCAAGACCTAGTATCTACTAGGCCTTCAGAGCTAATCACTGCTATCAAAACTTCATGTAGGCACGTATTTATAAAAAGTTTCATCTAAATTTCTTAATATTTTTCTACTATCTCAATTCCTTTCAAGTAGTAATTTATGATTTCCTCATAAGTATAACCAATCTCTGCCATTCCACTAGCCCCACATCCGGATATACCTACACCATGACCCCATAGTTTACCTTCACCACCTTTACAGAAACTATCATCAACACTAGTCAAATAAGGAGCTTTAAACCTAGACCAACCCCAAACTTCTCTTGGAGTTCTAGTTCTACCATCACTTTCACTAAAGTAGGGGATAACTACATCATAATCAAACCAAGTAATAGTCTCTCCTTTGGTAGCAAGTACCGCTTTTTTGTTTAGGGAACTTCTCATCTCAAAACCATATCCAAGGTATTTTTGACTACTCTCAGGTGAGTCATTTAGATGATACGGTTTTCCTTTATACTTCAAACCTCGACCGTGTCCATTTGAGTAATAATAAGCATAACTCCTCGCAGCTACTACAATAGTCTTTGCCTTTTCAATATGTTCACTATCAGGAACCTCAGCTAATCCTAGCAGGTAAGACTCTATCCCAAGTTCATTTATCAATCTCATCTTCCCATCAACAATCCTAAACTCACTTACCCCTCTAAACTTATTATCATTTAGTTTTGTATTCCAAGCCGGTCTATTAGCATAGTTTACTATTTTCAAAACCTTTTCATCCACCTCGCCTTCAGGAATTATCCTAATCACACTTCCTTGCCACTCTTCATCATCTTTTTTAACCTTCAATGCCTCACCCTCCTGCCAAATAGTAATCTGTTCATCAACTCCAATCTCAACAGACTCACCATCAACTACAATACTAAATTCATCACTACCTTCTACGTAAGTTTTTTCTAGATCAAATTTACTAATTAGCACTCTCACTCTCGGGTCATTGACTTCAACTGCACTATTACTAGTCACACTATACGAACTTGAACTATTAACTTGAAAAACATTATTTGTTGTACTCGTATTGCTTGTAGAGACATTGGTACTCGAAGTTGTGCTCGATGAACTACTCGAAGTATTTCGGTTTCTATAAAAAGCAGCAAAAGGATTAGCTATAGTTGGAGCATCATCTTGTGAACCTTCAGGAACTGAATCATTTTCATTCACTTCATATTCGATATCTGGCTTAACATAAGCTCCAAGTTTTAAATCAGAGTTTGAAACTTTCCTTCCATTCACATATAGCTCAGCATCTATCTCATATAAGCCCGCCGCAGCTTTACCATAAAACTGTCCATCAAAAGTTCCTATCTGCCCACTACGTGTATTATCCTTAAGCATAAATTTTGTCTGCTCAGAACCAAGTACGTCATTATTAGAATGACTCACCAAGAGATAGGTGTTACTACTATTCCAAGATTTTCCACTCAGATTTCTAACTGAAGGATCAAGATTTCCAGTAGTCAGATAACCACTATTTACATCACCAGTCAGACTAGTAATCGATTCAACCTCATAATCCAAGTTATCATCAGCTTTACTAACCAAGTTTCTCAAAATCGGTAAAAAGGATCTCCCGTATATTCCAGGACAAGAAGTAGCACTGTAGTCACCATGCCCACCAAGTACAGGGTAGCTTCTTCCTTCATAAGTATCGTAGCTATTCACATCAAGATTGTAATCATCAGCTAACGATCTAAGTAGTTTAGCCAAAGACTCCAAAGTAGCTTCAGGCACATCCTCATTCTGATAATTTCCTAAAAGCGAAATCCCAACAGAGACTTTATTAACCTCTCTAGAGTGCCCACCAATCACATCTCTACCACCAGCTCTTCCTTCATAAATATTTCCTTGTCTATCGATTATATAGTTATACCCAATATCACCCCATCCTCTACTAACAGCATGGTAATATTGAATATTCCTAATAGCCTGCCTCGGATCATCTAAGTTTGCTGTCGTAGCTGTGTGATGAACCGCTAGAAATTTCACGTCATTTGTATACTGCAAAGGCCATTTCAAAAGATTCCCATCCATTTCAGTTTCAATCCTTGAAACATTCTCATTTTCCAAGTACTCAGCTACTGCCTCCCAGTCTTCATCTGTATATTCATCAGTATAATTCAAACTATCATCAGCCCCCCAAGAATTTCTAGATATGATTAAGAAATTATCATTTATATCTTCAAGACTGGCCACTTGGGAAGTACTAGCCACTACATTTTCAAAATTCTCATTAACATTAATTACTTCCCAGTTAACCAAATCCACCATCGGTAAAACTGAATCAGCTCCACTTCTCATATTAAATCGAAACTGAAAACCATATGAATCATTTGAGTTAACCAAATTCTCAAAGTTTTCGTAAACATCATGACTGTGAGATCTTACATCTGTATTTTCAGTTAATAAAACCCACTCAGACCAGCCACCATTTTCATCCAGTAATCTGACATACCCATTAATCAAATCATCAGCCGACATTTTCACATCAAACTCATATATCAGACCAGTAAATTTCTCAGTTTTATACTCTTGTGATAAAAAAGTCTGACTACTAAGTCTAGTTTTATTACCAACCTTAAAATCTCCACTTTTCCCAGAAGAATAACCAGGTAAAACCAAAATTGTTAATATCAATCCCGTTAATAGCCTCACAAAATTACTCCTCATATCAAAAAATTATGTATATCAATTATACTCCCAACCAGTTTCCATACAAATTGTAATTCGGTATAATGATTACATAAGATTTAAACAAACAACCATGCAAGTTGTAACTAAAGACGAATTAAACAATTTACTTGAATCATCAGATACTCCAGTATTTGTTGACTACTACGCAGATTGGTGTGGTCCTTGCAAAATGCTTGCCCCAATCATCGAAAAACTAGCTCCTGAATTCGAAGGGAAAGTAAAAATCGTAAAAGTAGATATCGACGACCAAGAAGAATTAGCCGGAGAACAAAACGTTCGATCAATCCCAACACTTATCGCATACAAAGACGGAAAAGAACACGAAAGAATTGTTGGGTTTCAGTCAGAAGATGCCCTCAGAAAAACACTTGAAGGTCTAAGCTAATTCCAAATTCCAAAAAAGCCTTATCAAAACGTAAGGCTTTTTTTATTATAGTCAAAAATGAACTCACAAATCCAACTTCCACAAGACTGGCTCAATCTCCTAAAAGACGAATTCCAAAAACCATATTTCCAAAAAATAAAACTTTTCCTAGAGCAAGAAATCCGAGATAACCAAACTTTCTACCCAAAACCATCTGAGATATTTAATGCCTTCAAGCAAACTGCCCTCCAAGATTTAAAAGTTATAATTCTTGGACAAGACCCGTACCATTCAGTCGAATTCCTAGACCAACAAAAATTACCACACGCTCACGGTTTAAGCTTCTCTATACCTATCGATGCCAAGAAAGTACCTCCAAGTCTCAAAAACATCTACAAAGAATTAAAAGAAGATCTCGGTAAAGAAAACTTCATCATCCCAACTCACGGAAACCTCACCAAGTGGGCCAACCAAGGAGTTCTCCTCCTCAACTCGACCTTAACCGTCCGCGCCCACCAAGCAAATTCACATTCTAAAATTGGCTGGCAGGAATTCACAGATACAGTCATCAAAAAAATATCTTCAGAAACAGAAAACAAAGTTTTCATTCTTTGGGGAAACTATGCCCGTTCCAAAAAAGAACTAATTGATACCACGAGACATCTGGTCTTAGAGTCACCGCATCCATCTCCATTTTCTGCTCGAAAAGGCTTCTTTGGGAGCAAACCTTTCTCCAAAGCCAACCAATACCTTCAAAATCACAATCAAAAACCTATTGATTGGCAACCTTAGTCGCTTCCATTCTGGCAAGATCATCTACCCTTTCATTCTCTGGGTGACCATTATGAGCTTTTACCCATTTCCAGTGAAATTTATTATTTCTTCGTAAGCATTTCATATAGTGAGCATCAATCGGTCCCCATAGATCAGTATTAGCCTTCTTCTTCCAACCTTTTGTAAAAGTAGACACCACTAAGTTAGAATCAGAATAAACATAAACCACGGAGTCACTAATATTATGATGGTTAAAAAGCTCAAGCATCTTAAGTATAGCTGTCATCTCCATCCTGTTATTTGTTGTCTTTGGCTGACCTCCAGACCATTCAATTTCATTGATAAGCTCATGACTATCAAAATCTTTTTTCTTCAGAAGTAAACCCCAACCTCCCGGCCCAGGATTTCCTAAACAACTACCATCACTATAAACTTCTATTATAAATTTCATGCAAATAATTATTTTCAACATCATATATCCTCACAACATAATTTCAAACTACTTGACAAATTAGAATAAATTGTCAAAAATAAAGCTAGTAGAAATAAGCCTCATTCCGAGCGCTTATAACTCAAACAGGAGGAAGACAATGTTCTTTGGATTCTCTTTGACTCCCAAAAACATCCTTATTCTGATGGTCGTTTCCATCCTCAGTGAGATAGACCTGATGGTAATGAGGCTCGAAGAAATACCATTTATTGGTTCGATAGTCGCCTTCACACATTGGGCCATCAGGGGAGACCACCGCGTCGGCTTCTGAAGGCCCACCTCCACCCGACCCACATAGTCAAAAGCTGTGTGGGTCTTTCTTTATACTCCATTGACACCAAACCACAAAACCCTACAATTCACCCAACAAATAAACCAAAGCCAAATGTCACTTCAAATAGGAATCGTCGGACTCCCAAACGTTGGGAAATCAACTCTCTTCAATGCCCTGACTAAATCCCAAGGAGCCCAAGCAGCCAACTACCCATTCTGTACAATCGACCCAAATGTCGGAATAGTAGAAGTTCCAGACGACCGCCTCAAAAAAATAACTGCCATAGCCGAACCAGAAAAAGTTATTCCGACAATCATCGAATTCGTTGATATCGCCGGACTAGTGAAAGGTGCCTCAGAAGGGGAGGGCCTAGGTAACCAGTTCTTAGCTAACATCAGACAAGTTGATGCCATTGCCCATGTAGTAAGAATGTTCGAAGATGACGACATTCATCATGTCCACGGAAAAGTTGACCCTGCCTCTGATAGGGAAGTCATCGAAATGGAATTAATCCTGGCTGACCTCCAAACAGTTACTAAAAGATACGAGAAATCCAAATCAGAAGCTAAGTCAGGAAACAAAGAAAAGTTAGCCTACCTTGAACTAATTACTGGGCTCAAAGAACACCTAGAAGCAGGGGAGAAAGCTATCACTTTCACTCAAGACGAAGAAAAACTAAAACTTCTCAAAGATCTTCATCTACTCACAGCCAAAAAATTCATGTACATCTGTAACCTTCTTGAAAGCGATGTTGCCGAAGCAAACCCAGATGATCTTAGAAGTAAGTTAGGTCTTAGCCAAAACGAACCAGTAATCCCAGTTTCTGCTCAAGTAGAACAAGAATTAATCTCCTTCGACGAAGAAGAAGCCAAGGAGTTCCTTCAAGAACTAGGCCTAAAAGAATCAGGTCTAAACGCAGTTATAAGAACTGCTTATGACTTGCTTGATCTACAAACCTACTTTACGGCTGGAAAGAAAGAAGTTCGAGCCTGGACAGTTCGCAAAGGAGCCACAGCTCCACAAGCAGCCGGAGTTATCCACACTGATTTTGAAAAAGGCTTCATCAAAGCCGAAGTCATTGCTTACCAAGACTACATCGACTGCAATGGAGAATCTGGAGCAAAAGAAAAAGGAAAACTCCGCCTGGAAGGTAAAGACTACCTAGTCCAAGACGGAGATGTAATGCACTTCAAGTTCAACAACTAACGAAGTAAACCTTGTCTAATATCACTTACCAAACCTTCCACGTTTTCTATATATCCCTGGTTTCTGTCTGAGTTATCTATTCCAGACATTTCTCCCTCAAAGTGAGTCGCCAGACTCATAATTTCTGAGTATTCATCACCAGTGAAAAAGGTCATCACTTTTGTCGGATTAGCAAGGTTTGTTGGGATAACTTTTCCTCGGAACTCATCTCTATCACAAAGTTCTAATACTTTTTCTGATGTAGAGTTTCCACGTGCAATATTCATCCCAGCCCAGACTTGATTATCATTCAAAAAACCAGCTTTATTTAGTTTTGAAGCTAACTCCATATACTGGAAAGTACCAGTAAGACGGTAGTTAATTTCCGCAGGAAAGGTTTCGTAGTTTTTAGTTATCATAAAATCACAACCAGCAGGTCCATAAGCTTCAGTGCTAGCACATAATTGAATAATTTTTCGGATCATCCCATCCATAGCAGTCATACTCAAAAATGGTATATAAACATTCCCTAAGTGTACTGATGGAGGTGTATCAGGTGAATCACTTTCCAATAATTGCATACTCAAAGTTGTGTTCGAAAAAGTACCATCAACATGTGTTTCATATATAACAGATGGGGAAGTACTAACATCAATCATCTTCTGTAACACATACCCATCTTCAGTATCACTTTCTTCCCAGTTCTCATAAAATTCTAAAAGTTCATAAGGATCTCCTAGCTTCATACCTTGTCCACTTGCCCCTCTCTTCTTTTTTAAAACACCTTTTTTAAACCTTTCAAAGTTTGAAGTATCATGTAAGAAATCCCAAAGATCTCCATTTAGTACGGCGGTATCTGGAAGATCAATTCCAATCTGTCTCATAAATGTAATAAACTCTACTTTGCAATTAAACCTTTCAGCCATTTCAAATGAGGCAACAGTAGATAATCCAGTTTTCCTAGCAATCTCATCAATTGTTTGATGCTGAATAAAAGGATCAAGAATAGATCCTGCAAATCTTCTTTTAATAGCTCTTAGTGCCTCAGTATTCAAATTAAGCGACTCAGCTAGTGTTTGATCTTGAATCTGAGGTATGTACAAGAATTCATTTAATTCACCTAAAACTATTCCAAACTTATCTCTTAAAAATCCATGTAACAATCTAATAGGGTCTTCATATTCTTCTAGGGCAACCAGTATGTCGTTTGGGTTTAATCGTGTTATATGTCTCGGAGCATAGCTTGAAAGAGAAATACCACCATTACCAGAGTGTCCATTTAATATTTCTTTGTCTAAATCATAGACTCCAATTCTTCTTTGCAGTGTCATATCAAAATTTTAAAAGCCAATTCAAAATATACACACAAGTTATATACGTCAAATCAAATCCTATTACTCCTTCCAAATATTGATAACCTCAGCCCCTGTTTCCACATCAGAGTTTTCAGCCCCAACAAGATTTTCATAAATCATAGGTACCTCAATCCTTAAACCATATTTTATTTCAACTCCCCAACATATCTCACTAAAGGGTTCATATACAAAATCATTATAAAAGTTTCTATCTAGAACCCTCACCACCATCACATCATATTCATGGCATATCATTCCAATAGCCTCCACTTTTTCACCTATTATTTCACCTGGATTTTCCTTACCCCAGCCATCTTCCATGAAATCCAAAATCATTCTACTCAAAGCAGGAATAAAGACAGCATACAAAAGGTCAAATTTACCTTCTTGTAAGCTAAGCTCTCTCAAGTTATTTAAATCTGCAAACACAACAGCAACTCTTTTTTCCATAATCGTGTTTAACATTATTTAATTTAACTATAATATAAACCTATATAAAACCAAACAAATGGCCCTCAAACTAACTTCACCATCTTTCCAAAATAATGACGACATCCCAGTTCAATTCACCTGCCAAGGCGATGACATCAACCCAGAGCTTCAGATCCAAGGAGTTCCAGAAGATACAGAGAGCCTTCTTCTACTTGTAACAGACCCAGATGCTCCATCTAAAACTTGGCTACACTGGTGCATGTTCGATATCCACCCAGAAACCAATCACATTCCAGAAAACTGCCCAGCCAACTACGCCAAACAAACCCATAACGATTTCGGAAACCCAGGTTATGGAGGACCATGCCCACCAAAGCACAAGCATCAATATGTTTTCAGATTATATGCTCTAAAAAGCAAAATAGGCCTACACGAAGAGTCATCCTTAGCCGACATCCTATTTGCCATCGAAGATGAAGTTATCGAGAGTGCTGAGCTTGTAGGCTACTTCCAAAAGTCTTAAGTCTTCTTCAAAAGTCCTTTGAACTTCCCCAAAATATAGTAAACCATCCCTACACCAGCCAATACCAAAAGTACTGTTAGTGCTTTATCATATTTTTCTAATATCTCACCACCAATAGTTACCCCAACCACAATCCAAGGCGTCACACCCAAAACTGTAGCAATCAAAAACTTTCCATATTTCATCCCTAAGGCTCCAGCCAAATATGAAATAGAATCAAACGAAGTTGCAGGGTTTAACCTAAGTAAAGTTAATTCCTTCACACCTCCTCCTTTCATTTTTTCAATCAAGCTCAAGTATTTTTCATTCTTCACAAAAGCCCCTGCCACAAACTTACCTTGCCAATAGTTAAATGAGTTACCGACAACATTACCAATGGAAATCAAAACAATTCCCCAAATACTCCCTGTCATAAGTCCAACCACTGGGTACATAGCCACTGCTGGAATTATCCCAATAATTACTTCAACCAAAACTAGAACTAAAATAATCAACGAGGTTTGCCACAAAGCAAAATCCCTAAAGTAGTCCTGAATCACCTGAGCATCCCCCTGACTTACAATGTACATCAAACCTCCAGAGTAGTAATTCCATATCAAAAATACAAATACACTCAAGATCCCAATTACATTCAGACTAGCCAACAATTTTTTACGCTTAGCAAAGCTTTTTTCCGAAATACTAGATACTCTATTCACAGGTCAATTTTATTTTCAATTTCAACTGATATGATTATATCGTAATTATAACTCCAAAGCCATGCGTCAATATCTTAGTTTAGTTGAAGAAGTTCTTGAGAACGGCGAACAAAAAGGGGATAGAACCGGTACCGGAACCATTTCAGTTTTTGGTATCCAAAGAAAATATGACCTCAGAGAAGGATTTCCTCTTCTAACCACCAAAAAAGTACTTTTCAGCGCAGTCATTCGTGAGCTACTTTGGTTCCTTAAAGGATCAACCAATATCAACGACGACCTCACTCAACACACTCCAATCTGGGACGCATGGGCAGACGAAAAGGGAGAACTAGGTCCAGTCTACGGTCACCAATGGATCAAATGGCCAAAGTACACTTTAGTAAATCCAGAAACCAACGAATACAAAGTCGAACCAATCAACCAAATCCAAAACGCCATCGACACCATCAAAAACAACCCAAACTCCAGAAGAATTATAGTATCAGCCTGGAACGTAGCTGACATCGAAAACATGAAGCTCCCACCCTGCCACGCCTTCTTTCAGTTCTACGTAGTCAATGGCCGCCTCGACCTCCAGCTTTACCAAAGAAGTGCCGATATTGCCCTTGGGGTTCCTTTCAATATTGCTAGTTACGCCGCTCTTCTAATGATGGTGGCCCAAGAGTGCAACCTAACTCCAGGGATATTCACACACACACTAGGTGACGCTCATATCTACAACAATCATGTAGAAGGACTTCAAAAACAACTCCAAAGAAAGCCTCACAAACTTCCAACTCTTGAAATCGCCAATAAGCCTTTCTGGGAGCTTAAATTTGAAGACTTCCAACTCAAAGACTATACCCACGACAAATTCATCAAATTCAAAGTAGCCGTTTAACCAACCCACATGAAACCAATTCATCTTATAGCCGCCATCGACTCCAAAAGGGGACTGGGTAAAGATAACGATCTTGCCTGGCATCTTCCTCCGGACATGAAACATTTCAAAGAAAAAACCACCTCCACTCAAGACCCTGACAAACAAAACGCTGTCATCATGGGGCGTAAAACCTGGGAATCAATCCCAGAAAAATTCCGCCCACTTAAAGACCGCATAAACGTAGTTCTCTCCAAAACCTTATCCGAAACACCCACTGGAGCTCAAGTTTGCACAAGTTTAGAAGATGCCCTCCAAGACCTTAACCAAAACCCAAGCATTGAAACCGTTTTCATCATCGGTGGATCCAAACTCTACAACCAATCCTTAGATCAAGAAATCCCAGACAAAATCATCCTTACTCAACTCCAACAAGATTTTGACTGTGACGTGTTCCTAAATCCACTCCCAAAATCATACACTTTGACCAGCCAAACAGATCCAATCTCACACGAGCAGATAACTTTCCAATACCAAGAATTCTCAAAAAACTAAACCAATACCAGTCAATCACTCACAGACTTTTAGATTGTATTTTAAACCACTTAATGATATAAATTTACGCGACAGACAGTAGCCGGGGTAGCTCAGTGGTAGAGCAGAGGCCTGAAAAGCCTTGTGTCGGTGGTTCAATTCCGCCCCTCGGCACCATTTGAAAATAGATCCCTCCCATGGGAGCTATTTTATTTTAATTCCAAAAAGACAATTCACTTTTCAGCCTTCTCTTTCTCCTCCAAAACTTGTTTATACATCTCACTATACCTATCTACCAAAAAGCTAAGAATTCTTCGAGCTGAAAAAGTATCAATCACTAGCAGTGTATTTTCTATCAAAACTCTAGTAATAACTGCCCTAGCCCTCACATTCTTAACTTGATCAAGCCATAACATAGCTTGTTCCAAAACTTGTTGATTTTCGTTACTCAAAAATGTCATACCTCCAACTTCATCCTCCCATATCTCAAGCACTGTCAAAAGAATATTGTTTCTAAAATCGTTATCCTCTTCCCGCAAAATATCAATAATAACTTGCATTTTTTCTCTTCTAGTCAAAGATTCATCAGCAATCGAGTACTCCATACCTCCCAGTCCAAGAGCTTCACGGTCAAGATCATTTCGATCAAATTCACCAGTTCGTTTCTTTTCATCAATTACACTTGATTCCACATCTAACCCGATTCCAACTTTGAGTTTATCTGACATCTATAATATTTAAACAATCCCACTCTAAAAAATTTTAAACAATCAATCAAAGCCAAATCATATCAAACAAACATTTTCTAAAAGTAGTCAATTCATATATATTTAAGAAAATTAAAACAAAATATGAACAAGCAAAAAGAACCAAAGAACATAGAATACCAAGACTTCATAAACTACCTCCACTCCCCAAAAAGACTCATGCTTACAAATTTACTAGCAGGAATCTTCCGAGGAATAGGAGGAGTGATAGGGGCCACTTTAGTCGTAGCAATCTTGATCTACTTACTAAACATCTTTGTTGATTTCCCACTAATCGGTGAATACTTCCAAGACTTAAAAGAGATACTAGATCGAGCTACTCAAGCTTAGTTCCCAAAGTTAGACTCCAAGTACTCGATTATATCAGCTGATTCATACATAATCACATTGTTCGACTGATCTACCAGCAAAGGCACTTGAGTTTTCCCACCAATCTTAAAACCCCATGAGCTTTCACCTTTATCAAACTTATGAGATCTAAAAATATAATCTAATCCCAACTCAGTCATCTTTTTCATAACCTTCAAGCAATAAGGACAATCCGGATTTGCATACAGTTCTAACATATTTCAAATTAAATCTAACACCACAATCTTACACTGCTTGAACTACAATGTCGTGTTGTTATTTCCTTCTCTTCTAATAGGCATAACACTCATATTTGCATACGTATTTACATATGCCTCACTTTGAATCATACCTTTTTTTAGTAATTTATAGCTCTCTCCAATCCTCTCAAAGCAGTAAGGTATAAGGCAAAAACCTTTGTCTTCTCTATCATAATATTTTTGAATCAACGATCCATTTAGATCAGAATTATATGCTAAGACAAATACAAAGATACCTTTATCATTTTCGCACTGTATTTCTATATCTCCATTTATAATTTGAACATCAATCTTTTCAAAGTAACTAGAAATTATTTTTGTATACTCATCAGCAAGCCACTCTGATTTATCTCTTCCTATAAATAATCCAGCACTAATTCCTCGAAACAACTCTCTACCACTAGCGTATTGAATAAAATCAGTATATAACCTCCTAAAAGTAGCGTCCTGAGGTAGAGTCTCGTGTACTTTTTTTCCTCTAAGTTTATTATATATAAAATTTGAACGCCTAATTATTTCTGCACCGTTTAAACCCTCTTCACTTAAATAACTTCTAATTTTTTTATAGAATTTTACAGTTTCTTCGGTTGAAGCATAAATCTCAATACCTAGCACTTTCATAAATTCAACAACCTCCTTACTTGCCGGAGGCAAATAGATATACTCACCATATGTAATATTTTCAAACATAATATTAATATCAATTTCAGTAGGTACCAGATCATCCAATGCCTCACTAACTTCAGTGTTCATACCAAGGTTTAAACCACCTTTTAGTGTATCCGTATTACCATTCCTAAAATCTCTTTCCCTTGGTCTAGGAGAATAAAATTCAAGTTTCAAATCAACCATTTTACCCTCCAATAGATTTGATAAGTCACTATCTCCAAGTCTCTCTAATGCACACTCCACCATCATCGAGGTTCTACTATTTCCAGTAATAACAGTAACCTTATCTGAAATCTTAACTGGTAATGACTCAAATCTTTTCTTGAGAAGTACAGCAACTCTTTCACTAACAGTATAATAATCAGTCTCATCCAACCTACTGCTAAACAGATCTGAAAATTCATCAATTTCCATCTCCCTCAACTTATGAATGTAAACCTCATCAAGAATTTTCCTTAATTCCTTAACACTAATCCCTTTCATCAAAAGGTCTATATCAGTAAATACATCATTATTTTCAACCCAAAAGAACTCAACAGTATCTCTCCAGTCATTAAGAATATCAAAAACTTCATCACTGACCCCTTCTTTATTTGCTACCGGTATATTTGAAGACTTCAAATAACCTACTAACATTTCCAACTTTTTATCCACGTATATTAATCAAAAATTTCTACATGAATTCTACTCTTGTCAACTCCAGACTGCAAGCCCATTTCTCGAACCTCCTTAATCATCGCACTTCCACCACAAATATACAGGTTAGTATCAGCACTAATAATACTCTCAGAATCAAGTAGGGAAGTCACACGACCTTCAAAAAACTCTAGGTTCTGAAACTCTTCTCTCATCTCAACAGATGCCTTATCTCGTGACATACAAATCCATATTTTTGCCTCAAGCTTTTTAGCAAGATCATTAAGCTCAGCCAGATAAAAACCATCATTCTCGTATCTAAAACCAAAAAGTACGTTCAACTCCATCTCTAATCTTTTATTTCGTATATCCTCTAAGATACCTTTGATTGGAGCAATTCCAGTCCCAGTCCCCACCAACACTGCTTTCTCTACATTATCCGGCAAAGTACAAAAACCAAAAGGCCCCTTAAACTCACATTCATCACCATCCTGAAGGTTACTAAAGTATTCACCAGCTTTACCACCTTCTACAATCTCCACACAAAGTTCAAATCTTAAACCACTTTTTCCAGCAGGTGCTGATGCTACAGAATAAGCCCTTTGTATAAAAGTTTCAGAATCAGCCGGATCAATAAATTTTAAATTAACAAACTGCCCAGCCTCAAACTCAAATTTACCTTCCACAACTTCAAACCAAACAGAGCAAACCTTATCATTTAGCCAATCAATACTTTTAACCTCAGCCACAAAATCTTCCGGTCTTACTACTTTCAAAAAATCAGGTAATCCATTCATATTACATTCTTAAATACTTATCCAAATTCCTAGTCGTTATCTTTCTAGCCTCAAACTCATCTTTTACAAACTCGATCAGCTCCGCCTCAGCCTCTTCTTCCCAGTCTTTAATAGCATCTTCCACAATCCATAACTTAGCCTCACACTTGCTAATCTTCTCAAAAACTTCCTTTAAAAACTTCTCCCCAATTCCAAATACAAATATAGCATCATACTGTCCAAACTCATCTTGAAGATCATCCAATTTCTGTAATTCCATAATCCTCTGGTTTCCACCTTCCATCAAAGTATCCATAACTTTATCATTCTTCTCATCAGAAATATCTCCAACCACTAAACTCAATACATCAAATCCAAGCTTCCTAGCCATTGAAGTTATATGCATAAAATTCTCTCGGACTGCAGGGGCAAACGGAACCGCCTCTTCTCCAAAGCTCTCCACAAACTTTTTCTGGGTAGCTACATCAATCAGCAAATATTTACTCATTTCTTTCGGTTATGCCATTTTTCCGATGCCCATCCTTCCTTATTTACTTGTCTAGCTCTGGCTATTGCCAAACTATTTTCAGATACATCATCTGTTACTACAGAGCCAGCTGCAACTACAGATCCATCCTTCACTGCTACTGGTGCAATAAACTTCGCTCCACTACCTACAAACACATTTTTACCAATACTAGTTTTGTATTTATTAATTCCATCATAGTTACACATACAAGTCCCAGCTCCTACATTTGTATCCTCTCCAATCTCACAATCTCCAAGGTAACTCAAGTGCTTAGCTCTTACCCCTTTTCCAAGTTTCGAATTTTTAACTTCCACAAAGTTTCCAATTACACACTCATCACCAATCTCATTCTTACCTCTCAGGTGAGCATTAGGACCTATCTCACATTTCTTCCCAATTTTACTATTCTTAAGAACAGAAGAATCAATCAAGCATTCATCGTCCACCTCACAATCAACAATTCTCGAACTTCCAAATATTTCACATCCTTCACCAATTTTAGTGTTTCCTTGCAAGTAAACATTCGGATGCATTACCGTCCCAGCTCCAACCTCCACACAATCTTCCACATAAGTACAACCGACATCCACAACCTCAACTCCATTTTCCATCAATTCAGTCAATTTTCTATGCCTAAGAGTTTCGCAAGCAGTTGCTAACTGTGGTTTAGTATTCACTCCAATCGTATCCTGATAATCTTTAGTAAAATAAACACCAACTTCCTCTCCAGCATCTTTCAAAATCTCAACCATATCAGTCAAATAATACTCACCTTTAGAGTTTTTGTTATCAACCTGCACCAAGTATTTCCATAATAACTTCGAATCAAAACAATAAACACCAGTATTGATCTCATCAATCTGTCGTTCTTTATCAGTAGCTTCTTTCTCTTCAACAATCCTCAAAACAGTATCCGTGGAATCTTTCACAATCCGCCCATACCCAAAAGGTTCAGGAACTTTAGTTGTCAAAACAGTTGCAGCACGATCTTTTTTCTTATGACACTCAATCATATTTCTCAAAACACTTTCCCGAAGCAGGGGAGTATCTCCACACAAAACAAGCACTATCCCATCTTCATTTTCTAAAAGCATATTTGCTTGAAGTACAGCATGAGCTGTCCCCAGTTGCTCTCTTTGCTCCACAAACTCAAACTCAGTCTTAATCTCATCCAATACTCTCTCTTTCTCAAATCCAACTACAAAAACTTTCCTCTCTACTTCTAGTTGGTCCAAGGTCATATTAATCTTCTCAACCATAGGTACTCCATTCACTTTGTGAATAACCTTTGGTAAGCTTGATTTCATTCTAGTTCCTTTCCCTCCAGCTAAAACAACTGCAAATACTTTTTTTGACATAAATTCTGGTCATAAAACGACCAAAATTTACCATACAGATTCTATTTTCACAATATCCACAAGCCAGTATAACCAAAGATCAATCCAACACACAAAAGCACAACCAAACTAAATTTTGTTCTCAAAGTAGGTGATCCCAAAAATATTACAAACAAGCACTTACAAAGCATATTTGAAGTAGTTGCAAGCACCACTCCAGTTGCCGCCAGTCTTTCAGTTATCTCACTTTTAGAAAGACTAGCTAGGGTTAAGCTAATCGCATCAGTATCCACCATCCCAGACAAGCTACTAGCTATTAGCAAAGCCTCTTGCCCAAAATACTGATTCGACAAACTCACTAGTATTAAAACCAAAGCAAAAATCCCACCAAACTTCATTGCCGAAAGAATATCTACTGGATTATTTATTCCGTAGTCAGCATCCTTTAAACTGTAATTATCCTCAGAGTTTTTATTGTAAAAATAAAATCCAAATACACCAAGCACCAAAGCTCCAACCGTCATTGGGATTGCTAACCATTTAAACAATCCAAGGTTAACAACACTCACTTCAAGCAAAACTCTCAAATACATAGCCGAAGAAGAGATAAGCAATCCAAATAAAATCGGAGAAAGCGCTTTCTTAGGGAGGTCCTTACTTAATTTACTAAAGGAAAGTGTTACAGCCGTACTCGAAACCAACCCTCCCAAAAATCCAGCCAAACCTACACCTCTCTTATATCCAATCAGCCTTATCCCCAAATAACTTAATGCAGATATACCTGCAATCAATACAACTAAAAGCCAGATATCATATGGATTAATAATCCCAAACGGGCCAACAACTTCATCCGGCAAAAGTGGTAACACCACCACAGATATTATTATAAGCTTCAGAATAGACTCAAGCTCCTTTCTGGTTATCTTCTTTGTAAATTCATGTATATATTCCTTCAGCGCCAAAATACTCACAAGCATAGCCGTAATAATCGACGCTAATACAAACTCACTTTGCCCAGCCAAATAACCAATCAGAAATACTATCAGCACAGCTATTTCTGAAGTAACACCAATAGTATCGTGATTTCTGTTACTCACAAAATAAGCTGCTAACATAACAGCTGTAACACCAATAAAACCAATAAAAGTCAAAGCATCAACTCCAATCACTGAAAGCACAGCCCCTAAAAAAGAAATCAAGCTATATGTCCTTACTCCTGCGAAATTTGTAGCATTCTCCTCAAAGTTTCTTTTTTCTCTCTCAATCCCAACCAAACTTCCTAGCAAAAGCCCATACCCAGCCGCCAAAATCACAGATAGATTCATACCAGTTTTTATATCTACTAATTATAGCAGAAAACTAGTCGTTTAGGAACTCTTCCCTCAGTAGGAAAGCTACTTTGTTAGTGATCATTCCTTTTTCCAAAAGGTCATCAATCACATTTTCTTCAATCATATGCACCCCTTTCATTGCAAACTTTTCTTCCAAACTAGTCGTTTCTTTTTTATCTTTCTTCAACCTTTCAAAAACTTGCTCCATCTTATCTTGAGATACCTCTTGGAACTTCTCGTAAATTCCAATCACATTCTTGAACGAATCATTTAAACCAAGTTTATTCTGACTACTAAGCTCTGAAATTGCATTTAACTCTTTCACAACCTTTCTAGAGATAATCTGGAGAGCTCTGTAGTACATGAAAGAAATACTATCACTATTTTTAATTCTCTTATCATAAATATCGTAAGTTTTCTTTTCCCACCATGACATAACTCTATTCATCTCACACGCCTTACCAATAACCTTCCTAACTTCTTTATTATCCTTAAAGTCGGCAGCAGCATCAGCTGATGCAACTTCTAAAATTCCTTTCTCGACACATTCTTCCTGCCAGTTAAGTTTAGAGTGCAATTTTTTGAAAACTACCTCATTCACCTCATCATATATAAACAACCTTTTCAAGGCATGCTTCTCAATACCAATAGCATACAACCTCAACATTGCTTCAAAAGTCTTAGAGGATTTTTCAGCCATTTTCACACAGTTTTTCTTAGCTGATTTAAATTCTTTATCATATTTCGACTTCAACATTTTATAAACTTCATCACTGACATATCCTTTTTTATTGAAAGTTTTTAAACGAGCCATTACTTTAGAGAACATCAAAACTTTACTCTCTTCATATTCAAGTTTTTCTACTTCGGTAAGGTCATTAATTCCTAACTTGTTCATAATTATTCCCAGTAAAGGAGCTTTCACAAAAAGAGTAAAGAATATACAACCAACAGTTATCACCGTCAGAAAATCCTTCAAACTATAAGAATAATTCCAACCTGCAACCTGCAAATCAACTGGTATAAACAATAGCATGATTACCGCCAAAGCACCTTTCAGATCACCAAAAGCCAAGATCTTCTTCCAACTCGAAGGAATCACCTCCTCTTCACTAAACATATTCATTGGAGTAGTCACTAGGTAAACCGCAATCACACGAGCAATTGTAACCACCAAAATAGCTACAAAAATCGGCCCTAAGAATTGTGGGTGACTTTGGAATAATTTCGCAAACAAACTCCCCATCATGATAAACACCAAGGAGTTAGCCACAAAAGCAAAGTACTCCCAAAATTTATCCATATACTCTTCAACTCTAGGAGATATCTTATACCGACCATAGTTACCAATTACCATAGAGGCAACAACTGTCGCAATAATAGAAGACACGTGAACATTGTGTCCAAGGATAATCAGCTTCGCTGAAATAATCTCTGCAAAGATAAAAGTGATATGAGCCACCACCATAGTTAGAGTTATTTCCACATTTTCATTATCCTTAATCTTCTCCAGAATCTTTGAAAACAAAACTCCGATAAATCCACCAAAAGCAATCCCTCCAATAATCATCACAAAGAAAGTTCCAAGTCCAGGAAGTATGCTTCCAGTTAAGCTTTCACCATTCCTTATTACCTCCAATAAAATGATAAAAATCGCAAAGGCAGAAGCATCATTAAACAGACTCTCTCCCTCAAAAAGCATAGCTAGCCTCTTAGGCGCCCCAAACTCTTTAAACAAAGCTAAAACAGCTACCGGATCAGTTGCAGAAATAATTGTCCCAAACAAAAGCATAGCCATAAACGGTACTTCCACTCCAAACAAACCAAGCATCCAGGTTCCACCAAAAGCAATTATTGCGGCAGAAATTATTAACCCAATCACAGCCAACGCAGAAATTGTCATCTTATTCTCCCAAGCTTCTTTAAAGTTCATGTTATATGCTGATTCAAATATCAGCACCGGCAAAAATACAAAGAACAAAAGGTCTGTCGTCAAATTAAACGTAGATAAAAAACTAAACACTGGCACACTAGAGATCGGCACCAGTAATATCCCAGCAATTACTAAAAGAACTGTATAAGGAATTCCTAATTTCTTAGAAATAAAATAAACTCCCATTGAAAGGAGTAGTAAAGAAAAAATCGCCAGAAATACTTGTGAAGATAACATGTTTAGTACTATATTTACAAAAGTCGTGAATTATCCTACAATTATCTATTATTAAGTCAAGCAAAATATAGTATAATTAAACCAGCTAAAGAAACAAATGGACGAAAACAAAAAACCAGAAATACACACAACCAGCCCACAAAAAAATGAACCCACTCAACCAGAGGAGCAAAAGCATATCAATCTTCATATTGATGATCAAAAAGATGACCATTTTGTTCTAAATCTTAAAAATTACGATTTAAATATCCCAGAAAAGAAAGACCTCAAAGAAACAACTAAGCAAGCAACTTCAAAAGCAATCCAGTCAGCCAAGCAAATAACCCAAAAAGTTGCATCAGCCCCAAAGCCTAATTTAAAGAAACTCCGAAAGTTAAAGTCAAAAGACAAATCTACATCCTCCCCATTAGTCCAAAACCTCAAGTTCGTCTTCAACACAATCGCAATCTTCCTCGTAACCTTCATTGTTCTTAACTGGGGATCATACAGCCAGGTATTCATGACTTACTACAACCAAGCAACTGGCCAAACCAGCCAAACTTTGACTGTCTTCTCCAATGAAAACAAACAACAACAAGACACAGCTTACGCAAGCTCTTCATTAGTAAATGACAATTTCAATATCCCTAAACTTACTAAAGAAATCACCCCTCCTGGTACCAGAATCATCATTCCATCCATAAACACCAACGTTCCAGTTATTGATGTTCCAGAAGATAAACTCATCGAAAGAAATTGGACTGCTCTAGAACAAGACATTCAAAACGCCCTTAGGTCGGGTGTAGTACATTATCCAGGGACACCACTTCCAGGTCAGTCCGGTAACGTTGTGATCACAGGTCACTCATCCTATTACCCATGGGATCCAGGTAGATTCAAAGATGTTTTCGCTGTACTTCACAACCTAAACATCGGAGATGAAATCATCATATTCCACAAACAACAAAAATACACTTATCAAATTACAGAAACTAAAAAAGTATTCCCTTATGAGGTAGACGTCCTAAACGACTTCAATGACGACAGAGTTACATTAATAACGTGTACTCCAATAGGAACAAACCTTAAAAGACTTATCGTAACTGCTAAACCAGTCTAAAGATCATCAAGCTCAGCCATAAGTTTACTCTCAAGCTCTTTTTCTTGAGCTTCATTGGCTTCTTCGGCATTCTCAAGTTGTTCCATTTTTTCTTTTCTAGCTTTTTCAATTCTTTCAGCTTCTTCAGCTTTTTCAATATCTTCAACTTTTTGACTATAGTATGAATCAATCTCAGCAAGTTTTTTTCTTTCATTGTCCAAAATATCATAAAGATTTTGAACTTGCTCCGGAGTCATAATCGGCAGAAGATCTACCCAGTACTGTCTTTCCTCATCATTCATCGACTCAGTCTTCATAATCATCTCTATCAGTTCAGGATGTTTCTGTTGAGCGTCATCTGAAACAATAACTTTATTATCGGCCATGCTAAAATATTAATTTCTAATTATTATACCACACTTATTCCTTTCGAACCATACAACTCTTTCCTCATCTTAATTGCAAAGTTTGTCACACCATCGATAATCTTCTTATCCTTTAACATCTTAAGACGTCTCATCGCCCAAGTGCCTAGCGGTTCACCTTTAGCTATCTTTACAGCGTTTCCTAGCCCCATGTTGTGTGCTATGTACAAGTAATCATAAACTTCATAAGTTTCAGCCTTTCTTCCTAAAGCTCCTTGAAGACTTTTAAAGTTATCAGCAGTTAGTTCCATGGTCATATAACTTTGCATTTCACTTCCAAATACAAGTTTTTCTACCCCTTCTGGCCAAATCTCTCTGTTTTTACGAATCTCTTTATTTTGTTTGAAAAATCTTTCAGCCCTATCTACAGCTAACTTATCATAATCCTCTCCACGTCTATCCAGCTGTTTTGCTGCAGACTTAAGTCTTTTAGGTAGGTACTGTGTCATATGTTGCCCAAAACCAGTCGCTCCAGATGAATTCCAAGCCATCCTTTTAAAGGAAGACTCTTTCTTGATCACCCCAAGTACATAAGGAATATAGATATCTTTCTGCATTCCGTAGTCCTCACATGCTCTACCAATATCCCTTACCAACTCAATAAACTCAGTTTTATCGAGCTGTTTATTAATACTCTTTTCATCATTATACAAATCCAAAACACGCTTCGCATCAGGACCTCCATCTTCTTGAATCTCATTTAACATATCCACATCTTTCTCAGTAATTTTCTCATACGATCCAACTTCCACACCCTTTTTGTTTTTATAATAATCATCAGCAATAGGTGATATCTCCTCATTTGAAACACCTTTGTGTTTATAGTCTTTCACTTCATCCAAAAATATCCATTTATAAATACCTTCTAAGAAAGGATACGAATCAATAGCCTCAATCCCAATTCCTTTCACGATATTTATCGGGTCATCCAAAATATCTTCCACAGTAATCCTTTCATAGATATGCCCATCTTTGTCCTCTCCTTCAAACACTGCAAAATCCAGAACATTTTGCTTTAGCTTGTCTAACTCCTTGCCAGCATCACTATTTTCGATCATATCTAAAAGACCTTCTAAACCAGATTTAGTTTCATCCTTTTTCGAATCTTGAAATGATTGCCTCACAACTTCCTTACTCATCAATTATATTAAAAATAAATCACCATAAGACTCTTCAAAAGTCTCCTTTTGATACTTTACAGACTGCACTAAGTTTCTTACCTGGAAAGAAGGCTTCACAAACAGAGTCTCTCCACCAGAGATGTCCATCAAGTCTTTTATCTGCCTTAATTTACTGCAGAAATTCACTGCATTTATATCCGCTTTACCTTGAACCATTTCCTCAGCTTTATCGTATTCAGCAGAATTTATAAGAGAAGACGGGTTCAAAAGATTAAAAGTACCATCATAAACTTTCTGCATAGTAGTCTGGATAAAGGTCATTTCCTCTTCAGTAAATCCTTCCGGATCAACAACCGGTTCATTCAACATTTCCTGTGTTTCCGGATCAATATCTACAACCTGATTCAAAGGTTTGTCATTTTGAAAGCTATTATTCATACTTTGATACAGTTAATTTCTAGTTATTATATCACAAATTATATCATTATCCCATGTCTAAACTTACCAAAAAACAAGCACAAGAAAGGATTAATCAACTCAAGCAAGCCATAATTTCTTGGAACCAAGAGTATTTCCAAAACGATAACACAATTTTCCCAGAATCAACCCGCGACCAATTAAAGGCAGAACTCATTCAACTTGAAAAAGATTTCCCAGAGTTTTTAACTAAAGATTCACCATCTCAAGTAGTTGGTGCTGGCCTATCAGAGAAATTCACTAAAATAGAGCACATAACTCCAAAGAAAAGTTTAGACGATGTTTTTTCAGAAGAAGAACTTTTAGATTTTGTTAACAGAGTAAAAAAGTTCTTAACTCCTGACGAAGAAAAGCATTTAGAGTTCACCATTGAACCGAAAATAGATGGCTTAAACGTCACAGTCTGGTACAAGCAGGGTATCCTTCACACAGCCCTTACTAGAGGAAACGGTAAAGTGGGGGAGTCAGTTACCCATACGGTTAAAACAATTTCAAATCTTCCCCATAAACTTGCATACCCAATCGACCTTGAAGTAACCGGAGAGGTCTTCATTTCCAAAGCTAATTTCCAAAAGATAAATCAACAAAGCTCACAGCAGTACGCCAACCCAAGAAATCTAGCCGCAGGCTCCATCCGTCAAATTGATCCAGAAGCAGCTCGTGAAAGAATGCTAAGTATAAATTTATATTCAATTGGAAACCTCAATCTCCGAAAATCCAAACTTAAATCACCTGAAACACAAGAAGAAATCTTTAAATTCTTCGACAAACTTAACCTCCCACATCAACACCAATTCTCAGTACATAAAACAGAAAAACAAATCATTTCCCAGATCAAAAAACTAACTCAAAACAGAGATTCACATCCATATGAAATAGATGGACTAGTCATAAAAGTTAATCAACTAAACCTTAGAGAAAAACTAGGCTACAAGGCTAAAACTCCACGCTACGCATGCGCCTACAAATTCCCAGCCACTACCAAACCAACCAAAGTTTTAGATATAACCATTCAAGTTGGTAGAACTGGTAGTCTCACACCAGTAGCAGAATTAGAACCAGTCCACATAGATGGAACAACCGTTTCTAGAGCCACTCTTCACAATCAAGACGAGATAGATCGTAAAGATGTTCGAGTAGGGGACACCGTGGTAGTGAGAAAAGCAGGAGATATTATTCCTGAAGTAGTAAACGTTTTAACAGAATTCAGAACTGGAAATGAGGAAAAATATCAAATCCCTGACTTCTGCCCAGTCTGTAATAAACCCGCACAACGTGAAAAAGATGAGGCCGTAAAAAGATGCGTAAACCCAGACTGCCCTGCTAAACAACAAGCTCGTTATGAACACTTCATTTCCAGGCAAGGATTTAATATCGATGGTTTAGGCCCAAAAGTTATTGAACAACTTTTGCAGGAGGGACTTATCCACAATTTTTCTGACCTCTTCAAACTTTCTGCAAAAGACCTTATGCCACTCCCGCTTTTCAAAGAGCAAAAAACCCAAAACATCCTAGATAGCATCTCCAATTCCAAACACATCCCGGTCCATAATTTCTTATTCAGCTTAGGTATCAGAAACATCGGAATCCAATCAGCCCAGGACCTTTCCTCATACATCTTCGCAAAGCAACAAGGTCAAACTATTACCCCATTAGAGCTCCTAAAAGAAATTCAAGACCATAGCTTAGATGATCTAACTAAAATAGATGGATTTGGAGAGAAAACCTTAGAGTACTTCCACAAATGGTTCTCCAACTCTAAAAATCAAGAGCTTCTAAACTCTCTCACCAAATCAGGAATAACCATAGAAATACCAGAAAAGCAAACCACATCAGGAGTACTCAATAACCAGACTTTTCTTTTCACTGGTAAACTTCAAAACTTCGATCGCTCAACTGCCAAAACTTTAGTAGAAAACTATGGCGGAAAAAATGCCACCTCAGTTTCCAAAAAACTAGACTATCTTGTGATCGGAGAAAAACCAGGGTCAAAACTCAAGAAAGCCGAAGAGGCAGGAGTCAAAGTAATCACTGAAGAAGAATTCCTTCAAATGATCAACTAAAAAAACTAGCCACCTCATCCACCGAAAGACCATCTTCAGCTTCTTCTTCGATCAAACCAGGTTCAGGTTCACCAGTCGTAGGGGCTAGATCAAAAGCATTATGCTTTACTTTTTTACTTTGAGATTTACGTGACATCTCAGCTGCAATACTCACATCAACAATCAGCTTTAAATCTACTTTCCCACCAAGTTTTTCTTCCAAGTCATCCGTTAGTTCATTTACAAGTTCAGGCTTATTTGCTTGTTCAAAAGGGAAGTTAGAATTAAATTTCACAACCACAGACTCTTCTTCAATAGCAATTTTAGTAGCTTGCAAAGCCCTTTTTAAAATAGCTGACTTCGTTTCATCTACTACCATTTTCCAAACTTCATCAATTTTCTTTTGATCAATTCCACTCAAATCAGCCTTATCTTTATCTTTTGATTTCTTTTTATCATCAGATACTTTTTTCTTTTTTACTATCTTAATGTCATCACTCTCCAAAATCTTTTTAACACCCTCATCTACTTTTCCCTTTTCCTTTGGATTCGGTTTAGAATCCAAATCAACAGCAACCTCAGCCTCAACTTGAGGTTCAGCTTCTACAACTTTATCAGGCACTTTTTCCGCTACAGCTTTTTTAGCAATCACCTTGGCCCCGGCAACTTTACTTGGAGCCGGAACTTCTATATTTATTCCAGCAAAATGATTGGCAGTTTTCACAGCAAATACTTCCAAAGGAAGGCTACTAACACTAGCATCCTTAAACACATCCCAGATCTTTTGCCAGCTTTCTACCAAAAACAAACATTGCGACTGTCCAGCTGCATCATCTTCAAAAACAGCCTTTTGCAAATTATCCCTAAGCAAAGATGTCATATCCATACCAATCTGCTGTGATCCATATCCAAAGTTATTAATATTCACAACTTTCTCGGTAGCCTTCATCACATCTCCTTCAAGAATCCTTTCAATCAATTCCATCAGCTCATCTTCAGGAGTTACACCCAAAACCTGACTAATCTCCTCTTTGGCAGTTAGTCCACTGGCTGATACTTGATCCAAAAGGGATATCGCATCTCTCATTCCACCCTTAGCTTTTCTTACAACCAGTCTCAGAGCCTCTTCATCTATCCCAAATCCTTCTTCCTGGTTGATATAGTTAATTCTTTCAAAGATATCAACCTCCATTATTCGTTTAAAATCATATCTCTGACACCTTGAAATTATAGTATCAGGTATTTTATGAACCTCAGTAGTTGCTAAAATAAAGTAAACATTTTCCGGTGGTTCCTCCAAGGTCTTCAATAATGCATTAAACGCCTCTTTAGTAAGCATATGCACCTCATCAATTATATAAACCTTGTTTTTTGCATGATAAGGGTTGAACTGCACCGAGTCTCTCAGCTCACGAATCTCATCAATCCCTCTATTTGAAGCTGCATCTATCTCAATCACATCCACCAGAGATCCTTCACTAATCTCCTTACACATTTCACACTCATTGCATGGTTCAATTTTTTCATTATCAAAGTTCAAACAGTTCACAGACTTAGCAATCAACCTCGCCGAAGTCGTTTTCCCAGTCCCTCTAGGTCCACAGAAAAGATAAGCATGAGCTAAACGTTCCAATTCAATACCTTTTTGCAAAGTTTTCTTAATGTGCTGTTGACCATAAAGGTCATTAAAATTTTGAGGTCTATATTTAAGATAGAGAGACATAAATACTATTAATTTTACTCAACCTTAACATGTCCAATATCAAATATTTACTTGATTTTTCTTTTCTCTATTTACAACCTCCTCAATTTTTTCTTTAAATATTTCCTTTCTAAATTTCCTAGCTGCTTTCACAGCATTTTTACTGTCAAAGTCTTTCTCAAGCCATTTTTTAAACTCATTAAACTTCTCCACAAAATTTTCAACATCCTGTTCTTCAAAAAGTATTCCCGTCTTACCATCTATAACTGTCTCCAAAAGACCACCTTTCCCATAACCAAACACAGGTCTTCCAGAGGCCATTGTTTCAACTGGAGTTATTCCAAAGTCTTCCTCACTACAAAATATCAAACCCTTACACTTTTTCATTAGTTTAGCCACTTCTTCATCTGGTCTAAAGCCTAGAAATTCTATGTTTTTATCTCCTTTTGCAAGTCTCTCCAAATACTCTCTATCGGAACCATCTCCAACCACCTTAAGTTTCTCTCCAAGCTTCTTAAAAGCATTAACTGCCAAATCAATCCTCTTATAACGAGTCAAAGTAGAAACTATCAGATAGTAATCACCAACCTCATCAGAAACCTCAAAGCGATCTACTTCCACCGGAGGGTAGATCACCTCAGAGTCCCTCCGGTAATATTTCTTTATTCTTTTTTGGACATTTTCAGAATTAGCAATAACTACATCAGATCTCTGCGCTGCCAAGTAATCCCATTCTCGTACGGGTTTCCTCAGGAAATCAACCAACACACTTTTCCATCCAGTCCACCCTTTCTCCTCTAGGTATTCGTTTTTCCAATCCCACAAAAATCTTGCCGGAGAATGATAGTAAACTACATGCAAACAATCAGTATTAGTCACAACACCGTGCGCAAAAGAGTTACTGGAGCAAATAACCAAATCATACTCACTCAGGTCAAACCTCTCAATTTCCTTTGTAAGTCTATTGATTCCAATTCGAAAGAATTTTCTTCTCAACCACCCCCATCCTTGCAGTCGAGATCCAAAAAATTTCACTCCCTTATATTTTTTCTCAACTAAAGATTTATCGTACATTAAGCAAAAAACATCAGCCTTAGGATATATTTCAAGCAAACTACTTAACACCCTTTCAGCTCCACCAAGCTTAGTGACATACTCGTGTACGATTGCAACTTTCATATTTTTTTCTGAATCATACCAGATTCTAATCTCCTTTCAATCTCCCAGCCGCCAACGCAAATCGTCTTATATTGCTTTGCTGAAACCCTGCCTCTACAAGTATAGACTCTACGGCATTAAATGTAGCTCCTGTAGTCATCACATCATCTACAATCAGTACACATGCTCCATAGTCGATCCCTTCTAATTCTATAAACTCAAAAGCCCCTTGCATATTTTTCTCTCGTTCCTTCTTTCTCATCAAGCTACTAGATTTATCAAATTTAACTCTCTTAATCATTCGGGCAACTCGTCCATAACCTAATTCCTCCATCATCTTTCCAAGTAAAAAACTCTGATTAAAACCTCTAAAGCAATACCTCTTAAATGTAGTTGGTATATAAACAATATACTCAAAATGCTCCATATCAATCCCTTTCAAAAACTTCCTCCAATACATATATGATCTTTTATCAAAGCTGTATTTAGCTTTAAGCATAAGAGTACGAATCCTACCCGAATAAGGAAAAAGTGCCCATGTCCGTGCCTCGATCAAATCTAAATTCATATCTCCTTTAATCGATTCCTCACAAGCTGTACAAACAGACTCTTCTTGACCTAAAGTCTCAAATCCACAAATAACACAATGCCTCCCAAATATAATTTTTTCTAAATATCTAATCATATTCCAACTTATGTTTACTCAAATCATAGACTTAGAAGCTTAACAAAAATTAAAATAAATTTGAGTTATTGCTGATTATCATGCTATATTCTTGACAATGTAATATATACCCATGAGAAAAAAATCATTAGCAATGATCACTGCCACTCTGATGACAGCTTCAGCGTGTACAGAAGATCCAAACAACAACATGAGTCAAGACATGGAACCACGCATCAATAACGCACCGATCCCACCTGAGGACTTCGGTACTAAAGATGCAGGTATGGATATGAATTCTCCAGATATGCAAATCATAGAGGATATGGGGGCAAGAATTGATATGGCAATGGATCTAGGCGAAGCAGACCTTGGATCACCTGACATGGGTGTAGATATGAGCGAAGATATGGGAGTTTCACCTATAGGTTACAATCTAGACATAACATGCGACGCATATGAAGAATGTCTACAGGCAGCTACAAGTATTCAACCAAGAACACCAAACGATCCAGAATATATTCTCTCAAGATACGGCCTAGGTGGATATCCAGAAGAGACAACACAAATCCAAGAACAAAACAGGCAATCAGGTATAATCAACCGCCAACCTGGCCTCAATGAAGCTGCAACAATATTAAATCCACTAGGAGAGCAAAGCTCAACAGGTCTTATAGTTGACGGAACATTCTGTATTTTACCTGAAGAATCTCAAGTTAGATTAATAAGTGTTACTGAACCAAACGTGCCATTTGATAGTTGTGAGCCAACTGCGGAGGCTTGTACTGTAACTTTTGAATACATCAGCCTCGCTCCTTCAAACTGGTCTGATCTAAGAATAGTAATGAAATTTGAATGTCCTGATTCATCAGTTCCTTCAGTTGATGGTATTGATGCAGTTCTTACAAACCCAGATGATAATGAATATTCAGCATTTGTAAGCCTTCAAGATACTTATAGTGTCTCACCTAACAACTGTTTATTAGATCCAGACTTCGTTTTAATTGCCGAAACTTGCAAAAACTTTAACGATCAAATACCTGACGAGTACCCTGTATATACAGGTGAAAGATTCAAATCTTCTCTAAGAATTTCAAGATGAATAATTTCTCAGACAATAACTCAACTTCATTCGGCTTCAATGACTCAAATATAGATCCATTCGACCCATTTGGTCTAGGTGGATCACAACAATCATCTACTCAGTCAGATTCCTCCAATTCACAGTCAGAAGAATCTGACCAGACCTCCTCTAAACCACCAACAAAGCAGTCAGATAAGCCTACCCCAAAGAAAGATGATGGAGTTAGAGTAAAAACAGTAAAAGCAGATGACTCCTCAGATGAAACCGAGAACGAAGAAGATAAAACACCTGCTAATTTTCAAATTGGAAAGAAAAGTCAAGAAATCAGAATCAAGCTAAAGCCTCATAACTTAAACTTCAACGAAGATTACTTCCTAAAGCTCTTAGCTGGCTCCATTTCTCTCAATCGCGATGAAAAGAAAAGGATTTTAGATTCAATCCCAACTCTAAGGCAGTCTCAAATCAATCAACTAATAGAAATATTTGAAGACGAAAAAAGGAAATTTGCCGATCTCCCAGATAAACATCAGAAAGAACTAGAAAAATTAGATAAAAAGCACCACCTAGAGTGGATGTCTATTGAAGACGAGTATCTAATGGGAGAAAAACAGCAAGAAGATCAAGCAAAAGCTGATGAGATTCGAAAAAATTTAGGATTATAACAAAACTATACAATGAAAAAATTTATCACTCTATTAACAGTTTCAATTCTAGTTTCTGGATGCTCTGCAACACCAGAAGATCAAGTTGAAAGCATTGACCAAACTGAAACCAATCAAACTCAGCTTGAAGTTAGCGAGGAAGAATTAACACAAGAGGAAGCAGACAGACAATCTGAAATCGAAGAAGATCTACAGATTTACGAAACCACAGATCAAGCCAATCAAACTCTAGAGGACTGTGAAGACTTTAATGATGAAAATGCTAAGTCAGCCTGCCAAGATAATTACCATTTCAATCAAGCAGTTCAATCCAACGACCCATCAAGCTGCCAAAAAATAAAAGATCCCCAATTCATGGAGATCTGTAATTTTGAATCATCTCAAGAACCGGAGCAGTCTTAGAAGTTTTTATTGTATAAGTTATCAGGATCCCAGCACATTGCTTTTACATATAAAGTACCATTCTGTGCAGGATCTTGAGCTTGCCTAGCGTAACCATAACATGAGTTATTAGACGCGTAAGTGTAAGAACCATCATGTTTATAATCCATATAATAGTCATATAGACGTGACGTACATGAAACCAAATACGTTGTAGATGGGCACGTAGCATAAGTCGTATGATATGTTCCTAAGCTACTATCAGTTAAACTTTTTGAACCAGTCACTTCATACATATATCCGATAGATCGTGCTTTTAAGTGAGAGTTAATATCAACTTCATATGATGCAGACCCTGAACCAATCTCAAGCTCAGTCACACCTCTCATATCTACATAAGCCGAATTTATATCAATAGTCTGAGTTTCTGAACAACCAATACATCCCTGAATATTATCAGCTACAAAGTCCCTTACCGTTAAACCTTTAATGAAAGAAGTTCCACTAGTGTCACTAACGTCAAGTCTCCCATTAACAGTCAACCCATCAAAAACAGGACTTATAAATCCATTCGGTGGTTCATTTGAAGGCCCACTAAAACTATTCGCAGCTACTAAACCAGCAAACCCTACCATGGTTATACCAAGTACCATTCCAGCTAATACCCCTGAAATCTTTTTACAAAATTTTGTTACCATCTCAAACTAATTAATTATCAGATTATTATAACATAAAACCCTAAAACCAAAAAGTCTTATTCATTCCGAAATAAGTAAAAACTAACTACAATATTGTCTGAACTTTTAGCAGAGAAACAACAAATGTTTAAATTCCTAAAAAAGAAAAACAATTCCAAAAACCTCCTCGCTTTAGATATTGGTACTGAATTCGTAAAAGCTATAATCTTAGAAATCCCAGAAGACTCAGTAAAACCAAAGATTATTGGATTTGGAAAATACCCACAAAAGCTTGGTGATATGCACAACGGTGCAATTATGGATATAACTTCTGTTATCGAAAACAGCAAAGAAGCTATCCTACAGGCTCAAGATGATGCTGGTGTTGAACCATCTCAGATAATTCTTGGAATGGCAGGGGAGCTCGTGAAAGGTGATGTGACGACTATTGAGTATAAAAGAAAAAAACCAGACAAAAAAATAGATCTAGATGAACTACAAGAAATCGTCCAGAAGGTCCAAAGAGAGGCCTTCCAAAAAGCTAGACAAAAAATTGCCGAAGATACTGGATTCCCTGAACCAGAGATAAAGCTGGTAAATGCCGCTATAGTTGCAGTAAATATTGATGGCTATAAAGTCACAAATCCAATCGGCTTCCAAGGGGAAAACGTAAAAATAACTATCTTTAACGCCTTTTCTCCACTAGTGCATTTCGGATCCCTCCAAACAATTGGCGATGAGCTTGGCCTAGATCTACTCTCGATTGCAGTTGAGCCATACGCGGTATCTAGAAGTTTATCCTACGAAGACGGAGGTGATTACAGTGCTATCTTCATAGATATTGGTGGAGGAACTACCGATATAGCAGTTGTCCAAAATGGAGCCTGCATGGGTACCAAAATGTTTACATTGGGTGGGCGTTCATTTACCAAGAGATTGTCTCAGATTTTAAATATTTCTCTAAAAGAAGCGGAAGATATCAAGTTAGCTTATTCTGATGATGAACTAGACAGAGACAGCTTCCAGAAAGTAAGAGATGCTTTCAAGGTAGATAGTCAGGTTTGGGTTTCAGGAGTTGAACTAAGTTTATCTGAATTTGATCATTTAGATTCTCTTCCTTCCAAGATATATATATGTGGAGGAGGAAGCCACCTTCCAGAGATCAAAGAAGTCCTAGAAGACCAAGCTTGGCAGAAAAACCTACCCTTCATCAAACCTCCAAAGGTCTCATTCCTTGTTCCAGAATACATTTCCAGTCTTGAAGACATGACGGATTCTTTAAAAGATCCATCGGATATTACACCTTTAGCTTTAGCTAATCTTGGAGTACCTCTCTCACAACAGGAGGACTCACTTAGAAGTGTTTTAAGAAAAGTCATAAAATTAATGCAAGTTTAGATATGACAAAAAAAGAAAAAGATACAAAAAAATACAATCAAATACCCCTTTCTCAAGTTGTTTATGTAAACATAGATGACGAAGTAGCAACGGTCTTCAATCAAATCCAAAACAAATCCAAAGACAAAATTTATATCATTGCCCCAAACCGAGCCGTATTGTTTCAAAGTGCTATCAATCTAAAAATCCTTAAAAGAAAATCATCCGACTTAAAAAAAGAAATATTCTTAGTAACTACTGACATAAACGGGCAACATCACGCTAAACAAGCTGGAATAGATTTCTTCAACACCATTCAAGAAGCTACCGGGGAAAAAAAAGTTAAACCAAAACCAGTTCCAGCTTCCAACATCATTAAAGTCGCACCACAAAAAGACACTACTCCAGACCCAAAAGCCGAACCAGAAACAAATCCAAAACCAACTCTCAAAGAATCAATCTTAAACTTGCCTCAAACTCTAGAGCAAAAATATAATCAATCAGTCCAATCAGCCAAGGAATTTATATACAAAAAAATCCCTAAACTTAATCCTGAAAATCAAAAGTTTATCGTTACCAAACCCAACAAAAACCTGCTTTTCAGCATAGGGCTATTCACATGTCTTCTTTTCTTTTTTGTAGCTTATATATCTCTTCCAAACTCATCAGTAAGAATTACCCCAAACTTCATACCAATTGAACAGACAGTAAATATAACTTTAGCTGATGTAGATATGCACGAAAGATGGCTTAGAACTACTACAAACAAAGCAATTGCTATGCACAATATATCTCCTGGGATTGTAGAAAACACTATTGAGTTCCAACCAACTGGGTTTGATTTAAATGGTAAAAATGCAGAAGGAGAAATCACCATTTACAATATCAGCGATCGAGAGTTTCCACTTGTTCCATTTACTAGATTCCAAACAGAAAATGGAATCATCGTTAGAAGTAAACGTTTCATAAACCTTCCTCCAGGTTCTCCTGAGGAACCATCAGTTATGACTGTTGAAGTAGTAGCGGATGCCTTGGATATAAATAAAATCCCTGCAGGTGAAAGAGGAAATCTACCAACTCAAACCAAACTTTTCTTGCCAGCCCTAAGAGCTGAAACTCAACAAGAAGTCTATGCTGAGGTAAGTAGAGAACTTGAAGGTGGAGTGACTTCAAATGACAGGATTGTTACAGATAATGATTTAGTCTCAGCCGAGCAACAAGCCATAGCACAGCTCAATAACTCTCTTGAAGCTCAACTCCAAGAGTATGTCCAAAAGTACAACCAAGACTACAATCTCGACCTAAAATTATTTAATTTTCCAGAAACCTTCCAGATTAGTAATGTTGAAACAAGTTTAGATCCAGATTTATTAGGTCAAAAAATGCCATCCTTCAATATCACAGCAAGAGCCAACGTTTCAGCATATGCCTACGATCATGAGGAATTCACCAATATCCTTGTAAACCAACTCAGAAACGTAAAAAGCCCAGATAAACAACTTTCAGTTATTAATACTGAAGACATCCAAACAAGAATTCTTGATACACTAAATCAAGAAGACATACAAAATAAATTAGAAGAAGGATTTATTGAAGTAACAGCAACAATCTCTGGAGTAGAGAAGTACATTGTTGATCCAAACACGCCTGCCGGACAAAACTTATACGACAAGATAACTCAAAACATCGTCAATCTAAGAGTTAGCGAAGCTAGAAGATACATCCAAGGTCTTCCAGAAGTAGATAAAGCTCAGATTAGCGTATGGCCATTCTGGGCACCAACACTCCCAAGCAATCCAGATAACATTAAGATAAAACTAAATGACCAAGTATAAAGAATCTCTAATAGATCAAAAATTTATAAAAGTAGATAAGGTTAAGATAAGTTTTTTCAAATTCGGTAACGGCCCTCAAAAAATCCTTATCCTTCATGGCTTTGGTAGCTCAATCAAAAGCTGGAAAAAACTAATTACAAAGTTTGACCCAACCAAGTTCACTCTGTATTTCCCTGAACTTCCAGGCTTTGGACAAAGCGAACATCCACCGAAACCCTGGGAGGTTAAAGACTACACCAAGTTTGTTCAAGCTCTCATAAAACAAGAAAATCTAGATCTAAATTTTCTCATCTGCCACTCTTTCGGAGGCCGAATATCCATCCAACTCCTTACTCAAGATAATAATTTTCAAAAAGCAATTTTTATAGCCGCCGCGGGTATTAGACCAAAACTTACTTTTGTTCAAAAGTTAGCCAACAAAGTTGGTCCAATTCTAAAACCCATTAAAGGATTCAAACCTGTCCAAATCCTTCTTAAAAATCTAAGAAAACTCATAGGAGCGGGCGACTACAATAAAGTTCAAGGAACTATGAAACAGACCTTTATAAATGTAGTAAACACAGATCTCTCAGAATCCCTCCCAAAAATAAAAACACCAGTTCAATTAATCTGGGGAGACCAAGACACATTGACTCCAATTTACATGGGTCAAAAAATGAAAGAGTCTATTCCAAACTCTGAACTTACAATCTACCAAGGCAAAAAACATGGACTTCACCTCACAGACCCAGCTAGACTACATAAAGACATAACAAGTTTTTTACTTAATTAATCAAACTCATTATACCAACTTGATATGTATTGACGTGCTAGCACTTAATGTTATGCTTTTTGTATAAAAGATTATATTGAAAAAATCCATTGAGCACTTAATTACTTTTGGGGACTTAAGGTCAAGATTGCATGGACTACATCAAGCAGCAAAACCTCTTAGGTCAAACAATTCTAAATCTGCAATTATACAAAGTATGATAAGCAGTAACACTAGAGATATTCTAAATCCAGAAACTGTAGATTATTTTTTTTCAATGTACCCTAAACCTACAACTGTACCCTTTCAGTTTGAACCTATTTATGCCCATAGTGTGCGCTTGAAAGATGCTCTGAAGTTATCCGAAGAGATTGGTTCAAGAAACTTTTTTCATAATATTGATAGTTTAATTGTAAGTATAGACGGCACATCTATAAGTTATTTAAACACCCTTATTGACGAACCAGAAATGTTCCCAAACCTAGAATCTATTATCCTATTTGTGGCTCCAAATGGAGATGAGTTTTTGGGACAACTTTTAAAATATCCTAATTTTGAAAGTTTAGACAAACTTCACGTTAATAGGTTCTATAACCGTACGCCAGAGGAACTTAGTATTGTTCTTCAGGATTCATACCTGCCCCATCTACAGCATCTATCTCTATCGTCTTGTTATCATGGTAGAAACCATAAAGATGTCAGTAAAGTACTTAGCAACTCAGGATTTTCCCCAACTTTAGATGCTGTGTCACTAGTAAATTTCCCAAAACCATTAAAGTTTCTTCTGAAAATGCAAAAGGAAGGAATGTTAAATGCGGTATCTAGCAGTTCACTAAGCAAAAACAATAATTTATTCACAGTCACTAACACCCCGAGGTTTTTCAGTTTAAGACTTCCATTTTTAGAGCATTTAGATCTATCAGAAACAAATTTATCTGATACATCTTTAAAATTAATTTTAAAGATGCCTTTTACTCAAGATTTAAAATCTCTACTCATTCAACGTACAAATGTAACAGTTGAAGGTATTCAGCATATTTTTGAAAGTCAAAAGCCTGCTTCATTAGAGTGGCTGGACATTGATTTCACTAAACTAGATGCTAAAACCACAGAGCTCATATCTGAGTCTAATTTTTCGAAACAATTAACACATCTAACATCTTACCCTTATTCTAACGACCACCCATTTGTACAACACTTTAGAAAGTCTGAAAACACTCAACATTTATTTCCAGTTAGAAACTGCAAAAAATCTAGAACTTTCAAGAGAATTAGACGTATATATTATTAGAAGTTACAATGCTTCAGACTAAAATTATAAACAATGTTTGATCCAATATTACTTCTAATCCTAGGCCTCACCACCTTCAACCTCTTAACATCTCTATTAAGACATCTTCATTTCATACAGCTCAAAGAGTATAGATACGATAGGTTCCGAACTCTTTTACGCTATGAAGGTGGCTTTTCAAAGCTCACCACCCCCATTGGTTTTTTAGCATATTTACTTAGTATCTATACCTTACTCACAGATAACCTTCTTTTCTTTCTTACTGCCAACATCATAGCCTTATCTAGTACCTTGTGGATAGTTCTTAGAAAAGGAATCTTCCGACCAAAACCAACCAAAAAAGCACTACTGATTCTAGCTATAACCATAATCCTCAATTCATTATTTTTCCTATCTACGACAACTATAACCAAACTCAACTTAATCTACGTTTTAGCAATCCCATCTCTATATCTAATAACATTAGTATTCTACCCAATCACAAAATTAGCCAAAGAAAAGCAAATCCAAAAAGCCACTAAAAAATTAAATCAATTCCCAAACCTTACAGTCATAGGAATAACCGGTAGCTATGGGAAATCATCCACAAAAGAATTCCTTTACCAAATACTCAAACCTCATAGAAAAACAATAAAAACTCCTAAAAACATCAACACTGATATAGGTGTAGCAAATTTTATACTCAAAACTGATTTTACTAATAAAGATGTTTTCATAGTCGAAATGGGGGCTTATCAAAAGGGAGAAATTGCCAAAATATCAAAAATGGTAAAGCCACACATCTCTATGATAACTGCAGTTCACAACCAGCATCTATCCCTATACGGATCTCAAGAAAATATAGCCAAAGCCAAGTTTGAAATTGTAGAAAACTTAAGACCAGACGGACATTTCTTCTATAATCTTGATTCACCAGGTATGAAATACGTCCAAGAATTTCTAACTCACACACCAATTCAAAAAACATCCATCTCCAAACAGACAAACCTCAAAAATATCCAACAAAACCCTTCAAGCCTAGACTTTCAATTAAATCAAACTTCTTACCAGGCACCAATTATAGGAAAGCACTTCGCCGAAAACATATCCTTAGCCATCCTAACAGCTCAAAAGCTAGGATTAACCGAAGATCAAATAAATTCATCACTAAACACACTTCAACTCCCAGATAATACATTCAGTATCAAACAGGGTATAAAAAACTCAACTATCTATGACGACTCCTACAATTCATCCCCAGCCGGATTCCACGCCATAATAGATACAATCGAAAACCAAACTATCAAAGGTAAAAAGATTTTAGTAACTCGAGGAATGCTTGAGCTTGGACAAGATGAAAAGCATGAGCATCATCGTATAGCCAATCGTCTCGATCAATCCTTCGACCTAGTTGTGGCAATTTCATTAAAGACATTCCACTATTTTGAAGATTATCTTCCTGATGAAAAACTGAAGTACATTACAGATCCAGATCAATTGGTTCAGTTTCTAGATCAGCAAATCACTGAAAACTCTTTAGTTTTAGTCGAAAATCGAGTACCATCACAATTGATAAACTTCCTTACCAAAGACCAAAAATGAGCGTAATCTCACAGTTCACTCCCAACACCAAATTCAAAGAAGCTTTGATTAGCCTCAAGTACATCCTACTACCTTTTTTGATAAATTCCTCTGACCGACACATCTCAAAACTTTCCAATCAATTAAAACTATTCTATCCAGATCATGAAAACTTTTTATTTGATTCAGGAAGGACTTCCCTTTATGAACTACTAAGAGCTTATATACAAGTAGACTCTAAACTAGATGAAAAACAGGTTCTATTAGCCGGACACACATGTCTGGTGGTTGTTAATTCTATCTTAAAAGCTGGCTTAACTCCAAAATACATAGACTTCAAAAAAGATTCTTATCAGATAGACCCCCAAAAGCTAGAGGAAGCAATCACTCCTGAAACTAAGTTTTTAGTTCTACAGCACACTTTTGGACAAATTGAAGATTTAAAATCCATCCAGAATATTGCCAAAAAGCATAACCTCATAATTATAGAAGACCTAGCTCACAGTTTCCTTTCAAAATACCAAAATAAATTGCTTGGTAATTTTTCAGACTCAGCTTTTCTAAGCTTTGGAACAAACAAGATTTTATCATGTCTCAGAGGAGGAGCGGTGATAACCAAAAACCTAAAACTCCAAAGACAACTCCAGGAAAATTGGGAGCAACTCGAACAATTTCCTATTTCTAAAACTTACCAACACCATTTCAAGCAAGTTGGTTTTTACATCGGACAGATAACTTACTTTTTCAAAGTAGGGAAGTTACTAATGTGGTTACTATCTAAACTACGTTTAGCCCCAAAAGTTATTTCCTTATCTGAAAAACATTCTTGGACTTCTCAACTAGATTCTTTTCAGATTTCAGACTCACTGGCTCATGTTTGCCTAAAGCAATTTAATAGAATTCCTGAAAACATAAAAACACGACAAACAATAGCAGAAATTTACCAGAAAGAGCTTCAACCAACTCCAGAAATAAAAACATTTCCAATATCCAAAGATCAAGTTCAGCTATTTTACCCAATTCTTGTTTCAGATCCACAAAGCCTCAACCAAGTTCTCAAGCGATACAATGTCCTTTTAAACCTGGATTGGACAGGTTCTCCAATTTCTCCAGACATGAAACTTTCATCTAAGTATTATTACAATTCCTCAAACTGCCCTGTAGCAATTAACCAAGCTAAACAGCTAATCCTTCTTCCACTGCATCAAAACATGAACCAAAACAAAGCCAAAAAGATAACTAATCTGATTAATAAATATTATGAAACCTACCGCTAAATTGCATACAAAAATACTCAAAGACTCAAAACAATGGGAGGAATTCTTAGAAAAACAACCTTTCCAGATCTTCGTCCAGTCTCCATCTTATGCTGAATTCAATACAGCCACCGGAGACGAATCTTTCATTTTGGGTTTATACGACACCGACAAAAAACTTATTGGCGGATCAGTTGTTATAACCATTCATGCTAAAAGAGGAAATTTCTTCTATTTACCATATGGTCCAATACTAGATTATTCAAACCAAGAACACCTTAAACAGTTTACAAAAGATCTTAAAAAACTAGCCAAAGCCAAAAACTTAGACTTCATCAGAATCTCTCCATTTATAGACGAAACACCAGAACACAAAAAAGCAGTCCAAAAAGTAGGTTACCGTAAAGCTCCGATGCATATGATTGCTGAAACCACCTGGATGCTTAAATTAGACAAAGAGCCAGAGGCACTCATGAAAGACATGCGCCAAAACCACCGAAACCTTATCCGAAGATCTAAAAGAGATGGTGTAAAAGTAGAAGTTTCAACAGATATCAAAGATATCAAAGACCTCCACGAACTCCTCGAGGAAACTGCAAAACGACACAATTTCCATGCTTTTCCACTTTCATATATTCAAGAGGAGTTCAAAGCCTTCCATAAGCATGGACAAGTTAAGATTTACAAAGCTTTCCATGAAGGCGACTTATTAGCTATCTCTATGATGTGTTTCTACAAGAACACAGCCGTTTACAGACATAGTGCGTCCAGTCATCTTAAACCAAAAGTCCCTGCATCATACGCAATCCAGTGGCAAGCTATCCAAGATGCCAAGAAAGCAGGTTGCGAATATTATAACTTCTGGGGAATAGCACCAGAAGGAGCAAAAAACCACCCATTCAAAGGGATCACAAGATTTAAGCAAGGTTTTGGTGGGTTCCAAAAAGATTTACTCCCTGCACATGATTTGCCAGTAAGTCCAAAATACATTATTAATTATCTAGTAGAAACAGTTCGCCGAATAAAAAGAGGATTCTAATCACACACAATGCCAAAACAACCAGAGCACCCATACATCATAAATCTTCATCAAATCCTACTTTCTGAGATAGGAACAATGCAAGATATATACATTCCAATTCAAAAGTCTGATGATTCAGATTTTAAAATAGACCCCGAAGAAGAACTTCTCGTTCAGTTAACTAAAATCGATGAAAAAGGTATTTCCATAAATATCCCAAAGCAAGAACTTGAAGGAAAAGCAAAAGACGCAGTTTCTTTGGAAGAGTTTACTCAAACTATTAAAACCTACCCGATAGAAAGAAGATATTACACATCTATTCCTGAAGAAGAAGATCCAGAAATGGTAGAAAAAATCCACACAGGAACTTTCCAAGTTGATCTGACCTCAATTATCAACGAAGCCATCTATCTAAACATCCCGTATAATTTCCACAAAGAAGAAGATGCTAAACCAGCAAGTTTCACAACTGATAAAGACAACTCTAATTCACCTTTTGCTAAGCTAAAAGATTACAAAAACACTTGATTATAAAACAAAATTTAGTATTATCTGCGAGAAAATAAATATAAATTTACAGAATAATGGCAGTTCCAAAGAAAAAAACTTCCAAAGGAAGAACTAGAAGACGTCACAAAGCTTACCTACAAAAGCAAACAACAAAAATCAAAAAGAAAGTACAAGTAGTAGCTTGTTCTAACTGTGGTGAAGACAAACTAAACCACTTTGCATGTCCAAACTGTGGCCAATACAACGGAAGACAAGTTACAGACATGACTAAGAAAATTGATAAAATCACTACTGTTAAAGCCTAAATTTCAATGAAATCTTTTCGTCATTTAGGTCGTGAATTAGTACTAAAAACTCTTCTATGCGAAGAGTTTTTAACGAAAGAAGAATTAAAGAAGATGGAAGATCAAGAAGAACCAATCGATTACATCATAGGTCACTTTGGTAAAGAATTACCTGATACTGATTTCACTAAAGATCTTTACGGGAATGTTTTAGTTCAATCCAAAGAAGCTCAAAAACTCATTCAGCAATACGCCCCAGACTGGCCACTAGATAAGATTGCTCGTATCGACAAAAACATTCTTATCATCGGGATTACAGAACTTCTCCACAGTGATGTACCACCCCTTGTTGCCATCAATGAAGCAGTGGAACTTGCCAAGGAATATGGAGACGACAGTTCTTCCAAGTTCGTAAATGGGGTGCTTTCAAACATCGCACATGATATAATAGGGAAAGATAAACTAGTAAACAAAGATGCAAGCCAATAGCGACTACAGCTCACTTCTAAAAAAACTATCCCTAAAGTTCAACGATCTTCAACTCCTCCAGGAGGCTTTTACGCATAAGTCATTCGTAAATGAAGTTGCCGATCCAGCCATAAAGTCAAACGAACGTCTCGAGTTCCTAGGCGACGCTGTTTTAGAATTAGTTGTAACTAAACATCTTTTTCAAGACTACCCAGAAAGAGAAGAGGGAGAACTCACAGCTATGCGCTCAGCCCTTGTCCGTGGTAAAAATCTATCTAAAGTAGCCCGTAAACTAGAATTAGGGCAATATCTCATTCTATCAAAGGGGGAGTACAATTCTAAAGGCCAAAACAAAGGCTACATCCTAGCCAATCTCGTCGAAGCAGTCATAGGTGCAATCTACCTAGATCAAGGTATGTCAAAAGCCTCAGAGTTCATCCTCAAGAACATTTACTCGGATTTATCTGAAATCTTAAAGATCAAAGGCCACATAGATTCTAAAACTAGGTTCCAAGAAGTTTCTCAAGAAAAACTTGGTGTAACTCCAGATTACAAACTCATCAAAGAGTTTGGCCCAGACCACTCCAAAGAATTCACCATGGGAGTATTCCTAAACGGTGATCTAATAGAAGAGGGAACTGACTCATCCAAGCAAAAAGCCGAGCAAAAAGCTGCCCTCAGAGCTCTAGAAAAAAAGGGTTGGATCTAGTTCATCAATCCTTTGAAAAGGATATAACCTAGAAAAACTCCCAAAAACAAACCATCAACAAAACAAATCAATATCACATATTTAAGTGATAGTTTTTTCTTTTCTCTTAAAAATTGCACCTGAACCTCCTCAGTATTTTGGCTAGCAATATAACCATAAAGCCCACAACCCAAAAAGAACAACACCAACAGAATTATCTCCCAGTACTCAAATCCCATATCTACAAATTAACTTTGCATTTATTTTAAAGACATAATATTTCTTAGCAATAATTTTTCCAACATGGCAATGATTTAGGTTTGCCAAAAAAGATCATCTCTTTTATATTCATGTGGCTTCCACAAGCAAAACTTGCCAGTTCGAAGCAACAATTAGAGACCCAATCTCCCAAAGTGGATCTGTAGCTCAGGGGTCAGAGCAGTCGGCTCATAACCGATTGGTCGCTGGTTCAAATCCAGCCAGATCCACCATTTCAATATACTTCTATGTATTGTATCTTTAAGTTATAAACTTTCATTACATGCACCCAAACTACCTCCAGCTATTTGCTAAAGCTCTAAGAACAGAAGATTCCACCAAAAGAGAATCTTTATTTCAAGAAATGAACGCCTCCCCAGAAGTAAAAGCCTCCATAAATCAAACCGTTACATCCATGTCAAAAGACGGGTTAACATTTTTCCTAGAACCACAAGAAGCAACTATTTCTACTGAACACAAAGGGAATACAATAGTTTACAAAGGTGATTTTATTTATGGATTTGAGAAAGACCAAGTCTTTCATGACATCCCAGGTGACCTATCAACTAAAACCACCAAAGAAGTTAACAATCCTAACTCTGAAGTAATCTTTACCATCAACCCCGAAAACAACCAGCTCGAATCAATCTATGAATCCATGGCTGCAAATACTTTTGGCAAACAACCAAAAACTAATCTAGCCAAGCCAGCCATCTTCATAATAGTAATCATAGCTCTGATAATCTTCATTATAACCAATTCATAAATCTACCCAATGATCGAAGTCGAAAAAAAATTTATCTTATCTCCTGAACAGCACAATTCCCTTATCAAAGTAGCCAAGTTCCAAAAAGAGATAGTATTTACAGATACATACTACGATACAAAAGACTTTCAGTACATCAAGCAAGACACATGGCTAAGAAAGAGAAATGAAGCTTTTCAACTAAAAGTTCCATTAACTTTAGATAAACATAGACTAGTTGATCAATACGAAGAAATTACAGATTCTGAAGACATTAAACAAAGACTTAATCTGCCTCTACAAAACCCAATACAGGAGGGAATAGAGCAAGCTAAGCTTCATAGTTTTTGCAAATGCACAACCACCAGAAAAAAGTATCAATACAAAGATTTTATTATTGATACAGATGAAGTTGAATACGAAGACTTTTCTTACCAAATAGCTGAAATAGAGCTTATGGTTGATACTGAAGAGGAGGTCGAACAAGCTATCCAAAAAATTCTAAACTTTACAAAAACACTAAATCTAGAAATCACACCAGTCCGAGGTAAAGTAATCGAGTATCTCAAAAGAAAAGAACCAGAAATATATAAACTTTATACTAAAAAAACCACTACCTAAGCAGTGGCTTCTAAAAGTAAAACTTAGAAACAATTAGTTTCTTGGTTTAGCTATATCAACTTTGATTTCTCTTCCATCAAGTTCTTTACCATTAAGCTCTTCAATTGCTTTTTGAGCTTCTTCTTCAGAAGACATAGTTACGAAACCACAACCTTTCGATCTACCAGTTTCTCTTTCTTTTAGTACGAAAGCATCTTCAACTGTACCAATTTGTTCGAAAAATTCCGCCAATCCAGCGTCAGTTGTTGCCCACGCTAAGCTTCCTACGAAAAGCTTATTTTGTTGCATATCATTCATGATAATATTTACGTTAATTTAGTTAGACACAATACCTCGTTTTCTCACCTTTTAAGGTATTAAACCGAATCATTGCATTTGAATTATGCCTAATTTATCAAAAATAGTCAAACTAGTTCTTCACTAAACTACAAACAACCTCAAAGACTAGCCTTTAAGTCATTTTTTTGGTAAAATAAATAGATATAATTTTTTTAATGAGTCATAAATCATTCTACAGAAGACTTATTCTAAATACGAGTGCGCTAATTTTACTAATTCTAGTCACCACTCCAATCATCTTAGCCTCGACCTACATTAACGATCCAGATAACGATTCAACAACTGAGCTTGAACTATGGTTAAAAGCAGATGAAGGCTTCACACCAGCCAACTGGACTGATCAATCAGCTAACACTAACGATGCAGCTCAATCAAACCCTGCCAACCAACCCGCCTTATTAGACAACCAAATCAACTTCAATCCAGTAGTAGATTTCGATACTGGAGATACTCTTGAAGGAGTAGCATCGCCAATCAATTCAGGTACAGATCAAACAGTTTTCTTTATTTATCAACACACAGCCAATGGAGTTGGAGATCAGCCAGATCTTTTTGATTACGATGGAACTGCAGGTGGAAATAGGGTGGAAGTTTATGATGATACGTTCTCTTATCAGGGTACTTTATTTGATGAAACAAATACTGGAAACACACTCACTAATGCCAATCTTGTATATATCAGACAAGCTCAGAACATCGTCAACACAGGAGGTATCTCCGTAAACGGTGAGCCAGAAGTGACTGGTACTACTGCCGCCATTGGAGGGGGTGATACTTATACAATTGGAACACAAGGCTTACTCGATGGTAACTTAGCCGAACTAATTCTTTACAGTGAAGAGCTTAATGCAACCAACATTGATAACATTGAATCATACCTAGCACTTAAATACGGAATAACCCTAGATATAAATACACCTCAGTATACAAACAGCTCAGGTACAACAGTTTTTGATACAGACGACGGTGGAAACTCCGGAGCCGCTTCTGACGGAACAGCAGACTGGTTCGATATCGCTGGTATTGCTCGAGATGATGCCACAACCTTAGATCAAAGAATTTCTCAGTCCGAAAACGCATCTAGTTCTCTAATTGTCTCAACTGACTCAGACTTTATTTCCTCTAATTCAACAGCTAGACCACAGCTAGACGACGGAGATTTCTTAGTTTGGGGTCATAATGGCTCATTAGCAAGCACTTCCACCACTTCAGATCTAGACACTTCTGTTTACCAATCTAGAACCGAAAGAGAATGGAAATTCGAAAACACAGCTGTCACAAGTACAGTAAATCTAAAATTTGAAACTCTACCAACTTTCAACTCAACAGACTACCAAGTCTTACTATCTAGCCCAGATCAAGACTTTAGCAGTGGGTACTCCGTACTAGGTGAGTCTAACAATGGAGAATTTACAGATATCACTATTCCTACCGGAACAAGCTATATGACAGTTGCATCAGCAACAACACTAATAGAACTTACAAAATCTAGCTACTCAACTGTCGAAGCTGCAAATGATGACCATCCATCAATTTTGATTGATGGACCTATTTTTACCGGAACAACATTAGGTGTAACTATTGATTCTGGAACTGCTACTGAAGATACAGACTTTACAATATCTGGAACGTTTGCAATCCCCGAAGGAGATTATGACGGGAGCACTCCAATTGATATAAATTTTGAAATAACCGATGACGGGATTCTCGAAGGCACAGAAGATATAGATTTCACAATATCTAACCCATCTAGCCAAACTTACGATTTTGGTGATGTAGACGGAAGCACCACCACTCTAACTTCAGCAAACTACGAAATTACCGACGACGAAACAGCTTCAGTCCAATTCGAAGCCACAACTTCAAATACATCAGGAGACGAAGACAATGCCCCTACTATCAATCTAGAGCTATCCATCTCCACAACCACAGGATCAGGTACGATAGCCACCGGCGAAACAATCACAGCCCAAGTTTCATACGACGGAAGTTCAACTGCTACCAATGGTTCAGGTGAAGATATAGATTTTACAACACCACAAACCATTACCTTTACAGATAGTCATGCCGACGGTGAGCTTCTTCCAATTTCATTTACACTAACTGACGACAATGTATTTGAAGATGATGAAACAGCTATCTTCAATCTCAGTATTGCCGGTCCAGGAACTCTAAATTCACTATCATCAGTCGGAACCAACAACCAACACACTTTACCATTGAAGACGATGATTCTATTTCTGTAGAGTTCTCACAAGCAACTTATAATTTTAATGAAGACGAGGGAACGGTGGATATTGAGCTTACTGCTTCAGGTGCTGATGCCTCTTCCGCAGCCGCTCAGAGTATAGAAGTAGCTTTAACCTCTTCTACAGCTACTTCAGGAACTGACTTTACCTTTACCTCACCAACCACAGTTAACATTCCAGCTGCAGACTACAGTACTCCACAAACTTTAACCTTTCAGTTAACAGTAGTGGATGATGACTTTTTAGAAAACACCGAAAACATTATTTTGGACTTACAAAATCCATCTATCTTAGTAACTGAAGGTCCTGTAAACACAGCAACTATCAACATCCTAGATGACGACAACTTGTCAGTAAGCTTTACTGAAACACTTTATACAGAAGATGAAGCTGAAGGATCGGTTGGTGTTACAGTTCAAGTTTCAGGAGCCGACTCTAGTACCTTCGGAAGTCAGACCATAAACTTAGCAATCCTTACCTCAACTGCAACTAACAATGTAGATTACACTTTTACTGACCCAACCACAATCACCATTCCAGCCAGCGATTACACTACACCACAAACCATTTCTACATCTATTACTCTAATAGACGATGGAATTCTTGAAGGAAATGAAGACATAAATTTCGTACTAAACAATCCTTCTGCCAAAGTTACTCCAACTGGAGATACAAACACAACCGTAACTATATTAGATGACGAGACAGCCTCAGTTCAATTTGAAACATCTACCTCAAATACAAACGGAGACGAAGACAATGCGCCAGCCATCAACCTGGAGCTATCCATCAGTGCAACTACTGGATCAGGTACGATAGCCACCGGCGAAACAATCACCACGCAAGTCGCATATAATGGATCTTCTACCGCCACCAATGGTTCAGGTGAAGATATAGATTTTACTACACCACAAACCATCACCTTTACAGATAGTCATGCCGACGGTGAACTTCTTCCAATTTCATTCATCCTAAATGACGATAATATGATTGAAGATGCTGAAACAGCAATCTTCAACTTAAGCCTCGCTGGATCAGGAACATTAAATTCATTCGCCTCTACCGGGACAAACACTCAACACACTTTAACAATCGAGGACGACGATGGTCTTCAAATAGAATTTGATGAAGCTACATATTCCTTTAGTGAATCAACCGGTACAGCCAGCATAGATCTATCCGCCTTTGGAGCCAACACAACTTTAGCTGGAGATATGACTATAGATGTTCAAGTTTTATCAAGTACAGCAACTAACACAGCGGATTACACTTTTACCGATCCAACCACAGTAACTATTCCAGCTAACGACTACAGCACAACACAAATCATAAGTTTCAATTTACCAATCATAGATGATGGAATCCTAGAAGGTAATGAAAACCTAGTTTTACAACTTACCAATCCAAACGGAATCCTTAGTATTGCCACAGTTGATACAACCACAATCACCATTCAAGACGATGAAACTGCAATAGTTCAGTTTGAACAAGCCTCTACTACAATCTCTCAAGCAACAGGTCCTACTGACGTTAATGTCCAACTTAACATCATTACAACCACTGGATCGGGTACGATAGCCACAGGTGAAACAATTACAGCTCAAGTCGCTTACAACGGATCTTCAACAGCTATCAATGGTCCAGGAGAAGATATAGAGTTCACCAGCCCAGAAACTATAACCTTCACTGACTCAAACCTAGATGGTGACCTCATACCAATAACTTACACAGTCAACGACGACAACCTTTTAGAAGATACTGAGACTGCAATTTTTGATTTAACAATAGGAGGATCAGGAACATTAAATTCATTCACCTCTACAACTGCACCGACACAACATACTCTAAACATTGAAGATGACGATAAACTTCTCGTTGAATTCACCAGTGAAACTTACACTTCACCAGAGAATGTGGGTGATAATCACCCAACCATAAATATATTTGGTGCCATCATAGAATCAGATGCTTCAATCGAGATAGCTGACCTTGGTACAGGTACAGCTACAGAGGGAACTGGAAATGATTATACATTCACTAGCCCACAAACAATCACAATCCCAGCTGATGACTACACCACACCTCAAACTATTTCCCTTACAGGATTAACAATTTTAGACAACGCTGATCCAGATGGAAACAGAACTATAAACTTCGCTCTACAAAACCCATCCATCGTTGAAATAGGAGATGCAAACACTGACACAGAAACCTATTCCTCAACAACCTACACAATACTTGATGATGAGCTACTAAACGTTCAAGTAGAACAGGCTCCAGCCCAAGATGACCCTACCAATCAATCACCAGTTTACTTCACTTTAGAGTTCACTGATCCAATTGATCCTGCCACTTTAGAGATATCAGATCTATCATTGACTGGCTCAACAGCGACCAACCTAACGATCGAATCCATAACCGAAATAGCTCCAAATGACGATACAACTTTCCAAGTAGAAATATCATCCGACCTTACTCAAGATGGAGATATAATTCTATCTCTACCAGCAGGAGTAGTTGATATTTCAGGAGGAGTCATCCAAAATGAAGCTTCAAACTCAACTGACAATACAATCACAATCGACACAGAAGCGCCAGCTAATCCTTTATCTGCTCCAGATCTAAGCTCTTCAAGTGATTCCGGCGTTGATGATGATGAAATAACCAATGATAACACCCCAGAAATCTCAGGTACATGTACAGCCGGTGACACAGTTGTTCTTTATGCCGATGGAAGTCCCACCGGGGATGAAGAAGTATGTGGAGTAGGAGATAGCTTTCAAATTTCTTATTCTACTCTAGCCGAGGGCGATCACGATCTAACCTACATTTATAGAGATCCTGCCGGAAATGAATCAGCTCAGTCCCCAATTTTATTTATAACAATTGATACACTTGTAGACCCAGTTGTTATAAATTCTCCAGTTGATGGATCAGTAGTTTCACAAGGTACGACTTATTCAGGTACATGTGAAACAGATGCCACAATCTACATCGAAAACGCACTACTCGATCCAAACCCTACCACCACCGAATGCGAATCAGGTACATATTCTACAACTATAACTTGGGATGAATCAGCTGCAAACTCAACACAGGATATAGAGATTTATCAAATCGATCTAGCAGGTAATACAAGTGCAATCGAGACTATTCAACTAGATATAGATGTAGACGCTCCTCAAGTCTCATTCTTAAGAGATCAACCACCTACAAAATTTATTTTAGGAGGTCCATCCAACTCAGTCTTATTTAATATCATTACAACTGAAGATGTATTCAATGCTGATGCAGATGACTTTGCAATATCCACAACGGTTGACTCTTATACTGTTTCAACTTTTACTCAAATCAACAACTCAACATACACTCTTCTTATCGAAAATATATCTGGATTTGGAACTATGGAACTACAAATAGATCCTGATGAAGACATAACCGACGAAGCTGGAAACCTTTTAGACAGCGACCCAATCACTAGCCAGATATACGAATTTGTCACTAACTCCAAAGACGATGATGGAGATGGAATTCCTTCATGGCTAGAAAGCTCAAATCTAACAAATGGTGAAAACCCAGATGATCCTACAACATCAGGTGACAACGACGATGATGGAGATCAAATGCCAAATGGTTTAGAGGTTTACATAAGTAACCTAGCTTGTTTTGCAGGAACCCCAGGATCTACGACTGAAGCCTCTTATACCTTAGATTCAGACCTAGACGGAATACCTGATTGGAATGAAATCTATTACGATTCCGATCCTTGCGACAACCAATCCCCAAATACCACAGGCTCAGATGACACAGACGCAGATGGTATAACTGACTCATTTGAGATACAAGTATGTCAAATTTACCCAACACTTGATGACTGTAGTGCCAGCCCAGTAGAAACTCGCATAAATTACACTTCTGACACAGACGGAGATGGAATACCTGACCAAATAGAAATCCTAGCCAACACTGATCCTACAAATTCATCTGATCCATCTACTGACGATACAGACTCTGACGGTGTAACCGATGGTCTAGAAACAATTCTTTGCCGAGTCTATAACCTTTGCCCAGCTCTTACAGCTGTAGATTCTGATACAGATACAGATGGTGGAGGAACACCCGACTATTTAGAAATACAATCAGCAACAGATCCAAACGAACCATCAGATGATGTTCAACCTGAATCTAGCTCAAGTTCTTCTGGAGGTGGAAGTTCTTCAAGCTCATCTGGATCATCTATTTTTAGTATCTTCTCCAATAACAATACCAAAGATCCTCAAACATCTTCTGAGCCAACTATCCAAGAAAATGCTGATAATACTCCGACTCTAGACCCAACACCTATCACTTCAAACTCAAATAACTCATCTTCTAGTCAAGAAACTATAGTAATGATTCAAGAAATATCCCAAAAAATCGAATCTCAAGATCTCAACAATTGTATTGCATACAATCAAGACCAAATCTTAAATTCAAATCAAGACTCAATTAAACTACCTCCTGCCATAAGCAATCTTTTGTATTCAAACGAAACAATGCAGGGAACTCCTATTATTTCAGGGCAAGCCAATACAGGAGATCTCACTCTAAACCAAGAAATAATCAGAGTTGAACTTGTTAAAACAGTTCTAGTTTCAAACTGTCTTCCAATTCTCCCAGCCCCAGATCTACCTGAACTAAATAGATATGGTCAACCAATGCCTGATTTCAAAGATCTTCCAATATCTAATACATGGGTTAGCAACACAATGTATTCTGCTGCTTATTATGGTCTTATCAACGGTGATATGAACCAGAATGCTCGACCAGCTGATGAAATAAACCTAGCTGAATTCATAAAAGTATCGGTCCTAAGCGAAAAAATTATCAACAATCAACCTATCCCTAAGCCAGATATCCAAAACGAAAAATGGTATGAAGTATACATACCTGATGCTCTGAACTCTAAAATCATCACTCCACAAAGATTAGTTACTACCCGAGTAGATCAGCCACTCAAGAGAGAGTTTGTGTTCCAAAAAATATGGAATATGATTATCCAAAGAGGCCTACTCATTACAGATCTCACAAACTAGCCAGACACCCATCACCCCACAAACCTTTATCTTCTTCACGAGCAAGTCGCTCAGCCTCCAAGAACTGATCTTGAAGCTCAATCGGCACACTACTTCTATAAACAGTTGCATACCCCTCACGTAGAAGAGTCTGGTTAAAACTTACAGACTCACCATCTAAGAAAATATAAGCCAAAAGCCTCCCATATCTATCGTATTCTGCTTGGGTCCTATCTGTTTCCAAGCTAACTATTTTGCCTAACAAACTCTCTTCAGTATATCTTGAGGCTTCTTTCCCAAAACATTCCACAGGACTACCAGGGCGAACAGTCTCAGGAGTATCAACTCCCAAAAGCCTTATTCTTGTCTCATTTCCTCCAAGCCATACATCAATAGTATCACCATCAACTACATTCACAACCTCATACTCATCAGCAATCACACCCTCTTCCGCATAAGCAGTTACCAGAACCATTAGTATAGCTAAAGCGTAAACAAGAAATTTACTCTTCATAATAATTTTTAAACAAATTTATCCTACACTCTTTCTAAAAATAAATCTCACTATGTCAACTTTTTTAATTCATAAAAAACTCTATAATACCTCCAAGTATTCATTAACTAAAAAAAATGAACAAAAAACTAATAGCTCTTTCCATTATTGCAATGCTTGCAGTTGCAGGGTGCGGAGGAGACACATCTACTCCAGATTCAGACAGTGGAGGTGGATTACTTTCAAATCTAGGTGGATCTCAGTACCTTGAGTCTGACGACTTAGACGATTTAGAAGCATGTGAGCTACTAACTATGGATATAGTTACATCAAATATCTCTAACGTACCAGAAGATATAGAGCCATTTGATTTCTATGGATGTATATACGAGTGGCCAAAATCTAACGCAGAAGAAATAGAAGAGGCAAATAGCCAAAAAATCATGGAAGTAGGTTTAAGCAATATTACAAGTCTAAATCTTCAATCTGAAGATAACATTGTAGGGCTTTCTTACAACACTTTTGCATTACCTCAAAGTGAAGAAGCAATTGATAAAACATACCGAAGTCTCACCAATCAACTTACTCAAGAAGAACAAGATCAAGCCAGCCAAGCTCTAAAAGATGCTTTTGATAGCATTGGTTCAGGAGATGAGACTGATCAACAAGTTTCAGAACAAGCTGAAGAAATGGGAGTAGGGGACGCGGTTCAAGATAAACTAGAAGAAGGCTTCACTGAGGGTGAAAAAGATCTAGGTAATAGCCTAATTGATTTAGCTTCTCAAACTTCTGATGAAGATGTTTATGTAGAAGTTGATGGACTAGGGGATAGAGCAGCTTGGAGTGAATACAGCAAAGATCTAGTTGTTCAATACAAAAACTTTTTCTTCAACCTAAACGTAGATCTTGAAGAATCAAGCCAAGACGCAGCAGTAAACATAGCTAAAGAAGTTCTACAAAATCTAAAATCAGAACTCTAAGCCCAAAACAAAAACCCCACCTTCACAGATGGGGTTTTTTAATATTTCCTAATCTTTAGTACATTAGCTCTACGTCCACATCTCCATTCTTAGGAGAACATTGGCAACCAAGCCTGTACTCTGGATGATCACTGTTCATACCCATCATTTCTTCTCTTTCAGTTATCTCAGATAAGTTTTCAGCACCTTCATGAACCTTTACCATACATGTTGTACAAGCTCCATTTCCACCGCAGGCATGATCCATTTGAATTCCATTTTCCATAGCAATCTCTAAGAGAGTTGCATCACTTTTGCAACCCTCTATCTTCACAGCTTTACCATCTTTTTTCATAGTTACAGTTGATTCACCGCAACCACATTTATCTCCACAGTTCATTACTTAGCTTCGTTACTTACAGCTTTTTGAGCTTTAGATTTCATTCTTCCAGCTCTTTTCTTAGGTATGATATTGTTTTTAGCAGACATATCAATTGTCTTGTAAACGTTAGAAAGGCTTTCTGTAGCTTTCTTCATTTCTCCAGCTTTCACAAGGTTGTAAAAATCTTTCAGAACGTCATGAAGCTTTCTTCTTCTTCTATCATTTCTGAGTTTATTTTTTTTATTCTGCCTTGCTGCTTTCTTTGAGGACTTTAAAATTGGCATTTTAGTACTTTTTATATAAATTATAAGCGAATCAAACATACAAATATGTCCTTAGAAAGTCAACCACAAATCATTTTAGCTACTACCTCAAGCCAACTATCGGCAAATTTCACTACAGCTGAAATACCAGTCACACATCAAGATCAACCATACACCTCTGATTTATTTGACGAACGAAAAGAACCAAAACAGTTAGCCAAAGACATAAGCTTAGAAAAAGCTAATTATTATTCATCCACCAAGCAATCAATTGTAATAGCTACCCACTCTCTCATAACTCTCAACAATCAGATCCTCCCAACTCCCCAAAACCAAACTCAAGCCAAGTCTCAACTATCCCAAATCAGTGGTAAAACCATTCAGATTGTCACTGGTGTAGCAATAATTGATTCCCCTAAAAGCCGAATCATCAACCAAACCCACACTTTGGACGTGCAAATCGCCAATCTATCCAAACACGAAAAAGCTTGGTACATAAACCAAAAAGAATTCACCACCCATCCACCAATCAACATTTTCAAAAAAGGCGCATCTCTAATAAAGTCAATCAATGGAACACCAACACCATATCGATTTATTTTGGAGCAACTTTTAAATCTAGGTTATGAAGATTTCCTAATGCCATTACCTCAGGATGAGGCTACTCCAAAAGAGAATACTGGTTCGCATCTACCTTTTTTATGATATAATTATATTAGAACAAATAACTAATTATAAGCATGTCAAAAAAGAAAATCGGATTTCTAGCCGGACTAGCAGCAGGTATTACTGGAGCCCTACTTTTCGCACCAAAAAAAGGAAAGGAACTCAGAGGTGATATCGACAAAGAATTAAAGAAAAGAAAATTCTATGATTCAAAATTCTACAGATTCTTCAAAGACACTTACTCAGAGATCAAAGAAGAAGGTCAAGAATTCGCTGAAGACGCTGAAACAATGCTAAAGAAACAAGAAGGTAAAATTCTTCCAAAAGGATCAGTAGACAAAGCAAAACAAAAAGTGAAAAACGTAGCAAAGAAAGCATCTAAGAAAACTGCTAGAACTGACGTCTAGTTTAGAAGTTGTAGTTTTCAAATATGTATTCAGTGATGTCTTGATTCGGCTCTTCTATCTCAGAAGAGTCGTTTTCAATATCCTCGATAACCATAGTCGAATCAACTACATCTTCTCGAATAACTTCGTCTGATTCTTCCTCAGTAACTTCAGTATTATTTTCAAAGTTGTTCTCAACCTCTAAGGTTGCATTTAGAGATGTGTCACCATCAAAACTCAATCCAGCCACACTCACACCAACATACACCACTAACATGGCTGCCAAGGCAACCGAGGCCATAGTGTACTGTCTTTCATTCCAGTTTCTCCAAAATCTTAGTTTTTCTAAATTTTGATTAGGAGTTTTAGATTCCTTTAGATCTTCATTATCTCCCAATATACTTTGTTTTTCTTCTGCACTAAAAAGCGGTGGCGGAGTCACAGCATCTTCATTATTTTTCTTGATAGGGGAGTTCTTTTTCAGAAACTCGGCTCTCATCAAATCTTTCTCCATTTTGTGCAATTACATCATATTATAATAGCACAGTTTGCCTTAACTTTCTAGATCTACCATCTCTGAAATAGGTTCAATATACCCACTTTTATTTATTTTACGTATTTGGGCATTAATAACCTCAACAATACCCAAACCAGCTTGGTTCAAGTCTTCATCTAGCCTTCTCACATCTTCACTAGATCTTACATTCAAGCAACCATCATCAGTTAAAATACTCAAGGAAAGATCTTTTACAGCTAAAGCTACTTCAAGGTTTTTAACCTGAGAACTATTCCAAACCTCTATTCCACGCCTCATAAACTCTATGTTTTCTAAAGCCAAACTATCATCACACAAAAGCAGACCCTCCTCATTCTCATCTGCACGAACATTAAAAACAGTCACAAACATCATGATTGTAAGGAAAATCATCCCAATTTTAACCCAATTTTGTGTCGTTTTTTCTTGCATAGAATAAACTTATAAAGGAAGCAATCATAACACTTATCCACAATCCAGGTCCAGTGTCACCTTGTATCTCTTCTGACTCAGTAACCTCTTCCATAACCATTGCTTGGTTGTCATCTTCAGCAACCGTAAAGTCATTCTCAGATGTAGTATCTGTCTGACTAATAAGTTCATTAGTCACTTCTGCACTACTTTCTAAGTTATATTCCTGAATCACTTCATCTTCACTAACTGGCTCATCAACAGTCTCAACTTCAGCCACTTCTTGAGATTCCGGTTCGATGATCGAACTTGTATCAATAACAATGCTTTCCGACTCAGGATTCTCTCCTGGAGTTGAAGAAGGAAGTTCATTGACTTCACTTTGTGACGCCTGATTATCTTCTGGGCTTTCTACAATGATCTCATCAGTTTCTGGCTCATTATCAACAGTTGTGCTTGCATCCAAGTTATCATCTATCTCAACCTGTTCAGTTTCAGGAGCTTGCTGATCAGCTGAATTGCTAAAGTCTTCAGCTAAAATGTCATCAACTATTTGAGTAGAGTTTGTTTGTGGAAGTTCATTTACAGAACCTTTTAAATTTTGCGACTCAGAGTTTAGTAAAAATAAAAGCACCCCAGCCCCAATCATTAACAGTACAATTATCCCAGCAACAATTTTAATAGAGTTACTATCACTTGAGCTACCTGAAGTAGCTTTTGATACCTTGATGTCTTCCGGAACCTTTACTTTAATCTCTTTCACTTCACTAACTTTTTTGTCCATGTCATCATTTCCTAATACAGGCTTTTCTTCCACTTGCTTATTATCATCAGAAGCCTTACTGGAATCTTTTTTTTCTAAAGTTAGGTCAATTTTATTCGGACCCTTTTTTTTCTCATTATCATCTCCATCAATTCTTCCTGCCATTAGGTTAACAGACATTTCTCAAAAATTAATATTCATATAATTATACCATACATACCTAAAACAAGACCTTCATAGGTCTTGCTCTAGTTTAAACTTGTGTTGTGAAAACAGATAGTGCTGGTAGAAGTGCAGTAACTATTAATCCTAAAATCAATAACACTCCAAGAATTTTCTTCGCCATAGTTTTAAACTTTATTCAACTACGACTAATATACCAGAAATCTATTCTACAACAATTGTGTTTTCGAATATGCTGATATCATTCTCGTTACTAACTACTTCAAGTTGAACGGTATATTCTCCAGCTCCTCTGAAGGTATGGACAGGTTTTCTCTCAATACTAGTTTCACCATCTCCAAAGTCCCAATTAAATCTTGTAGCCGGTCCTGTAGTACAACTAGGATCAAATGAAACTGTAACTTCATCTACACCTGAATCTCTACTTGTTTCAAAACAAGCTTGCAACGGTACAGGGTTCACAAATACTAACATTTCTGACGAAGCAGTTTCGTTTGTATCTGTTATTGCCGTAACTGTCACTGTAAAGTCTCCAACTTTATCATATCTATGAGTCATAACAGGTAGACCTCTTCTGATTGGAGTTCCATCTCCAAAGTCCCATCTAAAGCTCACAATATTTGAGTCAGAAGCCTCTCTAGTAGCAGTAGCATCAAATTCTACAGTAAGCGGAACTTGCCCCACATTCGGAGTAGCAGTTACAACTGGATTCACACCTCTTCCACCAACTGATACATCAATTAGTTTAGAAGCAGTTCTACCGTCAGATGAAGTAATACTTAGCTTAACTTCGTATTCTCCAGCTTCAGTAAACACATGCTCTACGATCTGACCATTATCATCCACAACTCCATCATTCTCAAAATCCCATTTATATTCAACAATATTTGCTCCTGAAGAGCTTCCTCCATCAAACTCAACTCTCAACGGAGCTTGCCCAGTAGGTAGCTCAGGTGTTGTCTGGATCATTGCAAATAGCCCAGAAGGGGAATTACTTACAATATATTCTTTCTCAAGATTTACTTCATTTCCAGCAGAGTCATTCATTCTCAATCGAACAATATAAACTCCTTCTTCTTCAAAGCTATAAGAAACTCGATTTCCAGTTCTAGTTACTCCATCTCCAAAGTCCCATTCAAAACTATCAATTGTTCCTTCATCACTTTCACTAGTACTCGCATCAAATGTATAACTTCTTTCTGGAGTCAGAACTTCATCCTCAGGAATATTTCTAATTTCTCCTTTAATGATTTCAGAATCAAGCACATCAACCACGATCATCCCTTCCACAGTCTCACCATTGTTATCCACTAAGAATAATTTCACTTCATATTCCCCAGCTTCTTCAAAGGTATAAGTTGCAGTGGTACCTTCTTCATCTGTAATATCATCTCCATTGAAATCCCATTCATAACTAACAATGTTCCCATCCTGATCAATACTTTCACTCGCGTCAAAAGTGACAGTCAGCGGAGCTCGTCCTCTCTCAGGCGTTGCTGAGATAACCGGAGTAACTCTTTGGTTTTCAATTCCAATAGTCTTTTTAAATTCATAAGCTTCAATTTCAGCTTGTGGATCATCAGCTCTTTGAACATTAACTCTCAAAGTCACTTCATGGAAACCACTATCTGGCTTAACAAGATATTCATGTTCAACCACAGGTCCAGTCGCAGTTTCACCATCTCCAAAGTCCCATCTATAAGAAACGACTCTGTAAGTCACAGTGTCAATTGGCAACTGACTAGCGTCAAACCTAATATTCACAGGCGCACTCAAACCAGTTACAATTTCAGGATCAGTTATTATCCCTGATTCTTGAACTTCACCTCCAAAGTCTCCACCAGAATAAACAAGGCTCAAAGTTCCAAGTCCACTGGTTATAATTAATGCAATCAACGCAATCAATAGTCTCTTAAAATAAACTCTTTTTCTCTCGGGTTGAGAGTTACTAGCAGTCATAAACTTAAACAGGGAAGCAACAAAAACCAGTAAACTTACCAAAGCACCAACAATCAGTGTGATACCAAGTCCAAGCAAAACAAAATTCAAAACACTAGTGTTCGCTCCAATCAAACTCTCTTCACTACCTTGGGAGCTCAAGTATAAAAACAAAGAAAATAAACCAACTAAGACAAAAATCCCAAATCCACCAAGTCCAGCAATAGCCATACCTCGGCTAGATTTTTTCTTTTTCTTCACAGGTTTACCTACTGACTCATCAGATGTAAATCCTTGATCAGCCGTATAGAAGTTTTCCCTTGTTTCAGGGGTCTCTATGTTTTTATTTTCTTCTGGTTTCATACTAGTAAAGTTTACGTTTATTTTTGTTTTGAATATCTAGTTTTCTCAATATTATACCACTAAACAGTCCTAATAGCGATACAATTACAACATACACAAAGATAGGAATATTATTCTCAATATCAAAGCTTAGTGAAGCATTGTAATCCAGTCCTACAAATCGAATATCAATGAAATCTGTATAAATATTACCCTGATCATCAGTAATAGTAACTAGTGTTCTAGTTGGACTAAACGCAGAACTATATCTCGTAGTGAAATCTTCTCTTTGAGTAGAGGAGTAATCCACATCATTATTTCTTACCCCATCTCGACCAGAGTCTAAATATGTATTCTTATCTACTTTTATCTCCACAACTGATTCAGGCAGTTTGCTAAATTCAAAAGTTACATCAATAACTCCATCCTCCACAATCACAGCATCTTCATTTAAATCATAAGGAGGTCTAGTCACAATAAATCCATTATCTCTAAGCGAAACTTCTCCTATGCTTGGTGCAGATGGGTAAGTATCAACCTCTTCACCATCTATATTCAAGGTAGGGAAGCCTAGATTGTCAGTATTGGCTTGATTGTTTCTAGGTGTCTGTCCAGAAGAAGCTACCTCATTCACCACCCCACCTTGGGCAGAAATAGTGAAGCTATTAGTGATTTCATCCACATTTCCTTCGTTATCTACAACTGTAAGCTTAACCCCATATACTCCAGATCTATCATAGCTAAAGCTTGGGCTGTACTCGGTTGAATCTACATCATTCAATGGGTTCCCATCTCCATCACTATCCAGTTGAGTATCAAAGTCCCACAAAGTCTGATCAATAAACCCTCCATTCACACTGTCAACTCTAGAATTATTAGTAAAGCTTACATCACCACCACTAGACCGAGCCGTAAATGCAGCTACAGGCGGATCCAAATTAGAATCTACAAAGATAGGTATAATTCCAGAAACAGTTCTTCCACCTTTGTCATCAGTGACTTCCATTCTTACTTTAAACCCATCAACCGGGGAAGCTTTCTCAAAAGTTTTTTCTACAGTTGAAGTTTCATAAATATCCTCATCTGCAAAACTCCCATCTCCATCAAAGTCATATCTCCATTGAACGATCTCACCATCAGGATCTGTTGATTCATCAATAAAGTTAATACTTTCTCCTACACTTATAGAAGTTCTATCAACTCTAAACTTAGCCGTAGGTAAATCATTTTTCCCATTCACAACAGTTACAATAGCAGCAGCTCCTTCATTAAATATATCTCTACACTTAACTTCATTTCCATCATCATCAATCAAGTCTAAACAAATTCCGTATTGAACCTCTTCTCCTTCACGACCCATTGTCCCAATCTGCATTGTCGCTCTAGGCGAACCAGAGGCTATCACACCAATCTGTTCATCTGACCGACTCAAAGGGTAATAATAATATCTAAATGTCCTAATATTACCATCTGGATCATTTGCTCCAACTGCCTCTACTTCTATATCAAACGGTGTAGTTGGCCCACCTCTAGGTGTTACAATTACATTTTGAACAGTAGGGAAGGCTTGCACTACTGGAAGCCTGATTGTTCGAGTATTTGTTTGAGTTCTATCATTTAGATTCGTAACAGTTAGGTTGATCTCAAATGTACCTCTTGGATTTGACGGAAGATCCCTGTAAGAATAAGTAAATGTTCTCTGTGTAAACTTACCTCCATCTCCAGTATCCCAAGAATATAGCAGGTTATCATTCGTCCCATCAATATTTAAAGATTCACTCGCATCAAAAGTCAGCAATGTATCTCTATATATAGCTGGCATTTCATCAATCTTAGTATAAGTATTACCAAATGCCTCCAAGGTAATCACAGCAATCGGAGAACTTCCAGCTCCAACCAAGAAAGTCTCATTGATTGTTTTCTTTGTTCCATCCTTCTCAGCCTCAACTCGTACATCAAATGCACCAGCTTGCTCATAGTTATGTTCAAATCTTATTCTTCCATTCTCATCAAATCTTGCTGTCTGATTATCACCATCTCCAAAGAAAATAGTAGCAGTATCAGCCACATTAGATTCAACAAAGAAATTAACAACTGAGTCATCGTCTAACTGAGTAGCATATTGCTGCTCCTCACCAAACCTCAAGTCAATAATGTTGTTCACAACAATTTCAACTTCATCTTCTGCAACTTTCCCTTGAGGGTCAACCACAGTAAGTTTAGCTCTATATGTTCCTTTCTTTAAGAATTGAACTTCTAATCTTCTCTGATCATCAGAATTAATGACAGTATAATCAACCCCTTCGATTTTACCTGGAAAACTCCAAGAATATTTCAGGCTCTCTATGTCACCAGCATCAGGATCGCTACTTTGTGAAGCATCTAAAGTTATTAGTGATGGATTATTCTTATCTAAAGAGTTAGCAATAGCTACTGCCGTTGGAGGCCTAGATTCTACGTTTACATTAACCTGCACAGTCGCTTCATTTCCTTCTCCATCTCTAACCTTTAGTCCTATACTTTTCGAACCAGGATTCTCAAAGCTCACAGTTATTCTTTCTTCAGAACCAAAGTCAGTTGCAGTATCATCCACAGTCCACTCTCTCGATACAATTGGCCCAAAGTCACTCTGAGAATTCGAAGAATCTAAAACAATTTCTTCACCAGGAATAACATTCGTCTTATCAGCATTCACCCTAGCTACAATAGTGTTCACATTTACGTAGAACACCTTTCGGTCTGTCTGCCCTTGAGCATCAGTTACTGAAAGCACACCTGAGTATCTCCCTCTAGAGTTAAAGGTTTTTCTAATTGTTTTTACATCATCCTGAACTCCACCAATATCCGTTTCTTCATCTTCATTACCAGAAAGAATCGGATCACCAGATCCAGATATAGAACCTTGCTCATCTGAAAATCTCCAAGCATACTCCTGTATACTATTCCCAGTCGCATCTGCTTCAAATAGTAGCCCTTGTTGAGCTTGATTTAAAGTAACTGTAAATTCATCTCTATTCAGAAGAATAGTACCATCCTCCTGATTATATCTTTGTAAAATAATCGAACTATCATTCTCAGGTGTAACCTGAAGATCTATTTTAGTATTTGGAGGAGTCACTCTTATAGTTTTGTAAGCAAGTCCCGGTAGTACTTCTTGATCTTCTTCAGCTGAGCTAGTTAGTCTAAGGCCAACTCTATATGTTCCTGGTCTTTTATATGTACAAGTCACTGAAGCTAAGTTAATCGGTCCAGAAGTGATCCCTTCACAAGTAACTAAGTCAGATTGACTAGTATAATCATTAAAATCTCCATCACCATCCACATCCCATTCAAAATTTTGATCATTTAAGCTAAGTTCAGCCGGATCATAACTCTTACTCCCATCAAAAGTCACAACTAGAGGAGAACTTCCTCGGGCTACATTCGTTACTATCACTGGAGCCGTAAATCGTACATTAATCAACGCATTATATACCGCTTCAAGATTTCTAACTGCTTCCACAACATCGTTCGACCTAGCTAAATCCTCAAAGTTAACTGAGTCAGTACTAAACCCAATCTCAAAACTATCACCACTTGTTGATGAAGATCCAAGGTCAGAGAAAGGATCTAAAACATCTTCTATGTCATATAGGTTTCCACCTTGTGAAAATGAATCTATCAAATCATCAATAGTCTGACTCAACGTCTGACCATTCTGCAAATTAATTGTCACAAAGTAAGGAGAAGAAGCATCGTTCAATGTATCCAAGGTTTCTCTCACATTATTAGCAACTCTCTGGTAGTCAGCAATCAAACCTCTTCTATAAACCACTTCATTTATGTAAGTTCTAAGGTCACTAGTGATCTCAGAACCAATATTTGAGTTTCCACCATTCACAATAACTTCTTCACAATCAGAAACATTGAAGTTCACAGGACGTTCACTTGGAGGAAGGTTACAAACAAGTTGTCTAAACTTAGCATCTCCACCAGAAAGGTTTTCATCAACCCATCCAAGCACTCCTCCACCAACATCATCTAAAAGATTTTCTAGATTAGAGTCCTGTGATTCGTTTGCAATAGCGTTTATCTCTTCCTGAGTAATTTGGTTTTGTATCACCAGCTTAGCAGGAGTTATAGCTCTATCTATCACGTATTGTGTAGCTAAGCTTGTATTACTCACCGCATCATACTGGTTCCCAATATCCTCAAGGGTGTCTTCAACCTGATTTAAATAATTCACAAATTCGCTTCTCGAAGTAAATTCAGAAGGCTCAAAAGATTTAATCAAAGCTAGTTGTCTAGTATTCTCCAAAAGCTGATCGTAAGCTTGTACATATCCCAATGCCGCAATTCTAACTTCAGTCGCCGCAGAGTTGTAGTTTGCTAGTTGAGCCCTATTTGTCCCGTCAACATTTGTTCCAAGTTCACCACCTTGAGGGATACTCAGGGCAGTATTTACAATCGCATACGAAGCAAAGATAACTATAATCCCAATAAACACATTTTTGATGTTCGTCTTAGCTTTACTCATCTGCTCATCATTGTCCAAAGCCGTCACATATTGGAATCCAGAGTAAATCACAATTATCAAAGCAATAAACCCAAGGAAGCTCAAAGCAAAATTAACTATCCTCAAAATGAAATCACGAATATTATCATCCTGAGTCAGTGTTGGATTCAAAGTATCATTAGGTAGTTCCAACCTACCATCAAAGTCTGAAAAAGAAGTTATCTGACTTCCACAATCAGCAAAACCAGAAAACTGATCAGAAATTCCTCCACAAAAAACACTACTTTGTGCCCCAGTGATATCAGGCATTCCAAACATAAAAATCCCAAATAGAAGGGCAAAAATAGACATTGAAACGATTTTTCTTGTGATCTTTAGCATTTGATAAACATATTTAATCATTTAATTATACCAAAAAAACACCTAAAGATAAACCCATACACAACATGTTATTCTTTAAAAGTTACTCTCCAAAATTTCATCTTGAAGGGGACTCAATTCTATACCACTTCCTTCACTTTCCTCTAAGTCAATCACAGTATTTACAACTGCAAAAGCCCCAGCCGCAATTATGATACCAACCACAGCCCCAATGATTGCATTCTTAACTCTTCCAGCATTATCTTCATTACTAGGTTGAAATATATACATAAACCCAGCGTATAACAGAGACAAAAGCGCAGCAATTGCGATAAACCCAGAAACAAAGTTTGTAAATGTAACTATCAGTCTATTAGCAGCAGTCACATCAAACTGAGCACCATCTCTAGCAAAGAAAATCTCTCTTACCAAGCTCTCCGAAATAAGAACCAAAATAATCCCAGCAATCGAGTATTTAATCTGATTTTTAGCTACATCCATAACTTCCTCATTTCCAGCGTTCGATACAAGTCTCATACCAGCAATGATCAAGAACAATAAAGCCACAGCCCCAATCATAGCCTCTACAACTCTTACTATCCCAAGTATTTCAGCTGCCCCAATTCGCGCAGCTTCCTGAGCAGCTTGCTCATTTTCAAGGAAACCACCTCCGCTTAAATCTAGTACTTGTAAAAACAAAATGTCAGCCGTCAAAACTATCACAATCGCTACAACCAAGTATCCCACATACTTTTTAAGCTTATCCAGGTCTTCATCCACATCTTGTTTCCCAACTAGTCTCACTAAAGATATTGTCAGGTACAAAATAGTAATCCCTAAGATCACATACTTAGCTACAGACAAAGCTGAAAAAGCCAAACTAACAATTCTATTTACTCCCGGTTGATCAAATCTACCAGGCGCCTCCTCAAACCCCATCACTGGAAGTCCAGTTGCATCTTGAATGTTTTCTAAGACACTTCTTGTGTCGTCATTTATAAATCCATCTCTATCAGCTGCACTTTGTCCTTCCTGGGCGTTAGTAACACCACCAAACATTAGTACACTCAGCAATCCAATTGTCAGTAAAACTTTTTTCATAATTTTTATCATAATCTTCCAGCTATTACAGTAGAAACAAGCGCAAATGCTCCATAAACCATGATTATCCCAAGTAGGGAAACACCAATCATCTTTCGTGCCTTGCCTTGAGTTTCTTCATTTCCACCACTTGCAGCGTACATAAGGCCTCCTGCCACAAGAGTCAGCATGCTAATAGGTCCCATAAACGCCACAATAAGGTTTATAAATCCTACTAGTTCCTCCATACCTTGACCAAGATCAACTCTTGGCTCTGAAAGGGGAGTATCAACCCTATAGAACACTCTTCGTATCAGCCCATCTGCAAAGATAAGCCCCACTAAGGCCGCTAATGTAACTCCAAAGTTCTTCTTAGCTTTACTGACCTGCTCTTCACTATTAGCCGAAGCAATCATCTGTCCACCAGAGAAAACAAGCGAAGCTGTCGCCACAGCAGTTAGAATATATTTAAAGAAAGTAATAATAACTCTTACTCCATTATCAAACACCAATAGTCTTTCCTGGACCACATCCCTAGTCCCAAGTAATCCACCATCATTCGCTGCAAAAAGTTTTCCAAGATCTGGAGATATAGCCATGATAATTATTCCAGTCACACTATATAAGAGAGTTTTACCAGCAGATTCCATCGCTTCAGAGTCACCTTGAGAGAAGGCAAGTCTCATTGCAGAAATGATTGCAAAAATAGTAGCAATCAAACCAACACCAAGCCTCACCAGATTCACAAACTGCTCGATAACAAATTCAGCCTGCTCCAAACCAGTATCACCTTCAGGCCTAAAAAAGAATCTTTCAAAAGGAGAAGTATTGAAGTCCAAAAACTGAGCTGAAGCCACTCCAGCATCAATACAAACCATCATCCCCAGCAACCCACCGATCAAACCAACTTTCCAATTAAGCTTCATAAATAAATTTATTTCTCTCTATTATACAACAAAATCTCTTGATTTTCCAACTATACTAATTCATACTTCAAATATACAAATCAACCCGGACCGGGTTTTTAACTGTGAAATTATGATTAAATATTTTAAGAACAGCATAAAGGAGATCCAAAAGGTAACTTGGCCCTCTAAGGAAGACTCACTCAAGCTCACTATTATTACCTTGATTTTTACAGCACTTACAACTCTTGGACTTACACTTGTAGACCAAGTTTTCAATGCTGGATATCAAACTCTTGTAGATCTTAGCCCTGAGACTATCAATACTGAAGCTCCTCAATTCGATCTAAATGCAGTTGATGTACAAACAGCACCGGTAACAGGAGAATCAACAGAAGTTCAAATTAACGAAGCTCCAGATACAGAAACAACCGAAACAGAATAACCCAACTAAATCATGGCAAAACAAGTAGCAAACACCGGTAAGCAGTGGTATGTGATCCACACCTATTCCGGATATGAAGACGCAGTTAAAGACAACCTTCTACAGAGAATCGACAGTCTTAACATGCAAGATTACATTTTCGACGTAGTTGTTCCAAAAGAGAAACAAATCGTAATGAAAAAAGGACAACCAGTAGAAGAAGACAAAAAAATCTTTCCAGGATACGTATTAGTACAAATGGTTGTAACAGACGAATCATGGTATGTAGTTAGAAATACTCCAAACGTAACAGGTTTCGTAGGTTCAGGGAATATCCCAGTTCCAGTATCTCCAGAAGAATGGAATATAGTAGAAAAACAAATGGGTAAATCCGAAGCCAAATTCGACATCTCAGTTTCAGTTGGAGATCCAGTTACAGTACTTGAAGGACCATTCGCCAACTACGAAGCCATAGTTGAAGAAATCGACGAAGAGAAAGGTAAGGTTAAAGTCCTCATCACAATCTTCGGTCGTGAAACACCAGTTGAACTAGACTTCAATCAAGTTAAAAAACGATAAACTCAATGAATCTTCAATATTCAAATCAAGAGTTTAGCGATTTGTTCAACTTAGAAAAAATAGGTTTTACCAATCTTAAACACTTTGAGGATGGTTTAGGTTTTAGCGCTATTCAAAAAGTACCAAATACAGGCTTGATGTCTTTGATTAAAGTTGGAGTGAAAAAAGAAACTAAAGAAGGTAGGGCGCCTCTCTTTATAACTATATCTTTAGTTAAAGACGATTGTAACGAGAATGGGTATTTACAATATCATGATGAAGATCTAAATCCACTTAGCACTTTACCAATTTCTCTCAAATCAGACGAAGATTATTTTATTAGTAATGGTACTTTTGAAAGAGAAGATGGCAGCACAATTGATACTGAATCAATTATAAGAGAAGTTTACGATTTACATTTAAAAAGAACAAAAGGTATCGTAAGTATACCTTTAAGATTTAAATTAATGTTTAATTTCATACTTAGATCTTATAATGAGGCCTTATACAATAGAACGAAATGTCTTTTAGAGTATCTAACAAATAAGCAGTTCGTATACCCTTACTATCCTGACTTATATTTAGATTCAAGCTATCATATGAGCAAAAGTTTACATAAAAAAGAAGGCGAAGGCAGAGGAGAGGAAATTGACTTTTACAAATACAAAGTTCTTAAATCAACATTATTTCTTTATAGTTTTTTTAGCTTGATATCTTTATATATTTTCCATCATTATAATTATTATCCAGAATTCCTAACGGTTATTTCTAAACACCCACTTACTACCGCGTTATATGTTATATTATCTCTATATTTATTCGAGATTATAGCAGAGGAGTTTATCCCAAAAATACTAAAAAAAGATTTAGATCGAATTTATAAACGAATACAAAAAAACATATATATCAATTTTTAATGCCTCGCAAAAAACTAAAAAGATTCAAAGAAATAAACAGCTTCCCAAACGTCTTCCAAGACCGGGAGGCTTTTCAAAATTTCTCGCTACCACCTCACAAGAAACTCATCTTAGAGTTAGGGTGTGGGAAAGGGGACTATACCATCCAATTGGCTCAAAGGTATCCTGATAACTTCTACCTAGGTTTCGAGAAAAAAGGTGAAAGAATCTGGCGAGGAGCAAAAACATGCTTAGACAAAGATATCCAAAACACAGCTTTCATCCGTTCAGATATTGCTCACATCAATGATTTTTTCCCAAACCAAATTATCGATGAGATTTGGATAACTTTCCCCGGTCCATTCCCAAAAGACAAACATGAAAACCGCCGCCTAACCGCACCCCCATTCCTGGAAAGATACGCAAAGCTTCTGAAGTCAGATCACATTATCCATTTGAAAACTGATCACAAGGGATTATTTGAGTACACGCTTGATCTCATATCTCACAACCCTAAGCTTCAACTACTTCAGTCCCAAAAAGACATCCACAATACTAGTCATCAGATCCCAGACATGGACATTCAAACAGACTTCGAAAAAAAACATTTGAAAAGGGGAGAGACCATAAATTACTTGGCTTTCAAGATAAAAGATTCCACTTTCCAGTCCTCTCCACTATAATTTGCACAAACAAAATTAAGAACACCTAAAGTGCAAAAAATTACCATCATTGCTATCCTCCTATCAGCAATCGTCCTTACAATAGCCGCCGAGCTTGTTTCCCAAGACTACATCCAGAAAGTTCGTCCTGAGATAGAAGATCAAGTTGAAGCCAACGTCCTCAAGTTAGGTTCTTTTACTGATTACATTCAACAAAAAGAACTCATTGAAAACGCAGAAGAAGCTCAAGAAATCATAGACGAAGCAGCCCCAGAGCAACCCTCTGACTCTAATGAGGCCCTTGAAAGTGTCCGCCTAAATACACTAATTTTAGAGCTAGACATCCCTAGGCTACAGTTAAGATTCCAGGAAATCCCAGAAAGACTTTTTGATTCATTTCAAATATCCAAAGATCTAGTAAATAAAGAGGTTTACGCCATAGTTTCATCTGATCAGCAAACCATTGCTTCTATTCAAGAAATTGTCACAGACGACGAAAAAAAATCTCAACAAATCTTCGAAGAGATTAAAGCCATTTCAAGTTCAGTTCCAAGTTTTTCCATCAACCAAACCAACGAATTCGGTGATCGCTCATTCTATATCAACCCCAACCAAGATTCCGATAGCGCCTTTCTAATCAACCAAAAAGGAACCCTGATCTACGCTGTTGCATACCAAAAACAATATCACGATCAGTTCAAGGATTGGTTCGAACTTCTACTCTAGTTTGACAAAATTCCAGCCAGGGTTAATCTAGCCTTAGATCATTACACAATAGCCTAAGATCTCTTTCCGAGAGTGTCTTAAACTAAAAGGAGTAAAAGTGAAAAAATTAGTAGGACTATTGATTCTTATGATTCTAGTAATTTCTGCACAAGTAGGACTGTACCTATCCTACAAAGACAGCAATATTTTATACTTTGTTTTAACTCCATAGGTCATGATCTGAGAAGAGGTTTTTATTCCTCTTCTCATTTTTCGACAATCCAAATAGTAGTTCTAAACTTGACTCAAGCCCTCAAAAAAGGTAAAAAGTGTATACTTTATTTAAATAAACACGATGCCAAAACAAGTGCAAACTGTCATCAAGTTACAGATCCCTGCTGGTAAAGCAAATCCTGCTCCTCCAGTTGGTCCTGCTCTAGGGCAACACGGGATTCCGATCCAAGATTTCTGTACGCAATTCAATAATGCTACAAGAGAACAAGGAGACGCAATCATCCCTGTAGAGATTACTGTTTACGATGATCGTTCATTCGAATTTATCACCAAAAAACCACCAGCGGCTTATCTTATCAAGAAAGAAGTTGGAATTCCAAAAGGTTCAGGTGAACCAAATACAAAAAAAGTTGGAACTATTACAAGAGCTCAACTTGAAAACGTTGCTAAGATCAAAATGGAAGATCTTAACGCTAACGATATGGACGCAGCTGTAAAGATTCTTGCAGGAACTGCAAAACAAATGGGACTAGAAGTAAAACTTTAATTAACTTAAATGTCTAATTTCAAATCATACCTAAAAGCCGGTTACCTATATGTAGTAGCTGGGATAACACTAGTAATGATTCTTATCGGTTCAACGATGATCATCCAAAATGTCATCACCTATAATATCTTAGACATTAAGCAAGAACGTTGGGGGCAATCTCCAGAAGTTACATGTGAATGGAAATATCAAGAACCATCCACTGAAACAACAGAGACCTCAGTTCCAAGGCCTTCTGAATCCAACTATGATTCACTCGACGAGTGCATAGAAGCAGAAACAAAAGCCATCGAAGAGCAAGCTAAAATTAGATATGCTTATGACATGGCTCAAGCCGTAGCAATGCTACTAATAGCCATTCCAGTATGGGCTTATCACTGGAGACTTATCAGAAGAGAAGATAAGTAAAACAATTCTCAAGTGGGACTTAAGCCATGAGCTTAAGGCTCGAACCACAATTTAAACAAAACAAAAATGAAAAGATCAAAAAACTATACAGCCTCAAAGGCTCAGATCATAAAAGATCAATATACCCTTGCTGAAGCACTTGAATTGCTTCCAAAAACTTCAACTGTTAAATTTGACGCATCAGTTGAGCTTCACGTAAACACAGGTCTAGACCCAAAACATGCTGACCAAATCCTACGTGTTGCCACAACTCTTCCTCATGGAACTGGTAAAAAGTTCAAAGTAGTAGCTTTCGTACCAGAAGAAATGGCAGATGAAGCTAAAAAAGCTGGAGCAATTGAAGCAGGGCTAGACGATCTAGTTGCAAAAGTTGCAGGTGGATGGATGGATTTTGACATCGCAGTAGCTCACCCGACAGTAATGAAAAACCTAGGTAAAGTTGCAAAACAACTAGGACAAGCTAGAAAAATGCCATCACCAAAATCAGGAACTGTTACAGACAAACCAGCTGAAACAATCAAAAACATCATGAATGGTAAAATCGAAATCAGAACTGACAAATACGGATGCCTTCACAACATCGTTGGAAAACTTTCTTTCGGTCCAGAAAAACTCCAAGAAAACATCCAAACAATGATGAACGCCGTAAAAGAAAACAAACCATCAGGATCAAAAGGAACTTACTTGAAGTCTGTTTACCTAACAACTTCAATGGGTCCAAGCCTACCTCTAAGCATCTCTGACCTATAGTCAAAACTTAGAAGGCTAAAACAAACCTTACTTTAAAAAAAAGTGAGGTTTTTAATTAACGGTTTTATATAAAATCTCAGCATATAAATACTTGACAAAATTACATTAGGCACTATAGTATATTCGTGTTAGAGCAACTTATGATCTTTTAATTAAAGTTTAGTAGGTATTGATCTGTATTTTATTTAATAGAATATAAGTAATCTAGTTTAAACTAGTGTTGTTTATATCTTCTATAAAATTCAGATGTTCTGCCTACTATGAACCAAGTTTATTGAGTTACCAACTTAGATATAAAACTTGTATCTAGCTTGGTGACTCAATTCCGAGCTCATCAATTCATTCAAAAGGAACAACAATGAGTAATGAAAAAGCCTCAAAAAGTCTATGTATCATGTGTAATGACACATATCAAATGACTTGGCTAACAAAGGTCTTGATTAAAGAAATAAGCAGTTTAGGAGGAGAGGTTCTATTTACATGTCGCCCTATGGACGGATTTCGAGACACTGATCCTCATAAATTGAACAATACTGAGCAAATGCTCATTGAACTTCTAAATGATCTCATGGCAGAACAGTCCGGTCAATCAAATAGTTGATCGGGCAACACCCAAGCGCCCCCATACTTAATGGTGGCGCTTTATTTTTAGTTAGTTTCCCAAGCACTACAGCCATACATCATCTTAAGTAAGACTAGTATCTCTTCGTCACTCTTTTCTATCATTTCGTTATCTGATTCTCTTACAAGCTTTATAATTCTTAAAACCTCAGGACTTAAATTATCTTTATTATTCTCTACTGTAATCTTAATCTGGTGCTCATTATCCTTTTTACTATCTAAGTTACTCTGAGTATTATTTTTATTTAAATCAATACTATCTTGGCTCATAAATTTTAAAGATTACATAATAGAAAAGACTCATACGGTTAGTATGAGTCTTATTGAATCAATACACAAACTTTACAAGTTAGAGCAATAGGTTCTTGCGAACTCCAGATCAGCAATTTTAAGGCTAATCTGTCGTGTAAAACCAACACTCATTTTCTTTTGATTTTCGATGAAGTAAGCAACTGCAGACCTGATTTGATCCTTATCAAGGAAAGCAACATGAATACAGATATTCTGTATAAAGACATTGCTATCAAGAGAGTATGAATTTACTTCATATTCTTCAAGCAAATCCTTATTCAGTTGGATTGCTTTCATGATGTCTCCCACACCTGCATTTTCAAAGAAAATTTCGAGTGGTTTCTTAGGTTTCGCTTCTGCTTCTTTAGATTCAGACATTTTGTCTCCTCTATGGTTTGTGGAATGAACAATTCAGAGTGCTGAATTCCTAAGTAGGATTCAGTACTACTATCTTATTAAATACTAATTCCTGGTAATGTCAAGCTAAAGTTGTATTCACTACTAGTAATTGGTATTTCTCAATTAGTTTCTAAATAATAAAATTTATTCTAAGTAGCAAAATCCTCCAAAAACCACTATATTTTACCCACTAATAATTCAACAACATGAACACTAAACCAAAGTTTGATTTCGCCGTGGGTGGGCAAGCCCTAATTGAAGGTGTAATGATGCGCTCCCAAAACTACGTAGCCTGGGCCGTTCGAAAAGCCGATGGATCAATCAAGATAAAAGACTTCCATTACAATAGCCTCGCTCAAAAATACAAATTCTTCAACCTACCTTTCCTAAGAGGAGTAATAAGCATGTTCGAGATGATGGCCCTTGGTATAAGAGCCTTAAATTTCTCAGCAGATGAATTCATCATGGATGAAGATCCAAAAGAAGCTAAAAAGAAAGCTGAACAAAAACCAATCCCAAAATGGCAAAGTAATTTATTCTTATTCTTCAATGTTATTTTTTCACTAGGTTTCACCATAGTTCTGTTCAAATATCTACCTCTCCAGCTCACTGAATGGATCTTCCAGTACACAACTTATGATCCAACTACCAACTACATAGCTTACAACTTCCTAGATGGTATTCTTAAACTCTCTATCTTCCTATGTTACATATTATTGATAAGCATGTTCAAGGATATTAAAAGAGTATTCCAATACCACGGTGCTGAACACATGGCAGTATTTAACTACGAAGAGGGAACCAACCTAACTGCAGAAAACTCAGCTAAACAGTCCAGATTCCACCCAAGATGTGGAACTAGCTTCATCATATTTGTATTCTTGATAAGCATCCTAGTTTATTCACTTATTCCTCGAGATCCCAATTTCTTCATACACTTAGCCAAAAGATTAGCTCTACTTCCTGTGATTGCCGGAGTTTCATTTGAAGCTCTCAAGCTCAGCGGTAAGTATGCCAGCAATCCTGTTGTTAAACTTCTTATTCAACCAGGTCTAGCCTTCCAAAGGTTAACAACTCGAGAGCCAGATCACTCACAACTTGAAGTAGCTGTAGCAGCACTTCAAAGAACATTAGACAGAGAAGCCACAGCTAAAAATACCTAAACTTAAATTTAGAAATGCACGACCAATCCAATCTACCAAAAGTCAGAATTAAACGAATCGATAAATCCCTACCAATCCCTGAATACAAAACCAAAGGTAGCATCGGCTTTGATCTATATTCCAGAGTCGATATTACGATCCCACCTGGAAAGATTGAAAGAGTTCCAGCCAATATTGTCATCGAAACACCACCAGGTTACCTACTTATGTTAGCCTCCAGAAGCTCAACTCCAGTTAAAAAAGGTTTAACCAAACCACACGGCGTGGGAATAATCGATCAAGATTATTCAGGAGACAATGACGAATTACTCATCCAACTCTACAATTTCACAGATCAACCTTCCGTCATCAAAAAAGGTGAAAGAATAGCTCAGGCCGTTTTCATCCAAGCAGATCGCTTAGCTTTTCAAGAAGTAGAATCAATGAACAATCAAGACCGCGGAGGCTTCGGTTCAACATCATCTTAATCAATCACATGGGAAAATTTATTACAATTTATGGAGTAAACAATATCGGTAAAACCACCCAAACCAAACTCCTAGCAGAAAGGCTCACACAGGATGGCTACAAAGTTAAAACTCTAAAGTACCCGATCTACACTGCAGAACCAACTGGACCACGTATCAGTTCAATCCTCAGAGATAAGGCAGAGCCAGACATTTCTCAAGAGCATTTCCAGCTACTTTACTGCCTCAATCGTTTTGATACAGAGTCTCAACTCAAACAACTTATCCAAGAAAACGACATCGTAATCGCAGAAGATTACACCTACACATCGGTAGCCTGGGGTTCTGCTCAAGGGGCAAGTAAAGAATGGTTAAAGACAGTAAACTCTCCACTTTTGGAACCAGACTTCACCCTTATGCTTGATGGGGATAGGGGATTAGGCTCAATAGAAAAAGGTCATCGTCACGAAGACAACAACCAATTAGCTCAAAAAGTAAAAAAGATCTTCCAAGAACTCCAGAAAGAAAACAACTGGACTTTAGTAACCAGACAAGAAAAAATAGAAGATACCAACCAACTCATGTATAATGAAGTGATCCAATACCTAAATTCTCAAAATAATGAATAATCCTGAATATATAGATATAAACGGTCGAGAGGTTCGCAATCAGATGTTTCAAGAGCTTCAAGCCGAAGTCCAAAACATCAAAAGCGACATCAAACCAAAACTTGCATTTATATTAGTCGGAAGCAACCCAGCTTCACTCTCATACATCAATCAAAAGCAAAAAGCCTGCCGACAAATTGGCTTTGAATATGATTTTTTACAATTCCCAGAAGAAACTCCAGAGCATAAACTTCTGCAAGAAATTTTCGAACTCAACGAAAACCCAGAGGTTCATGGAGTAATGGTTCAATTACCTTTACCCGCTCATATTTCCGCAGATACAATCAGCTCAAGTATATCTCCAGAAAAAGACGTTGATGGCTTTCATCCTTTCAATCAAGGTCTTGTCTTCACAAATTCTGCCACTGAAAATACCTTAGTACCGTGCACCCCAAAAGGAATAATGAAACTTCTAGACTTCTACCAAATTCCTCTAACTGGATCAAATGCTGTAGTTGTAGGTAGAAGCCAAATTGTAGGTAGACCTATTTCATCTATGCTCCTCAATCATGGTGCAACAGTAACCACATGTCATAGTAAAACCAAAGACCTCAAATCACACACACAAGAGGCTGACATACTTGTAGTAGCCACAGGTTTCAAACACTTAATCAAAGCAGATATGGTCAAGCAAGGTGCTGTGGTAATAGATGTAGGTTTCTCCAAAGTGGAGGACGACATTTACGGAGATGTTGATTACCAAGATGTAGCTCCTAAGACTTCATACATCACCCCAGTTCCTGGAGGAGTAGGCCCAATGACAGTAGCTTGCTTAATGGAGAACCTACTTATCGCATATAGAAACCAAAATTCTTAAACACAGCTAGCTTTAGAAAAAATCTATTTTATGATAAAATAAATAGATTAATATCAATTTATGAAGCTATCAAGAATAATAGTCGCAGTCCTGATCATACTAGGTGCATATTTTTTCTATCAGAATTATCAAGAGCAAAACGACTATTCAAGTTCTGAAGCAGTTTATTCAACCACAATTAGCTCACTTGATCCAACCACTCAACCTTTCCACAATAGCCGTCTAACTCTTATTTACGAAAGCCTTATTAAAGTTGATGCTAACCTACAATTCCAGCCACAGTTAGCTGTAAGTTTTGGACAGATCGACGAAACAACATGGCAATTCACACTCAAAGAAAATGTTAAGTTTCACAATGGAGAAGATCTATCCCCAGAGATAATACTCACAAACTTCCAAGACTATAGTTCAGATAAACTAAACCTAAACTCTGTAACTCAGTCAGAAAATTCACCAAATCAAATTATATTCAATCTTTCTCAACCAGACCCATTATTCCTTCAAAAAGTATCTGAAGTCCCAATTCTTTTCTCTAATCAAAACTTAGAATCAGAAGCTATAGGGACAGGTCCTTATCAAGTAGTAAACTACAGTCCAAGTCTACTTAGACTTGAAAGGTTTGCAGACTATCATTCTCAAAAACCACCTTTCCAAGAGTTAAGATTATCCACTATTTCAAACAACCTTGAACGAATTTCTCACGCCAATGATGATCCAAAAGTTGTAGTAGTAGAAAACCTATCACCAAGCTTCATAGACCGTCTTAACACTAGAAAATTCAGACTTCAAGAAACTACAGATTTATCCCTCAACTTCTTTCTATTCAACACTAACAAATTAAACCTAAATCAAAGAAAGGCTTTATCAAGATCCATCCCAGCTGACCTTCTAAGCCAGTACACTGAAAACCTAGGAACTCCAACCAACCAGTTCTTATCCCAAGGGGTACTAGGATATAACTCAGAGATACCACCTCAAGCCCAAAACTTAGAAGAAGCTAAACAAATCATTCAAAACGCAGGACTACAAGGGCGAACTCTCAAAATCATGCTTCCAACTTCAGCTGAAAAATTCACCCTTTTCCTGCAAGAAACATACCAACAGCTAGGCCTAACAGCTCAAGTAGACTTATATAATTATGCTGATGAAAACCTAAAAACTAGAGCCACATCCTACGACCTAATCTTCCTCGGATGGAGGACAGAATTTGGAGATGGACAAAATTTCTTCCAAGAAATAGTCCAATCAGGAAGCACGTACAATTTAGGTTTTTACTCAAATAGTCAAGCAAATCAACTAATCCAAGAAGTTTCGACTCTTACTGATCCCCAAGAACGCTCTCAAAAACTTCAAGAGCTATCTAAGTTAGTAAGCCAAGATAATCCAATTGGAATGCCACTTTTCGAAAACAAAGTTTTCTACGCAATCAACAAAGACTTCTCTTACAATGATCGTTTAGACGGCTTCATCGATATCAGTTCACTCACCCAAAATTAAAATGAAAGTTAAAAAATCACTAAAGAAAAAATTCGCCCAAAGTATATCCCTACTCATTCTAGTAGTGATTATTGCCATCGGAACTATCTTGACTCTTCAGGCCAAAAAGCAAATTGAAAGTGACATTTACTTTCAGGTCAGAAGTCTAGCCGAGCTAACAGCACCAGAGATCACCCAAGCTACCAACGAGTTCCTTCTCCAAGACAACAATATCCCATTTGAAAGGGTAATCTCAGAGACTTTAAGTAAGCTACCGGACGTTTACAGCATTGAGGTGTATAGCTTTGACAATACCAAGCTCTACCAATCTTCAGACGTTGTTACTGACTCTGATCAGTCCCGAGTCCAAGCAAACTTACCATCTATTCTTACAACAGAAGGAAATGTTTACTTCTTACAAAAAGAAGCTGCCGGAGAGTTTAATTTTGTAAACCAAAATCTTAATCCAATACCTGAAGAACAACTTCAAGACCATATTGTTATCCAAAATATCTACTACCCAGTAGATCAAACCAATACGGTTATCTATAGAGTAAATTATGACAACCTCCAACAAAGACTAATCACCCAAGCTCTCACACTCTTAGGGCTTCTAGTAGGTGCCTTGTTGGTTAGTATTTTTGTCGCTTACATTCTTGCACTTATTGTTACAAAACCAATTATCAAACTAAATGAAATCGTAAAAGAAATCGCAGCCGGTAACTTCGACAAAAGAGTCAAAGTAAAATCCAAGGATGAAGTAGGGGAGCTAGCTGGATCTGTAAATCAAATGGCCGAAGACCTTACCAAAGCCGTTGAAGCCAAAATTTATAAATCCAGAGTCGAAAAAGAGCTAGAGTTAGCACAAAAAATCCAAGAAAATCTACTTCCAAAATCAGTCCCTGAAGTTAAAGGAATCGACCTTTCTGGTCACGTAATTCCTGCCACTGAGATAGGTGGTGATGTATACGATACTCTGATTGATGAAAAAGGTAATCTACTTACATATGTAGGAGACGTAACCGGTCATGGTGTTCCAGCTGGGATCCTGTCTGCAATTTCCAATTCGATAATCGTCAGCCTCCACGATGGAAAGCTTATTGATATAGCCAATAACCTCAATAAGATCCTTAAAACCAAGGCAACTCCAAACATGTTCATCACTGCAGCTTTCACTAGATATGAACCTTCAAAACCAGATAAACTTACATATCTTTCAGCCGGTCACGAGCAACTCATTCATTTCAAAGCCTCAACTCAAAAAGCCCAAATGCTCCCAAGCGGAGGTATTGCCCTAGGAATGTTCCCTGATGTATCGAAATTACTCAAAACTCAAGAAGTAAAAGACTTCCAAGAAGGGGATGTAATCATACTTTACTCAGATGGTATTCCAGAGGCCTGGAAAAATGACACTGAAACCTTCGGCTTCGACCAATTAGTTCAAAGCCTTGAGCAAAACTCCAAAGACAAGTCAGCCACCGCAGAACAAATCAGAGACGGAATCCTTAAAGACATTAAAGACTTCACAGGCGACTACGAACAGAAGGATGATATCACTATTTTAGTCATCAAGAGGGTTGACAAAAATAAGTAAAATGTTAAAGTTGGTGCACAATTTTAACAAACAAACATGTCAAATAAACCTAACGAAACAACTACAGTTGAGACAAGGTCAGTAGAAGCACCTAAATCTTCAAACACTGTTAGAAACTCCCTTATTGCAGGAGTTGGACTTACCACTTTACTATCTGTACTAGCTTGTATAGGTGGAAAAGAAGCTATTCAAAATGGTTCATTTTCTGAAATAGCAGGGAAGATAGTTTCAGAATCAAACACTAAACCATCTGAAAAGCATCCATGTTCTAGTATAGCTCCTGAATTTCAAGCAGTTTGCTTACAACAACATTATGCAAAAGATTCTTCAGATAATATTCTTTACGTTGGAAAAGAAGCTAAATATGAGTCTGTAGCTCCAACAACTTCTAAAATCAACCAAGTAATACTAGGTGAAGCAAAATTTGAAAGCAACAACACTGAATTATTAAAAGAAGTTAATTCAATCAAAGCCCAAATCGAAGTAATTAACTCAAAAGAAGTTAAATCCAAAGAAGATTTAGTTAAACTAAAATCTTTGATAGAAGATCTAAAATCAAAAACTGACAAAAACCATAAAAGATCTCGAAGAAATTCAAGAAAACTTTCAAACAAAACACAGTTAGATCCAGCGAGTTTCACAATTTCAGGAACTTTCAATGGTAATGGAACTTACAACTAATACAAAGTCAAAGGTCACATTTAACTCCCATATTTATGAAAAATTTAGAAATATTAAGATCATCATCTCTAGCCCAATTTCCAAAGGCTATTCTCCCAATCTTACTACTAGCCCTCACAGCTTGTGAACAGAGTAGTGATAAAGCTCCTGCTGTTTTCAATTGCAATGTAAAACATGCCTGTATCACAGGAGGTTCAGTCCAAGATGGCGTAACAAACATCAATTACGGACAACCAGACCAATCCCCAGATGCTTCCCAAGAAAACAAAACTAATGAGTCTAACAATAAATGTGATGATTTAACTATTAAAGTTCAAGAACTCATAAACAAAGAGCAACAAGCAGTCCTACACAAAAAATGTAATGAAATCTACAAGACAAAAAATACTAAAGTAGGTGGTTACGAATCAAAGTGTATTGAAATGGTTAAGCCTGTAAATCCATCTAAAAATAGTGGAGATATAAAAAATCAAATATATAATGTTTGTGCAGAACTGTTTTAGTTTACAAAATAAGCTAAATGGTTTAATATATAGAGAAATAACTTTATATCATGTCATCTCCCAACAATCTTAACAACATTCATAGGGCAGTCCATCTAGCTAAACCAGTAATTCCAGAACTAGATCAAGACATCAAAGACGCCCTGCCTGGCTTTGAGAATATCGACAAGTATCAGAGAAACACTGTTATATCTGATACCCCTGGTTCAGTCCTAAGCGTAGATTCAGATTTAAATATCAATAGGCCTGGTTTTACCATAAACGAGGGGTCACAGTTTCAACAAGGAACAGAAACTGATTTTCTACTTAGATTAAAGCCAGAAACAATTCCTGCAGGAACTGAAGTACCATCAGGAGTTTACATTGAACCAAGTTCAAGTCTTCAGATTGCTGAAGAAATAATTCTTCCCCCAACTTATTCTCCAAACCAGAAAATTAAAGTAGAGCATAATGGTTCAACTTTCGAAGTACAACCTGGATATACTTTGCCAGTAGGGACTATTTTTAAGAATTCATTCGTTAATAATATCCCAGGGCTAAAGCTAACAGCAGATATAGAAAACCCTCCATACTTAAGAGCAGGACAGACTCTTGAAGGTCCTTTCTCATGTAATACAGCTATTGAAGCTGAAGTAGCAGGTACGCCAACGGTCATTCCTGCAAGGCAACACATACCACAAGGTACAAGTGTTACCCTTACTAAAGATTTAGTGTTACACACTGGAGACATTTTAGGTGGTAAACTTCCTTTTACTGTTAGAACAGATAGCTTTCAAGCTACCCGTGCAGCAAGACCAACCGCCACGATTCCAGCTGGAACAAAACTTGTTGGTAAAACTCAAGTTGAAACCTCCGATTTATCTACTTTACCATCAATAATTGGATTAAATGCTATGCCTACTGCTGACATAACAACTCAAAATCCAATTACCCTTTTCCAAAACCTATTCTTAAGTGGACAATCAGATTCAGTTTATGATTCTGATACTTACACTCAAGTTGAAAGTTTTTTCCAAAGTTTAGATAACGAAACAGGAACAATAAGTGAAACTTTAAGACTTACAAAGCTTAAAGCCATCCTACATTTACTAAGAAAACTAAAAGTTTTCAATGATAATAGTTCTACAAAATTTACAGATACAAATCTATTAGCATTTATAGCGCATACCAGAGATACAGTTCAGCAACTAGAAGATGAATTAGGTGATTCAACAAATGCTGAGTACAACGAAGACTTTGGTGGATATGTAGAAAGAGAACAAGGGCTTAGTAAATATATTTTTCATAGGGAGAAGTCCAATGACGAAATCAAAAACGAAATTCAAGCAACTACAAACAGAGTACGCCAATCAGTAAGTTCAAGCATAAACAACAGTCTTCAAATTTCCGATGATATCGATGCTAATCAAGCAGAGTATGAAAAATTTAAAAACGAATACGCCAAAGAAGCCCTTTCTAAAGGAATGGATACTATTCTAGATAGATTAGATACAATTTTTGAACAATCCGTAACTGCAAGGGAAGAATACCTAAATAAAAGCATTTCTGGAAGACTACAGAAACTTGGCTCTCACTTTAAAAAGATGAGCTTCTTAAATAAAACGCTAATTTTTGCAGGTATAGGAGCCGCAGGTGTTGGAGTTGGAGCACTTACAGGTTTTAGTGGTGCGGCTATAGTAACACCACTAATTATGAAATCATACGCTGCTTACGGATTCGGTGGTTTCGCCAAAGATATGAATAAAAAATTCAGAGGCTTCCTAAATCAAAAATCTGGAAAACTAGGTAAAGCCAATGCCGTAGAGATGGATTACTTCCTAAGATCTCTTCCAGACACAAAAGAAGGAGAGCATAAAGCAGAGTATGACAAAAATGTAGCTTCAAACCGCCTTCAGCAAAGAAGAGCTATGAATCAAAAAGTTAAAACATCACTACAAAGTGCTAAATATAAAAGTCGAATTCAAGCTCTTAAAAATGGAGTAGAGGCAGCCGATACACCAGAAGAAAGTAGAGCAGCACTTGTAACACTCAGGTTAGCTTACACGGAAATCATTACAGAGATATTGGAAGAATTTTACACTGAACAAATCGAAGCTATGATTAAAGCTAGAAGGTTTAGAACAGTAGCTAGAGGTCTTGAGTATGGAGCCGGTGCAGGATTTGTGTATGGACTACCATTAATACCTAAAGCTATCATGGGACTCGCTGAGTACGTTCAAGGTATTGAACCACCAACCGAGTTACTAGAGAATTTATCACTCAAAGACAGATGGGCTGTTACTAAGGACACTACAAGTAACATATTTAGTATCTTTACTGGTAATGAAGCGGTAGCAAATGATTTACCAACCGGAACTGAAACTCCTTCTACAGGAGGTCCATTCAACAAAGACGGAAGTTATACCGGACCAAGCTCTGATCCAAGCGAAGCTATTTCAAAAGCAAATTCTACTGTAAATGAAAGCATTAGTTCAGCTGCATCTGAAGCTGCTTCACAAACAACAAGTTCAACCCTTACTGATCAATCTATCAGAGTTCCTTCTGATGAACTTGCTACCAAACTTTTCAATGGTGATAAAGATCCTGGATTAACATCTATGCTCAACATGATAGGTGGTAAAGATATTCCATACAGCCAAGCTAAGCCAATCATCGAGCAAATTGTCGCGGACAATAAAATTTCCAATCCAAACTTAATTTTTGATGGTCAGAAACTAGATTTCTCATCAAAAACTTTATCTATGCTTCAAGAAGCAACTAAAAGTTCACCTGAAGCTATCTTAGAAAACCTCAAAAAATTTAAATAAAATCCATGTCTAACATTAGTGAAAATTTTTATAAAGAATTAGGACTTCAAGATTTACCTGAAGACAAAAAAGAAGAGCTTTCAGAAAGACTAGAAACTACTTTCCAAAAGTTTTTCCTTCTAGAACTAGCCAATCTTCTTTCAGACGAAGATATTACTCATATTGAGTCTCTAGACAAACCTGAGGAAGTTGAATCTTTCTTAGAGAGTAAAAACATTGACCATGAACAAATCGGACTAGCCGTATCAGAGCAAATGCGATCTTTCATTAAAGAGCAAATGACCTATCTTCAAGGATACATTGATGGAACAATTGATAAAAACGCTTAACAATGGAAAACGATAGCCGATTTTCACCAGATAGTTTTACCGAAAGAATCGTCCGAGGTTCCAATAAAGGCTTAAGTAAACTAGCATTATCAGCCAAAGAGCTTGTAGACCCAGTCTATACTTCCAGTAGTCGAGAATCAGCCAGATTTAAAAAGGAAATTGATGCTTTAAGATCTAATTATAAAGGGTCGTTACTAAAGACTATCGCATTGGCCCCAGAGGAACTATCACTAGGTTTACAAAAGGCAGTTTATGGATCACTAGCAACTGCTGGATCCATAGTAAATCTACCATTCTCCATCACTGGAGAAAGAGAAAGTTGGTATAATTACGAAATCAAAAGAGCTCAAGAGTTTACTACCAAAAGTAGTTATGCATCAGCTGTTTTATCTCAACTGTCAGAAACATTTATAGGATATGGTTGGAGAGAAGATGCTCAAAACGGACAAGCTGGTCTAGTTTCAACTATACCTTGGTTTTTCAAGTCAGTTAAAGAAGTGGGGAAAAACGCACTTAGTCTTAGACCAGTAAAAACCCTCAATTCTGGCCTAGAAGCAGTCTCAAACCTTGGTTCATTGGGAGCAAACACTGTTAAGTCAGCTCTTAGCACAATAAACACTGCTACCTTTGGTTTTGCCAAGTACCTCACCAGAGACAAGTCACAAGACCCTGAAAAGGAAGTTGAAAGCACTCCAACAGCTTCTCCCAACCAAACAACCCAACCAGAACCAACTGAGGAAGACTTTAACCCAGGAAGTGTATTTTAATCACTTCATATAAAAGATCCTAAATGCTAGAATCAACCCAACTAGATTCTAACTTTTTGCTATGTCTCTTACACCTCATACACATTCAAACCATTTAAACAACACTCTTCAGCAAACAGACCCAACTATCCACAAACTAATCCAAGAAGAAGAACAAAGGCAAAAAGACACCCTCCGCATGATTCCATCAGAAAATTACGCCTCAAAAGCTGTAATGGAAGCCACAGGCTCAGTTTTAACCAATAAATATTCCGAGGGATACCCAGGAAAACGTTACTACGAAGGGCAGGGGATAGTAGACCAAGTTGAAAACCTAGCCATAGATAGAGCAAAAAAGTTATTCAACGCTGAACATGCCAACGTACAACCATATTCTGGAAGTCCTGCAAACCAAGCAGCCTTCTATGCTCTACTAGAACCAGGAAACAAGATAATGGGACTAAACCTCCTCGAAGGAGGACACTTAACCCACGGCTGGAAGGCTAACTTCTCAGCAAGATTCTATAAATCTTCAAGCTATGGAGTCGACAAAGACTCAGAGACTTTGAATTACGACAAAATCGAAGCTCAAGTAGCCCTCGAAAAACCAGACTTAATCATAGCTGGAGCCACAGCTTACCCTAGGGAAGTAGACTTCCAAAAATTCCACCAAATTGCAAAGTCACACAATGCACTCTTACTAGCTGACATATCACACATCAATGGTCTCATAGTAGCAGGGGAGCACTCAGACCCAGTTCCATACGCTGACGTAGTAACATCAACTTCTCACAAGGCAATTAGGGGACCAAGAGGTGGGTTTATTTTAAGTAAAGCTAAGCACGCTAAAAAAATTGACAAAGCTATCATGCCGGGTAATCAAGGAGGCCCGCACAATCATACGACCGCAGCCATGGCCGTAGCATTCCACGAAGCATCCCAACCAGAGTTCAAAACTTACGCACAGCAGATCAAAGCCAATGCCAAAAGACTTTCTGAAGAACTATTAAAGCTTAACTTCTCACTCGTCACAGGCGGAACTGACAATCATCTCATCTTACTAAACACTATAAGAAGCCACGATATACCTGGTAAAAAGTTTTCTAGAGCTCTATACCATGCAGGAATAGAAACCAACTACAACATGGTTCCTTTTGACACTCGAACCCCTATGGATCCATCTGGTGTAAGAATAGGAACACCTGCTCTAACTAGTCGCGGCATGCAGCCAAACGACATGGAACAAGTTGCAAAATTTTTCCATAAAGTTTCCCAAAATATCAACGACGAACAAGAACTATCCGAAATCAAAAAAGAAGTTTTAGCCTTCTGCAATCATTTCCCAATTTACTAAATAAATAGCCCCATACTGAATTGTGCGGGGCTACCCTAGAAACTACTAATAAAATCCTAAATTAATTTTTAGGTTTTATTCTATGAAGGTCAGCAGTTTCAACTTCTGATTCGTATTCTGTTTCTTGGATTTCACTTTTATCCTTCCCTCCATACAGAACTTTTATTGTCGGTTTATCTGCAAAACGCATACCATTGCTAGCTTTAGCATCTTCAGTGTCAAGACTATGTTTTACTGGATCAAATTGTTCGTATACGATATTACTTTCCAAAAGACGAACTTGCCTATCAATGTATTGGGCTAGATTAAAACTCTGATTGAATTTAATTTTTGAAATCTCATCATACAATTCTCCAAACTCCTCATTACTTGTTTCCTCAGAGCTAATTAATTTAATTAGTTTATTAACCTTAACTTGTAGCTCCCCCAATCTTTTTAAATTCTCTTCAATAAAAGCTTCTGCTTCATAAATACCAACCTTAGCCATAAGTTCTCCCGAAGAGTTCCTTCCCCACTGAACTGCAGTAGGTCCAAAATTTACCATATCCTGTTTTGCAATCTCTTCACATTCTCTCTCCATCTCTACAGTTTCAACTTCCGAGAATCTATCAGTAGGTTCTGGATCAATTTTATCTAAAGTAGTAGACACAAACCCATCATATAGATCAATTACTGTTCCGTGTGGAGGAGTAATAAAATTATCTATAAAAGTGTACCCCACAGTACTAACCTTAGCTTCAACATTAGAATTAATATGAGGGATTACATGTGCAATCAAATTTATAAGCTCTTTTCTATGCTGATCAAAAATTCTAAACTCTGAGTAATATTTATGAGCCGCTTTAACCTTAGCTTCTTGGGTTTCAAAAGATCCAACCTGAAGAAATGACCTCAAACTTGTTTCATTGATATAGTTTTCAACAGTTTGATCGACATCTAAATTTGCAATCATTTTATCGAAACACAGTCTCAAAAAAACATTAGCAAAATATTGGGGACATTCATTCACCAAATCCTTTAAAAATTTTTTATAAATACGAAACACACCTAGCTCCAGAGTTAGCTTTCTCATCAAACCTTTATCTGGACTCACTGCAGCCTCATTCAGAAATTTTACCGCTAGTTTTTTTAAAATCTCTTCCTTAGATTCCTCCTCTAGTTCATCAACTTTCGACTCATTATATTGTGGCAAAAAATTATCATTTTCATCTTCAAACCACGATTTTCCTTTTAACAATCCCATTTTTCATAATTATAATTCTGCCACAATTATAAATACAGATTGACAAAAAAATCTACCAACTACCCTTTACAACATTAAAACTTAGTAAACTAATCACAAATTAGTTTCTTTTCTTACGTTTCCTTTTTGGTTTATGGTCACTGTAAAAAAAAGAAATAGATATTTCTGGAAGATCAAACTGATCTACAGCTTTTCGATATCTACCAACAACATTAAGACTATCAGTGCTGTCCATACCAAACTCTACAAAATTTTCTCCCAAAACCATATCTCTAGGCGTACTTGCAAGGCAGTTCAAAATTCTCGAAAAATGATCCATTTGAACATTTTCAATTCTAACTCGATTGAGCTCTACATTATCATTTGCTGCCTCAGCAATGTTTCTATCCTCTGGACTTGGAAAATTTACTAATACACCCATATAACTTTTTAATACATTATCAAATTATACCATAAAAGCTTGCTAAGCAAAATATCCATTGATTCGTCAAACCAACTACACAAAGCTCAAAGAGTCAGGATCCATATAGACATTATCTCCGGTGACCTCAGATTCTACTATCTTGATATCACTTACCCTATCTCGAATCAGATCACATAGAGTCAAAACATTCTCTATATCTTGACAATAATTATCAGATACAAACTCAAATTCATAATCCATTATGCACATAACAACTTTTTGTACTAATGGCTTCTGTCTAAGCAAAAAATCTAACTCCTGTTTATTGTTCTCAAGAAATTCTCTTAGAATACATAACCTTCCGATCCAGTCTTCTCCATATATTTCTTTAGATTTAGTCTTCAACAACATTCATCATTAATTAAACCACAAAAAACTTACAGAACTAAAAACTATTAATCAAACCAAAATATAATTTTAAAACGTTTTTATACTTTGTAAATAAGGTGGAGGAGTCTTACTCCTCCAGTCTATCTAGTTCAACTTCAACTTCTTCAAGCTCACCATCCCTATAATATTTCACAATTATCTCATCACCAATTGAAAGCCCACTTACTATCTGCTGAAGTCCAACATCCTCACTTATTGATATCCCATCTACTTCAACAATCAAATCCCCAGATTGAAGCCCAGCTTGATCAGCAGGGCCATCAGGAACAACAGCTAAAACTCGATTACTTATATCATCTTGTAGGTATGCTCCGTAGTCAGAAGGAAGGTCAAACTCATTAGCAATTTCTGGATTCACATCAATAAACCTAACCCCCAAGAAAGGCCTAACAATTTCTCCATATTCCTCATAACTCTCCAAAACCTTCTTTACATCATTCACAGGGATAGCAAATCCAATCCCATTAGCTTCAGCGACAGCTGTATTCATACCAATTACTTCACCAAAAATATTAATCAATGGCCCTCCAGAGTTACCTGGGTTAATTGAAGCATCTGTTTGAATTAACCCAGAAAGTCTCGAAGCAGTTCCACCACCAAACGGCCCACCTCTTGAACCAGCCAAAATCTGCCTCCCTTTACCACTTACAATTCCTGCAGTGGTAGTGTTGTCAAACTCTGACAAAGCATTACCAATTGCCACAACTCTAGCTCCAACCCTTAATTCGTCTGAATCACCTAAATCAGCAAAAGGTAAGTCAGTCGCTTCATCCTCCATTTCTGCATCTTCAAAAAGTTGAATCAAAGCGATGTCGTTCAGAGTATCTTTAGCCAAAACCTTTGCGTAATATTGACTTCCATCAGGTAAAAACACGCTGTATTCAGCTTCTTCGTCAGCCACCACGTGCTTATTTGTTACAGCCACACCATTCTCACTTACAATAAATCCTGTTCCTCCACCAATCTCAAGACGTTCAGTAACCACCTCCGGCTCTTCATATCTCAGTCCACCCGGTAAACCAAACAATCCAAACGGATTTCCTCCTACATACCTCTCTAATTCTTTTGTAGCAATAATACTAACTACTGAAGGGTTAGCTTTATCAATCGCATCAATTAAAGGAGATTCTTCCACATACTCAGTCAATATCCTAACATCCCCATCGGAACTATTAAGGTTTTCATTGAACGCATAAAAAGTTGCAGCTCCTCCAGCAGCACCAAACAGAATTGAAGAAACTAAAATCAATCCAAAATACTTAGCTTGATTCACCATTGGTAATAATTAAATCCACTTAATATTTTAAAACTTTATCCAAAAATATCAAATCTACAGTTCAATTATTTCAACATCATTTCTTTTTATAAAGCCTCTTAATAACTTATATTTATCCAAATCAAAGTTCTCAGACTTAGCTTCATTCAAAGCCTCATTCATTTCATCCATACCTTGAAATGTCCCTATCAAACACCAGTTGTTGACAAGATGTAGTTCCATTGTTCCTGTTTCCTGGTTGAATTCTTTTATAACGATAGGGGAGCCAAAAGGCCATTTTTCATACTTCTCCCTCTCTAAAGCCGCTCTCAAAAGTAGATTATGTTTTTCTATCAACTTCTCTCTCTTTTTCTCATCCATTTCCATATCACAAACACCTATACATTTTCCGAGCTCATAATTAAAGCATGGCTGCTCATCTTTATACACATTCTCTAATCCCAAAGTTTTTCTACACAATTTGTATTCTTTCACAATCGACTCAAGAAATCCTTCTACCTCTGCTTTACCTCTGAAAGGCCCATATGAACTCTCTAGGTCATCATAACTAGGATTGACCAGCTTTCTGTAGTTAACTGTCAGCAGCCCACTCATCAAATCTTTTTGCGTAAGATCTAATAAATACAAAACTTTATTTTTTCTCAAGCGTTTATTGTAAATCGGCAAATGTTGCTTAACCATATCACTTTCATACAGTAAGGCCGAAAGTTCTCCAGGCTTTTTCACAAAATCAATCTTCCTGATCTGATTTACCATTCTAGATTTTCGAAAGGAATTATAACTTTCCGTAAAATGACTCAACACTCTTTCCCGAATATTTCTACTTTTTCCAATATAAATAGGCCTCTCCTCATCGTCTCCGTAGAAGAAATACACCCCTGTGCTCTCTGGTAGTTTATCAAACTGTTCTTGTTGCAATTTAGAAGGAATTCTTACATTCCCTTTTTGAGCAGAAATCGCCTCATTAATGCGCTCAATATCAAACTCATCGTGAATTTTATCCCAGAACTGATAAAGCAAATCTGCATCACCCATCGCTCTGTGTCGATCTGTTACAGGCTCAAGCTCCAGTCTATTCATTACCGCATCTAAATTGTGTTTTCTGAAATCTGTGTAAAGTTTACGAGAAAGTTTCACAGTACATAATCTTCTTGATTTAAATTCTTTACCAATTCTTTTAAACTCATTCCTCAAGAAATTATAGTCAAAACTAACGTTGTGAGCCACAAACACATAACCCTCCAACCTTTCCAATATTTCATCAGCCACCTCTTCAAAAATTGGCTTATCCAAAAGCATCTCTTCGTTAATTCCAGTAAATTTTCTAATAAATGAAGGAATCGGCATCCCAGGATTAACAAGTGTAGACCAACGATCAACGAGTTGATTTGACTCAACTCGAACAATAGCAACCTCAATCACCCTGTTTTTTACAGGGTTTGAACCAGTTGTCTCAATATCTACAAATGCAAATCTTTGGTCCATTCTAAGAGGTTAGTCAGCCTTAAGATACCTTTAAAACTTTAAAAAAGACAGTAAAAACTTTTTTAGGCAATATCTTTTAATATATCTTCAGCGTGAGTAGCAGTATTTACTTTCGGATATACTTTTTCAATCAATCCTTTCTCATCAATCACATAAGTAATTCTTTTTACAAATCTTTTGCCAGCATCATTCGGTTCTTTCAAAGCTTCATAATCTTCAATCACAATCTGTTCAGGATCAGACAACAACGTAAATGGAAGCTCATACTTTGATTTAAAATTCAAATGACTCTTTTGACCATCTTTGCTTACACCAAAAACCTTAATTCCAAATTTCTCTAAATCAGAGAAATTATCCCTAAAACTACAAGCTTCTTTAGTACAACCAGGTGTATTGTCTTTAGGATAAAAATAAAGCACCACCTTCTGCCCCTTGTAGTCTGACAACTTATGAATTGTTCCATTTTCATCAACAAGATCAAAGTCCGGCGCCAAAGTTCCAACTTTCAACATATTTATAATTCTATTAAACTAACGATACTATTATACAAGATATATCATCCTCATAAATGCCAAAACCAATCAAACTTAGTCGTACCAGTGTCCAGCTTTTCCTTGAATGTCCAAAATGTTTTTACAAAAAGATAGTTCATAAAGTTTCCAGACCAAACCCAGCTAGATATTCTCTAAATCTAGAAATAGACAAGCTTCTCAAGCAGGAATTTGATCACTACCGCCACCAAAAAAAGCAACACCCCATCCAAAAAAAACACAATCTACCTCACTTCCCTGCTCTCAATACTAACTTAAACAAGTGGCGCCACAATTTCACTGGTGCTCAGCACCAGTACAAAAACCTTCTTTTGTACGGGAGCTTAGACGACTTGTGGTTTAACCCAGCGACAGGGGAGCACAGCATTGTTGACTACAAAGCTACTAGCTCACACTATCAGCCCAGCCAAACCAGATTAGATTCATACAATACCCAGCTATCATTCTATAGCTGGCTACTTCAACACAACGGATTAAAAATGTCTGATACCAATTACATTCTCTTATGCAACGCCTACCAAGCTTCTCCTGATACGCACTTAGAGGGATCTCTTAGCCTTCAGCAAGATCTTATCCAAATTCCTAATCAACCCCATTGGATAACTGATACTCTCGAGCAAATCATCCAAACCCTTACAAACCTAGAATCACCCAGCTCAAACCCTGAGTGTCTCTATTGCTCCTACCTTGAAAAATCAAACAATCTTAACAAAGCTGTCACTTTGCCTTTTTAATAAGCCCTTGATCAAACTTCTAAATCATATATCATACTTCCATCTTAACGTATGCACACACGTTAAGTTGAATAAACAACCCTCCAAAACTTAGTTTTGGAGGGTGTTTAGCTATCCAACTTAGAAAAAAGAACGTTGAATATATTCTTATGAAAATTTGCTAGCTTTTCTGATTTTACCTTTATTGCCATCCTATCTTTCCAAGATACAAATAATATGTTGTCATCATAGATAGTTGTTTCTGTATCAAAGGAATATTTAGAATCTATAAATCTAATCTCTCTTTGCTCATGCGCATCAAGCTCAGAGCGATTAATAGACTCTAAATTACTTGGGCAAATCGTTTTTAAAAAGATCCCCTTTTCTTTTCTAACTTTATAGTAACTTGGTAGTTTTTTAATAAAACTATCTCGCATTTCTTTGATATTTACATATGAGTATATGGTCTTATCTTTACAGTTTAATGTATCTATATATGCTTCAATAATTGATCTCTCTCCTTCGTAATACTTAATTAATGGTTGCGATTTCTTTTTATCTTTATTTAAAAACTTTTTTTTATATTTTCTATTTAGGTCTCTTGCTATCTTTAATTTTAACTCTTGTTTTCTTTTTTCTTCCATGAGAATTTTTACTACTCTATCAGGACTTTCAGGAATAAAAACATTCACCCCATCCTTGAGTGTTTTACTTACTAGGCCTTTTTCTACTAAAGCAGCAACATATGAATAACATGAGCTTCTAACTAGCTTTGTTTCAATTGCAATCTCAGAAGCTGTCATAGGTCCAACTTCAAGAAGCCTTTTATATATTAAAGAACTTTCTTTACCTAAGTTTATTAAATTAAGAAATTCATACATTATTCATTCAAATCTGAACTGATAACACAATGTCCTTCCATAAAATCTGAGAAGTTACTAGGTTGAATTGAGTTAAAATAAATCCTTATAATATCAAAGTCTTCAGTGTCATTATTTAATAGTTCTTTACGAAGAGTACTATCAGAAAACATACTTACCGCTGATTCTATAGCATCCATACAAAAGCTAGGCATAAAACCTATAAATTGTGTGTACTCTCTACTAATTATATCTAACATCATAAGTACTTCTGTTGCACAAACTGGGTTAGAGTGTATCTCTCTATCGATCTGAAGCAATTCGTAATTATCATGACCTTTTACCTTTCTTCTAGCAGAGTTGAATTGATTTTGAAGATATTTTTCACTAATTAACCCTAGATTATTATTATGTCCATGTGTCCCATATCCGGACATTAGCTTATCTTTTGGTATATTAAAAAATGATTGTTTGGTTGCATTAAACCAAAACTTTTCTCTTACTGACGTCCCTTTATTTCCATTCGATCTTAGTTTTGACCAATCGTTAACCATTGTAAAAGCATAAGTGTTTTCTGGGTTTGCGCTCATTACAGATTCAACCATTAATTTAGTATATTGCGTAAATACTCCCATAATTGTATTGTCGCAATTCCCATCTGCATCAAGAATAAAGTGACCACCCATTAAGGCTGTTTTCTCATCTTCAGATATCATCTCATAAGTTTCTAAAACAACATCATTCATACCGGTCAGAATATCATTACCTGGCTTCATTATTTGTATTGTTTATAATTTGATTAAATGTAAAATATATATATTAGACTATAAAGTCAATTTTTATAAATGGAATTTAAAGATTTAGGTACACTTTTTACAAAACTAGATCTCAGTAAGAATGAAACAGATATTTTTATTAAGTACTATGAGTATGGATTACAGCAACCCAGTGTCATTGCTAGAAAAATTGGTATGAATAGAGTAACAGTCTATCACGCATGTGAGAGATTGCACAAAAAAGGTTTTTTAAACAAGGTACCCGGAAGTCATGCTGTTAAATACTCCCCAAAGAGTCTGGTAGAAATTAAAGAGGTTTTTTTAGATGAAAAGATTGACAAGGATAAAGAAATTAATGAGAAACTCCAAGTTGTTGATCAGATTAGTCAACAAATATCTAGTTTAGCATCAAAAGATTATAAAAAACCATACACAAAAGTGTTTCAGGGTGAAAATGCGTTAAAAGAAATTTATAAGCTATCATTAGAGGGGGATGAGATTCTTGCTTATTTTAACCCATGGAAGGCCAATAGTCCTCATGCTGAAGTTGATGAATGGCACACCAAGGAAAGAAAAAAACTTAAGATTGCATTAAAGTTAATAGTCCCCAGTATAACAGATCAAAGTATAATTGATCTCAAAGTTTCAGAGTCATTAACGCAAGTTAAGGTTATAGAAGAAGAAAATTTTGATTTCGAGGATTTTACCATAATAACAAATACAAGACTTTTAATATACTCTTCATCAGACTCATTAGGAGTAGCAATTGAAAGTAAAAGAATTGCAAATAATCAACGAGCATTATTTAAACTAATATGGAAATCACTTTAAATGTATTGTTGAAGTATCATCAACACCCCTATTTTACCTTTAATTAAAGGTAAAAGGAAGCTTATTTTGTCAACTGTTGGTCTTCATTGACTGTTTTAAACAATGCTTTACAATTTTGTTGTTTATTCAACAATTACAAATTTAACTTGTGTGCATATGTCAATTAAGACTTTAGTGAAATTTCTATCTAAGGAAAAAATCAAACAAGAACTTGATCAACTCCTTAGTTATTTAACGAAAAAAGAGAAAGAAGTAGTCATCAAAAGGTACGGAATCAATGGTGAAGAGATAACAACCTTAGCTGCAATCGGTGACAAAATGTCCCTGACTAGAGAGAGAATTAGACAGATTCAAGTCCAAGCAATTAAAAAACTTCAAAGAGCTGTCAAATCTTCTGATATTCTTCTTTTAAATGAACAAATAAGTGATTTCATTGAAGCTTCTGGAGGAATAGTAAATGAAGAAGATTTATTCAAGTACGTTGATGAGATTTTCCCAGATGACCTTTCAAGCATCAAAAACGAAATTCTACTAATAACAGAATTTGATAAAGACATAAGACACGAGCATAACAAAGTTGATTTTCGACCCCATTTTAGATCAAAAAAGATAAAGTTCAGACAGATAAAAGAAACTAGCTATTTGGCAATAAAAGCTCTAAAAGCAGAAAAAAACGTAATTTCAAAAGATGAGTTGTGTCAGCATATTCAAGATAAATACTCTGATACCTATGACCTTAATGACAACCAAACCATAATAGCTTCATTGAAGTTAGACAGAAGGCTTAGAGATCATGGTGATTGCTTTAGTTTATTAGCATGGCGACACGTAAACCCAAGAACTCTATTTGATAAAATAGTGTTTGTCTTAAACGAAAAAAATAAGCCAATGCATTTCCGTGATATTGCCGATGCTATGGTTCAAAAATCTCTAAGAAAAAAGAACTCATCCATCCAAGCTATCCATAATGAATTAATTGGTAACTCAATGTTTGTCCTAATCGGAAGAGGAACTTACGCTCTCAAAGACTGGGGATACAAAGAAGGAACAGTTTCTGAAGTAATCGAAAGCATTCTTGCCGAAGAAGGACCATTGTCACTTAATGACCTAACAGAAAAAGTCCTTCAAAGAAGAAAAGTTAAAGAGGTTACAGTTCAAGTAAACTTAAACTCAAAAAAAGAAATCTTCAAAAAGAATTCTGACGGCCACTACGAGTTAGCATAAATAGAAAACATAAGCCTCATTCACTTGAGGCTTTTTTAATTTATTGAAATTATTAATTTTGTTATAATCAAACCAAATTCACCACAATAATTTGGTTTATAAAAGATTCAAAAAGAGTTTAATAACTGCTTTAGTTCTTACGCTAGTTGCAACTTTCAACTGCTGTTTACCAAAGACACTAGCCTACCACGAGAATCCATCACACAGTGTAAGTGAGTCTGAGGCCTGTCCTGTATCAGAAAAACCAGATTTAGATGCTATACAATCATCAACTTTAAGCTCAACTGAAAAAGAAAAAGTTGCACTTCAAGATTTCTGCAAAAATAAGCTAGAAAGGTCACTCGCATTTCCTCTTAAAGTTCAAGCCACACAATACCACAAGACAGTAGCCCCTACTATTAAAGTAATTCTATGGGGTTCAAACTCATCTCAATCCTCCAATGTGTACAGATTGTGATATCTCCTTTTTAAAAAGAAATATCACTTAATTACAGCAAATGAAATACATACAAATTTTATTTGTATCAATTCTTTTAGTGGGATGTGCATCCACAGCAGCCCAAGATTTACCAGAGTATTCAAATCAAACAAAAAGAATTGTATTACAAGACGGCGACACAATTGATCTAGTTGCAGACGAGGTAGAGATGAAAGTTAAAGATACACCATCCAAAATGCTAGCATACAATGGCACAATTCCTGGTCCAGTTATAACTGTAAAACAGGGAAGTACCATAAATCTAAACTTCATAAACAACCTAGAGGTTGACTCCTCTCTTCATTCACATGGGCTCAGGCTTAGAAATAAGTATGATGGAGTCCCAGGAGTGACCCAGGACGAAGTAAAGCCAGGCGAGACCTTTCGATATGAATTAGACTTCCCAGATGCTGGAGTATATTTTTACCATCCACATACAAGAGAAGACGTCCAACAAGATGCTGGACTATACGGGGCATTTCTGGTCCTTCCTTCTGAAAATGAATCAAATGAATTTGGTGTAAATCTTCAGGAGAATCATCAGATAATTTTCCTCGATGATATTGAAGTAAGTTATAAAAACCAGATCATTAGGCAGGAATCTAAACCATACAAAACTTTAATGGGAAATTATGGTAATCGCATGTTTATAAATGGAAAGTTAGACTCACCCGTAAACTTGCAGCCTTCAAACCTAAATTCAGAACAGATTTTAACCTTTGTAAACTCAGCAAACGCAAGACCGTATAAACTAAAGTCATCCTCAGGAATTCAAATGACACTCCTATCAGATGACGCAAGTGCCTATCAAAATGAGGAATTCATCCAGGAATTGGTCGTAGCCCCATCAGAAAGATACACTGTTCGTTTAAAATACATTCAGGAAGGACCTCAACAGATTTTCTCAGAAACTCCTAATAACTCTTTCCCAATAGCAAAAGTAGATGTATTGGGGCAATCTTTAGGGTCTACAAACACTGAACCAACTAATTTTACAGGTTTACAAATAGATCAATCACTAGTTAGTCAGTTCCAAACCATGCCAATTAGCAAAACTTTAAGTCTCGATATGCTAATGGATACAAAATCAATGCGATCTGGAGGTATGTGGGAGATGCCATGCCACCAAATGCCAGATGGATCATGGATGGGAGACTGCGACGAGTCACTTCTAGAAAACTTATCAGCTGATCACCACCCAGATGGGATAGAATGGGAAGATGGTATGCGTGATATGAATTCTAAATCAGGCCTACATAATGTATGGTGGGATTTAGTCGACAAAGACACAGGCCTTACAAATATGGATATTGAGTGGAATTTCCAAAAAGATGAGGTGGTAAAAATCCGTATAGAAAACAAAGCTGATTCAGCCCATCCAATGCAACACCCTATTCATCTTCATGGTCAAAGGTTTCTAGTTCTAAGCAAAGACAACCAACCTCAGACAAACCTGGCCTGGAACGATACAGTACTCGTACCAGCAGGAAGCACCTATGATATAGTTGTGGAGATGAGTAATCCAGGTACATGGATGATCCATTGCCATATTCCAGAACACATGGAAGCTGGAATGATGATGACATTTGAAGTTCAAGAAAATTAACCCACCAAACTATGAAACACACATATAAAATCAACGGAGCAACTTGCCAAAGCTGTGGAGAAAAAGTCTCAAAAGTTCTTACTCAGATTGATGGGATTTCCAAAGCAGATTCACCAGAAACAGGAATAGTTATAGTAGAAATGACTAAGCATATCACTACAAAAGATATGAACAAAGCCTTGAAAGACTCTGGTCATGGTAAGTACTCACTTGAGATGACCCAGCACGAGCAGACCTCCAGTCCAGACAACACAGATCAAGCCAAGTCATGGAAAGACTACTGGCCACTTATTCTAGTGTTAGGTTATGTACTCTTAGGAACAACCCTGGGTATGTATCTCACAACAGATTGGTCACTAATGATGGGAATGAGGCTATTCATGGGACTGTTTTTCCTAGCTTTCTCATTCTTCAAGATTTTAGACATTCCCGGTTTTGCAATGAGCTACATGTCTTACGACATAGTCGCAGCTAAGTGGATGAAGTGGGGTTATATTTATCCATTCTTTGAGTTAGCCTTCGGAATAGGTTACCTAGTTGGATGGCAACTTTTATACCTCAACATAATAGTTGCTATAGTCATGGCCATAAGCTTAGTCGGAGTAGTTAAATCAGTCCTAAACAAAAAACAAATCCAATGCGCCTGCCTCGGAACAGGATTCGATCTTCCAATGAGCACAGTAACAATAGTTGAAGACGGAGCCATGGTCCTTATGGCGATTTGGATGATACTTAACCTAATATAAAAATGAAAAAACTAATCTTACCACTAATTTTAATAGCAATCGTAATTGGAATACCATTCCTAACAATGCAAGAGAGTAAACTTCCTCCTGAAGTCCTCGAAGCAAATGCTGAAGTTAAAGTTCCAATAATGGAAAATAGCGGACATCAGTCTGATGTAAGCGGTATTCAATATAATTCTAACCCACCTACTTCTGGGCCACATTTTGCTGATTGGCACACAGAATGGACCTTTTATGAAGAAGAGCAGCCAATGGGTGGTTTAATTCACAATATGGAACATGGAGGAATTGTTCTATTCTACGACCCAAGTATTTCAGATGAACAAAAGCAACTTTTATCAGATTACGTAGATGATACTTTTAAGATAATAGCCTCGCCTTACGAGAGACTTGAGGCTCCAATAGTTTTGGCAGCTTGGGGTGTCTATGAAGAGTTTGATGCCTTTGACTCAGATAGATTTGAGAGATTCTATAGGTTCAATCTAAATAATGCCCCAGAAAACGTTTACCCTTAAGCCATGAACTGGTTCTTCCCAATCCATTATTTCCTACACTTAATTTTCCCTGGAGTAGTTGCATACGCAGCTACTCCTAAGCTTCCTCATAAATGGTGGAAAGTTTACATGGTTTTACTAGCAACAATGATCATCGACTTAGACCATCTCCTAGCGACACCAATCTTCGATCCAAATAGGTGCAGTATAGGTTTCCACCCACTTCATAGCCCAATAGCCATCGGAGTTTATGTCCTGATGATTTTCATCCCAAACTTCTGGGTTAGGGTAATTGCCACAGGACTAATCTGGCATATTTTAGTCGACTTATTAGACTGCATGATATAATTTAAATAAATTTAAAAATAAATAATGAACAATTACAAAAAATTCGCTCTCATGATACTAAGCTCAAGCATTTTTATGTTTCTTGTAATGTATCTAAATATCTTCCAGTTATCTCATTTCTCGATAGGTCTAACACGAATCTACATGACTCTCTTAATGGTAGCTCCTATGGTTTTAATCATGTTATTTTTCATGAAAGATATGTACAACAACAGCAAGTTTAATATAGCCATTATTTCAGGATCTATCGCCATCTTTATCATTAGCTTAATAGGTTTAAGGTCTCAGGTTTTAATAGGCGACATTCAGTGGATGAAAGCTATGATACCTCACCATTCTTCTGCCATTCTAACAAGTTCTTACGCTAACCTAAAAGATCCAGAAGTCCAAGAATTAGCTCAAGAAATAATCCAAGCCCAAGAAAGAGAAATAGCAGAAATGAAATCAATGATCGAACGACTTGAAGCAAAATAAATATTGAAAAACCCTTTAATAGAAATTAAAGGGTTGGTGTCTTCATCGACGATCAATTAGAGAGATAAATTATAAATTCTTGTTTAAGGAGCTCCAGCCTAGTACAAAGTATATTATGTTGACTAGATAAATCTCCATATGCAAGAATTGACTTAATGAAGGACAAATAATCCAATAAATAATCATATGCATGGGCATATTTATTTGAAATTTCTTCATCATCTTTCATTAGTTCTGTTAACTCAATGATGAAGTCATTTCCAAGGTACTTGCTTGCTTCCTCGACAGTTAGTGCAGTAACCTTGAGATCCAAGTCACTTGTAAGTTTTTCCATTATGCTTCTGCCTTCACGAATTATAACTTCAAGATTCCTTTCCTCAGTCACTTTAAACCTCTCTTGTTGATGTAAATGAACTTAACAGTTGTAGTTTAAGCACGGCTCACCGACTTAATCTAATCAATCTGTTAACATTTCGATTATACAAGCCTGTGTAAGTTTGTCAAGTAATGTGTTTATCTAAATAACTTACATGAGTTTTATCAAAGAATTAAGATTAGCACCTGAGAAAGGCTAAATGGATTGGTTAAATATAGAAAAGAACATATATTGATGAGTAAGAAGTAATTCTTGGGAGCAAGTCGAATCTTTAATTGTTAGTCCAGAAGCTGACCTTTCAGCTAGTATCTATGTAGATGAACAAGAATTTATACAAAGCTATATTTCAGAGGATGTATTTGAAGACTCAGTTGTTAATTACGGTGACTGCACTAGGTCACAATTAAATGCCCTAGGAAGTAGGTTAGAATCAATCGTCAACAGCACTTTAGACAAATAGATCTTTTGCTAGATGAGATTCAATACTAAGTAAACCTAGTGTAGTATGTGTTTACTTTATTTCAAAATACGTATTCTCACCCAACAACTATGACCAAAGCAAACCTATTCTCTCTAACAATCACATTAATTCTTTTCAGCATATCAGGCTGCACTTTTCAAGACCAAACCTCCAACACAAATGAAATCAACAAAAATCAGCCAGAGCTAACCAGCGAAATCACAACTCAAGAAATAGATAGCATAAGCGCTGAGAAACCTGAAGAAACAGTAGAAGATTCAGATCAAAATCAAGAGCCAGAAGAGCCAGAATTTATTCTTCCTGACGTAGACTACACATCCCTACCAACCAAAGATGTGACTGTTGATTCTGTAAAGTTTTTCCAAGAACCAATAGAATTAGAAAGTATCGATGGATTAGAAAATACTGAGTTTGGTTATGTGACTGAGGGCAAATATAAAGATTATATTTTTGGTAATTCAAGAGAGTACTATCAGTTCAGTGATGCTCTGACTATGTTCTACTTGAGACCTCCAGATCAAAAGACTTTATATTACATTTCTGAATACCCTAGGTTTCAAGAAGAAAATCAAAGTATTTCAGATTTTAGTATTCCAAGTCTTGAGTTCCAAGAAGAAAGCATTACTGCCAAAGGTAACCAAATAACAACAGATGGTAGATTGTATTATGACAAGTATATAATAGATGAAATTCAAGATTATGAGACTGTAAGTGCAGAAGACACAGGTTACACCCTATACAAAGATGGTTGGGCCTTTTACAGAATCATTCAAGATGACTTTTATATTCTTTACCAATACATCCCTCAAGATGAAGAGCTAAAAAGCCTAATCGAATCTATGTCTAGCTTCGAAAACAAAAACCATTGGAGATACTTTTTAATGCAAAGGTATGACGATGGATATATCACAACAGTTAACACCGGATACATGGGACTATTTGATGACCAAGGTCTAATTCAAGGCAAAGAGAGTACTCTCAATTTCGATAACCTAGAGCTAATCCATGATGGTCCAGAACTAAATTTATACACAGTAAAAGAATTCCTAGATAATGAGGATTATGAGTCTCAACTTTTGCAAGAATTGTGGACAACATATCAAGATGATTTAGCATCTATTTCAGCAAGTATAGCAAATGGAGAACAAAACATAAGAAATATTCCAAATGTACCAAAAGATGAATTCCTAACCATTAACCCTATGTTAATCCAAACAGACAATATGGGTGAATTCTCAGTATACATACGCTCCGACATAGTTCAGCCATTTGAGGCTTAAAATCAACGAATATACGACAAACGATACTTATTAATCTAATTAGATGAATATAATCAAACGATATTTGTACATAGCCATAGGCTTATGTACATATTCCTTGCTAGCAATACTAATTCCCAACTTTTTAGGTATAGAAACTAGTTCTCATGGAATAACTTTTGATGATTTTGATTTTTCCACTTTCTTATTAGTTTTTTTGGTTTTTATAATTTTGATATACAAAGCAATCTACACTAAGTCAGAATACAAATACATTATTCTAATAACTTTTATGTATGCATTTTTGTTTGTTTCATATAGCACTCCTCGATTTCAAGTTATTGAATTATCCGATCAACATAAAGATCGTAAGGTAAACGTGAATGGATCAGAGTCAGGTGCAATGAGTTATAGTTTCACTAATTTATATCCTGCAAATGATCAATATATAGTTACTCATGAACCACCATTTACATTAATACATTCAAAAGTCGATCAACCATATAATCATGATTTAGAAGCTCAACCACACTGGTTAAATTCAAGGGTCTCAGGCTTTCCCTTTTTATGGTTCTTAGACCCGATTGGAGCTAGCGTACGTGCATCTATAAATTACCTACATTTCTTATTAAACATGATTGTTTATTTCATAGTCTTTTTAATTCCAAATCTTTTAACCAAGCTAATATTCCAAAAATTTACACCTTTAGTTTTTGGAGACCAAGATATAGAACATTCTTGATATTTTCTAATTTTTTTAGATAAGGCAAAACTTCCTTAGGAAACAAATTTATTTCTTCGACTTGATTTAAATCTATAATCTTAATATCAGTCAAAACTTGTTGCTTTTTTTCAGGATCAAAACCAAGCTTATAATTTTCATCGAGCGTTTTACAAAGTATATAAACTTCCAAACCAAAGCTTCCTTTATATTCTGTTTCTCTAACAAATACAATTCTCTCAGCTTTAGCTTTTACATTTATTTCCTCATCGATTTCTCTCTCTATTGCTTCAAATAAAGATTCATTTCCTTCAACACCTCCTCCCGGAAAAACATAATTTGTACCAAAGGTATCGCTATCATGCCTCACCAAAACAATTTTATTTTCATTGATAATTATACCTCTTACTCCAACTTTCATTTTCTAATTTAAATTACATTAATCTTCTCAACCCCCAAACAAACTCATCCATAAATTTATCTTTCTTCATATCATTTTGAAAAACAGAAAAGTAGTATCAATAATTTAGAAAGAGACCTTCGCAAGTATAAAAAACATTTAAATCCAAACTCGGTTCACCAAAGTAGACACATTTCGAACTGAATATTATGAAGAAATTATTAATTTACAAAAGCTAACTTTAGAAAAATACAAAGTAATTAAATTAAAAAGTACTATCAGAGCTAACTTGTACATTTATTATTTCAAATGCTAGACTGCAGTCAAATAAAAAATGAAAAAATGAGAGTTGGAGTAGGATTACTTTTAGACGAAGATTGTCATAATTCGATTAGAGAATTGCAAATAAACCTTTTAAGTAGAGGTCTTATTAAGAGTCCATTTATTCAGGAACCACATATAACAATCAAGTCACCTTTCGAGATTTCTACTATTCAAAATTTAGCTAACTACTTAGATGAAAAATTTGATAATACAAAAGAGATCATTGTAAAAACAAGTTCTTTAGATTTATTTGATAAAAATATTTTATATCAAGCGGTATCAAAAAACAAAATTCTACTAGATTTACATTATGATCTGATCAAGTTTTGTAATGATAAAGGTGAATATGAAGGAGAAAATAAAGTTTTTCACATAACGATAGGGAGATCATTATCGAAGCAAATATTAGAGGAACAGATTAAATTTAAAAAAAATACCTGCAGTTTAATAGGGGTCGGTATTTTTTTATATAACGAAGAAACTAAATCTTGGATTGTAGTTTACAAAAAAAAGTTTATTGATTCTGACAATTAACAATAATATCATCATAGAGATTTAAATATATTTTTAAGAAAAAAGATGAAGTTACAAGAAATTTTACAAGTTGAAGAGAGTTTAAGCATACCTGAACAAGTTAATCGTGGAGATTTAGAATCAATTCAATCAAAAATACATGAAAGGGTAAGGCTTGTTACGGCAGCACTACCGTATATAAACAACGTACCTCATTTAGGGCATATGGCAGGGAGTCATATTCCAGCTGATATTTTTGCCAGGTTTTCAAGAATGAAAGGCTATAATACTAAATTTATAGGTGGTTCAGATGAGCATGGAACACCATCTGAGTTGGCTGCTGATTCATTAGGTCTTAATCCTGAAATCTTTTGTGACAAACTCCATGAGGTACATAAACAAGTTTATGATTGGTTTGATATATCTTATGATTACTATGGTAGAACATCAGAGTATAGGCATAGTCAAATAGTTGAATCATTTTTTTTAGGTTTACTAGATAATGATTTTATAGCAGAGAGAGAAGAACATATGTTTTTTGATATAGAAAAAGATAGATTTTTACCTGGAAGATACGTTTTAGGTACATGTTCCAATTGTGCCAGCACAAATATGCCATATGATCAATGTGATAACTGTGGGGTTCTTTTTAATACTGATAACTTCCTCGATCCAGTTTCAACCTTATCTAACAGTACTCCTGAGATTAGAAGCACTAAGCATTTATTTATTGATTTACCACTTCTACAGCCAGTAATTGAAGATTGGTTTAAGAGTAAAAAAGACTGGAATACTCTAACAAGAGGAATTACAAGCTCCTGGCTTAATCAAGGTCTTGAGCAAAGAAGCATAACAAGGGACTTGAACAGAGGGGTTCATGTCAATTATCCAGGTTATGAAGATAAAGTTTTTTATGTATGGTTTGAGGCTCCAATTGCATATGTTTCTTTTTCAGATTCAGTTGGTGAAATTCAAGAATTTTGGGAGTCCAATCAAAGTGAAGTTTTTCACTTTTTAGGCAAAGATAATATACCTTTTCATACTATAATATGGCCTTCTATTATAGAGGGTTCTAATATTGGAATAAATAAGCCTGAAAAAGTTATTGGTTATTCTTATCTGAATTATGAAGGAGAAAAATTCTCGAAGAGCAGAAATGTAGGAGTCTTTTGTGATAAGCTCTTAGAATCCGACTTCCCAGTTGATGTATTAAGAGCATATATAACGCTTATTTTACCTGAATCTTCAGACGCAAATTTTAACTGGGAAGATTTAGTTTCCAAAATTAACAATGAGGTAATAGCAAACTTTGGTAATTATATTAATAGAGTCTTATCCTTTTTATTTAAGAAAAAAGGGGGGCAGTTAGATTCAATCCAAGCAGAGGATTTTGATGACTTAGATAGGAATTTTATACAAGATATTTTCAACCTATTTTTAGAAATTGATGCAGATTTAGAAGACTGTAATTTTAAAAAAGCATTTAAAGGTGTTTTAAGCTTATCCTCATTAGGAAATAAGTTTTTCCAAGATTCCAAACCTTGGAAATTTATTTCTGAAAATCCTGATTACGTAAATAGAAAATTATTTTTATGCGTTTATTTAATAAAGGTACTAGGAATTGTTTCATCCCCTTTTATACCAGAAACATCTAACACAATCATGAAAATGTTAGGGAAAGCAAATAGTAATTGGATGGACGCCTTAGATTACAGTGATATCAGTGGTATAAAGATAGACAAAAACCCAGAGTTGCTCTTTAAAAGATTAGAAGATGATTTTATAGAGAGTATGAAAGATTCAACTGAAGGTCATACAAACCTAGCTAGCTATTTCTATGAATGATGTTTTAAGTAATAATTATAGAAAATGGCTTCACGAAGTTTTAGACTTATCTATAGATTTCAAATTAGATAGTAGAGTTAACAAAAAAATAATATCCAATAGTGACATTAAAAAACTTTTAGCAAGAAAGTTACCATTTGAAGGAATAGATCTTGATGATATTTTAGATAGTTTTAAAACAGAAGTTATGCCATTTTGCACCAACTTTTCATCTAAAAACTTTATGGGATTCCCAGATTCAGGAAACTCTGTTGCAGCATTGGGAGCTTCAATTATAAAAGATTTTTTTCAACAAAATATAATAAATCAATCTTTTTGTTCACCCTCGGGAACATTTATAGAGATAAATGTTATAAACTGGTTAAGAGATTTAATTGGTTATGAAACGAAAGATAACATATCAAGTATTATGGATGTGGGAGGTATTATCACAAACGGTGGAACTATGAGTAATGCTATAGGTATTATGTTAGCACGTGAAAATAAGTCTCCCAATACACTTGCTAACGGCGTAAAGGCACCATCAAGATATAAGATAATTGTTCCAAAAGGTATTGGTCACTACAGTGTCAAATCCGCTCAGATGTGGCTTGGATGTGGTAACAATTTAATTGAAGTTCCAACTATCAATTTCAAATATGACTTAGAAAAACTCAAAGAGGCACTTAATAATAATAAGGGTAATGTAATGGGGTTAGTAGCTTATGCTGGAGATAGTAGAACAATGACATGCGATGATTTTGATGAAATTTACAACCTTGTGAAATCTATTGATGAAAATATATGGTTGCATGCTGATGCATGTCATGGGTTTTCCTTAAGTTTTAGCGAGCAGTTAAAAGAGAAAATTAAAGGTATCAATAAATTTGATAGTATAACAATTGATCCTCATAAGGTTATGTTAACTCCATATGTAATTAGTGCCATTTTAGTTAAAGATCCTGCTAAACTTAAAAGTGTTTCCTCTATATCTGACTTAATAATGAAGGAGCAATTCGCATTTGGTCAAATAACTCCATTCATAGGAAGTAAGTCTTGGGAGTCATTAAAGTTATGGTTTATGATGTTAAATTATGGAAAAGAAGGTTTACAAAATATGGTAAATGAAAGACACAATAGGGCAAAGTACTTACATGAAAAAATTAAAGAAAATGAGAATTATATAACTCTTAATGAAGTAGACATTAATTCAGTAATGTTTATGGTTAAACCAAGTAAATGGGATGGTGATATTATTAAACTAAATAATTTTAATAGAAAAATTTACGACAAAATAATAGAAGATGGTTTATATTATTTACATACATTTCCAATTGAAGATTCAGGCGTTATATCTAAAGGAGAAACTCTAAAACCTCTAAGATATATGTCTGGAAATCCAAATTTAAAAGAAAAAGATATAGATGATATGATTAATTACATTGAAAAAATAAGTAAAAGTTTATAATGTTAGAATCTATAATAGATACGTTAGAAACGCAGCCCTTCCCTACTATTATATATGGCTCTTTTGCAACAGATAACAATACACAAAAATCAGATTTAGATTTATTCTTTATAGATGATACAACAGACTCAGACGAAAACTTTGAATCTTTACTTTGCCTAGTTTTAGATATTCATTCTCGTCATGGCCTAAAAATAGACAATGAGGTACCTTATAAAAATAAACTAATAGTAAATAGTTTAGATTTAAGAAAATCTTTAAGGAGCGAAGGATTTAACATTTCTAATGATGATTTATACATCCCAGAAATAGAAAAAAGTCATACTTTTTTAAATTCTTATAAAGTAAGATTAAGATTAATATTTAATGCTTTTACAACTCCACACATTATATTAAATTGTTTGGACGAGAGCTTATCTGAAATGAGAAGTAGTTTTGAAATTAAATTAGTCTTAATTCTATTAGCGCTACACTCATCACAAGAAAAAATTACTTTTTCTTCTCTATTGCATAAAGCTTTATATTCGGAAGCAGGAGCATCTGAAGACATGTATTTAGGCTATAAAATCAATGAAACTGTAATTAATAATCTAAAGATGATAATTTCAAGCACATTAAAAAAACTTGAAAATACTGGGATTGTTTGTTTGACGAAAAATCAAATAGTACTTACAGTTGATAAGGAAGAATTACTCTCTATTATAAAAAGTTAATATTATGGAAAGACCTTTTGATTATTCTATATCTAGTGAAGGAATAGTAAAATCATTCGATTTTGATTATGATTTAATCCAAAGTAGGGGTGATCAAATTGGGGTTAGTAAATTGATAAGTAATCCAGTATTTGTAGTGGGATCACCAAGGTCAGGCACAACGGTTTTAGGAAATGTATTATCTTTACATGACAGGATAGGTACTGGGGAAGAATCTTTATTTTTACTTCATCTTTTTAGAATTTTTTCAGATCTTCACAAAGGAGATAATAGAAGAAAAACCAGAAATCTATCTGAATATATCGAAGAAGATGATTTATTATTAAATATGCAAGAATTTTCAGATAGGATAATGGGTAGTTTACTCCAAAGAAAAAACAAAGATATTTATCTTGATCATACTCCTTGGTATGGATCAATTTCTGGATTTATAAAATTATTGTATTCTGATTCAAAATTTATACATATAATTAGAGACGGACGTCAAGTGGTACGCTCTTTAGGAGAATCATACAACAAAGGTTTTTCGTGGGCTGGTAAAAGTTTTGAGCATAGAGTAAAGATTTGGGTTTCTCAAGTTCAAAATTGTTCCAAAATGCAGCAACATTTTGAAAGTGATTATTTAGAAGTTTATTATAATACACTTCATGATACTCCTCTTAGTTTATTCAACAGTATATTTTGTTTTTTAGGTTTAGAAAATAATGATGAAATATTAGATGGGCTATCCGTTAGCTATGCCACTCCAGTTTCAGGAATTACTAAAGAAGAGATGAGTGTTGGTTATGACAATAATGGATGGCCTCAGAATTGGACTAGTGAAGAAATAGATACATTTTATTGCTTAGCCTCTGATTTAATGGAAGAAAAGTTTGGTGACAAATGGGATACCATCTATATATAAGTTTCAAAAAACTTTTAACTAGTTATTATTTCTATTTAATAACACACAAGTATTCACTATATTGTTATTAAATCATACTCTAACTTTATATTTTTATAATCTGTATTTAAACTTTTAAATAGAATTACACAGTGTTTATGACGAAAAAGTTTTGTACATAGCCAAAAAACCGTTCTGCTACATCATCAAATGTAACAACATGTCGGACTGGTGCTCAGAAACTCATCTCTCTTGAACCAATGATAAAGCACTTAATCACCACAGATATGACAGAGTTTATGTCTGTAGATACTAGCAAATGCTATGCATTAATAGAGGACCACCAAAAAGAATTAGAGGTAATATTTTAGATAGCATAGAGGAATAGTCATTATTATCTTCTAAGTAGGCATTAATAAGCAGGGGTATTCTTAAACCTTATAGTCTCTTATTCACTTTATTAAATATTTCTTGACTATATTTATTTGTAGATTTTAGTTTAGAGAGGTAGTAAACATATTTTGTAGTGTATTCTTGTATATGAAATTTATATGCATATTCTTTTACTAAGACATACAAGTCACTAGTTAATGAATTAATTTTATCACAATCACTTAACGCTCTTATAGTATCTTGATGGTTAATGATTGTATCCATAATTTCTTTAGTAACTGTATATAGTGAATTATATTCATCATTAAAAAATTTTTCAGTACTGCTGACACTTGATTCTACTAGATTATTTAGATGTACATGCATTATTTTCCATATACCTTCACCTAGTGATATTAAGTATCCAGAAGTATTATTATTTACACTCTTTAACATTTGTTTATAGATATCTAAAAATCTAATAAAATGTAATGTATCACTAAAGACAGCATATTGGCTATCATGTATTGAGGAATATATTTCATGCTTTAGAAATCGTGGGCCTAGTAGAAATTCTTTTGCATAAATATCATCATTATCGAATAGTATAGAGTCTTCATTTAATATAGATCGATGTACAATTGATATAACAAGATTATCAATTGGGTCAGTATATCTTAAATCAGGATTACATTCTAATCCCATATATATAGAAAATATGAATTCTTGTGAGTCAACTACTACATAATCCATAAATTTTTCATTACTTGGTATTACCCAAGATAGAATTGAATACAAGTTATCTTCTGTAGAGTTAACAACAATTTGATCTATGTTGAAAATAAATAAATCTACTACATTTAAGAATCTATTTTTAGATTTATAACTAATTTCATCAAATATAAAACGCTTAAGTTTATCTTTATCTATAAAGTTAAAATCCAAATGCCTGGTAGTAGAAAAGTGAATGAAAATAATTAACCCAATGATTAAAAATAAGAAAATGATCATATCCAATACAACTATAAATAATGGATTTATAACTAAGGCATACAAATTTTCATATCTTAAAATTATAAACGGAAAAAACAATGCTAGGTACTTAAAAATTAGAACAATTAGGGCCATGCCTGTCCAAAAAAATAAAGCTTGGTTTATTAGCTTCTTATATAGACTCATCCTAAATTTCCACTCATTAGTTCTAAGCTGATATGCTGCTAATACAATACCAATAACTGTCACAAAGCCTATTAGATCTATTCCTATATAAGAATTTAGTAACTCATTTCGAATCATAATATAGTGCGATTGTTAAAATAGATCTAGCTAGGGCTTTATAAATTTATAGTCTTTTTTGTACATGTCATAGTTTAAATTTTAATATCAAATATTAAGTTAGCTTAATATGGTTAGCTTTAGCAATGATAGAGCAAATATTATCCATTTTATCTGAAACATCATACAGATCTTTAAGGTTATCCTTTGTAAAATATTCTACAAAATTCTTAGCATATTTAATTTTATTTGCTTTTAATTTTTCCCCTTCTCCTTTCGATATTTTATCCAAAGTATTAGCTATTGGGGTAAATCGACGAGGCTGTTGGCTAATCAGCTTATCGTAAAAAGATTCGAGTGATTCTTTAGGAATGTAGTTTTCTGTTTCCTTACCATGAGTAATCCACAGATAAAAATTGTTTTCTTTTTTATATGCTTCTTTAATACTATTAACTCTTTTTTTGAGAGGGTCATTAGTGTTTTTTTTATCGCTATCGCATATAACTATAGAATTTCGATTTGCTTTTAAAATCGAAAGTTTTTCGTCAGGTATTTCTTCATCAACTCCGTAATGTGCAAGTAATGATCGAGCTGTAAATAAAAATTGATAATGAATATTCTCTATTAATTTACCATCAGAGAAAATATCTAACATTTTTTTATAGTAAATTCTATCGGATGGACCCTCAACCCATATAACTGCATTTGACTGTAATATATCACTAGCCTTTGCTCCAATATCATCTATCACTAAAGAGTGACTACTATAGTTTAATACATTTGATAGGATTGTCTTTGAACCTTCTTTATATAAATGAATTAGATTTGTATTTTTATCTCCAGAAAAGAAGTTAATAGTCACAGGTGAATGTGTTGTTAAAATGAAAGTACAACCTTGTTCACTTAGTTTTTTTATGTAATGCAGAATATTTCTCTCCAGGTTAGGATGAGTATTGTTTTCTAATTCCTCCAATAAAAAAATACAGTTCGTAATCTTCTTTTTTGTAATATCTGGACCTAAAATTGTCACTACCAATAAAAATAAAACAGTTTTTATTCCGCTACCTGTATTTGAAATGGGTATAAATTCGCCATTTTCTGTTTCCAGTCCTATTTCCCATAAATCAGTACCTTTTTGATTAAAAACCCTTATGTCAGTATATTTAGAATCTGGCGAAACAATTTTATTTAATTCTTTTAAAAGAGTTTCTGTTACCAGTTTATACCTTGCACTCCCATATACTTCTTCCTGCAGGTACAACCTTATAATATTTGTTATGCCAGTTCCGTTTGATTTGATTGTAAGTTTATTAAAATTTGGACCACTAACAGAACTAATAAAAATGTTATTTTTTTGTTCGCTTATGATGTTTCGGTCAGCATCAATTCTAAAACCTATTAAATTGTTTAGCTTATTATCTAATTTATTTAAGATTTTTTTTTGCTCATTATTCGTAAGTTCATCAAATTTTATATTATTACCTCCATTATATAATTGAGATTTAACATAGTAGTTAACTGGTATAATATCATTCACAGAATTAAGTACTTTAACTGATTCAGAATCAATATCATCTTTTTGTATTGTTAAATAGAGTTTAGCCCCATTCGTCCTAATTTCTTTATCTAACAACTGTTCTATTGCATCTAGATAGGTGCTTTTACCTACATTATTTTTACCGATAATCAGATTTATAGGCAAAATACTTTGAATATTTTCTTCTTCAAAGTTTAACCCTTTGTATTTTTTAACTCCAATAGAAATTTGTAACGACATAATTGAGTTTTATATTGATGACAGAATACCATTTTCCTGCTAGATTATAAATGTCGCACAACTAGGAATTTTAAGCCACATAAGGTGCTCCCTTGTTTATATGAACAAAGGTGGGCATCTAGCCATATAGGCATACCTTTGTGGTTACCTAGTTGGGCGACCTAGGTGCCCTCTTTTGGAATTACCTAGCAGATCATTAATCTAATTTATAATTATGTCACAACCTGTATTTACAAGTAAGTATTTTGATATCTACAAAGATAGGATAGAGATCAAAATGTTCTTAAATAAAGACACTATTTTTATTTCCTCTATACACAGTATGAGAAAAAGACTCGGTGGGATTAAAGTTCATACCAGTGGAAAAGATTATATTCTCCCTCATAAAAATCCTGCAAAAGTAATTGAAGTAATATCAAAGCTAAAAAATGGCGAGGAAGTTATAATCGAAGAGAAAAAGAAAGTAAAAACTAAGAAGGTTCAAGAAGCTACAAATCAAGAAAGTAACCCAACAAAAGAAGATAATACAGTCTGGTACAAGACATGGTGGTACATGTGTATTCTTTTTTTCTTTACGATAGTATTATGGTTTATTACCATACCAGTTTATACGTATTTGGCTTACTCAAATAAAGATAAAGAAGACGGTCCACACTACAAGAAAGTTTTAACTGCATTGGTAGTATTTTCTATTTTAATAGTTCTACCTGTTAGTTGTAGTCAATCATTACAAGAAGATGAAGCTATGTCTTCGATTGAAGTTATGATACAAGAAGGACGACTAGATGATGCGGCTGATAGTATGATTAGTACTCAGTATAAATACTCAGATAGATACAAGGCATTAGCTAAAGAACTTAATTACGCTGCACCATCATATGCAAAGGTTTTATTGCTATCTCTTACTGATGACCAGATTAAAGATTTAGAGTCTGGTACATTAGCTATAAATAAATCAAGTTACAGCACTATAAATGATAGATTGAAAGAGAACCTTAATACACTTTTACCTGATTTAGAGGAGATACAGAAAGAACATGATCAACTTGCCTTACTTAATAAATTAGGTGAAATAGAGTACAGTGTTATCCAAAAAGATGAATACAAAAATCATGATGTATATGTACTAGAAGTTCCTAATGTTATAAACCAAACAGTCCTGGAGTCCTTTGCTAGAAGCTTCGAGGAAAACCTTTGTGAAAGAGATTGTTTCATCAATCTATATAGTATTGAAGATGCATATTGGACCAGAGAAAAGAAAAGCGATTTAGGAAGTGCTTTTATGGATGAGTCAGCTGATTTGGTTATATCAGGGCAAATATCACAAGAAGAAGTTTTAATAAGAAATAGAAGGTATCTTCTGGAGTTAGATGAAGAATACTTAGAATATATAGCAACAAACCACATAGGAAGGTTGGAGCTAGATTTTAGTGGAGGGCCATCTATTTACTATCCATATCCAATAATATCTGATCTTGACTTACTCGATGAAAGAAGACAGGAATTAGAGAACTTATAAGAAGTTAAACACATAATCTTAAATTGAATATAGCTTACAAAATAAAGCACTCTGGCTTCATGCAGTGTGCTTTTTATCATCCACTTCTTATAACTTTACTTATACATAAGTATATATAAACACATATGTGCTCAATGCCATACAGTTGTACTTAAAATGCAATAAATAGAGCCAAAATGGCCACTTATATATGCTACAATGCACCCATATTATTTAACTTTTACATTCCATGTCAGATACCAATGACAACAATGTTTACAATGCTATCGAAGTGATCCGCAATGCAGGAACAAATCCTGACGGTCCCGATGGTGTTGTTGATAGTAGTGGAGATTATGTGAAGTTCGACCAAAACAGACGTCGGACCTCTATCTCCAGAGATCAACAATGGTAAGCATAAAATGTAGAATTTAATTAGGTACAATCATCAATGAAATGGGTAATTTATGTTAGAAAGTCTAGTGAGGACGCAAACAAACAGGTAAGGTCCCTCAAAGACCAAATCAAGGTATGCCAAGAACTAGCAAAAAGGGAAGGCTACAATGTTGTAGAGGTATTCCAAGAGATAAAGTCTGCTAAAAAATCGGGTAATAGACCAGAGTTCAACAGAATGTTAGATGGTTTAAGGCAGAACAAATATCAAGGAATACTATCATGGGCACCCGATAGACTTTCTAGAAACATGAAGGAAGCAGGGGAGATCATCGATATGCTCGACAATGAAGTTATCCTCGATCTAGACTTTGCAGCACACGCATTCGTTAATGATTATAATGGGCTAATGACGTTAGGTATTTCCTTTGTGATATCAAAGCAATATTCTGATAGGTTAGCCCATAACATCTCCAGAGGTAACAAACAAAAACTAAAAGAAGGTAAGCATTTAGGTCGATATGTACACGGGTATATAGCTGATGATGTTACACAGCATTACCAGATAGATGAACGTATTGCAGAGAATGGAAAGACATTTTATGAGCTGATAAAAGAAGGATTCCAAATGCGACTAAAAGGTAACTCCTTAGCAACCATCACCAAATACATCAATGATAATGGGTACTATAGAGAGACTAAGCAAAGCAAAACTATCCAAAAAATGACACAGGGAAAACTAAGCAATATGTTTAAGGACCCAATATACTATGGAGAGATTCATACATATGAAGAACCGATAGACCTTGTAGAGATACATTGCTTTTTACCAATGATCACAAAAGAGGAATACGAGATGCTACAAGACTATAAACCAACCGGTATCAGTTCACATACACATAATTGGCCATTCATAGAGCTAGTTAAATGTGGAGACTGTGATTGCAATATGCGTGCAGGTAAATCTACATCAGGGACAGGGCAGAAGTATTTGTATTACTGGTGTGAAAATAAAGAGTGTGGAGATAAAAGAAAGAAACAAGGCAAGACAAAGTTCCCTACTATCAGAGCAAAGGTTGTTATAGAAGCCTTACAAAATGCTCTAGCAGATCTAAATCTAGATAAAGCTATATACAAGAACTATGGAACACAATACGCAGAGGAGGTCCATAAGTACAAAACAAATATTGCCACACAAAAGAGAGCAGCTAGAAGAGCCCTTAATAACTTCGAGAAGAAAAAAGAAGAGCTAGAGTTCAAAAAGATACGTGATGGGCATTCATGGTCCAAATCAGAGCAAGCTAGATACAATAAAGAGATAAAGTTCTACAACAAAAAGATCAACACCTTAACTAGGAATATTGATGATCTAGAAAAATCTATGCCAAAAGAAGTAGACCTAAAAAGTTTCTTGAACTCGTTGAATATGGCTTCTACAAGGTTTCCTCGATATGATTTAGAGACGATGGACTCATTAGCCAAAAATGTGTTCTTGAACTTAGTTGTTAAGGACGGAAAAGTAGCATCAATAAGCTATAAAGAGCCCTTTGCAAGTATGCCAAAAACGGCTAAATCCAGACTTGGTGCACCAGAGAGGACTTGAACCTCCACCCAGCTAAGCCGGACTAGCCCCTCAAGCTAGCGCGTCTACCATTCCGCCACTGGTGCATTTCGCAAACATGCTAATCTATCAATTGCCCTTTGGCAACCCGTTATCCAAACCAATCTTTCAAACACAACATCAAATCAACATTATCAACCTAATCCCAACAGCAAAAAGCCCCTCACCGCAAACAAACCCCTAAAAATATCAAACCCAACTAAGACCTAATTTTCTTCAAAACCTTCCACAACACCAACTACTTCTCCGATCCGCATACAAATTGAATCTTCTAGCTGACAAAGCTCTTTATACTTCTTCCTAGCCTTTATTAAGTTATTAATAGACTTTTGCATATTCCCATCAAATGATTCAAACTTTAAAATTAAGTTATCAAACTTATCTGTTTCTACGACTCGCATAATCTCTTCTTTAAACGAACAAAGAAGCGCCCTCAACCTACTTAAATCCTTCCCAACTAAAAAAGGTATCAAGTCTATCTCTTCCTCCTTGAAAACACCCTCAATTTTCATCAAATCTTCAATACAAGCTTCAAACAAAGTCCGATATATTAAAAAATCACTTCGAAACTCAACCAAATCAACCATTTCAACTTTTGGCTCACCTGTAATGTAACCAGTATTAGTCAAAATATATTTAGTCATTTCATGAATTATAAACTAAAGAAATTATATCACTAATGCCACTTTAGTAAACCAGAGCCCAAAAAAATCCTCCTAGATCAAATCCCCAAAAGATTGGCAAACAAACCCAATCCCTTTAATATATAAAAAAAACATGCCTCACCAAAACAATATCAACCAACAAACCCAAAACCTACCCCAAGACTTTCTCCAAAAAGTCCAATCTATTTTTCCAGACCCAAAAACCCAAGACCAGATCCTAAATAGCCTAACCAGCAAGCCAACCACATTCCGATTAAACCCACTTCAGAATAACCCAAAAGAAACTATAGCTTCACTCAGGTCCCAAGGATTTCAACCTAAAGAATCATCTTTTCACCCACATTCTTTTCACCTCACATTCAAGACCCAGAAGGATTTACAACATACTCAAGAGTACAAAAAAGGACACATATACCTTCAAAGCTACGCCAGCCAGATCCCAGTAATAGCCCTTGATCCACAACCACAAGAAAAAATCCTAGACATGACAGCAGCCCCAGGTAGTAAAACCTCTCAGATATCTGCCTACACAGACAATAAATCAGAGCTTCACGCCAACGATGTGAACACCATCCGCCTCGAAAAACTCAAACACAATCTCAAAAAACTAAATGCCCAAGCCACAGTCCACAACCTCCCGGGCACAGACCTACATACTAAATTCCCAGATAACTATTTCCATAAAATCCTCCTAGATGCGCCATGTAGTGGAGAAGCTCGTTTTGATATTAATAATCCCAAATCCTATCACTACTGGTCAAATCACCGAGCAGAAGAATTCCACCAAAGACAACTCAAGCTCTTAAAGTCAGCCTGGCAACTGCTGGCTCCAGGGGGAATTCTAGTTTATTCCACCTGCACTTTTGAACCTTTAGAGAACGAAAAAGTCATCCAAAAACTATCCCAAGGAAATCCAGAATCCCTCAAAATTATCCCTATCAAAATCCCAGGCCTAAAAACACTTCCAACCCTCCAAGAATTCTCCAAATCCGAACTTTCCAAAACAATCCGCATCTACCCAGACAACCACTTCGAGTCCTTCTACGTAGCCAAACTCCAAAAACAAAAATAAACCAATCAAATGTACGAAATTATCCTCACAGCCATCTTCCTATTAGCCTACACTTTCTCTCCACAAGAACCGATCTTCCAGCTCTCAATTTTGACAGTATACCTCTGCCTCGTTGTCCCTGGACTAGTAACCTACATCAAAGGCCCACCCTTCGTCCCATCCTCTGATAAAACCATTCAAAACGCCATCAAACTAGCTCAACTAAAACCAACCAACACCGTAATTGACCTTGGTTGTGGAAATGGAAAATTCCTCATAGCAGCAGCACCTCATTGTAAAAAAGCCATAGGCTACGAACTTTCCTTCCCAACCTACCTAATGGCTAAACTAAAAACCCGTAAACACAAAAATATTCAAATCAGATACAAAAATTTTTGGAAAGAGGACCACTCCCAAGCAGATGTAGTTTTCTGCTTTTTGCTACTAAGACTAATGCCAAAAGTTAAACAAGAAATCTGGCCCCAACTCAAACCAGGCACTCGCCTCATCTCCAACACTTTCTCAATCAAATCCCTACAACCAACCCAAAAAATCGATTCAACTCTCCTCTACATAAAGTAGCTAGGTTGACAAACCCTATTAAGGTGATAAGATAACATCTTTAATAGGAAAAATGAAAAAAAGTCCTTACGTGGCACCAGAGATTAATCTAGATAATATCGATTTAAGTCTTTCAGATAAGAATCGTTATCTATATGTTCTTCAAGTTATATATCTCGATCCAACCAAAAAACATAACTGCACTCAGGATGAAATTATAACTGTAGGAATTCTAAAGTCACTTGCGATGCAAAGACCAGAGAAATTTACTCAAAAATTCCCAGAGTTCTTAAAGTTAGTACAAGCTTATTCAGCCAAAAAATCAATCAAAGACTATCAAGCCGATACCAATGATCAAGTTACTAATGTCTTAAAAATATCTGATGATAGAAGATTAGGTATCTTTGCGACCACTATACTTTTCCCAAATAGTACTAAAGGTCTCTTTCAAGAACTAGAATCATGGATTGATAGCACTAATCTTAATCATGAATCTGTAACTTTTGATTTGCCACCTGAATTAGTTTTTATAGACAACATATCCTGGAAAAGGCATCTCAAAAGCACAAGGATATTGTTTTCAAATTTAACTTCAGAAAGACAGTTAAGTTTAATACTCATCAGAATCAAATTATTACTCAACGAACAAATCATAAGTCTAGATCCTAACAACGCAGAAAATTACCCTCAACTATATGAACTTCTCAATAAACTAGAGATGAAAAAAGTTGCCATATCAAAATAAATACCATATTTTAGTTACACAAAATAAAAAATAGTATGACTAATTTAATCAACTCATTTAGATTCTTTTTTTCCAAGAACTAAGTCTGAGTGTTTAAAGTATCATTCTATACCCAACCACTCAGCAGAGTGGTTTATTTAAATTCAAATTATGAAAAATCTACAACAAAGAGATCAAATACTGACAGGTTTCGAGCAAGAAGGATTCGCTATAGATTCAGAAGGAAAAGCGCTTCGCTTACCATCCACAACAAACCTATTAGAACGAATCAGATATGAAATAGGTCTAGTCTACGGTTATAAATTTTCATACAACCGCCCACAACAAATCAACGACATGGTTTCAGTAGAGGAGCACTGGTTCCACATTGAAAACAAGAACCCAAAACCACTAAATGGCTATAGATCAGCCTTAGATTTATTGAACTTCCAAAAGATCCTCATCCAAGACGCACTCCAAAAACTCAACGCTACTTACGAACTCACCCCATTTCTTTCTGATACTTCATATCAAAGTACACCAGCTGACTGGACTCCAAGAGGGCATGAACTCCATACTCATTACCAGTGGTCGCCTGAAAACCTACACAGCTCAATAATCTCAGGTCTACAGATCAACCGAGGTTTCCCAACGGAGATTTTAAATCAAGGTCTACAAACGGAATACGCAATGCATCTCTACAACGCCTACCATGATCAGTTCTCTCAAATCTGCACAAACTACAATTCAGACAACCAAAGAGTAGACCATATCGCCTCACTTTTGATGCAAGCAGACTCTTCGATCTTCACGGCAGAAGACATCCATCAATCCTACATGCCAGGTCCATTTGAAAGTACTGAAGAACTGTTTGATTACATGATCACCAAGTCTAGATACAACCCTCAAGATGGTTTTGATCCAAAGTCACTTCATTCACTATCGATCAAGCTAAAAGGGCAACCAAAGCAAGACATCCAACAATTCTCTTCAACTCACTATGAAGTAAGAATCTTAGACACCTTAGATACATTTTCTCCAGAAGGTAGAGAAAAAGTTGAAGACTTCATACACACAGTAGTAATACCAATCGAAGAAGCAGCCCAAAAAGCTAGCCTGACTTCATCATTTGCTGTATCTCTTCCAGACTCAGAGGAACCTCAGACATCAGATCAAAAACCTTCTGTCCCTGCAGCTGAATAACCACATCATTCTCCAGCCTGATCCCAAAACCTTCTTCAGGTATATAGATCCCAGGCTCAACCGTTACCACAGCCCCAGCTGGAAGCCCTACATCATATCTTCCCACATCATGCGTATCTAAACCGATATAGTGTGATGTTCCGTGCATAAAGTATTTTCTATACAATTCTGAACCACCTTCCGCAGCCACATCTGAAGCCTCCAAAAGCCCAAGCCCAACCAACTGCTCAGTCATAAGCTCTCCAACTTGGACATGATACTCATTTAAAACCACCCCTTCCTTCAACAAATCTTTAGCACCTTCCATTACTTTAAGCACAGCCTCATATACATCAGCTTGTCTATCAGTAAATTTACCATTCACCGGCAAAGTTCGAGACAAATCAGAAGCGTAACCATTTAGCTCACACCCAAAATCCAACAACAACAAATCTCCATCCTTACATTCTCGATTATTATCTTGATAGTGCAGCACGCAATTTTTCGAACCTGAAGCCACTATACTTCCATAAGCTGGTCCAGTCGCACCACGACTTCGGAAGCCTCTAAGTATCTCAGCCTCCACCTCATATTCCATCACACCAGGCTTAAGCATCTTACAAACATCCTTAAAAGTCTCACCTGTTATCTGGCAGGCCTTTTTCATGATCTCGATCTCAATTTTAGATTTTTTCACACGCAACTCAGCCAATAGGGGAGCCGACCTCCTAAACTCATGCCCAGGGTAATCACGTCTCAATTCCTCAGCTTTCACTTGATTTTTATTCTTCACCGAAGACCTAAACCGATTATGTTCATTCACATTCACATAGATCTTTGAAACTTCAGTTACAATCCTCCTAAACAACTTCTCAAAAGCCGAAACAGGCAAAACCTTCTCAATTCCTGAACTCTCTCGAGCTTTCTCATCCGAAGGCTCAACACCTTCCCACAAAGCCTTCTCTTCATCAAAGTCAGCAATAAACAAATATTCCTTCACAACCCCAGATGGATTTTTACACAAAACCAACACAGCCTCCTCATCCAAAACCCCAGTCAGGTAATACAAATCCGAGTTCTGCCTATAATCAAAAAACATATCCGCCGACTTCGGAAACTTAAAGTTCCCCCAAAACACAGCCACCGAATCCTCCTCCATCTTCGAAGCAAACCTCTCTCTATTCCCTACAAATAAATCTGAATTAAACATTCTATTTTCTAAATATAATTAAACACATCATACTAAAAAATTAGCACAAATATCTAGAAAGATATATACTTATCAGGCTTACTGTAAGTTTTACTCCTCTTCTAAAAGTAAAGTGCTTTTTTGTTTAATCTCAAGCCCAGCTAAAGTTAATTTTATTTCCTTCTAAAAAACCCTTCTACACTAATGTAGAAGGGGAATGTCATTTAGGAAAGTATCTCAGTTGATTACATCCGGGTCAAAGTCTTCGAGATATTCCTCGTAGACATCGGACTTCATGGCTTTAATTTCACGATCAATCTCGTCAGATTTTGCGAACTGCTTGTCGCTTTCCTTTCTTAAGTCCTCTATTTCTTCGTTCACGAGAAGAAAAAACAATGCCGTTTTCTCTAATTCCTCCCTCGACATTTTCCGAACTCTCTCTTGGAACTCGACTTTTTTGTCAGATTCCATCGAGTCAATTTTTCCTTGAAGGAATGCTTTTCTTTTCTCGTCCATGACACCTCCTTTGTAGTTATATTTAGCTCACCCAATGTGACTAATATATAAACTACTTTATGACTCAGGTATAATAGCCTTCAATTCTCATTTGTCAAGCTCCAGCCTTCAACCTCGGCCTAACCCTGCTCTTATATACCTTCATATCCCCATCTTTACCTGAACCAGCCGCCTCTTTTCTCAATTTTAATTGCTCTTCAAAAGGTAGCTCCAAAACAGCCTTACATTCGTCAGTACAACATCCATTCATCTTCTCGGCACATTCAGCACATTGTATAAACAAGAGGTGACACGCATCATTCTTACAATTCGTATGATCATCGCAAGGTTTCCCACATTGGTGACAATTACTCAAAATATCATCTGTGATCTTCTCACCAAGTCTTTCATCAAATACAAAGTTCTTACCCTTGTACTTACAATCCAAACCTTGCTCGTTTACTTCATGGGCGTATTGGATGATTCCACCTTTTAACTGATTCACATCCTTAAACCCTTTATGCTTAAAGTAAGCAGATGCTTTTTCACATCTTATTCCACCAGTACAATATAATAGAATTTTCTCATCTTTTTTATCTGCAAACTCTTCCTCAACTTTAGGAAGCAACTCTCTAAAAGTATCAGCATCCGGACAGTGAGCACCTTCAAAATGCCCAACCTCAGTCTCATAATGATTTCTCATATCAATCACAATCGCACCTTCCTCAATAGCTTTATTATACTCCTTAGCGCTAAGGTGATTTCCCACATCAGTCACATCAAAAGTCTCATCATTAAGTCCATCCGCAACAATCTTTTCTCTTATCTTAATAGCTAACTTATAGAAAGATTTCCCATCATCCTCAACCGCAATCTTGAAAGGAATCCCTTTCATATCTTTATCTCCATCAAGATATTCACGCAACTCATCAACTCTATCAGACGGCAAACTTATCTGGGCATTTATCCCTTCATTTGCTACATAGATTCTCCCCAGCATTCCAAGTTTCCCAAAATCCTTCATCAATCTCTCTTGAAAAGCTTCTACATCTTCAACATGAAAATACCTATAAAAAGAAATTGTCGTCCGATCTTCCTGAGATTCCTGCATTCTTTGTTTTAATACCTCTCTGGGCACAAATTTTTCTTTCTTCTTTCTAGACATATACATAAGTTATTAACTGTTGTCCAATATACACTATCGTCCATCAGAATCAACCAAACCTATTAGCCTCCAATAATATTCTTATAGTTTAAAACCATACGCTCAAAGTAAATATCTAGTATCTTTTGCCCAACCTCTTTATCAATTCTCCACTCTGGATGATTATCAGCAATCCCATCCTTAGACTTCAGAGATAAATCATCTTCACTAAAAGGTTCCTCTATCTTAACTTTTCTATAATCATCCTTAGGTCTCACCACAAGTTTCTCATCGATAGCAAGCATATTACATATCTCAGTATTTCCAGCATGGTCATCGCATGGACCATCAATCAGTCCTTCAATTTTTTTATCATCTTGATCATCAAAAACTTCTAGCAAGAAAATATTTTTTAGTTCACTTTCCTTCATAAACTCTAATACATAAGGTTCGTTATGATGAAAAGTTGTGATAAGTATCTTATTAGCTACGTCTTTTAAAGAAAAACATATATCTCTTAAAACCAATTTTAATGTATTAGCCCTAAGGTAGACAGTTCCAGGAAAACCAGCGTGTTCTTCAGACCTTGAAAACTCCATTGTAGGCAAAACAACCAAGTCAGGATCAATCGATTCTAGTCGCTCTACCAAGTGGTCAATAATATAAGTATCAGTACCAAAAGGAATAAAAGGGCCATGTTGCTCAGTTGCCCCCAGCACAATCAAAAAATCAAATTTCTTATCGTTCATTTCAACTAGTCTCATATCTTTCAACCTCATAGCAATAAATTATCAACATTAATACTAATCTACCAAAAAACTAAATATCTTTAAACAAACAACACCAACAACTTATATCTTCCTCATTATACTCCTCACACTCTCCTCAGCCTTCTTATCGCCAAGCTTCTTAGCCAAAAAAAGTAATCGTTTATAAGTACTCTTATATTTCCTTGCTCCTTTGACTGTATCTACATCGTCAACTTTGGCATACAAATACTCAAACTCTTTCCCATATACGTACTTGATCAACTCTTTATCCCCAAGCTTGCGAGCCTCTGCCATCCCTTTCTTCCAGTTCCTTTTTTTAGCCAGATCTACTATATATTCTCGACGAACCTGCTCTTCAATTTCTTCCAAACCACCTTTATGAGCCACACGAATAGCTTTTTTATATTTCTTCAAACCCAACAACCAAACCACCTCATTGTGGTAAGCCATCCTTTCTAAGTCCTCAGCTTGAGCTAATCTAAAATGTTTCCTAGCCTGATCCCATTTCCTTGAATTCATGTAAAAAATCCCCATATTTTTGTAAGTAACAATCAAGTTTTTCTCGACAATCTCTGCCTCCACCTCAAACATTGCAGCTACAGCCTGCATTTTAGCAGTATTTACTTCTGATACATCCCATTTTTTCTCAGATGGATCAGTAATATCTAAAAGATTTATAGCTAATATATTCTCACAATCCACCAAATAACCTTTATCCTTATAATCCTTAAAGGTCCCGTTAGTCGCCTCATAATCCAACCCATGAATATGCAAGCAAACATGATTAGGTAAGACTCTTATCTCCAGATCCTCCACATCTCCTACAATAGCAAACATCCCCACATAGAATGTCACAATCTGATTACAGTCTCCAATCATCTTCATTCCTTCTTCTCCATACCTTGCTGGGAAAAGTTTCCAAAAAGCTGAAGATTCCCGGTATTTATATCTTCCTTTCAAAAACTCTCCTATCATCATCAGTTTCCATACATCCTGCTCTTCTTTCTCATTCACCAGACGTTCAGGTACCGTCATTTCCACTTTCTCAGCATCGTATGGGTGCTTCTCCATCCATTCTAAAAAATCTTCTTCAATGAGCTCTGCCACCTCATACATTTTCCTTCGCTTTGACTTCTTCAAAAAACGATAACCTTTGTACTTATATTCCAGCCAGATTGCCGTCTCAAACGGAAACTCAAAAAACAAATCCACCAATCTCTCCCTATACCTACTATTCGATTTTCCAAGTTTAACTTTGCTCAAAACCTTATCAACTCTCTTTTCAATCTTATTTTCATAAACCGACAAAAACATACAATCCAAAATTAAGTCATCCAAACTACCGGTGCTTACACCCAGGCCAACAACATGGCCTCCTCTTTCCATTAGCAAGCTCTTCAATGCCCCAGTGCAATCTCTTCTCACGAGTCTCAGCCTTTTTAGCATCTGTCATCCAGCAAATCCACTCATTCCGAGCTAGGGGAGTGATGTCTTCCCAAGTTTTTAAAGCAAGTGGACTTCTAATCAAAGCCTCCTCAAGCGCCTCATACATATCATGTACCACTCCTCCTTCTAATTTCATACTGATGATTACTGAGTCTTATTATACATAAAATTTGTACAATAAAAAAAGAAGCTTTCGCTTCTTTTTCCTTCACATCAATCATTCATCATTAGTTCCTTTGGTCTTTTCAAAATGAACCAATGGACCAATATCAATAACTGGTGAGTTATCTGACTTTGGTTCGTTCATGTTATCAGGCTTACTATATCCTTGAGAATCAGTTTGATTCTCAAAAGATTTTGCAATTAAAAGCAAAAACCAAGCACTGAGAATTCCCATTGTTACTAATAATACTGTTTTGATGAACGCCTTATACTCTGGGAAAACTCTCAGAGTAATGATTGCGCACACCAATACCACAATTAGTAAGGCCGCAGTACGCATGACCTTTGGAACGTTTAGTTCTTTCATACCAATGTCTCCCCATGATGTTTAGGATCGCGACTCTCATGATCATAACCAATGCATGTCACAAGAATACAAACCTATTAAAGCGCTATAAGTGGAGTATGTCAAGTGTTGTGCTAAATTAAAAACACCATCCTTGGTGCTAATTTGAGTGGTGCGCGATGAGAGATTCGAACTCCCGACCCCCTGGGTGTAAACCAGATGCTCTAGCCAGCTGAGCTAATCGCGCATTTGATATTTCAAACTGTTATAAACAGTGTTTGTATTTAATCAGAGCAACCTACAAAAATCAAGTCAAAAATAAAGACCACCTTTACCAGGTGGCCTTGTCGGTAAACTTATCTTCTTACCTCCTTAACTCTTTAACGATCTGAACAATTATCTCAAGTGGCACTTTATCCTCAAGCATAGCCACCACCATACAGAAAATTGCTACTTCATCTTTCACGATAGGTTCACCTCAATGAACAGTTTTCACTTACTTGGAAAGAAAAACTCTTACCCAAGAATTATATTTTACATAAGTTATATGTCAAGTAGCTCTATTCAGCCAGCTGATACTTATCTTGCCCAACCCTCTCAAACTGAGGTTTATTTTTCAAGTTCAATAAAATTGTAATTCTCTTAACTTGTCTCCTTTCTAAGACACGAGCTACAATCTCATTTCTACCAAGTGGAGCCTCATCTTTTAAGATGTTTTCAATAACATCAGCAACAGTTCCTTCTTTATAACCCCATTCTGATAGTGCATAGATACCTCTACCAATCAAAACAAACCCATCAAATCTAATCAACTCATTATGAACCGCTTGAGTATTGATCTTCTTCTCATCGAAAGGAAGCTTCTGGATCTTTTCAGCAATCTCAACGTAATGCATAGGTTTTTCCATATCTCTCATTACATAGAAAATCTTATCTCTAAGTGTTTTCGGATTTATATGTCTCCAAGAAGAAAGCCCAACCGACTTATCACCAAGAACCAAAAGTCTTCTGTCTAAATCCAAAGCAGAAATAACAAACTCAGGAGTAAGACTAAACCCCTCAATCTTAACTTCATTAATAATCGCTGAAGTAACCTCACCCTTAGTCATAACTTCTTTTCTCTTTTTCAGTAATTTATACCCAGCAGCACAAACCTTCTTAATGTAGGCGCCCTTAATACCTTTTTTCTTCCAATGCGGTTTGTATTGAATAGTGTTGTGTACTCTTACAAGTTCTTTTTCTAGATCAATAGTTAACTTTAAACTTTCTTCATCAGTATTTAAACATTCACCTTTTACTTTCATCTCTTCCACCATTCTTCTTTCAGAAACCAAACCACCAAAGTTATCAATCAACTTTACTGCTAAATCAGTGACATAAAACAGGTCGGTATTATTTACATTTCTTTCTAATTTTCGGAGTGCATTTTTCTCAATCTGCCTTATTCTCTCTCTTGTTACGTTATATTTTTGTCCAATCTTTTCAAGTGTTTGTCTAGGGTTGTCATTTAAACTAAATCTATTTTCAATAATATACTTCTCTTTTTCAGATAATACGATCATTAAGCCATTTATAAGGTCTGAGACTTGTTCTAAACTATCGGAATAACTCATAATTTTTGTTTTCGTTAAACTATAATTCATTTGCAGTAACCATTATAAAAAACTGCCCCCTTTTCGCAATGCTGAAATGACGTCTATTTATACATTTTGAAGAAAAAATTTCACCACATCTTCCTCTTTTTGCACATTTTTTGGAAGACTCGAAAGCACTTCTTTAACCTGTTTTTGAGTGTAGCCAAGTCCAATTAGGCCTGTCATAATATTGTCAGAAATATTGGAATGTTTCCTGCTTAAATTCAATGTTGACGGAAGAGTGTTTTGCAATTCTAAGATAATCCTCTCAGCACCTTTTTTCCCTAATCCATGGGCTTTACTCAGAAATTTGACGTCCTGAGCTTTGATTGCATCCATAACCTCCGCAACACCGAGTTGCAGTATTGACAAAGCTGTCTTTGATCCTACTCCTTTAACTGATCTCAATTTCACAAACAAAGTCTGCCCACTTTTAATAGCAAACCCATACAGATCAAATGCATCTTCTCGAATCACACTTTCAATAAAGAAGGCCTTCTTCTGTTCCTCGGCACATTCCACCAAATCACTTTGAATCAAATAAACCCTATAACCAATTCCATTCACTCCAAGAATAATAGAGTCTTCCTCCACAAACTTCACCACACCCTCTAGATAAGCAATCATATCCCATATTAAATCTGCTCAAATTCTATCACAAAAAAACTCCACCTAGAAAACAACCTCCTAACCAAACTTAACTCTTTTTAATTCCCATCCTAACTTCATCCATAATCTTCATAATCTTATCTTCTCCCAACAATTCATACGATCTCTCCCAAATCTTCTCCTCACTTTCATCATATTCATAAAACCCTTCAAATTCGGTAAGTCTTTTCTTCCCATACAGACACACAGCTACCAAAAGCATTACTAAGAACCAACCATATTCCTGATATTCAACCACTTCCTCCATCTCAACAAGATTCGCAAACAACAAGCTAGGCACAACCCCTAACCCAATCAATAAACATAAGTTAACTAACACTTCAAATATGAACTGCCTCTCCCCAATCTCAATCCGAACAACCTCCAATACCTCTTTCTCAAAATTCTCCATAAACAAAATTAAATCTCACAACAATATTCAAAATAAAAAGAAAACCAACTCAGCAAATGCCCAGTTGGTCGCGCTCGTTGTCATACGGGAAATGAGCCATACTCTGGTTCTGGGGGAACCCGAATCGTATATCCGTTGACTGGATCCCCCGACAAAACTTCTCCACCTGATACTATGATTGCTTCTAAGCAATTAGCAACACCATAGTAATCTTCTTCACTAAGGTAGTTTTGGAGGCTTCTGAAAACCTCCTTCCTTTCGTCAACTGGAAGATGTGAATGACCTTTTGTAACAATGTAGACAGCCATACAGGCCTCCAATTTTAGTGTTTTATTTTAGCACTGAGCCTACCTCAGACTAAAATATAAACATTTTTAATGAGCTCGTTTATCATACTGGTTAAGTTGAATATGTCAAGTTATAGTGAACAGCCTAAACATACATACTCATGCCTTCAATCACTCATACATATCATTCCCAAATTTAGCATAAGCTAAACTCAAACTATGCCTAAAAGCATCCGATCTCGTAATCTTTCCATTTGTAAACAAACCCCAAGCACCTTCATTATTTCTTACATCTCGATCATGTAATTCATGAAGCAGTGGCCCAAGTTCTTTCCCAGCTTCTATTTCTTTACGAATCTGCTGAGGCACTTCAACATGCCCACTACAACTTCTCGCAACGCTTCCATTTTTATCAACAATCACCACCCAACCACACAAAAACATTGTTCCACCTTTAACTTCCACTCCACCTTCCATTCCAATCCCAAGCTCTGCACCTTCCACGGATTTTAGTGACCTCATAGCCCTATTCAGAGCACCTTCAAGACACTCAACATCACTCATAGGCATATCACTAACTCCAGACTCAACAGAAACCCCTACGACTTCATATCTATCAAATTCCTGCGAAGCCCACTCTTCCACAGCTCTCTTCTTAGCTAAGTTCTTAGTCCCAAGTGCAATTTTCATAATTTCTTTTTTAATTTACAACAAAATACCACTCCCCAAAAAAAGACCCAACTTCAAAAGCTGAGTCTCCTTCTCAATGAACTTATAAAGAGTAAGGCGAAAAGTTAAGTTCAACCTTAAACCTCTTAGATGCCTCAATTTTTCTTTTTTCCATGAAGTTAGTTTCATCCCTTGATACGCCTGGCCAGCTTAGATAAAACTTATATTCATTATTCTCAGTAATATAATTAAATGAAACGTTATATAGGGCTCCATTATAGACATCAATATCAGCTACATATATAGTGAAAGATTCACCATTTTCAGCAACTATTTGGAAAGTATCAACAACTCCTTCCATGTCACTTTTAGGATTAATAACAGTTATTTCACCCCATGACTCAGGAATAGTAAGATCAAAGCCGTAGTCTGTATTTTCATAGGTGTCACCACCTTGAACTTGAGATGAAATAAACACGTTAATTTCATACATCATTTTAGCAACTTCTTTACGTGTCATACTCTCAGCAGGGAGAAACTGTATCTGTTTAGAAGCACTTAAGTCATTCGAAACTGTTTGAGTATGTGTAGTTCCAACAAGTCTATTTTCAAACAAAGTTTTAGCGTAATCCGAATACCACTCATACCCAACCATATCAACTATCGTTTTATCATCAAAGTAAAGTGGTGCAGACTGATTCTCAATCATGTCACTATACATAAGAGTCTCCACAGCCACCTTCATAGCTTCAACTCTATTAACACATTGATTAGGTCTAAATGTTCCATCACTATATCCTTCAACTATTCCTTGCTGTTCAGCAATTCCAACATACTCAGCAAACCAATCCGTTCCATTCACATCAGAGAAAGGAGATTGGTAATTAGATAGCAAATAAGTTGAATCTTCATCAAACCTATACTCAACCATCATTTTAATGAGCTGAGCTCTAGTTATACATTCTTCAGGCTTCCATTCAGTGGGGTTATACCCTTGAGTAATCCCATTTGAAAGTGTCCAAACTATCGCATTTCTATAATCAACTCCGTCCAAATCAGTATATTGAAAATAAGGCAACGGAGAAAGTGCACTTGCTCCTAATTGCAAAAACAAACTTAGCATCAATGCTAAAGAAATTCTTTTAATCATACAAAACTTTAAATTTACGGACATTATAATATCCTAATCTAAACTTTTGTAAACTACCCCCACTTCGACCAAAAATCCTCCCTAAACTCCAAGAATCTATCCTCCATAATCGCCCTTCTCATCCTTTCAGTAAGATCAAACAAGAACCACAGATTATTCAAAGATAAAAGTCTCGCCCCAAGCATTTCATTCTCCTTCATCAGATGCCTAATATACCCTCGAGTAAATTTATCAATCCCAAGTACACTACATTTACTATTCAATGGAGTCTTATCATCCTGAAATTTTGCATTCATGATGTTATGTCGTCCATTCTCATCCCAAAAGCAACCATGCCTAGCCAAGCGAGTAGGAAGCACACAGTCAAACATATCTATTCCTCTATGCACATTCTCTACCAGATCCTCAGGAGACCCAACCCCCATCAAGTATCTAGGTTTATCCTCATCAATCTCTGGCACAACCACATCAACCATTCCATACATGTGCTCTTTCGACTCTCCAACACTCAAGCCACCAATAGCAACCATAAAAGTATCCAGACTATTCATAAATCTAGCCGATTCTCTCCTAAGCTCAGGATAAACAACACCTTGCACAATCGGCACTAAAGTCTGCTTCAATACCTCTTCACCACCAAGTTCCTTAAAGTAATCCATCGCCTCCACAACCCATTTATGAGTCAGATTCATCGCTTTCCGAGCATACCTTTCTGTACTATCTCCAGGAGCACACTCATCTAAAACCATCATAAAGTCCGACCCAAGATTCCTCTGAATATCAATTGTACTTTGCGGTGTGAATTTATGCTTAGATCCATCAATGTGAGAATAGAATTGAACCCCATCATCCATCAACTTCAATTTATTCATCCCTCCTTTTTTCGCATATTCCTTTAAAGAAAAAACCTGAAATCCACCAGAATCAGTCAAAATAGGCAAGTCCCATTGCATAAATTCATGCAAACCACCAAACTCTCGAACCAACTCCGACCCAGGCCTCAGATGCAAATGATAAGTGTTCCCAAGCAAAATCTGACAACCAATATCTTTCAACTCTTTCGGATGCAAACCCTTCACTGTCGCTTTAGTCCCACAAGGCATAAAAACAGGAGTAGCTATTTCTCCACGAGGGGTGGAAACTACTCCTGCTCTTGCTTTCGAATCACTCGCTTGACCTTCTAATTTAAAATCAAACAAACCAATTATTTAGAAGATTCTTCTTTCAGTGCTTTAGCTTTAGCCATTTTAGCTTGAAACTTCTCAACTCTACCAGCCGTATCGATAAGGTTTTGTTTACCAGTGTAGAAAGGATGACTATCGCTAGTTACATCAACTTTAATCACAAAGTACTCTTTACCATCAATTTCCATTTTCTCATCTGTTTTATGCGTAGAAGTAGACGTGAATTGTGCACCAGTTGATGCATCAACAAATACAACATCGTAAACTTCTGGGTGAATTCCTGACTTCATATCAAGTATTATTAATTTACTAGTACAACATTTTTAGTACATTTCCCCTAAATATGCAAGTTTAAACCATAAGAAAAGCCCCCATCCGGGGGCTAGGTTATTCTAACTCTAGTTTACTTACTGCTGTACCTCCTTTCCTTACGACGACGTTTCGTCTTTGCATTACGTGCCTTCTTGGCTGCTGCTTCTTTCAAAGCAGATTTAGAAGGCTTCCTCAGCTTATTAACACGTGGGTTCCTCCCACGTGGATGGTACTTAACGTAGAAAAAATTCCGGTTCTTCACACATCCTCCCGAGAGCTCAATGATACCTCCCCATGAGATATCAAGATATCCACAGTTTCCTGCAAACATTTCAATACCTCATAGGTTTAGTAAGTAATACTAATAAGCAGAATATCTGATTTTTAATCCATCGAATTACCTGACACTTCCAAGGAAGATCAGAAAATATACAAAAAAGAATAAATACCAGACAGATACTTATTAGTGATTTCAAAGATCAACTGCAAGCATTATAATTGCACTCAGGCTCCTGTCAAACCTAACAAAAAACCACCTATTGAATCATAGGTGGTTCATGGCTTTATATCTAAATTTACTATTTAGCAGCTTTCTCTTTTTTCTCTTCCTCTTCAAACAAAGTCTCCATTTGCTTTTGAGTTTGTTCTTCCAGTTGTTCTTTATCAGGAAGCACTGACATTGAAGTTACTGCATCATCTTTATCTTTCATTCTCATCAAGTAAACACCCTTAGTCGACCTTCCTTGAGTAGGGATTTTCTCCGTACTCATTCTGATAGCCTGACCAAGTTTGGATAGAAGTAGTAAATCTGCTTTAGAACCTTCTTGTAAGATCATTGCCCCAACTATGTCACCAGTCTTTTTACTCAAGTTAGCAGTTTTTACTCCACTTCCACCTCTGTTTTGAGTTCTATAGTCACTCACCATAGACGATTTACCAAGTCCATTTTCCATAACAACAAACAGTTTTTCTCCTTCAACTCCCGATAGTACATCCATCTCTACTACTTTGTCGTCTTCTTTGATCCGGATACCTCTAACCCCTTGGGCAGTTCTACCCATTGGTCTTACATCATCTTGATCAAACCTGATGGATTTACCTTTTTTGGTAACAATCATAACTTCTTTACCTTCAGAAATTGGTTTAACCCATTTCAAATGATCTCCATCTTTCAGTTTGATTGCAATCAAACCAGATTTTCTTACATTTGAGAACTGTTCAAACTCAGTTTTCTTAACAGTTCCATGTTCAGTACACATCATCAAGAATGTATTTTCATAGTCATGATTTTTGTGAACTGTTAAAACTGAAGTAATGTATTCATCTCTTCCAAGCTCCAAAAGATTTACGATATTTGTACCTTTAGCAGTTCTTGATGCTTGAGGGATCTCAAACAATCTCAAAGAGAATACTTTCCCAAAGTTAGTAAAGAACAATACATGATCATGATTATGTGCAAACTCAACCAGTTTCACCTGATCATCATCCTTCATAGAGAGTCCTGCCACACCTTTTCCACCTCTATTTTGGGCTTTGAAAGTGTTAAGTGGCATTCTTTTTATGTAGTTGTTCTCAGTCAAAGTAACAATCATTGGTTCATTTGGGACAGTATCAATTGCTTTGATCTTCCCAATTCCAGTAGGTACAACTTTAGTACGTCTTTCATCAGCATATTTTTCCAAAATCTCTTCAGTTTCTTCCTTGATTATAGTCATGATTCTTTCAGGTTTTGCCAAGATATCTTTCAAGTCAGCAATTGTAGCCATCAATTCAGCTAGTTCATCTTCAATTTTCTTTCTTTCAAGACCAGCAAGAGTTTGCAGCCTCATATCCAAGATAGCTTTGGCCTGAAGCTCAGAGAGCTTAAATTTCTCCATCAAAGCATCTTTGGCAATTTCTTTGGTTTCAGAAGCTCTAATCGTAGCAATCACCTCATCGATATTATCTAGAGCTATCTTCAACCCTTCCAAGATATGCGCTCTAGCTTCGGCTTTGTTAAGCTCGTATCTAGTTCTTCTTTCCACAACCTCTTTTCTATGTTCAATGAAATAGTTAAGAACCTGCTTCAGGTTAAGAAGTCTAGGTTGAATCCCATCTACCAAGGCAATCATGTTCATGTTGAACCTAGTTTGCAATGGCGTCATTTTAAATAAACTATTCAAAACTTTCTTCGGATAAGCATCTCTTTTCAACTCAATCACAACTCTTATCCCTTCACGATTGGATTCATCCCTAAGATCTGTAATATCAGTCACTTTCTTATCTCTAACCAACTGTGCAATCTTCTGCACCAAGCTAGCTTTATTCACTTGGTATGGAATCTCAGTCACAATTATCGCTGATTTACCATGCCCAATTTCTTGAATCTCAGTTTTAGCTCTAACAGTGATCCCACCACGTCCAGTGGCATACATTTTCTTAATAGCTTCATTATCATAAATGATCCCACCAGTAGGGAAGTCAGGTCCAGTCAAAAACTGCATTAAGTCATCAATAGATGCTTCTGGGTTCTCCATTAGATGAAGCATAGACTTACAAACCTCCCCAATATTATGAGGCGGAATAGACGTAGCCATAGCTACAGCAATCCCCATCACTCCATTCAATAGAAGCTGTGGTAAACGAGTTGGTAGAACTGTTGGTTCTTTTTGTTTACCATCGTAGTTTGGCTTAAAGTCAACAGTATCCTTATCAATATCAGAAAGCATAAGCTCGGCAATCGACTCCATTTTAGCTTCCGTATAACGCATCGCAGCGGCATTATCTCCATCAATAGACCCAAAGTTACCTTGCCCATTTACGAGCATGTATCTCATAGAGAAATCCTGAGCCATACGAACCATCGAGTCATACACAGCACTATCACCATGCGGATGGTACTTACCAAGTACTTCCCCGACCACGGTCGCAGACTTAGAAAAACTCGCAGAAGAAGTAAGACCAATATCCTTCATTGCATAAAGAATACGCCTATGAACCGGCTTAAGACCATCTCTTACATCAGGAAGTGCACGCGAAACGATCACACTCATGGCGTAATCCAAATACTTATCTTCCATTTGGTCAGAAATATTCTTAATTATGTCCCGAGTACGCTCTTCTGAATCAAAAAGATTCTCTTTATTGTTTTCGTCAGACATTCAAAAAGATTAATTATTGTCGCAGACAATTTTACCAGTCCCACATCCAATTTCCAAAAAAAAGCTCCCAACCACACCGGAAGCCTTTTACAAAGACAAGAATTATAACCTAATCATTACTCCAAAGTCTCCTAACAGAAACAATTAAATTATGGTCAATCATATCACTAATTCTTCCACCATTTAAATAAGGTGATCTTCTAAGGTACAACTCAAACAAGTTTGGATCATCAAAATTCTCCAGCAAAAATTCAGTTTTTTGAAAGAATCTACCATAAGCCCTGGTTTTAGTATCGATTTCTCCTATATATTCATCAACAACTTCATCTGCTTCTGCAATCACCATGTTGTAAATACTCATGTCATTACATAACCCCAGCTCATATCCCCAAAAATTCCTCATATTTTCTCTATATAAATCATTACTCTTTACTCTACTAACACAAGCTTTTCTAAGTTTATTAATTATATGGTTTTCGCTTATTCCATTCGACCAAAACTCAGCAGACAAAGTGAACTCAGGGTCTTCTACCAGGTAGTAAAAATCAAAACAAAGAATTGCATCCATAAGATCCCTTTTAACTTCATCTTTAATATCCCATATCTTTCTTGCAGATTTAATATTTGCAGAAAAACTCAAAATATTTTCACGATGAGATCTAAGATCTTTACTTCTTTCTTCTTTAATTCTTTCAAATCTTTTTAACCTATTCATCTTATTTATTAAACAAGATATCATTATCAGGTTTTAACTCCATATGTCAAGCTCTGTAAGTCTACAAGAAAACATCGACCACTAACTTCCAAAAATGTATTATTTCTGATATAATAATAAGAATAAATAAAGTCACACATGGAAGAGAAAAAAAACGAGCAACAATTCCAAGAATTCGTATCCGACAATTTCCCAGACAAAAAACCAAATTCTGACTCCAAAAATGAATCCTTAGCTGCAAATCAGATTCAAAATTCCTCACTTAAAAAGCAATCAGAAGAAATAAACAGAAACCTACAAGAAAAGAAAACAGTTGTAGATTTAAAAGTTGAAAATAAAAAGAGCCAAGCCCCAAAAACCAAAAAGTCTTTAGTAGACATAGTCCTCGGGCCACTTAGAGACAAGTACGCAAAAAAACACGGTAAAGTGCCAGCTTCTAAGGAAACGGAACCTACTCAAGATACTCCGAAAACGCCAGAGAATGCTGACAAAAAGTATGATGAAATTCCATTGAAGCTATCCGATAAAGAAAAAGCTGAATTACGTGAAGCAGAAAAAATTTATCAACAGGGGATTACAAGTCTAAGAGATTTGATCGCACCTTCTAGCATGAAAGTTGAAGTTAACGATTTAAACATCTCAGGGAAATTCTCTAGAAGTTTTTATGTTTTTTCATATCCACGATTCATCGATACAAACTGGTTATCACCAATTATCAATTTCGATGCCAGCATGGATATTTCACAATTTATATATCCAACTGACTCAGCACGGATCCTTAAAGTTTTAAGAACAAAAGTTGCTCAGATGCAATCAAGTATACGTATTAACGCCGAAAAAGGGTTAGTTTCAGATCCTAAACTAGAAACACAGCTAGCTGATGCTGAAAGACTTAGGCGCGATATCCAAAAAGGGATCGAAAAGTTTTTCCAATTTGGTTTATATGTAACTGTTTACGCTAACGATAAAGAGAAACTTGATAAGCTAGTTAAGCAAATGGAAAGTCTACTTGGAGGAAAACTAGTTCTATCTAAAAGAGCCAGTCTCAGAATGGAACAAGCTTTCAACTCAACTCTTCCTTTAGCCCTCGACGAACTCGAAGTAGCAACCAACATGAACACATCACCATTGAGTTCAACTTTCCCATTTACTTCGTCATCTCTTACAACCAACGAGGGGATTCTCTACGGACTAAACCGACACAACGATTCACTTATAATATTTGATAGGTTTTCATTAGAAAATGCCAATTCAGTAGTATTCGCCAAGTCTGGTTCTGGTAAGTCATATGCAGTAAAGTTAGAGATTCTTAGATACCTAATGCTCGGAACTGACGTAATAGTTATCGACCCAGAAAACGAATACGAAGCTCTATCACAAACAGTAGGAGGTAGTTACATGAAAGTATCTCTAAACTCAGATAGACGTATCAACCCGTTTGACCTTCCTAAACCACTCAAGGATGAAGTTCTTAAGCCTGGAGATCTGCTTAGATCAAGTATCATCAACCTTCACGGTCTTATGAAGCTTATGCTTGGAAGCATGACTCCACTAGAGGAGGGGATTATAGATAAAGCCCTCAACGACACTTACGCCCTAAAAGGAATCACTATGGACCTTGTAGATCCATCAGATAAAGAGATGCCTACCATGGAAGATTTCCAGAGAGTACTTGAAGGAATGCAAGGAGCCGACAGCCTTGTCCAAAGAGTTAAAAAATATACTGAAGGAACCTTCTCAGGAATCTTCAATAAACCAACGAACATCGATTTAGATTCTGGTTTAGTAGTCTTCTCGATTAGAGATCTAGAAGATGCGTTAAGACCAATCGCCATGCACATAATCCTTAACTACATTTGGAATAAAGTTCGAAGCGAACTTAAGCAAAGAATGCTTGTTGTAGATGAGGCTTGGACAATGATGCAACATGAAGACAGTGCCAAGTTTATGTTTGGACTAGTAAAAAGAGCCAGAAAATATTACCTAGGAGTCACAACTATTACCCAAGATGTAGAAGACTTCTTAAAGTCAAACTATGGTAAACCAATTATTACCAATTCATCTATGCAACTTCTACTCAAGCAGGCACCAACCGCTGCAGAAGTTCTAACAGATGTATTCAATCTAACTGAAGGAGAAAAATACCTACTACTTAATTCAGCAGTAGGTCAGGGATTATTCTTTGCAGGTAATAAGCACGTAGCCATCCAAGTTATAGCTTCCTACAACGAGGACAAGATCATTACCACAAATCCTAAAGATCTTATCAAGAATTAATTTCTTACCTCAAATATAGCTTTATTTAACTGAGCATCATTCCCAGATGCAATATCTTCATCAGTGATCTCAACCTCAAAATCAGGTCTTATCCCAACTTTATCGATTGTTCTGAATCCTAAATCAGAAGGAACCATCCATTCTGCAACTGTAATTTTTAGAGATGACTTATCAGTATAATTCACTAATTCTTGTACAGTACCTTTCCCAAAACTCTTTTTTCCAACCACAACAGCATCTAAATGATAATCCAAAGTCCCAGTCAAAATCTCTGAAGCTGATGCACTTCCTTCATTTATAAGTATTCCCATTGGAATCCCACTAACTTTAGCAGAGGAGTCAGTTCTCAAAGTCTGAGAAGATCTATTATTGTAGTTTACTTGAACTACATCAGCACTTGGTCCAACAAACAAATCAGCCACATCAACAGCCTCATTCACGAAGCCACCTGGATTATTTCTAAGGTCTAAAATTATTCCATTCAGATCTTCAGTATCGATACTATCAAGCACAGACTCAATGCTATTTGCTAAACCAGACCCAAAAGTATTAATTTTCAAAATCAATATGTTATCAAGCGTCTGTTCAGCCGTAACAAATTCAACTTTCACCATTGCTCTTACAATATTAAAGTTCAATTCACGACCGTCTCTTAAAACAGTAATCTGAACAGAGGTTCCAGCCTCACCCTTAATCAAGCTGATAGCCTCATCTAAATTCATACCTTCAAGACTTTGACCATCTACTCTCGTAATGATATCTCCAGACTTGATCCCAGCTTTTTCCGCAGGAGAATTTAAAATAGGGGATACAACAATCACTTGACCATTTTCAAAATGCAATGATGCCCCAATACCTTCATAACTATCACTCAGTGTATTCTCTAGAGCTCTAGCCTCAGTCGGTATTTGAAAAGTAGTGTATGGATCATCCAAAGCTTCAACTAGACCATCAATTGCACCATATAAAAGTTGATCTTTTTTCACATCATCCGCGTACAAAAAGTCACTATTAGCTCTCAACCATACATCTTCAAGTATCTTGAATTGCTCTACTCTAGCTAAGCTTGAGTTAACATTTGAACCTTGCTCCACATTTATAACTACCTCCTTGTCTGCTCCAACAGCAGCATCTACTATCGCAAACCTATATACAAGTTTAGCAAAATCCCTTCTAGTAAAGAAACCAAAGGTGTCATATCTTCTATTCTCAGCCTCAATTATACCAAGCTTAAGCCCACGATCTACAAACGGAGCATAAACAGATTTATAGTAAATATTATCTATTTGAGACTCCAGATAAGAGCTATCAGTTAGAACTTTCTGAACTGGTACACCCTTGTATCTAAAGAAATATCTCAATGCATTCCAATTTTTAAGTTTAACTTCTTGATTCGACAAGATGTCACCAACTTGATAATCAAACACACCTAAATCATACATCCGCTCAAAGTAAGGTTCATATTCAGGCCCAAGATCTTGCAGGTCTAGTTCTATTGAATTTGGCGTATTGATATCATATCCATCTGCTCTCAAAAGCATTTCAAAGAGCTCACCCTTAGTCATAACTTTATCAGGCATAAACTCATCATTTCCAAAAAGCCCTAAACTCTCAACGTAGCTAATGGCTTCAAAATCCTTATCTAGATTATTTATATCACTATAAGCAGCTGCTGAAAGGCCCCCGATTGAAGATAAATACACTCCTACCATTGCTGAAACTAATAATTTTCTTTTAAACATTCTTACCAATTAAATCATGCCAATTATATAGCCAACTAATTGTAAAACCTAATCAATTATTGTATAATGATAAGATTTAATATTATGCTTTGTACACCAAGGATAGAAACCCAATAAAACCAATTCTAACTGGAGCCTTATGTCTAGTGTTTCTTATAGTTAGTCTCTTAGTCGAATCAAGCTTTGCTAACACAGTTCAATCCGAACCAGATTATATTTTTAAGATCGAGTCTCAACCATCAGATTTTACTCTAACATTCAAAGATTCCGAGCCAGCTCAACCAAGTTCAAATTTTATTTTCAATTTCCCAACCAGCCTAAAAGCCAACAACAATCTATCGGTCATAAACTCTTTTAAAGACACAAGGTATGTCCTCAGCCAAGACACAGAACTTTCTACTCTTATTGCTAGAAACGACGACCAAAGGCTTCATACCAAGCTAGAGTCAGGTCAGCTAATTCTTGATGCCAGGCAAACCTCTCAAAGCATCCAAACAATTCAAGTCGGAAATGTATTCTTGAAACCTTTCACAAACGGAATCTACTACCTTTCCAAAAGTGAAAACAACACAACCATAGGATCGATCCAAGGTTCATTTGTGCTTGGAGTTTACGGTAGTAACGGTAGCCTTCAGAGCACCTTACTAATCCATAGATACCAAGAAGTAAATTTTGGTTCATTTCTTGATCCAAACTCAGTAGAGGTAAGCTCACTTTCAAGCAACAATTTCACTGACGATTTTAGATTCTCCCAATTTTACAACATAGATCAAAGCGTACTAGAAGGAGAACTATTCACACTTACATTCAAAGGTAAAACATTAAAAGCAACCAACTCAAATCCAATCCAAGCCTCATTAAGCCCACTAAATTTTAATCAAAGAAAAGAAAATTTCCTTATTGTTTATCCTTTCTACAAAAAGCTAGAAGACGCTAAGCAACTAATAAAAGCCAACAACACAGAAAATCTAAGTCAAACTTTAGCAGAAGCCCGTCAGATATATTCTGCAGCTATCACTGAAGATCCAACGGGCCAATCTCTCTTCCGAGAAACAGCGAACATGAACCTTCAGCTAATCTCTGGTTTAAACCCACTTTCAAAATACAACTCCTTGAAGATTTTTTTAGCAGACACTTTCAGTAATTCGTTAGATAGTGTCACTGCCTTGAAACTTTCCTTATCTTTATTGGAAGACATAAATTATGGATATGATAATTCTAAACCAGATATATCAGTTAGATCTGAGCAAGTTTTATTAAAAGTCATCTCTTCATCAGGTTTAAAAGAAATCCAAACCAGCGACAAGATCAATTTAGTCGTAGTTATGGATAATATTATTGATACATATCCCCAGTCACTAACCTCAACACTTTTTAGAGCAAGAGAACAGGTGGTTCAAGAAATAATGTCAGAAACAGATGACCAGGATCTTATAAATCAATTTGAAGCCAGAAAAATAACTTTCATTCAAGAAGTAATTAACCGTGCTCAATCCGGAGATATTGAAATTGAAAAGGCTAAGAATATAAGTTTTACAATTATTGAAACCCTTCCAGAAGACCTACAAGACACATACAGACTTCAACTTAATGAAATAGATCAGTAAAGAGATAAATTTTTGCAATCGTTCTAATAGTGCTATACTAGGCGGGACAAAAATATAAAGTCCTTTCATGAACGACAAAAATAAAGTTACTCAAAGTTATTCTGCCCAGAATATTACCGTATTAGAGGGGTTAGCTGCAGTTAGAAAAAGGCCAGGGATGTATATCGGTACAACCGATGTAGCTGGTCTTCATCATATGATTTGGGAGATCGTAGATAATTCTATCGATGAAGCTCTTGCAGGTCATTGTACTCAAGTTGATGTAGTTATCCACAAAGATGGATCACTTTCAGTAGAGGATGATGGTCGTGGTATTCCAGTTGATACAGTAAAGAAAACTGGAAAATCAGCACTCGAAACAGTTCTTACTGTCCTTCATGCCGGAGGTAAATTCGGTGACGGTGGATATAAAGTTTCAGGTGGTCTACATGGTGTAGGTGTTTCGGTAGTAAATGCTTTATCTACAAGCCTTATCGCACAAGTAAAAAGAGATGGAAAACTTCACCAACAAAAATACTCAGAAGGTAAAATCCTTAATGATATCGAGGTAATTGGAGAAGCTAAAGATACAGGTACTAAGATAACCTTCACTCCAGACGATAAAATATTTGAAACTACTAAGTTCGATTTCAAGACAATAGTTAACAGATTAAGACAGCAAGCTTACCTGACCAAAGGTGTAACAATCACCATTACTGATGAAAGAGATGGTCAAAGAGCTAAGTTTTACTTTGAAGGAGGTGTAAGCTCTTACGTCCTACATATCAATAAAGATAAAGAATCAATCTCAAAAGTATTCTATACCGAAAAAGAATTAGACGACGTACAAGTAGAAATATCTCTCCAGTACAGTACCTCATACCAAGAACATATTTTCACTTTCGCCAACAACATCTCAAATCCCGAAGGTGGAACTCATTTAACTGGATTCAAAGCTGCACTTACTAGAACAGTAAACACGTATGCCAGAGATAACGGACTCCTGAAGGAAAAAGATGAGAATCTTAGCTCTGACGATGTAAGGGAAGGTCTTACAGCAGTAGTTTCTGTGAAGATACCAGACCCTCAGTTTGAAGGACAAACCAAGTCCAAACTATCTAATCCAGAAGTAAGATCAGTAGTAGAAAGAGTTTTCTCTGAAGAATTAGATTACTACCTCCAAGAAAATCCAAAAGATGCTAAAGCCATTATTGGAAAAGGAGCCTTAGCCGCAAGAGCAAGAAAAGCCGCAAGAGCAGCCCGAGAGGCAATTGTAAGAAAAGGAGCCCTTGAAGGAATGGCTCTTCCAGGTAAACTAGCCGATTGTGCCTCTAAAAAAGCCGAGGACTGTGAAGTTTACTTAGTAGAGGGAGACTCTGCAGGTGGGTCAGCCAAGCAAGGAAGAGATAGAGAAACCCAAGCTATCCTTCCACTAAGAGGTAAGATCCTTAATGTTGAGCAAGCTAGACTTGATCGTATTGTTGCTAACGAAGAGATCAAAGCAATCATTACCGCACTTGGAGTTGGAATTGGAGAGTCATTCAATCTTGAAAAACTTAGGTATCACAAAGTTGTAATCATGACGGATGCCGATGTAGATGGGGCTCATATCGCCACTCTTCTACTAACTTTATTCTTCAGATACTTTAGACCTCTGATTGAACATGGTCACATCTACCTTGCCAATCCACCATTATTCAAAATATGGAAAGGTAAAAAAGAGTTCTATGCCTTCTCAGATGCTGAAAAAGAAAAAATTATTCAAGAGCACTTCGGAGATTCAGAACCAAAAACACAAAGGTATAAGGGTCTAGGGGAAATGAATCCAGATCAGTTATGGGAGACAACTATGGACCCTGAAACAAGATCAATGTTCAAAGTAAGCATTGAAGATGCTGAAAGAGCTGACAGTGTTTTTGAAACACTTATGGGAAGTGATGTTCAACCAAGAAAGAAATTTGTACAAAGTAGAGCCAAAGAAGTTAAAAATCTAGACTTCTAAGAAAACCTTGAAAAAAACAAATAAATTCCTATAATACCACCAAAATATTAATTATTAGCAATGACATTAGTTCACGTTAAAAGAGATCCGAAAGAAAGTTTCGAAAGAATGCTATCAAGATTCAAAAAACTTCTGCAAAGAAGTCACAAGATTCAAGACGCAAAAGAAAACCAATTTCACCAAAAAAATCCTACTAAAAGGTACCAAAGACAAGCTGCAATCATGAGAGAGTACTACAGAGCTAAAAAAGCCAAAAGACAACTTTACTAGTCTATCTTGAATAAAGCTCTATCCAAACTCGACCATATTATCCTCCTTCAAAAAGTAACCCAACTTTCCAAGGAGGATCTTTTTATGTGTAACTACAAACCAAGACTATCATTCCTCCAAAAGGTAAAACTCAAACATTATACCAAGCAAAGACTCAATGGTAAGCCGATTGCGTACATAACAAATTCAAAAGAATTCTATGGAAGAGAATTTTATGTAAACAAGAATACCCTTATCCCAAGACCAGAAACCGAACAAATTGTAAACAAAGCATTATCTATAGAAAAAAATCCCAAGTCTATTTTAGATATTGGTACAGGCTCAGGGTGCCTTGCAGTTACTCTCAAAAAAGAATTCCCCAAAGCTAGTCTAACCGCTATTGATATTTCATCAAAAGCTCTAATTGTTGCTCGGAAAAATGCCAAACATCATAACGCCAAAATTAATTTCTTAAAATCAGACTACCTATCAAAAGTAGCACCAAAGACAAGTTTTGATCTCATTGTAACAAACCCACCATACATTGAAAAAAACAATACCAATCTAGTTAGCCCCGAAACAAAGAAGTATGAGCCACACCAAGCTCTTTTCGCAGATCAGAAGGGACTTGGAGCCTTCCAGGAAATTTTTAAGCAAATCCAGCAAAAAAACATTCAGTTTCATCATCTGATAGGCGAATTTGGCTTTGGACAAAAACCAGCACTTGAGTTACTATTGCAACAAAATTTTAAAGGTTGCTCATTCGAGTTTTTCGATGACTTAAACCAAATACCCAGAATCTTCTTAATCACAAAACATGGAACTTGAATCAAAACTACAAACCCTAGTCGATGAACTTAAAGAAATCGACCAAGAACTAATGAACCCTGATGTAGTCAGTGATCAAAATAAGTACAAAAATCTAATGGTCCGAAGGAGCGAGCTAGAACCAGTTGTTGAAGCTTTCCAAAAATACAAAGCATCATCCAAGAACCGCAAAGACGCCGAACAAATGCTGCAAAACGAATCTGACGCAGACATGAAAGAGTTTTATCAATCCGAAATCGAATCTTCAACTCAAAAAATAGAAAAACTAGAAGAAGAGCTCAAAAAAGCTCTAATTCCAAAAGATCCAAAAGATTACAAAAATTGTATCATCGAAGTAAGAGCCGGTGCAGGTGGAGACGAAGCCTCACTTTTTGCTGGTGAGCTAGCTAGAATGTACATGAGATATGGTGAACAAAATGGTTTCACCTCAGAGATCCTTAGTCAAAGTGACAATGATACAGGAGGAGTAAAAGAAATGATCATTCAAATGTCTGGTCCAAAACCATATGGAACCTTTAAGTTTGAAAGTGGTGTCCACAGAGTTCAAAGAGTTCCAGTAACAGAGTCACAAGGTAGAATTCACACATCAGCTGCTTCTGTAGTAGTTTTACCTGAGGTTGATGACATAGATATCAACCTTGATCCAAACGACTTACGTATCGACGTATTCCGCTCTAGTGGACCAGGTGGACAATCTGTTAATACTACTGACTCCGCAATTCGTATAACCCATGAGCCAACCGGTATAACTGTTTCTTGTCAGGATGAAAAATCCCAACATAAAAACAAAGACAAAGCCATGGCTATTCTTAAATCACGTCTTTTCGACCTTGAGGAGGCAAAGCGTATGAAAGAATTAGGTGCCGCTAGACAATCAAGTATTGGGTCAGGTGATAGGTCAGAAAAAATTAGAACCTACAACTTCCCACAAGATAGAGTAACTGATCATCGTATTAAGCAATCATGGAACAACCTTCCATCAATCCTAGATGGAAACCTCCAAGAGATAATCGAGGCAATCCAAGTTGAAGAACAAGCTAAGCTCCTTGCTGAAGCATCAAAGACTGAGTAACCAGTTCTTAAGTTCAGCATTTTCAATCTTTTTCTTAAAAACATGAGCCCCGCTCATTAGTTGTTTAAGCTTTTCTGGGTTGGCTGATGAAACAATACATCTTTTTGATATATCATTTTTTTCACATACTTTCATGACTTCATCACCATTCCTTATGGGCATATTAAAGTCAGAAATTACAACCCACTCAGAAGGTTCAAAGCTCCCCAAAGCTTTAGCTTCCAAAAAACTACAAGCTTCGAAACCATTTATAAATTCATAAATTTTATTTTCTGGATATTTATCTCTGATTAATTCACGGTGCATTCGAATCCAATCAATATCGTCATCCACCACAACAAACTTGATATCCAGGTTTATATCAACCATACTACAACTAATTATTTTTCCTAATTTATCACAAAAATGTCTAATTCTCCATCTGTCCCAGAGATTTTCAAGTTTCAAAAGTCACCAACTAAAAAATCAGATGTTTTTTTCGACTCACACGCTCACATCCAGTATCCAGAATTTAAAGATTTAGATCCATTTATACAAAGAGCTAAGCAAATTGGACTAAGAGGAGTTGTCTGTGTCGGAATTGATCATAAAACATCTCAACAAGCCCTTGAGATTCATAAAGCTAACTCAGACTACATTTACCCAACTATCGGAAACCACCCATACAATGCCGATCAAGACTTCCAACCAATCTACGATCAAGCCCATCAATACAAAGATTCCTTTATAGGAATAGGGGAAACTGGACTAGATTATTTCAAAAACAAACTTTCAAAAAGCGTCCAAAAAGAATCACTCTTAAATCACGCCAAACTAGCCAAAGAATTAGACCTTCCTATCATCCTTCATCTAAGAGAGCTAGATGATTGCTGGGCAGATTGTTGGGATATTCTAAAAAAAGCGCAATACCCCAAAGCTATATTCCATTGTTTTACAGGTTCATTAGACCAAGCTAAAGAAATCTGGTCACATGGCTACAAAACATCCTTTTCTCTACTTATTACTTATCCAAAAAACCAAGTACTAAAAGAAATCTATCAAAACTGCCCGCCAGAACATCTACTTATTGAGACTGACTCTCCTTACCTCCCACCACAAGATCTAAGAGGTCAAACAAACGAACCCTCTTATCTCTCGAATCTATCCTAGAGTGGATACTTAAAACACACGCAAATGTCTCCAAATCAGTCCTATCCTGAACTGATAAATTAACATTGTATAGGGCGGTAGAGTTATGGATACTCAAAACTGTCTCTATATGCCCAGGCTCAAATTCACATGAGGTTTCGATATACATATTCTTCATTTCATCTATTTCTTCAATCAGCCTTTTCCTTTCATTTAGAGCAGAGTTAAGAAGGATTTCCCTAATAATTGCAGTCTGGTACTGCTCTTCCATAAACTTATTAGAAAACTTTCGACATAGATTTTTCAATGCATCACATACACTTTGATCCTCTAACACAACTTCGCTATCTTCATTTACAATAGTTGCTACAATTGAGTTAAACCTCAGTATGTCAATCTCTGAAATCTCACCCTCAAAAGCATATTTCCAGCTTAAGTACTCAATAGCTTTTTTAATCTCAGCTTCTGCAGGAAGCAGTCCAAGTTTATTTCTGGTATTTTCACATTGTCTAGCTTTATATGAAGAGTGATCTTCTGGATAAAAAAGTATCATCATAATTTCTAATGGTACTGTTTCACCATCAACATCAAGATCCACAATATATTTAAAAGTCCTAATATTCTTAGAAAATTTATTCAAATGTGGTTCATCATTCAGCAAAGAAGTCTTAACTTTTCTAATCTTCACTAGTGAAGCCCCAAGTTTTTTTACCAAAACATGAGTCATTCCTAAACAAAACTGTTTCAACTGCGCGTTATCTTGAGCAATCTCAATCTCATATGGTATTCCAACTCTACACCTAAAGGTATCATCAACTCTATCGCTACCCCTCAAGATTTTCTCTACTGCTGAGTACTTGGTCTTAGGCTGACCAAATTCAAGTACCACTGGGTTCGTATGGCCATTATGCCTTATTTTAGACAGATATACTCTATTGTTATCATTAGTTTTTACTTCGATCATCTGAGTTTCCACATTAGAGCTTAGTCTCCTTTCTATCTCTGAATCTATTTCTCTAATCCTATCTTCAGATCCATAGTATTCAGGTAGCTGTGTTTGAGCCATCATATGACGTAAAATATAAGAACAAACTGAAACATTGTTCCAATCGCAAAAACTCTCAATGATTTTCTTAGATTCCAAAAACTCCCTTAGCTCAACTAAAAGTTCTCCATTCACAGCTCGAGCAATATCCAGCTTAAAGTTACCACTTAAGATAGTTATCTTCTTATCAAACTTATCAAACATATTTGCGTAACCTTCTTCAAAGCTTAAAGTTTCATCTTCAAGGTATCTAAAGTTATTAGCTAACCCTAAAATTGCATCCGCCAACATATTTCGGTTCCTTTCATTATCCTCCAGCATTGTTTCATGTAGCTCAGAATCATTCAAAAACTCAAACTTATTTGCCTTAGGCTTATCAAATAAAAGGTTGATAATAAACCTAGTCTCAGCTTGTGTAAGGGCTCTACCAATAAAATCATTAAAAATCTCAGAAGTCTGAAAGTGATCCAAAGTATCTTCCAATGAGTTCAACCAATCATTTAAGATATAAGTGGCTTTAAACAAATCACCAAGCTCTTCATCAGCTCTAAGACCTAGCCTTTCACTTATTTGCTTATTTTTTTCAATTAAGTCCCTCCTTTCATTAGTGCTATATTCAAGTCCTAATCTAACACTATCAGTAAGCTCAACGAAAATCTCTACATACTTCCTAGTCTGCCCTCTATTCAGTTTGTCTAATGTATAGTTGTCTTGTTCAACAATGGCCGCAATAACTTTTTCAGCAATATCATCATCTGCTACAATTCCATACCTTTCATACAAGTTTTTTGCCCCAATCATATAAAACTTTGAGTGGATCGGCTCTTCTAATTCTTGTTCCTCTCTAGTCTCGGTAATAATTTTCTCCTCAAGTTGCTTCATAGTAGCCATACTCAAAGGCCTATTAGAGCTAATATTTATGCTGTCATAAAGTTCTCTATACTTACTCATTGGAGCATTTAAGTATGGGTGAGCTAATCTATTTTCAGAATACAATTCTAATTTCTCCAGCTCATGGCATAACCTTTCATGATCCTCAAGTGAACTACTAGAGTCCAAAACTCTAAGCACAGATGGATTAATACCCATTTGACTTACGATATCAGAATAACTAGATTCATCATCTAAACTACTAAAATCATCATCTTCGATACTCATATTTCTAAGTAATCTGTCGATATCTTTCTCAGTCATTCTTGAATTTTAATATACAGCATCATAATAATCATTTCGCAATATGTCAAGTCTCATCAACATGTAAATTACTTCAAATTCTTGTTAAGATTAGATAAATAATTTCAAAACATGAACTACCACCAAATCCAACCAATAGGCGACAAAAAAAACTCAGAATTTTTCAACGAAACACTACACAAAATATACAAACATAGAGACAAAAGTGGACTCACTCAAAACATTCAAAAAATCCACAGTTTTCATATTCAAGTAGATCCTGGAACAGCAGAACAATACATAAGCGAGCTAATTCTGATGACTCCATTCCAGTACCAAAACTCATACCTTTTAGAAAATTACAAATTTCACGTATTAAAAGTTACAGACCAAAACCCTTTATATATCATTCGTGAACCACATAATTCAGACATAGATCAAACCACAGAAAGCTATCACCTTAACAACTTATCTAAAGTTGGCAAAACAAAATCCCACACTCGTTACTTAGGTGAAGTTTATCAAGTACATGATCTCCAAGAGCTTCAACAAAAACTTTTAGACCAAGAAGTATACTTTGAACCACAATATGATCACACAAACGTTCTTTGGACCGAAGCCTCCCCATTTACATGGAACAAACTCGGTTATATCCAAGAAGGAGTAAGTATTTTTCCAGACAATGCAAAACCTTATGTGTTTGCAGAAAAAACCGTGAATCAATTTCATAAATCCAAACAGCTTCAACACAAGTATCAAATAGACCAGTATGTATTACCAATCGACCACTTCGCAACCAGAGTCTACTCACACGATAGGGAACACGCCATCTTAGAATACCTAACTTTAACCAATTACTATTTCTGGGGAGCCTACAATATTGGAGACCAAAACTCCTCTACAAATATTTGCCGAAACACAAATTCACTCCCAGAATCAATCTCGCCAGCTAAAGTGTTCACAGCCAACAACACACCTTATTACATAAATCACATCACAAAACTCCCATCGCCAACCGAAAATTTCGTCAGAAACTATGGCCGAAGACTTCATCACATAGCCTATGCAGTAAGAGATGGTTACATTGGAGATGAAAAAGATGACATAAAAAATGTTGATTTCGTTGTGACTCAACTCCAAAAATGTGAAGCAGAATTCCTCCAACATGTAATCGGAAGCTGTGCAGAAGGTCTTAAGCAAATTTTCTCAAAACCATCAAAATATAGTTTGCTCATAACTGAATACATTCAAAGATGTGATGATTTTCAAGGATTCTTTACCAAAGAAAACGTTGCTGCCCTTACCGAAGCAGCAGGCCACGACGACCTTATAACTTAGTAGCAAGTTTAAAACCTAGCCTTTGCACTTCTAAAGATCTCTGATCAAAGTAGCTACACTTACGAGTCTCACCTGTCAAACTTACTTCACCTATAAAAACATTGTTTAGTTTCTGAGGTCTCTTCTTGTATGAGTTTATCAAGCTATTCATCACAGCAAGGTCTGCAGCAGTATCTTTTATCTTAAATCCGCCAGAGATATTCACAAACACGTCCTGCTGAGACAAATCAACTCCATAATACTTCTGAAGCACCGCAATTATCATCGACAGTCTATTCGTATCAAATCCAACTGAAGATCTCTTAGGATACCCAAAACTACTCGGAGCTGTCAAAGCCTGAACCTCAACTATAAAAGGTCTATTACCCTCCATTGTGCAAGTCAAACTAGACCCAATCAATTCCTTGGATCTTTCTTCCAGAAACTCCTTCGCTGGATCCTCAACTTGTCTTAATCCATTCGATTCCATGTGAAACAACCCAACCTCTTCAGTAGAACCAAAACGATTTTTTACTGATTTCAAAAAACGATACCTAGCTACTCTATCTCCTTCAATATACAAAACTGTATCAACCAAATGCTCTAGAACCTTAGGTCCAGCAAGCTCACCATCCTTAGTCACATGGCCAATTATCAAAACCGGAACTCCTCTTGATTTAGCCCAGTTTAGTATAGCTTCTGTTACATGGCGTATATTTGAAGTACTTCCTGCAAAACTATTCGAACTGGCAGTTTTAATAGTCTGAATCGAATCAATTACCAAAAAACCAACTCGTTCTGAGTTTTTTTCAATGTCTTCCAAACACATCAAAACCTCTTCCAAAATATTAGATTCAATAAACTGTAATCCATCCAGAGTACAGTCCATTCTATCAGCTCTTATCTTAATTTGCTCCATAGACTCTTCTCCAGCTACATACACCATGTTTGCAAGATTTAGTTTATCCAACACTTGCAGAGTTAAAGTCGATTTACCAATCCCTGGTTCACCCCCAAGTAACATCAAAGCTCCAGGCACAACACCTCCTCCTAGCACTCTATCAATCTCACGGATATTTGTAGGTATCCTTTTGTATGAAATCTCTCTTGCTTCAGCTAGAGTTCGAGGCGATATACCCCTTATGTTTGAGTTAGAAGCAATACCCCCACTAGTCTTTTTAACCTTTTCTCTTTCCTCTAGGGTATGCCATTCTTTACACTCAGAGCATTGCCCAGACCATTTCAAATGTGTTGCTTGACAACTAACACATACAAATTCCGTTTTAACTTTAGCCATATAAAAGAATTAATTTGCTCAAATAATATCACAAATTATACATCCCTTAAATTAACCAAATCTAAAATTATCCAAACTCCCATCTCTTCCTACTTCATCTAAAAACTCACAATTCATTATTCTATTTCTCAAACTACCATGTGAAACCACATGTAATTTAAGTTTTTTATCTTTAGGAGCACCCAAAATATCCAAAAATTCTTCAGAAAAAATCAAATGCCATAAAACTATTTTTTCTGAACCATCAAGCGAGCATAAGAATTCATATAACCATTCTAAATGGATCCTACGATCTAAAACCCAATTAACTTCTCTAACATTAGAAATAACTTCTTCAGGAATAAAATTAAAATTCTTGGCAATCTCAAAAGGCAAAACTGCACCATCCAATAAGCCAATAATTTCATCATTATATTTCCTCATTTCTACTTTAATTTCAGAAGCATTATGAGAAAAAGCCATTAGCTCATCTAGTTTCTGTTGGTAATCCGAAAAATCAAAACTATTTTCTTTCTGTCCAACGAATTGATTAATACCTGGTATAAACATTTTTTCACAAACCTAAGTCTAAATCTTGAATATGTCAACAATTGACATGCAATCTTTTTAAGAAATCTCTTAAATAAATCTGTTAATATATTTAAAATAGCTCAAAGCATATGAAAAAATCACTAATCTTACTAACTATCCCACTCTTGGCCGGATGCATAAGCTGGAATAATCAAGCAACCCTTACTACAAAGTACGCCAATACAACAAAATCAGTTCAGGATTTAAATCAAAGTTTTGAGTCAGACAAAAGCCTAAAATTTCACGATAAAGAAGCAGGAACAGTAGTAGATTTCCACTATCAGGATGAGCCAACCATAGAGAACCTCCAAAAGGCAATAGTTACTTACCAACCAAATTTTGCCGAAAAAGAAATTACGCACATCTTTTTTGAAAAAGGAAAACCTGTAAAAGCAAAATTGGAAACTCACTCCATGGAATCAAACGAGACAAAACTCCATAACCATACTTTCAATTTTGAAGATAGCCAAATCAAATCTGTCTACTTCCAAAACTCACTCATCCAGACAGAATCAGCCAACTCAGAGGAGATCGCGGCACTTACCCAAAAAGTCGAAGCAACCCTAGCTTATGTCACTAGCGCTTTCTTGTCTGAATCTTAAAACAACAATTACTAAGCCAATTAATATCAATCCAAAGCTTAAAAATTGACCTCTACTTAGGCCAAGAACTAGTCCCAAGTGCGAGTCAGGTTCTCTAAAAAACTCAACTAAAAACCTAGCTCCTCCAAACCACATCAATGCTACCCCTAAAAGCTTACCTTCAAGCTTTTCTTTATTGTACAAGAAGCTCAACACCACAAACAAAATCAACCCCTCCAAAACTCCTTGATACAACTGGGAGGCATACCTCAAGTTTTCAGGATCATCCAAAAACCTCATCCCAAAAGGGGAGTTAGTCACCCGACCATACAGCTCATTATTTAAGAAGTTTCCTATTCTTCCCAAAAAATAACCAACCGGTGCCACACTTATTATTAGATCTGAAACTTTCCAGAAATCTACTTTGTGTTTCCTCAAAAACCACCATCCAAACAACAAGCAAGCTACCAGACCCCCATGAAAACTCATTCCACTTATTCCCACAAATTCACCACCACTAAAAGGCCAAACAATCTTCAAAGGATTTCTCAGATAGTAATCAAAGTTATAAAACAAAACATAGCCAATCCTCCCACCAACCACCACCGAAGCAATCAAACCAAAAAACAAATCCTCTAGTTGTTTACTGCTCAAAATATCATTTCTTCTTTTGATCAACAAATAACAAACCAAAAAAGCAACCAAATACATAAAACCGTAGTACTGAACTTCAAATCCCAGAATACTAACCAATACTCCATCAAAGCTAAGAGGTAGATTCTGCCACCATTCAAAAAATCCCATAAACCCATTTAAATTAGGTTTATTTTACACTTATTCCACCTCCTTCCCAACTAATTCCTTCAATTCCATTTCATATTTCAGCTCCAACCTCGACACATCAGACTTAAATTTTTCCTCTTCCTGATGAAGCTTTATCACAGCATTCTTCAGCTGAACCATTTTCCATTCAGGCATATATCTCAAACGTTCTATCATAGACTTCTTTTCGTCTATATCCAGAATTTCTAGATTCTTTATAAGACTAACTAACTCATCAACTAATTTTCTATTCATAGCTAATCTTAGTAAACTTATTGATGTCACCGGCAAAGATTCCGTAACCAAGCCCAGCAACAGCTACTCCAGACCCAGCTTTAGCAGCTTTTGAAGTGACTTTTGATACCTTCGAAAGATCAGAAGCACTACTCAAAATCGAACCAAGTTTCTCTAGTTTCTTAAAGTCACCAGCTTTAGTCAAAAGCTTGGCAGCACCACCAGCAGTTTTCGCTCCGAGCAAGAAATCTGTGGCAAGACTGGATACTCCAAACGAAACCTTCTCTGCCATTAATTCATCATTCCCAACCTTATAAGCATCGTAACCTTCAGAAAGATCTTTATAAGTTCCCACAAATGGCACAAGCCCCATTCCAAGACCAGTATATCCTTCTTTTTGAAAGCGAGCCATAAAAGTCATATTATTTTCAAATACATCAGCTGTTTGACGACCAAGCTCTATACTCCCATCTGGATTCTCAACTATCTGAATCGTTCCAGCCGCAATATTCAAAACCTTACGAGAACCCCCTAGCCACCCTTTCTCAACTTCAACTTTATACTGAGCTTTTGGATATTTCTTTTGTAGGGCCTCAACTACTAGATCCAAGTTACCTTCAAACTTAGACTTATTCTTAAATATAAAATTCATAAACTCGTTATGGGCACTCAAGTACTCTCCTTTCATAGACCTCAAAGTTTCTGCTCTAACCCCATGATCTTCATCCAGTATTTTATTTAGATTCTTCTTACTCATAAGCTCAAGGATCTTATTTTCTACATCCACCACACCATCCAAGATTTCTCCTGGCACTTCTGAGGCATTTTCTTTTCGCTCAATGTCTTTATCTTTCTGATAAGCTTCATTCAAAGCCACAGCCCCACCAAAAGCAAGTGCTCCTGCTGCTCCCATCTTAGCCATTTTGGCACCCTTACTTAGTTTGGCGATCCTGTTTGCCTCAGCGGCCCTTTGAGCTCTTCGAATATCACCAAGTTTTTGACCAACTTTAGTTCCTTTCATATATGTAGAGGCTTCACGTATACTCTCGACGATCTTCAGATTCTTCATAGAGGAAACAGGTTGTAATGCAGCTAAGATCCTTTTTTCCACATCCAAAGCTATCTCAAAACTTCCCAAGATAGCCCTTAGTTGATCTCTATCAATTTCCTTAAGAGATTTCAAACTTGCATAATTCTCTACACCCATAATCTTTACCATTTCATCAGACAATCCTCCAACTTCAATCTTCTCAATAAGTCCTTTTATGACTTTCGGATCAGTCACTCCATCAGGATATCTATTAAGTACATTACTTGAAAATATCTTCCCATCTCTTAGAGCAATAACCTCCCTTCTACTTTTCAGAATTAAATCCATACTTTCTTTAGCTTTTGAACTCAAGAGTTTCGACTTATGCTGAGCTAATTTAAGTCTACTCGAATCATTAATATTCCTCATACTTGAAACAAGCTCTCCATAACTAGATCTTTGCACCAATTTCTTAAATCCATCCGCCCTCAAGTTTTGAAACATCTCCCTAGCAGACATAGCAGTACTTACAGGCTTAGTAATAGGGTATGTCACCTTACTTGCAAGACTTTTACCTTTATCAATAAGACCTTTCTGGGCCACTCGTTCGTAGCCCACTACATGTTTGTAAGCATTATCAATTACAACCTTCCCAAGTGCCTTTCCACTTCCAATCACTGTCATCACAGCCAGCCCACCTGCATATACTTTAGCGACATCCATCACATCATAGTCTTCATCCACAGCTGCTCTATAAACTTCTCCCCATACTGTATATGGCAACAAGATATACTCTGTTCCAATACTCAAGAAAAAGTTTTCTCCATCACTCACTAGTACAGCTTCACCAGACTTCATTTTTTCATTTATAGCTCCACTCAATTCTTCAGGACTTCCAGTTAAAAATTCTCCAGCACGCCCTAAAAGTTCTCGCATTTTTTGCATATATGCATCTCCCAAACTGTATCCCTCTCCTAAGGTTGCAAGAAAATCTATAGTATTCATATCAGAATACATCTTCAACCCAGGTGCTAGTAATTCTTTATCAGCCTGGCTGAGCTCAGAGTTTAAACCAATTTTTCTGGTTACAATACTTTCTTCAGGATTAATAGGTTTGTATACAAGGTTCAAATAGTTGTCACTGATCACAATCTCATATCTACTAATTTCTTTAAACTTATTAAATGCTTCAATCTTTTCTTTACTAACCTCACCTAGCTCATCTTGTCTAGATTCACTCAAGAGCTCATAAGTTACTTTGCTAAACTCTTTTGCTCCATCTTCCCCCATCATTTTCTCTAAATATTCTGAGTGTTCTTTGCTTAGCACCTCTGACTCCAAAAGCTTAATCCCTTTAAAATTCTCATATTTCACCTTTTGCTTAGGTGTTTGCCCCACCACATCCAATGTTGACTTAGCCACATTGGTCAGAGTGATGCTTTCCAAAATCTCATCTAAGCTTTTCTCTAGTTTCTCTTCGGACTTCATAACTCCCATAGCCTGCTCAAATTCACCCTTACTAATAGTCATACCTTGCACTAACTCTTTGTACATAGGGTTAGTTGATATAACTTTATTAAATTCTTCATAATCTTTCGGAAGGGGAGTGTTATATAAAACCTTCTCACCAATCTCATCCCATCTAGTGTTTTGCTGCATCAATCTTCCTCCAACCAAAAGCAAGATAACCTTTTTAGGATTATTCTTTGCATATTTTAGAGGCGCTAAACCAGTAGTCAGCATAAGCTTACCTGTCATTCCCACCGCATTTAGACCCTTGGTTGGTCCCATTTTGTAAGCCATGTAAGCTGCAACAGTAGACGACATAGCTGGATTATCTCGCAAGATAGCTATTGTTTCTTTAGAATAAGTTTTCACTTTTTTAGTAAATTTTCCAGCAGTTACTCCAAGCTTCTCTCCAGTAAAAGGCCATTCCTTATACATCTCCCCAGACTCAATTTTCTTATCAATTTTTTTCTCATATTTCTCTCCACTCACAGTTTCAACAAGATTATCCCTTATATCAGTCCAGTTCTTTCTTTTAGCCAAAAGCTCCAGAAGGTTCTTATGAACTAATTCTCCTTCATCCACACCCGCACTCCTCAAGATATCTTTCCACCACACTAACTTAGCTTTTTCATCTTCAGGCATCTCAGCAGCTTTGATGGCATTCTTAACCAAATAATCCTTCACCTTCACCGCAGAAGCCAACATCGATCCAGCCAAAGGAATCTTCTTCAAATCATCCGGAATACCATCTATAACTCCTTTTACTTGATCAACAGCAGTCTTAGACACTTCCATCACATTTTCTTTTGCTGCAGTAACATTTTTCTTAGCTTCATCCAACTCATACATGAATTCACTAATCTTTTCCCCAAAAAGCCTACTACTAAGATACTTAATACCTGCATAGGGATTTTCAAAAAAATCTTTAACCTTATCAAAAAAACTCAACTTCCATTCCTTGGTCTTACGATCTGCAATCTCTACCAATGAACCTTTTTCAGCTACAAAATCCTTTTCTATTGCTTCAAAAAAGTTCTCCCGCTCTTGAGTAACACTCTCATTTTTTACTTCAATATTTCTGGCAGCCATTCATATAATTTATTTATCATATAATTATACAATAAATAGCTGATTAAATAAACACTAACATGCATCGATTAGTATAAATCTATAGATAAGATTTCGCATCTGTAACCGAAGCATATATAATCAAGCAAAATCTAACACAATACTATGAAATTAAAGTCTTATTTAAGTTTAATCATAGCAGTACTGGCTATGACTACTTCCTTGGCTTTAGCAGCCATCTCAGCAAACTATCCATTTGATGTTGCCGTAAACTACGTTATATCCAATGATGACCTTATTGTGGTTTCTGGTGGTACAGCTGACTCGCAGATCGTTGATGAGTATCAGGTAAATGATACTACTGCCAGTTTTCAAACCCCACAATCTGCTACCCTCTTAACTGATGGTAATAATTTTGTAACTTATACGAGCGGTGGAGATATATATGCAAAAGTGATAAATCAAGATGGTGAAACAATTGTTGCAGAAACCATAGTTAACTCAGTAACAAATGCCACCCAGTTCGAAGCAAACTCATCCCTGATTACCACAGATAGCGGAGACGACATTGTTCTAGTTACTTGGACATCTTTTGATACCGCAACTGATACTTCTTTCGCTGGTGATACCCAGGATACTACTTTAAATCACATTGCTGCTAGAGGTTTTAGGTATGATGGAACATCACTAGCCGAAGAAATAGCTGAGTTTCAAGTTAATGAAAACGTTGACTCACTACAAAATGAGTCAAGCTCTACATCTTATAATGACGGAGCAAATGATAAAATTCTAATCACATGGCACAGTGCTGATGACGCTCTAGAAGCAAATAATGGAAGTACAAATATCGCCGCTCGTACTTTTGATATCGATGGAACAAATCCCGGAACAGAATTTTTAGTAAATTCAATTTCAATCAATGACGAATACTATCCAGAAGTTCAAACTTTAGACAATGGAGATGTAGCTTTTACGTACCAAACTAGTATTAACATTGCCATAAAAATCCTAGACAACGGAGACTTAAATGGAGCACCAGCACTAGCACAAACTATAGTAAATACGACAGCAACAGCCACAGATGCATACCCACAATTCGAACAAACATATGATGGCAATCTATTCATCACTTGGATTATGGAAGATGATGGTGACATTGATGGTATAGCTAGAAGTGTATATCAAACAGATGGAACACAAGTAGCAGCAGAAGCTGTAGTTAATACACAAACTGACAGTGTTCAGGAGGCTCATTCAACTGCACTATTAAATGATCCTAGTAATCCTGGTCAAGATATAGTGTTTATTGCTTACTACACTGAGTCTTCAACTTACAATGGAGGAACAGATTCCGAAATAGTCGGTAAAGTATATAACCCAGATGGGTCAGCCTCTTCAGGTGAAGTCTTAATAAACCAAAACCTAACTAATTTCCAATACAGCCCAGTAGTTTCTCCAACCAATGATGGAGTAGTCCTAGTATTATGGGAGTCAGAGGATGTTGCCGCAGTCGTTGATGGTGATGGCTCTTATGTTGCAGCGATACCTCTAGGCGATGAAGTAAATAACGTATATCCAACTACCAACCCTTACATTCAACCAGTAACAGCATATTCATACTCAGAACCATTAAGAGCCTTCATCGAAACTGAACTAGCCCTTGAAAATAGCGGTACAAATTATCAAATCTCAGATGATGCTGGTACGACTTGGTACTACTATGACGGATTTAACTGGGTGACAACTGAAGAGTTAGACTCAGAGTTTAACTCAGCTTCAACAGTAACTACAAACATCTCAGACTTTACATCCAATGGTACATTCTTATGGAGAGCCTATATAAACTCAGATGATGCAGTAAGATTCGGTAATGCTGCTACTTCATTAGACAATATTGAAATTCAAGAAAATGAAGCTCCAGTTATCACTTCCGAAGCAGGTCAAGACACTGTAAACAAAACTTTAAATCCTGGAGATACAGAAGTATCAACTCTTGAATACACCACTGACTCACTTGCTAGTATGGTGTCCGAAGATCTATCTGGTGCAGATGCAGCACTATTCCAGTTAGCAAGTGGTGGTCTGCTAAACCCTGATCCAGTACTTTCTTTCTTATCAGCAAGTCCAGCTGCAGATGCCAATGCTGATGGAACTTATGAAGTTACGATCACTGTTACAGATGATGTAGGTTCAACAGACACCCAAAGCTTTTTGATATCTTTCGCATCAAGCGGAGGTAGTTCATCTGGAGGTGGGTCAGCTTCATCAAATGTTGACACTTCAAGCCCATTCGCAAACCAGACATCAACACCAAGTAATCCATCTTCGCCACAAGAACAAGCCGATGTTTGTGATAAAGAAGAAATGCTTAAAGACATCAATAAATTCAAAGACTTCGACAAAGAAATATCTAGATATGAAGCTGTTAAATACGTACTTCTAATTAACTGTATTGGTCTAGACGAGTTGCCAGCAGACGGAAGCTATCCTTTCTCAGATATCAATACATCTGAAGAAAACTTAGCTAGAGTCCTTTACACTGCCTTCAACCGCGGAATAATCTACGGATACCCAGATGGAGAATTCAAGCCAAACAGAACTATCAATTACGTTGAACTTCTAGCTATTAACTCAAGAGCTCAAGGTCTTGCCGATGACAATTCAGTAGGGGAGAACTGGTTCCAAAGTTACCTCTCACTAAGAATAACAATCGAGCTAGCAATTAGTGGGGTAGGTTACGAAGACCCAATCCTAGGTAGAAACTTCTATGTAATTACTAAATCTTTCTTAGAAAGTTAATCCTAAACTACACACAACAAAAAAGCTTATCTTCACAAAAAAGGTAAGCTTTTTTAGGTACCTATTACAAAACCAGTTTTATCATGATCTCGAGCATAGTCATTCAGGATCTTATAAAGTTTCCATACTGAGTCCAAGTTTTTGATAACTATAGACGTATTAATTGTCGGCGCACTAATCTTAAGATCTCCATATTTCAAGTATCTTCCAACTATACTTTGGCTAACTTCAATTTCCTGAATGTATTCCATCGAAAAACTTTTTTTCTGTTGAAACAAGAACCCTTTATTTATCTCAAGAATATTATCTTTTACCTTAACAACATTGAAATGCCATAAAATACAAAGCCAACTCATCCCAATAGCCATAGTTCCTAAAAAGAAAAAGATCCCTGTCAAATCAGTCCCTGCATTTAGGAGGTAGGAAACTATTCCCAAAACTACAGCAAGTTTCATAAAATCTCCCAAAAGACTAAACACACTTTTCCTAAACTTCAACGACGTTCTTATCTTAACTTCAGTCACAATCTAAATTTAAACTACCAAAATTGTAACTGATTTAATTAAAACCCACAATCATCTATATAGATCCAAATAGTTAGCCACCAGCCTTCTATTCGTATTCCAGCTATACGTAAAGTCAGAAGTAGTCTCTAAGGAATTAAAATCCTCTAGATCCATTCTCTCATCAATCTGTGCGATAGAAACATTAAAATCACGTTCTTTTTTTCCTTGTAGTTCCAAATAGAAATCGTATTTTTTACCATCAATAAATCTAGACAGCTCTCCAGTTTTAAACTCTTCCAAGTCTCCAGCATGATAACAAATACTCAACTGACCCATGCTCACAACTCTAATTCCGTTAACAGTCGTATACTTTAGTCTTAACCTAATCGACATACCAAGTGCCGTAAAAATAACATAAGAAAGAGCCAACTTATTAAAGCACATAACAAATATCAAACCAGTTATCAAAGTACTATCAATCATTATTATTTCAGATTCTTTTACAATTTCTTCATTTTGTCTTCTTTTTTCAGCTTTTTCACGATTAGCATTTTTACGTATCTCTAGCTGATCTTGATCTGGCTCATGACTTAAAAGCTTCCTTTCTACAACCATATAATTCTTATTAACTCACTAAATTTACAAAACAAATCCCTTTTTGGCAAGCAAGCCGTTGACAAAAGTAGAATCTGTAAGTAGTATTTGAACATATAAACACAAACATGACAAACGTCCTAGAATTATATATATCAAAAACAACCAACCAAGCGTATTTAGCATGGAAGTCTAGGTCGTGTAGTCTTTGTCGAACTGTTGCTCATTTACAAGTGTAAATGAGGGTAATAAAACAAAGGTTTTATCATCTCTTTCACGCTTGTTAAACATTTACACCGTACTATAGGTGTTTTTATTTATATGAGTAACTAAACAAGATGTTAATTATCAAAAATTTAAACCTTAAAGTCCTAGACAACCACAAGGAAACCTTAATCAAAGAGGTGAATTTATCCTTAGATTCTAGTTCAAAGTCTAAGGTAGCCCTCATCGGAGAAAATGGCTCAGGAAAATCAACTCTCTTAAAAGCAATTTATAATAATCTAAACAGTTGTATAAATATTCAAAATGAAAAGATATTATACTTAGAACAAACAAAAAAATTTCCAGAAAATCAACTTTTTGGCGAGATTCTTGAACAGCACATTGATATTAATTCAGAATATTACAAAATTGATATAATTTTAGACGAATTTTCTCTTCAAGAAGATATAGTACTGAAGCCCGTGAAACATCTAAGTGGAGGAGAGCTTCTTAAACTACAGCTTGCTGAGCTAATGATTCAAGACCCTACTATACTTTTATTAGACGAACCTACAAATCATTTAGATCAAGATGCAAAAATATTTTTATCAAATTTTATTAAAAATTTTACAGGTTCAATTCTACTAGTAACTCACGATAGGGAATTTATTCAAAACACAACAAATCAAATTTGGGATATTGACCCTGTGACTAAGACTCTTCATAAGTTTACAGGCACTTTTAAAGATTGGCGTATTCAAAAAGCAAACAAAATACAAAAATCTAATCATATGCATAATAGTATTCAATCTGAGATTCAAAGCATTCAGAGTTGGTTAACTGCAAATCAATCACATCCAAAGTACAGATTTAGCGCCATTGTAAAAACAAAAAAACAAAAAATTGAAAAGCTTAAGGCAAAATTAGATGATATTCAAAAATATAAAGATAAAAAAATAACTCTTACAAAAAATTCAAATCTAACTTATAAACAAAACCTACTTATCTCATACGAGTTCATAGAGCATCCTTTGTACGGTAATTTAAAAGGTAAAATTTACAACCAAGACCAAATTTTACTTACAGGTAAAAATGGTTCCGGGAAATCAACACTTTTAAAGTATTTATCAAATCCAGTTAATATCCAATCAGTTTATCCAATTAAAAATCCTAAAACTAGAGTTAACATATTTCATAATAAAGAATTAAAAATATTTACTTTGAGTCAGTCTTCAAAGCTTCCACAAAGTAAAACTGTATATGAAATATTAGTAAGCAATAACAAGTTTAATCACACAAAGGTTTTCCAATCTATGGCAGATTTACGCCTAAAACATTTATTAAAGCATAAATTATCTGATCTTAGTGGAGGAGAACAAAAAAGAGTTGAGTTAGCAATTTTAAGTGCTCATCAACCTGACATGATTTTACTGGATGAACCAACAAATCATTTGGATATCTATACGCAGGAACAAATTCAAAATTTCCTTAAAGACACACAAGTAACTTTTATTATAGCTTCTCACGACAATTTCTTGATAGACAATCTGAATTTCAAAAAATACATTCAATTGTAAGAATTATTAATACAAAAGATCGCCTTTTGGGTGATCTTTTTGTAATGATTCATGTAGACCTATTTAACTCAAAAGCTTCCTTTCTACAACCATATAATTCTTATTAACTCACTAAATTTACAAAACAAATCCCTTTTTGGCAAGCTGACCCATCTAAACCAAGAAAACAATCCCATACTTAGCCAAACTATATTCATCAAAAAAACTTGTTTGGACAAATATTTACAAATATTGTTGATACGAATTTAAGACAATTCAATGTCCATACTAAAATTTGAAAACGCAACTAAATATCCATCTAAATATCCAGAGATTGAAGCTGTAAGTTTGGGAGAACCTATTTTCTCATCTCGCTCAGAAGAAATACAAGCAAAACTCTTAGGTGTCCTTATAAAAGACCTTAAGGCATTATACCCTGACAAAAATCCTGAACCGACCAATATAAATACTCAAGATCCAGAAAGTGACTCTACAGTTTTTTATGGTATAAAATCTGAAACAAATAATGATTCAAATTACGAGACAACAATAAGCTTTGACCATAAAGAAGACCCTCACAACCCAGGGCAGCAAATCTACCGCACTTTAACAGCAACATTCAAGTCTAACCAAATTACCTCTCTAGGAGTATCTTGGTCCTGGGAGCCAAACCTAAAAGCCTAAAAAAAGACCACCATTCCAAGGTGGTCTTTTTTATGATTAATTTGAAACTAAACCTTATCAACATAGTCACCATAACCTCTTTCTTCCATCTCAGCTAAAGGTACAAATTCAAGCGCTGCACCATTCATACACCATCTTTCTCCAGTTGGTTCAGGCCCATCTTGAAACACATGACCTATATGATTATCTCCGTACTTAGATCTCACCTCAGTTCTAGGAAGAATAAGTTTATAATCAGGCTTAGTTACAACAAACTCATTCGAAATAGGGCGAACAAATGAAGGCCAACCAGTCCCTGAATCAAATTTATCCTTTGATGAAAACAAAGGCTCTCCAGATAATATATCTACATAAATTCCATCTTCATAGTTTTTATCCAAGTTCCCCTCACTGAAAGGTTTTTCAGTACTGTCTTTTTGTGTAACTTTATATTCAATCTCACTTAGCTCTTCTTTCAAAACCTCATCAGAAGGCTTTTGATAAGACGCCCAAACACTTTTACTATTCCCAAATTCATCTAATCGATCACCCCAAACCCCCTCGATAAAAGCATCTCTTCCACTAGCTCTTCTATAAGTATTGTATCTTCCAGGATTCTTCAGATAATAATCTTGATGATATTCTTCAGCTCTGTAAAAGTCATACCCCATCTCTACAGCAGTAACTATTTCAGATTCAAAAACACCTTCTTCATTTATTTCATCAATGACTCTCAAAGCAATCTCTTCCTCTGATTCATTGTTTGGGTAGATAGCAGAAGTATAAGAGTACCCCCTATCTCTAAAAGAACCACCTTCATCAGTTGGATCGTGGTGTCTAAAGAAATACTGCACTAACGTTTCATAATCTACTACCTCAGGGTCATAAACAACTCTTACAGTTTCACGATACCCTTCATGAGATTTATATGTAGGGTTTTCAGCTTCTCCACCCATAAATCCTGAAATAGCTTCTTCAACTCCCACTAATTTTTCAAAGTCTCTCTCCACACACCAAAAACAACCACCAGCAAAGTAAGCACTTTCAAGTTCATCATAATCTTTCACCTCCAAAATAGAGGTATCTCTAGTTAAACGGTCGTGAGCATAAAACCCACCAACAAATACAATAAAAGCCACAATAATACCTATCAAAATTTTCCCCATATACGCCTATTAAATTAAACTAAATCTAAAATAACAAATTTTCAGATAAAACTCCTTTATCAAGCTATAAGTTCTTGACCTGTAAACTAAAATGCAACTTTAGCCCTATTAAAAAAGGTTTTACTTTCATAAAATACAAAAAAATTAACAAAACAAATGTTTTACACAAAACAAATCAAAAAAGGCTTAATGCTCTTTTTGTTTTTGGGAGTTCTTTCGCTTACTTCCATAGCAAGTGCCGCCACAATCACAGTTAATACCGATGCCGATAACACCACAGCAGGTGATGGTGTATGTACATTAAGAGAGGCGATAAATAATTCTAATGGTGATGTAGACACCACTTCAAGCGATTGTACACCGGGAGCAGGCGCAGACACTATTGTATTTGATCTCCCAGGAGCAACTAGAATAACAGTAGCCACTGAATTACCAGCTATTACAGACACAGTTGATATTGTAGGTCAATCTCAAGGAGCCTCTTCATGTCTAGATAAAAACACTTTAGAAATGGAGCTCACTACTAGTCAGCAGGGAATATCAGGTTTAATCTTTGACTCTGGTTCAAATGGGAGTTCACTCAGTGGGTTTTACATTCATAATTTTACAGCTGCATCTTTTTCAGGTTTCGGAGCAGTCGAATTAAACACAGAGGTACAAGTTTCATGTAATGTTTTCGGTATAGACGCTACCGGATCTGTTTCAGAAAATATGTATGGGATAATTGTTGAAGGAGCAAATTCTGTAATCGGAGGGCCAAATCCAGAAGATGGAAATGTAATTTCAGGTAGTGCTATAGATGGAGTCAGAATTTCTGGTGCTTCTACAACAAATGTAACCGTATCGAATAACTATATTGGTACTAACATAGCTGGATCTTCTGAAATACCCAATCAAAGTCAAGGTGTAAGAACAGTTTTAAGTTCTCAGGCAGAGATAGGACCCAACAATGTTATCTCAGGTAACAACTCATCAGGGATAAGAATTACTTCACCAAATGTAAATGTATTTGGGAATATTGTTGGTCTTAATGCAGCTGGAGATGCAGCTATACCAAACAGCACTGGAATATTCTCAACTGCAGGTGACTTAATTATAGGAGGTGGTACTGAAGCTGATAGGAATATTATCTCTGGTAATGATGCGTCTGGTATATTTATTGACACTTCAGATTCTAACATCCAAATCCAAGGTAATTATATAGGAGTTAGTCAAGATGGCTCAGCTTCTATAAGTAATGGCGGTGATGGAGTTAACATCGAAGCTATTGCCCCAATTTTAATTGGAGGTGATACCCTTGGACAGGGTAATGTTATTTCAGGGAATTCCGGTAATGGTATTCATACTCAAAACAATAGTAATGGTGCAGAAATTAAAGGGAATATAATAGGTTTAAATGCTGCTGGTGATACTGCAGTTCCTAATTTATTTGACGGGATACTTGGTAGAGCTAACAACCTAGTTATAGGTGGAGACACTATTGCCGAAAGAAATATTATTTCAGGAAATGGTAGCGATGGTATTGAAAGTTCATTTTTCTACTCTGGTCATACAATCCAAGGTAATTATATAGGAGTTAGTCAAGATGGCTCTTCAGATATTGGTAATGGAAGTACTGGTATCACAGCAACAGATAGCCAAATTGGAGGTCTCAATCCTGGTGAAGGAAACATAATTTCAGGAAATGGTGATGTAGGTCTAGACATTTCATCAGGTACGATTCAAGGTAATTTAGTTGGACTAAACGCATCTGGAACCTCTGCTATACCAAACGACACTGGTGGAATATCTGCATTTGGAACAGCAGTTGAAGAAAATATAATCTCAGGAAACACAGGTGTAGGTTTGGAGCTTGGAGGTGACAATGCAACTATATTTGGTAATTACATTGGAACAAGTTCAGATGGTACATTTGCAGTACCCAACACATCTCATGGAGTAGTTTTATCAGGTGATTCTATTCAGGTAGGTAGTACTGTCTCAGGTGAAGAAAATATAATCTCAGGAAACGGAGGTTCAGGTATAGTTTTAGATGGTACCAACATTGATATAATAGGTAATCTGATCGGTGTTTCAATCACTGAAGACGCAACAGGAAACGAGGAGTCTGGTATACAGGTTATACAGCAGTCGGAACAAGTATTTGATGGTGACGGATTTGTTACCGAATTTTCTCCATCAAATAACATCACTATCGGTGGATTAACTTCTGACCACTCTAATACAATATCCGCAAATAGTATTGCAGGAATTTTAGTAGATGATTCAAACACTAATATTTCAATTTTAGGAAATAATATCGGAACTGATAGTTTAGGTAACGTAGTCCCAGGTGACTTGGTAAATGATGCATTAGGTAATGGGCAATTCGCTTCAGCAGGAGAAGATTTCGGAGGTATCATTGCTAGATCTTCTTCAAGTGTATCAATAGGTAACGCAGACGGTTCAGGAGCAAATGTAATAGCTGGTAATACTGGTCCTGGAATCTTAGTTTCGCAAAATCTAACTCTTGCCGAATCAACAGTTACAATATTATCTAATTCAATATTTAGTAATTCTGGTCTTGGGATCGACTTAGCAAATGACAGTGACGGTGACGGATTCTCAGAGTTAGAACAGGATGCCACATTAAACGACGCTGGCGATGTAGATACTGGTGCTAACTCACTACAAAACTTTATAGAATTAACAGCTAAAACCGACAACGGTGCCAACTACACTGTAGACTATACTTTGGATACAATCTCAGGTGACTATCTTGTTCAGTTTTACGAAAGTTCACAAGCAGATCCAAGTAATTATGGAGAAGGTGAAACTTTATTAACTTCAGAAAGCATTACTCATACAGGTGGTGGTTCTGAGTCTTTCACTGCAACTTTCTCAGTTACTGAACCAACTACATTAGTAGCAACTGTAACTCAAGACCTAGGTGGAGGATCATACGGAGCGACTTCAGAGTTCAGCTCAAATGAAATTATAGTAGAGGAACCAGCTCCTGCTCCAAGCGGAGGAGGAAGCAATGGTTCAGGTGTTGATGCAAGCAATACAAATCCATTTGGAGGAGAAGACCAAGGTTCATCTGAGCCTGACCAAGAAACTCAACCAGACGTAGCCGACAATTTCTTACCAGATGAATGTAATTACGAAAGAGCCTTAAAAGAAATAGAAAAGTTCGACGGATTTGATCAAGAAATCTCAAGGTACGAAGCTCTTCAATATGTTCTTATCATTAACTGTATTGGACTTGATGAACTTCCACAAAACCCAGCTGACTATCCTTTCTCAGATATCAATCTAGAAAGCGAAAAACTAGCTAGAGTTTTATATACAGGATACAACAGAGGAATAGTAAAAGGATATCCAGACGGAACATTCCGCCCAGCAGATCCAATTAACTACGTTGAGCTTCTCGCTATCAATGCTAGAGCTCAAGGCCTAGCTACTGACTCTCAGGAGGACGGTACAGAGTGGTATAGCTCATACTTAACTCTTGGTCTAACTATCCGTCTAGCCATCTCAGGAATAGATTATGCAGACCCAATCACAGGTGACACTTTCTACCTAATCACTACAACCTTCCTAAACAGCTAAAGCCAAAAATCAACAACTAAAAAAGCCCCGTGTGGGGCTTTTTTTGTACTCTAAATTAAAATCAGTAAAAACTTAAAAGCAAGAATGATCTTCTTTATACAAATCACAATTGGCAGGCGACCTACAGCAATGTCTAAACACCTATGTTGATCAGCTTATAGAAAAGCCAGAACTAATAGATGAGTACCAAGAGTTCTTCCAATCAGTACGCGAGGCTATTACTAAAGAGTCTCTGCATACTCGGAAAAAGTCATCCCTAATATACTAATCCACATCAGGTTCTAAACCCATTATGCATTTATTGGTCTAGGAATTCTTGAAGATTCTTGTAAGGCTGTTCCCCTGATATGCTTAAACCATCTAAAAGCTGCCTTAAGATATCTCTATTTTCATCAAACAAGTTAGAATAGGTAAATGTCATAGCCTGTATACTGCCCTCATCACCAGCATAATATCTGTTGTAGTAGGTAAAGTCTGTACCATCGAGCTTAATCTTAGTAATTAGATCTACAAACGCTGTACCATCTTTGTTCACAATGCTTTCTTCTATTATTTCAAAACTCTCACTCTCTTCTTGTAGATTGCTTTTAGCTATGCTGACTAAATTTTCTAAACCTACATTAGGCTTTTCTGCAATAATGATTGCGTAAGAGTCATTACTTGAGTTTAGCTCATACTCGGCGTCACTATTAAAGCTTTCTCTTGATACAGACCACTCTGACGCATTGTATTTAAGTGAATAGTTTACTTCTTCCCCAATCAATGTATCTATTACATACATTCCGGTTTCTTCGTATAAATTATCAAAATTTAATGTTGCATCTGTTTCATCGTATCCTTTCAAACTTAAAAGGACTGACAAAATAAGAGCAATTATCAGCCCAAACCCAAGAAGGAATTTTATCAATATCTCACTTTTTATACTTTTCTTTACTGCGTATATCACAAGACTTAATCCCATTATTGGGAAAAACAAAGTGGCAAAGTTATAACCCAGAGCTTCTGCATTATCTAATGTGACAAGTCCAAAGTTAGGTTCTTGAATGTTAGTTATTATTGAAAAGCTAAAAAACAAACCAATAACACCAGCTAGATCTCTCTTATTTAAAGACATAATAAAACTTATATTTAAAAATACCATACAGCTTTGCAACGGATAAAGTAATTGAAAAAAAACAAGTTGAGTGTATTATTTAAGCGTCTCTCAATTAGAATTTATGGCCAAGGGCTCGCTCACTTTTTGTCTGATATGGACAATGGTGGGCACCTAGCCATATCGGTAGCCCTTCGTGGATTCTGATTGGGAGACCTAGGTGTCCTCTTTTGGAACTGTAATAGATTTAATAAATTTTATGTTTAAGAAAGCTTTATCCAGTACAATTGCTCTTATGCTTTTTGCTACTGCAATCCCTGTTCAAGCACAGCAGGCAAATGTGCTTAGTGATATCTCACTAGAATCAGATTATTTCGTATCAGTGAATCATCTATACGCCAACGGTGTAATTGGCGGTTATCCTGATGGAACCTTTAAGCCAGAGAAAACTATCAGCCGAGCAGAGCTCATGAAGGTTGTAGTTGAATCAAACACTGACAACATCGATGAAACCCAGTACCAAAATTGTTTCCCTGATGTTAAAGAGGACTGGTACGCAAAATATGTTTGCTATGCCCAAGAACAAGGTTGGGTGTCAGGTTATCCTGATGGTACATTTCAACCTGCAAATCCAGTAAAGAGAGCAGAGGCAGTTAAAATGATAGTAAACGCCTTTAAACTAGACCTAACCTCTACAACAGAACTACCACTTGATGTCCCAGCAGATTCATGGTTTGCTCCTTTTGTAATTGAAGCACAGTCGAGAGGATCACTAGATCTAGTAGTTGATTCTTTTGGTCCCGCAGAGGATGCAACCAGAGGCTACGTATCAGATATTCTATACAAACTCCTCACTGTTGAAGAAACAGGCCTACAATCCTTCGATGAGTACATGATAGAAGGACCTTACTTAGTTACTAGAGTTGTAGACGGAGATACAGTCGACGTCGAAGCAAACGGTGAGACCATGAGACTCAGGTTGATTGGTGTAGATACACCCGAAACAGTTCATCCCAACAAAGATGTAGAGCTATACGGTCCTGAGGCATCTGCGAAGGTAACAGCTGACTTACTCAATACTTACATTCTGCTTGAATCAGACATCACTCAATCGGACAAGGATGTATACGACAGATACTTAAGATACGTTCGCCTGCTAGATGGAACCAATTACAACGAGCAACTCATTAAAGAGGGTTACGGATTCGAATACACATACGACAACAATCCTTACATTTACAAAGACCGCTTTGACGAGGCAGAGCTATTTGCTAACACAAACGGTATCGGACTATGGAATCCTGATTTAGTTGAGGGACAAACCCTGGAAGACCTCATCGAGGAAGAGCCAACAGAGAAAAATGATGAACCAACAACTGACAGCAACAGTAATGGTCACGTGTTCTATGTAAGTAGTAAGGCTAGAACTAAATATTACTGTGACACAGACCCATCATGGGAAGATCTCTCGAAGGATAATCTTCTTAGATACGAATCAGAAGCTGAACTAAAAGCTGATTTTCCGGGTTTAGAGCTTAATCAAGCTTGTTAGAAGACCGGAAATATACAATAATACTCCTAATTTATAAATTAACCATCAATAATGATAGATACAATAATGACAATAATATACTTAGTAGGGAAATTTATAATTGGGTTAGTTATTATTGTACTACTCATTTCTATAGTACTTGGAGCAGAGGCAGAATATGAGGAGTCGATAAATAGAGATAGCAATGATAATTCTTAGATTACTTACTTCGAAGAGCTTACCTTACAAATGGCCACATATTCACAGACAAAGAGGTTAATATATTAAGTAGCTTAAAAGACAAAGTAGAAAAATTAAAAGAAATAGAGACCACATACAGATACAACAAGATGATTTAGTACCCTCATACGAAAGTTTTTTTGAACTCGGTGAAAACGTTATGTACATGGTATTCTGAGGCCGATGGAGAGTCCAGGATTGAATTAGCAGAAATAATCATTTCGAACTTTTATGTACACGCCGGAGAGGTCTTAGCTGTCGAGCTAAAAGAACCTTTTCATCTCTTGATAGGCGAAAAATCTCGACTGGCAGGGCTATCAGGATTCGAACCCGACCTTGCGGTTTTGGAGACCGACGTGCTACCACTGACACTATAGCCCTTTCTGAACGCAACTAAACTAAACCATCCTGCCACCAAATTCAAGCTAATTCCACACAAAACACAAACACATAACCTCATCCAATTCTCAACACCAAATACTCCGATCACAACCCCCACAACTCCTACTCAAACCAAACAGTGATCTCATAAGCCTCATCATTTTCGACCATTCCACTCGGATTTGCCTTTTGAAGTATCAAGCTCCCTCTCTTGCTAAACTCTTCCTCCCAGCTAGGATTCTCAAATTCCAATTCACCCTCAAACCCCACAAATTCTTCCGTCATCCAGGTCTCTTCACCATCTGCCAGTTCCACGTAACCTTCAATGATGATCAGCCCATCCCAATTGGTCAAACTAACCGGAAAACTCCCTTCAAAAAACCAACTACCTCTAGCCATTCCGCTTATCTGGAGTGGGGAAGTCACAGTATCCCCATCAGAAGGTTCTTCAAGGGTAAGAGTTGCATCACCCACTTCATCAGTAATTACATCAGTATCTCCATCTACCACAACATCCATTTCCTCTTGAGCACAACCAGCCAATACAAAAGCAAAGATACTCAACAACAATAATTTTTTCATAATAATATCAAATTAATAGCAACACGATTATATCATGCAACCACTATAAAAAGACAATCAATGGAGGCGGCACCCGGAATCGAACCGGGGATAAAGGCTTTGCAGGCCCCTGCCTTACCACTTGGCCATGCCGCCATTGATAGAACGCAAACAAATTAAACCAAAAACCCGACAAATTCAAGCCAATACTACCGCATTGACAAAATCTGTTAAAGTTCTTAAAATTAGCAAAAATAACTTCTCCAAACATGTCCAACCACAAAAAACCAAATTCACCTGACCACAGCCAATCAAGTGAAGATTTCTCTAGTGAAACTCACCCAAAAACACCAGATCAAAGAACTCAAAGAAGATTACCAAATAGAAAGGTGGACCAAGGCGGAGGAACATGGGTTGGAGGACCTAACCGAAGTACTACTACTCCTATTCCACAAAGAAGTAGCCTCGCCAATAAAACTCTTGGTGGCTTAAGACATTTAGCCCAAGAGCTTGGTAAAGAAGAGCCAATCCTTTCAACACCAGAATTTGATTTATTTGATATTTCAGAACCATCAAATGATCCAGTTGATGAAACTCAACTAATACCCGAAAACTACAAGAAAAGAATTCAAGCTATTTTAGATAATAATTATTACAAACCACTTCAAACAAATACTGACCCAGAAACAGAATCGGTAATACCAGTGTTATATGACGTGGACAGCTACACAGCTTCACAAGTCCCTCATGCTCTTTTAGCTATCTCCCTAATGCTTAACTATATCATAGAAGATATTGAAATATTCAAAGACTACAGTCAATTTGTTTCTTCACAGACTAACTACAAATTCAATACAAGCTACATTTTCCATATGGCATCCGAAGAAGAATCCGGTAAAGCTCTAATAAAACAAGTTTTCGATAACTTCCGATATCAAAACTCAGATTACGAAAACATTCAATACCTAAAAAAATCATCCAACAGCTAAGCTGAATGATTTTTGGTACTCGGAGTGGGAATCGAACCCACACTCACTAGGTGAACAGGATTTTAAGTCCTGCGCGTCTACCAATTCCGCCATCCGAGCAGAAACATCTAGAGGACAAGCCTGCTAAATGCACAGAGATATTACAAACCTTTTCCCAAAAACTCAAATCAAAATTTCTACTTCACCGCCAAAGTCTTCAAAGCTTCCACCATTTCAGCAGATTGAGCCTCAGTATCAAGCTCATCAAAAGCTCCAGTTGCTAGCCAAGCTTCATTTTCAGCTACCACCAAAGCTTGCAAGTAAACTAACACATCTCCTTCTAGTTTTCTTTTTCCAGTAAACTCTACCAACAATCCATTACTAACACTTCCATTTGCTACAGTAGTAAATCTTTCTCGACCAACTTCTTCAGCAATCAGCAGGGATTCTTCGTTATCTTCCCAAACCGACTCATATGTTTTTTCTAGGCCGCTACTCTCATCAACTGAAAAACTCTCCACTACTATATTAGGTGTAAAAAAAGCATCCTTATCATCTTGAACTAAAACAAGCTTAGCACTGCTTTTGTATCTTTCCTGAACCAGCTCTCCATCCAGCAGGTCCCAATTTTTTGGATATTGCATCCTAAACTCTTCAGTATCATACAAATCATAACTCTCAATAGGTAACTCATTATAGCTTACCAATGCCTCATCCGCTCCACCACATCCACTCAGAAAAACCACGCCTACTAATAAAGTCAAAAATTTTCTCATTTCATAACATTAAAACACTCATATTATACATGAGTAATACTCAATTTACAGAAAATCAAAGGCTCAACCTCTAAGCCAAACCTTTGATTCTATCCATCAAGTTTTCCGCTTGGTCATAGTCTTCACCTGCAACCGCCTCATTGTATTGTGCTCCAAGTAAAGAACTCTGAAAATTTTTATTGAGTTCGAAGTTATTATCACCCTCGAACACTATTCTGAAGTAAATATCCATAAGGTAATATTAAATTAGCACTCCAGATTATAGAGTGCTAATTTGAATTCGTCAATATTTTAACTCTATCTACTTTCAATTATCTTATCTACCAAACCATACTTTTTAGCAGCTTCAGCTGGCATGAAGTTATCTCTATCTGTGTCTTTCTCAACTTGAGAAATCTTCTGACCAGTGTGCTTAGCAATAATCCCATTCAATCTATCTCTAGTCTTAAGAATGTGCTCAGCATGGATAGATATATCAGATGCTTGACCCTGAGCTCCACCAAGAGGTTGATGGATCATTACTTCAGCGTTTGGTAAGCAGTACCTCTTTCCGGCAGCACCACCACATAGAAGTACAGCTCCCATAGAAGCTGCAATCCCCATACAAACTGTAACTACATCGGGTTTAATCAATTGCATAGTATCATATATAGCCAACCCAGCAGTCACATGCCCACCCGGACTTTGTATATACATAGTTATATCTTTCTCAGGATCTTCTTGTTCCAAAAATAAAAGCTGCGAAACAATACTATTAGCAACTTGATCATTTATTCCACTTCCCAAAACAATAATTCTATCTTTTAAAAGTCTTGAATATATATCGTATGCCCTCTCTCCATTTGCACTCTTTTCAATAACCATTGGAGTCAGAACAGTATTTGTCACCGGATTAGCACTTCCATGACCACTATCATTCATAGAAAATCCACTCCCATTATTATGTACAGATGTTAGTACCATATTTTGTTCATTTAAATCTAACAACAAACATTATAATTCCCATATCTAAAAAAGCCAGCCATCCCACATTTTTAAGAAACTTAAAGAATTACTTTCATGATCCTAAAGCCAAAACCCAACTTTAATAAAAAAAGTCACAAAAAAGGTTTGACTTAACAACTCCTCTGAGTATAATGCCTATGCTTTCAAACAACAGAGAGACGGAAGGAAGCCAAGATCATTAACAGTTAGTTCACAACAGAGAATTAATCTTGATTGTATTTTAAAAACAATTGAACATTTATAGTTCAGGATTTTAAGCATTATGCTTAGAACTTTTCTAATGGAGAGTTTGATCCTGGCTCAGGATTAACGCTGGCGGAATGTATAATACATGCAAGTCGAGCGATAAGTTTTGGTAGCTTGCTACCGAAATGGACAGCGGCGAACGAGCGAGTAACACGTTAGAACCTGCCCCGAACTCAGGGATAAGCACTGGAAACGGTGTCTAATACCGGATAGTCTCGAAAGAGTAAAGTTTTTTCGGTTCGGGAGGGGCTTGCGGCCTATCAGCTTGTTGGTGAGGTAAAGGCTCACCAAGGCAATGACGGGTAACTGGTCTGAGAGGATGACCAGTCGCGATGGGACTGAGACACGGCCCATACTCCTACGGGAGGCAGCAGTAGGGAATCTTCCACAATGGACGAAAGTCTGATGGAGCAATTCCGCGTGATTGATGAAGCGTTTCGGCGTGTAAAGATCTTTTCTGGGGGAAGAATTATGACGGTACCCTAGGAATAAGCACCGGCTAACTCCGTGCCAGCAGCCGCGGTAATACGGAGGGTGCAAGCGTTATCCGGAATCATTGGGCGTAAAGCGTCTGTAGGCGGTTAAATAAGTATGATATGAAAGACTATGGCTCAACCATGGGAACGTATTGTAAACTGTTTAACTAGAGGACTGGAGAGGTGTGTAGAATTCTGCATGTAGGGGTAAAATCCGTAGATATGCAGAGGAATACCAAAAGCGAAGGCAGCACACTGGACAGTTTCTGACGCTCAGAGACGAAAGCTTGGGTAGCGAACGGGATTAGATACCCCGGTAGTCCAAGCCGTAAACGATGAACACTCGATGTTAGGCTTTTCAATCGGCCTAGTGTCCAAGCTAACGCGTTAAGTGTTCCGCCTGGGGAGTACGATCGCAAGATTAAAACTCAAAGGAATAGACGGGGACCCACACAAGCGGTGGAGCATCTGGTTTAATTTGATAATAAGCGGGGAACCTTACCTGGCCTTGACATCTTTTTGAATTTCCTAGAGATAGGAAAGTGCCTTCGGGAGCAAAAATGACAGGCGCTGCATGGTTGTCGTCAGCTCGTGCCTTGAGGTGTTCGGTTAAGTCCGTGAACGAGCGCAACCCTAGTCATGTGTTGGATTTTTCACATGAGACTGCCGGCTACAAGTCGGAGGAAGGTTAGGATGACGTCAAATCAGCATGGCCCTTATGGCCAGGGCTACACAGGTGCTACAATGGTGTATACAACGGGCAGCGAAGCAGTAATGTGGAGCCAATCCCTTAAAGTACATCTAAGTTCGGATTGAGGGCTGCAACTCGCCCTTATGAAGTTGGAATCGCTAGTAACCGCATATCAGCAATGGTGCGGTGAATATGTTCCTGGGTCTTGTACTCACCGCCCGTCACGTCACGAAAGTTGGGAGTGCCCGAAGTACCTCGGTTCTGAGGTCCTAAGGCAAAACCAGTGATTGGGACGAAGTCGTAACAAGGTATCCGTAGGTGAACCTGCGGATGGAATACCTCCTTTTATAGGAGATGCCACACTCTAGTAATAGAAGTGTCAGGTATGATTGAACGGTAGACTTCATGTCTACGAGACATTCAAGTAATTATTTCTCTGTTGTGCACTGATTGTTAAAACATTAAAACTACCCTAATAGGTAGTTTTTTTTGTGTTTTATGTTATAATTATAAGATTTAAATAAATCTTCATGGTTATGATGCCATCATATAGTGATTTCGAAAGCAATGAAGGAGCTAACCTAAGTCTAGATAACCAAAGTCTTGAGCCAGGAACAGAACTTCTAGATCAAGCAGATATTAATTTTCTGATGGAAGAGATAGTATCAGTATTAGACGATCCAAAGATAAATAGCCAAGCAATATTCTTAAACAACACCCCTCAAACAAAAGGTGAACTATATGAGTACACTGAAACTATATATGGTATTGCTCAGCAAGCATTAATAAATGATTCTGACCTACTAGGAAACGCTCAGCTTTTTAGTCTTTTAGATAAATGTACTCAGATGCTTAAGCAAAATCTACCAGAATCAGAGCACAAAAACTATCAGACTGCACTTGTTGAATCTTATATGATAGGACTCCAGGCGGGATTATTTCTAGAGGAATCTACAGATACAAACCAGACTGAAGAATCACTAGATTTTCAAGATCATTTTTTCTCTCCTGAAGAAGTAGTTAGGGCTATGCAAATGTATGAAAGTTTTGGTCTAAAAAGAGATGGTGCAATCATCGATAGTATTAATGAGATTAATGTAATTGGGGCTAATGAGTTAAGAACACTAGGCGAAACAATTTATAAATCGTATTCCACTGCACTAGAAAGAGGTTACCGTCCAACTCCGCTAGACTACGAACTACTATCCGGGATATCAAAAAACCTCAATATACTATCGAGGTCTAATAATTATAACTATGCTAATGATATTCTAATTCAAGCTGAGCTTGGTGGAATAGCAGAGCAGACTAGTAAAGCTACAGCTAAGGTACTAAACCAAGATGCTAACTCTTCTTCCTAAAGATTTCATTATAAAAATCAACTGAATTAGCTTTGAAGATAAGTCTCCAAGTAAAGAAAACTAAGACAAAAGTTATAAGAATAAATGCTTTTTTGATAGGTAAAAATATAGCTAGTATAGGATAACTATATCCACAGAAAGCACAGAAGATAAACACCCCTATTAAACTCATATAAGCCTCAGATACCTCATCTTTTTCTGCTTTATCTTTATTATACCTTTTATAGGCTTGGTAATTTCTCCGAGCAAACTCAAAGTATCCAAGTATTACAGTAGTATTTGCTAAAACCATCAAGCCAACCCAAAACCAGTCATTTTGCATACAATCAATAAGAGTCATATACATGCCTTCAGGCCCAGTCATCATCCATTCAATAATACCCATTAATAAATATTAAATTATTCCTAAAATTTATAACTCAAAAACTCTAATCCACAAAGGATTTAAAGCCTCAATAAAGTCAATAGCCTATACAAAAAACACCACTATTTTATAAGTGGTGGGCGATGGAAGACTTGAACTTCCGACCTCTACATTATCAGTGTAGCGCTCTAACCAGGCTGAGCTAATCGCCCATGCTTAATCATCAGAATATAAAAGTGGTGGAGCATAACGGAGTCGAACCGTTGACCTCCTGCGTGCAAAGCAGGCGCTCTAGCCAGCTGAGCTAATGCCCCACAAATCGGTCTTTAATGATCAAAGCACGGTCATCTTACCAATAATCTTTTAAACTGCAAGTAAATTTTCATAAAAATTACATATATAATGAACCTATAATATTTCACATAACAGTAATGAGAATTTTACTATCTATATTAGGTATCATATCTGGTCTTTTAATAATTAAATATAGAGAACCTATATATAGATTCACTGGAAAGTTTGGTTTTGCAGAGAAATATTTTGGGAGCGGAGGCACTCTTTCCTTCTATCTAATATTCGGATCTTTTTTAGTCATTTTATCTATAGTTTATGGCTCAGGATTTCTAGAAAATATAATCAGTAAGCTCTTTTCTAGGTTTTTCTAAAAAAGTCACAAAAAAGGTTTGACTTACTCTTTCGCCTGAGTATAATGCCTATGCTTTCAAACAACAGAGAGACGGAAGGAAGCCAAGATCATTGACAGAAAGATGTGAAAAGTAATTTTACTGAAATAACGATAGTAATGATAATTAAAAGACACCAAAAACAAGTACTTGTTGAAACAAGTGCTGGTTAAAACTGTAAGTTTAAGTTACGTAATGTATATAGTGGATGCCTCGACTCTAAATTCCGATGAAGGACGTGGCCAGCTGCGATAAGCCTCGGCGAGCTGTGAGCAAGCTTTGACCCGGGGATTTCCGAATGGGGAAACCTTATACAAGTAAAGTTGTATAGTCCGCGTAGCGGATGGACACTCAGTGAACTGAAACATCTAAGTAACTGAGGAAGAGAAATCAATAGAGACTCCCTGAGTAGTGGCGAGCGAAAAGGGATCAGCCCAAACCAGTATTCGTACTGGGGTTGTAGGACCTCGACATGGAATACCAAAATTATAGAAAAACGCTTTGGAAAGAGCGACCAAAGAAGGTGATAGTCCTGTATTTGAAATAGTTTTGTGACCTAGAGTGTTCCTGAGTATGGTCGGACACGTGAAATCCGGCTTGAATCCGGGAGGACCACCTCCCAAGGCTAAGTAGATTTAGAGATCAATAGCGAACTAGTACCGTGAGGGAAAGGTGAAAAGCACCCCGAGAGGGGGATGAAATAGAACCTGAAACTATATACTGATAAAGAGTCGAAGGCTTTTATAGCTGACGGCGTACTTTTTGTAGAACGGGCCATCGAGTTAGCCGTATTAGGCAGATTAAGGCAGTAAATAGCCGAAGTCATAGTGAAAGCGAGGATTAATAGTCCGCACGTCTAATGCGCTAGACCCGAAACCGGGCGAGCTACTTATGGGCAGGTTGAAGCAAGGGTAAGACCTTGTGGAGGACCGAACACACGGATGTTACAAGATCCGGTGATGACCTGTGAGTAGAGCTGAAATTGCAATCGAGCTCGGAGATAGCTGGTTCTCCTCGAAATAGCTTTAGGGCTAGCCTCGAGTAAATAGCATGTATGGGGTAGAGCGCTGTTTAGGCTAGGGGGCGAAATAAGCCTACCAAACCTTGATAAACTTCGAATACATATATGTGTTTCTCGGGAGTCAGACCATGACAGCGAAGTGCCATGGTCGAAAGGGTAACAGCCCAGATCACCGTCTAAGGTCCCAAATAATGTCTAAGTGGTAAAGGAAGTGAAGATACATAAACAACCAGGAGGTTGGCTTAGAAGCAGCCATCCTTTAAAGAGTGCGTAACAGCCCACTGGTCGAGTGTTTCTGCGCCGAAAATACAACGGGGCTTAAGGCATTAACCGAAGACGTGAATATATTTATATATGGTAGAGGAGCGTTGTAGTCAGCGTTGAAGGTAGATCGTGAGGTCTGCTGGAGCGTCTACAAGTGAGAATGATGGCATGAGTAACTTAAATTAAGGTGAAAACCCTTAACACCAAAAACCCAAGGTTTCCTACGCAATGGCGATCAACGTAGGGTTAGTCGGGCCTAAGGCGTATCCGAAAGGAGAAGTCGATGGACATCAGGTTAATATTCCTGAACAATGTATGTTTCGCCCAAGCAAATTTGGATTCAATTTGTTTCTGTAATTTCTCTTCGGAGACTTTACCTTAACTTTGCGATGAATTAGGCGCTAACTAAGGAGGGACGGAGCGTGTTAATCTAAGCTCATTAATGAATTTGAGTACAAGCTGTAAGCTTATGCACTAGTAGGAAAATCCGCTAGAGTTCGCGAGCAGTGATGTAGGCTCTCAAGCTTGCTTGAGAAAATTTAGATGATATATGCTTCCAAGAAAATCTTCGTAGTGAGAAACATGTGTTACCGTACCGCAAACCAACACAGGTGGGTGAGTTGAGAATACTAAGGTGTCGGGATAACTACGCTTAAGGAACTCGGCAAAACAGCAGGAGTAACTTAGGGATAATCCTTGCCAACCTATGAGTTTTATAATTCATGGGTAGGCCGCAGCGAAAGACTTCAGGCGACTGTTTAACAAAAACACAGGTCTCTGCAAAACCGTAAGGTGACGTATAGGGGCTGACCCCTGCCCAGTGCCAGAAGGTTACGAGGCGAGCTTCACGGTTCAAATCTAAGCCCTGGTGAACGGCGGCCGTAACTATAACGGTCCTAAGGTAGCGAAATTCCTTGTCGGGTAAGTTCCGACCCGCACGAATGGGGTAACGGTCTGAAGACTGTCTCAAGCGTAGACCCGGTGAAATTGCAATATCGGTAAAAATGCCGATTAACCACAGAAAGACGAAAAGACCCCGTGCAGCTTTACTACAGTTTGACATTGAGTGGGGGTATAATTTGTGCAGCATAGGTGGGAGACTTTGAAACGTAGGCGCAAGCAGACGTGGAGTCATCATTGAGATACCACTCTTATTATACTCTAGCTCTAATCTTTCCAAGAAGGAGACAGTGTTTGATGGGTAGTTTAACTGGGGCGGTTACCTCCTAAAGAGTAACGGAGGTGTACTAAGGTTATCTAGATCCGGATGGAAATCGGATTGATAGTGTATTCGCATAAGATAGCTTGAATGTAAGGCCTACAAGCCGAGCAAGTGCGAAAGCAGGTGAAAGTGAACCGGTGCCTACACGTGGGTGTGGTACCGATCAACGGATAAAAGTTACGCCGGGGATAACAGGCTTATTGCTTCCAAGAGTTCATATCGACGAAGCAGTTTGGCACCTCGATGTCGGCTCGTCGCATCCTGGGGGTGGAGAAGCTCCCAAGGGTATGGCTGTTCGCCATTTAAAGCGGTACGCGAGCTGGGTTCAGAACGTCGTGAGACAGTTTGGCCTCTATCTTCTGTGGTCGTTGGAAAATTGAGAGAATTTGCTCCTAGTACGAGAGGACCGGAGTGAACGAACCTCTAGTGTATCAGTTGTTCCGTCAGGGGCAATGCTGAGTAGCTATGTTCGGTCGTGATAACCGCTGAAGGCATCTAAGCGGGAAGCCGATCTTAAGATAAATTTTCCCTATAGCTTCCATGTAGACTACGTGGTTGATAGGCTAGCAGTGTAAGTGCAGAGATGTACTCAGCTTACTAGTACTAATAAGCAATTGACCTTAAACTTACAGAAACCTCAGCTCAGAGATTTACTTATAAGATCTTGTAGGTAAAAACTTTGTGCTGACATTTAACCAGCTCTTGTCTTAACAAGTTGAGTTAAAAACTATTACTTTTCACAATCTTTCTTCAATACTAAGAAGAGAGATTTTACCTTGGTGCTTATAGATGGTGGGGTACACCTGTTCCCATTTCGAACACAGAAGTTAAGCCACTATTCGCCGATGATACTGTTCAACGGTAAAGTAGGGCGGCGCCAAGGTAAAGTCTCTCTTTTTTATTTACAAAAAATACATAATTCTTAATAATAAATTTATATTAAGAATTTTTTTTATGTCTGAGAAATTACCAGAATCAACGAGTACCGATAAGAATACTGAGAAGAAAGATGTTAATAAAAAAAGACCAGAAGATTTAAGAAGATCTTTTAGAGAAGCTTTTGGCAGTCTAATAGATAAAGTAAATATTCCTAAAGACTCAGAAAATAACTCACTTAGCGAAGAAGAGTAAAAACTTCTTATTTAGCTCTACTAGCATTTTCATAAACATTACATAGACATACACCCTTTCATATAGGTATTCAGATTCAATACCCTCATAGTCCTCAAAATGGGGTTCAACAGCAATTCTAGCATTTATAATAAGAAATCTAGTAATTCTTTTATAGTGTGATAGCACAAAATCTAACTCAATAGAATTAGGATTTTCGATATATTGCTTCGTTACCCTTTCCACAAGGATATACAAAGTCTCAAGTTCTTTTAAGTGACGAAATTCTCTTCTCTTAATAAATTCACCTATTTTGTTTGCATGGCTTTGAGACATATTAAACACATCACTATCCAATAGATTAGCTATTGCAGGTCTAGTTGATCTCAAGTTAGGAGAGTAAGACAACAAATCTTCAATACCTTTATCCTTGAACTCGTCTATAACCTCTTTAAAGCAATGCTTTATCTCTATAATTTCTGGATTTAATCCTACATAGTCTAAATCATCCTTAATTTTAGAACCTGGTTTAGTATCAAGTATAGAATCTTCAATACCATTGAGTACTTCAATAAAACTATAAAAAAGATCAACATCTGTATCCTCTTCTAGAGTTTCTTGTTCAGCCTTATGGAACTCTTCAAGGTACATTCTCATCTTAGGTTCATGCTCAAACAAAAAATTTCTCATCTCAACAATCCTTTCTTGAAGCTTATTACCTTCTTTTATTCTTTCCATTTCTACAGATTTACATCTTGATTTCTTGAAACCTCAGGGTTGTATGAAGAGTAATAAAGCTTAACCAATTCAAGAGTGTTAAGTCTCTTAATTTTCAAACCACAATTCTCAAGTCCAGATTCAATCGTACTAACTCTTGAATCAAGGCCTTTTTTCAATCTACTAAAATTTTTCTTCTTATAAACATAATCTGAATAAGATTCTTTACCTTTCATCCGATCCAAGAATTTACCTAGTAGCGAGCTTTTTTTCTTCACCAAGGCTTCATATGGCACTACTACATAAAATTTCTTTTCCATAATATCAGCATATTCAAGCAACCTTTTAATGTAATCAACATACTCCAAAGTCTGCTGCTTCAAAAGTTCATTAGTTTGATCATTAGACTTAGCAGATAAACTATTCAAATAAGTATCAAGCTCCAGCTTTCTAGACTGAATAACTATCTGAACTGGATGCTCTAGAGTATTTAGAAAAGATTGATAAGAGCTTATAATCGCAGTTTGCTCAGCTTCTGATTTTAGATTGAAATTAACAGCACTCACCTCAAGTACAGCCCTAACACCACCATTCTTCAATATAACAGTGTCATTTGTAATCTCAGATATTCTTAAGTGTCTCTGAGTTGATGAGTTAGCAGCATTTTTTGCTGATTTAACTTTGGCTTTCTTTTCATTCAGAATGGTATTCATATTTTATAAGTCTAATTTTTTACTAATTTCCTCCAACTCTTCTCGGTTAGTTTTTTTTGGTTCTAAATTAATTTTATCAGATATTCCTACTTCTGGAACCTTGTTAAACACTGACAAGAAAAATTCATCTTTTTCTTTGAACCAATTTCTTTTTTTAGGCTTGAAAACGTATTCTAACATGTAAAAAAAGAACACATAGAACTTCATATCGAAAATCTTCACAAACGCCACTGTCAGCGTTATACCAGCCATTACAGCAACCACTGGCCCCCACACCGCAATTCCTATGCCTTGGCTAGCAAAAAACAAGTATGCGACATAAGTTAGACCTCCACCAATCAAACTTATCGCAAGCTGCATAAAGGTGACAGGACCAACAATAGTATCCTCCCTTTGAACATTTTGTGGAATTTGATATCTCATACATTGAATTAATCATATAATTATACCAGAAAATAAGCATTGAAGCAAAACCCATACTAGCTTGAAGCAATAGACTTTTTCCCATTAATTCATTACATTACAGAAAAATAAACTTTATATGACAAAAAATATTAGAAATTTCTCCATCATTGCACATATTGACCATGGGAAATCAACACTTGCAGATCGTATGCTTGAAATGACAAGCACTCTAAATCAACATCAAATGAAGCATGATCAAATGCTTGATACTATGGATTTAGAGCAAGAAAGAGGAATTACCATCAAACTTCAGCCGGTTCGCATGAAGCACAAAAAAGATGGGCAAGAGTATATTTTGAATCTTATTGATACTCCAGGTCATGTGGATTTTGCATATGAAGTATCTAGAAGTTTAGCCGCCTGTGAAGGAGCAATCCTAGTAGTTGACGCCAGTCAAGGAATAGAAGCCCAAACTTTGGCTAATACATACATGGCCTTAGAGCATGATCTAGAAATCATACCAGTCCTAAACAAAATAGATCTTCCTCAGGCAAACCCAGAAAAAGTTGCCCAAGAAATCTCCGATGTTCTTGGGATTGATACATCTGAAATATTGTCAATTTCTGCCAAAAACGGAACAAACGTAGACAAGTTACTTGACCAAATCATTGAAAAAGTTCCAGCTCCAAATCATACTGAAAGCCCAGAGAGTAAAGCTTTAGTCTTTGATTCAGTTTACGATCCATACAAAGGAGTAGTAACCTTTGTAAGGGTAGTTCAAGGAGAAATAGCCAAAAAAGATAAAGTAACACTTTTAAATACAAGAAATGATTTCGAAGTTCTAGAGGTTGGTTACTTTAGCCCATCATACTTAGAGTCAAAGTCCTTGAAAGAAGGTGAAGTTGGATATATTGTTACTGGGTTTAAATCAGTTGGTGAGGCCAGAGTAGGGGACACCATCTGGAAAACAACCGACAAAAAGTCTGCTCCTCTTGAGGAAGCTAAACCTCTTCCAGGTTATGAAAAAGTTAATCCATTTGTATTCGCAAGTATATATTGTACTGACTCAAGCGATTATCCATTACTTAGAGATGCCTTAGATAAACTAAGCCTTAACGACTCAGCCGTAACTTTTGAACCAGAAAGGTCTGGTGCACTAGGAAACGGATTCAGGTGCGGGTTCTTAGGGTTACTTCATTTGGATATCGTTCAAGAAAGGTTAGAACGAGAGTATGACCTAGATCTAGTTGTGACAGCTCCATCCGTTTCGTATTACGTAAACAAAAATGATGGTGAAAAAATCCTAGTATCAAACCCTTCCCAACTACCAGATCCAGCTTATATAGATAGTTTAGAGGAGCCTTGGGTTAAGACAGAAATTATGGTTCCATCAGAGTACATTGGACCAGTCATGACCCTTTGCCAAGATAAGCGAGGTGTGAGTAAAGGAATGGATTATCTAAATAACGACAGAGTAATCATCAAACATGAGCTACCTTTAGCTAGTTTAGTATTAGACTTTTACGATAGGTTAAAAAGCTCTACTTCAGGTTATGCTTCACTAAGTTACGAGTTCATGGAATACAGACAAGGTGATCTAGTTAAGCTAGACATATTAGTAAACAAAGAAACTGTTGATGCACTTGCCAACATTGTTCACAGATCTGAAAGTCAAACTTTAGGTAAAACCATTGCAAAAAGACTTAAAAAACTAATACCAAGAGCACAGTTTGAAATACCAATTCAAGCTTCAATTGGCTCACACGTTATCGCAAGGGAAACTATTCCTGCTTTCCGTAAAGATGTAACTGCCAAGTTATATGGAGGTGATGTTACTCGTAAAAACAAACTATTGAAAAAGCAGAAAGAAGGTAAAAAGAGAATGAAACAAGTTGGAAGTGTAAACATACCGCAAAAAGCCTTCCTAGCAGTTCTACAAAAAGATGATTAAGCCTTAGTATCTAAGAGCTTTTTCACATACTGCATTTCTTCGGTAGAAAGCTCTTTGTATTGACCAGGTTCAAGATCACCTATAGAAATTTCCCCAGCTCTTATCCTTTTTAGCTTATGTATCTTAATATCAAGCATTCTACACATCCTACGGATCTGTCTGTTTCTACCTTCTTTTAGAATTATCCCAAATTTCCTAGATGAAATTCTATATACCTCAGCTGGACGAGTTGTATATCCATCTAAACGGAATTCATCACTTAGATCTTCCAACTCATAATCTTTAATAGGTCTAGCGGCTGTAACTTCATATTCTTTTTCTTTTTCAAACTTAGGATGAGTCATCTTATAAACAAGACGTCCATCATTTGTCATTAAAAGTAGTCCTTCTGACATTTTATCAAGTCTCCCAACATAAGTAACACCATCAGGTATACCTTCAAGAACTTCGTAAATAGTACCTTTTACTTCATCTTTGATAACACACTCTAGTCCAACCGGTTTATTTAACTTTATGTAGACCCTTTCATCTTTCAGTCTCTCTAAAGTTTCTTCGTTTACAACAACTTCATCACTAGCAGGATCTATTTTTACCCCCATTTCAGTAACAACTTTTCCATTTACTTTAACACTACCATCAGCAATTAGATCATCCGCACCTCTCCTTGATGCAATTCCTCTTTGCTGTATATATTTATTTAATCTTATTAAACTCATCTATCTTTTTAAATCTATGCTAAATCATAACACACTTGTAAAAACTATCAATTTATTTGGTCAAAACAAATAATGAGTATAGATTATATAAAACATTTAACTTAAAATTTATGGAATTCTTATTTGTAGGATTTATCCTATTAGTAATGTTTATCTTTAGCTTCTTCTTTATTGTAAACACAAAAGAAGCTGCAGTTATTGAAACTTTTGGTAAATTCTCAAGTATCGCTGAAGCTGGTTTAAGAGTAAAAATACCTTTAATTCAAAGAATAGCAGGGAAGTTAAATCTAAAAATCCTAGAACTACCTGTAACGGTTGAAACTAAAACCAAAGATGACGTATTTGTAAAAGTAGTTATCAGTGTACAGTACATGGTTTCACCAGGTTTAGACAACATTGAGCAAGCTTTCTATTCACTAGATAACCCTGCTCGCCAGATAACAAGTTATGTATTTGATACTGTTAGATCTGAAGTTCCTGGACTAGAACTTGATGAGGTTTTTGAAGAAAAAGCCAGAATCGCTGTAAGTATTGAGAAAGAGCTAAACGAAGTTATGAAAGGTTATGGATACACTATTGTTAAATCACTTGTAACAGACATCGACCCAGATCAAAAAGTTAAAAATGCAATGAATGAAATCAATGCATCTAAACGTCTCAAGGAAGCAGCACGTGAAAAAGCAGAAGCCGAAAAAATTCAAGTGGTTGCAATAGCTGAAGCTGACGCAGAAAGTAAAAGACTTCAAGGTGAAGGTATAGCCAATCAAAGAAAAGCAATCGCCAACGGTCTTCAAGAGTCTGCCGAAGACTTACAACAGGCCATTCCTGGAAGTGACGCTATGACAGTTATGAACCTTCTAATGGTAACTCAATACTTCGACACACTACAGGAAATGGCTAAATCAGGAGTAAATACTGTTTTCATGCCATCTAACCCGGGTGCTATCAACAACTACAGTGATGAAATCATGAAAGCCATGATCGGAGCTGATGTACACAACACTACTCAAAAACAAAAATAATGAGACATAAACTTATACCAGCCTGCTACATCATTTTAATTAAAGACAAAAAAGTTCTTATGGTAGAGCGCTTTAATACTGGATATAAAGATGGTTTCTTAAGCCTTCCAGCTGGACATGTCGAACACAAAGAAGATGTTAAAAAAGCTGTTATACGTGAAGCTAAAGAAGAAATTAATGTTGATTTAGAACCTGAAGACATTCAAGAAAAAATTATTCTACATAGATATAATGATCCTAAAGATTTTGAATACATCGATTTCTTCTTCACGGCAAATAAATGGTTAGGAGAAATAAAAAATAATGAAGCTGACAAGTGCAGCCAATTAGTATGGGCTGATTTAAATCACTTAGAAGAGTACAAAGTCATTCCGTATATAAAATATGTTCTAGATAATCTGGATGATACTCTCAAATTTCTAGAAATAGAGAACTAGATCTCCACCCTAAACCCAGCCGCCTTTTTATGTCCACCTCCCTCAAAGAGTTGGGCTATTTTACTTACATCAAAATAATCATTATTTGACCTCACAGAAAACTTCATATTATTCTCTGAAGTTTCAACACCAAGAAGAGCAATATTCTTCTCCTCAACTTGATTCAAATAATCTATGACTTTTTTTACTTCAGTTTCTGAGCAGTTCATCTCTTTCAATTCCTCAGAGCTTATAATACACGATAAAACACCATTTTTATTCACTTTCATTCTTTTGAAAATCACACCAAACATCCTTAGATTTCTAACACTGTTTTTCTTAAACAGTAAATAGTTCAACCTTTGAATATCCACTCCATTCCTAACCAGCTCTCCAACCACCCTTAATGTCTCAGCTGAAGTATTGTCATGTGATAAACCACCAGTATCAAACAAGATTCCAGCCATCAAAAAGACGGAAATTCCATTTGTTAATTCAAGGTCAAACTGCTCATATAATTTAAATATAATCTCACAAGTAGAGCTTACATCAAGAACCAAGTTTAAGTCACCAAAACCAGTATGTGAAGCGTGATGATCTACGCTAATTATCGTCTTTCCCTGTAGAGAAGATTTACCTAAACCAGAAACACTAATAGAACTACAATCCACAAAAACAACTAGATCACATTCATCCGAAATTTTTTTATCACAATCAATTCCTTTCCCAAAAATCAAATCTAAAGTCTCATCAAACTCATCTACACAAACTAGTTTCACACTCTTATCATAAGCCTCTTCCAGCAAATACTGCATAGTTAGCATACTCCCAACACAGTCGGCATCTGGACTTTTGTGACCTACAACACATATATTTTTAGACTCACTTACCAGTTTGGTAAAAACACTAAGCTCCATATTATTTCTTAATAGCTTTTACAAAATCTTTGTAGGGTAATGCATTCAACACGTCAGTTTTCTTAACCCAACCTCTTTTAGCATACTTAACACCTAGCTTCATCAACTCTAAACCATCAACATTATGTGCATCAGTAGTTATGGCAAACTTAAGACCATATTCGTGTATTCCTTCATAAACTTGCTGGTAAGGTGTATCCAATCTTAATGGCTGACCATTTATCTCTAAGAAAGTGTTGTATTCCTTACACAGCTTAAAAATTTTTTTCCAATCCAAATCATTTCCCTTCCTTTTACCAATAAGCCTAGTAGTAGGATGCCCGATCATGTTCACAAACGGATTCTTGATTGCTGCTTCAATTCTCTCTTGAAAGTTATTTTCTAATCCTACGTGGATAGATGCAATTACAAAATCAAACTCACCTAAAACATCATCACTGTAATCAATACTTCCATCAGCCAAAATATCAACTTCTGTCCCAAATAGTATTGGAAAGTCTAGGCCTTTAGAAACTTTCTCAATCTCTTGTTTTTTTTCTTTCAAAGCTTTTTCATCTAATCCATTTGCCACAGCTAAGTTTGGCGAATGATCAGTGATTGCAATATATTCATACCCTAGTTCCATGGCCTTTTTTGCCATATCTTCAATGCTATTCTGACCATCGGAGTAAGTCGAATGGCAATGCAATTCACCTTTTATATCGCTTACATCAATTAACTCGGGAATCTTACCTTCCAAAGCTAAATCAATCTCTCTATTACCTTGTCTGATCTCTGGTGGAATAAACTGCATCCCTAGTACTTCATACACATCCTTCTCTTCTCTACCACCAACTTTTATCTCTTTCTCACCCTCTAGTTTAAAGATACCGTATTCATTAATCTTATAATTTTCTTTTTTTGCTAATGTTCTTAAAACAACATTATGTGATTGGCTTCCTGTAAAGTACTGCAGCGCAGCCCCAAACTCATCCTCTGAAACAACCCTAAGATCAATTTGAACTCCCGAATGTAATCTACCTGTTATCTTGGTATCACCCGAAACTTCAACCTGCATCAAAAAGTCTTGCTCTTCGAAAAAGCTCAACACATCTTTTCTATCTTCATCTTTACAACTAACCAGTATATCAATATCACCAATAGTTTCTTTACCTCTTCTAGCAGACCCAGCAATCTCTACTCTTAAACTTTTGGGATGAGTTAACATTATTTGCTTAATATCTTCCAAGTCACTGAATATAACTCCAAGAGGAGTCCTTTTAGAATACTCTTCATGATGCTTTAAACTTTCCAGAATCTTTTCAGAGCTTTTCTTTCCCATTCCTTTTAGTCCAGCAATACTTCCATCTTCAAGACCTTTTTTTAATTTATCAATATTGTCAATTCCTAATTCTTTATAAAATTTCTTAACTTTTTTAGGACCAAGATTTTTAATTTCAAGCATATCCAATAATCCTTGTGGAACATTTTTTTTAAGTTCCTGTAACTCTTTTATTTCTCTTGTTTTTAGATATTCAACAATCTTGTGCTCAATAGCATCTCCAATACCTGGAATCTTTTCCTTCATATGTTCTTCTTCCAGGTCAACATATTCAGAAATATCTTTGGGCAAATTCCTAAGAATTTCAGAAACCTTGTTGTATGAGCGAACTCTAAAGAAATCATTTTTAGCATCACGAATCTCATGTATATGAGCAAAAGTATCAAAAATCTTAGCTAATTCCTCATTTATCATACTAATAGTTAAACTAAGTACAACATACTAAATTCCTTGCAACTTTGTCTTCATAAAAGCAAATATAGGCTTGCGAAAATAAAAAGCTATGCTTCCTGACAAAAAGTAAATTAAAATATAGACCCAAAAAATATTAAAAGTTTCATCACTCTCAACATCCTTAATAAAACCTAAGGGGACCTTTTGTTCAGTTTCAATCTTAGCAATTTTCAAAAGCTCACCTTCAAGATACTCATATTCAACTTCATCACCAACCACAAATTCACCTTCAAGATCATCATAGATAAAGTCAGCCCCAGAAATATTAATAAGCTGATTCACTATGTCTAATTCTTTTATATACCCAATATCATTTTTAATAATAGGATTCGCCTGACTTTTACTTATGTACTTAGTCCAAGTCCACTCACCAAGGTCAGCATAAGACTGACCTTCAATTGATTTACCATATTCTAATTTCTGGATTACTTTTCCTCCTCCATCAATTATTTCTACAGTACCACCAGAATTTGAAAAACCTGTAACCTCAACTACTAAGTAGTCAGATGACTCTACATTCATTCCATCAAGCTTTACGGTTTTATTATTGAGACCAATACTCCAACCATTAAGCTCCAAATCACCTTCACCATAGTTATACAGCTCTATCCACTCATTCCCAGAATCTTTTCCCTCAGGATTAGGCAAAATTTCACTTATACTAATATCTGAATATTTCATATAATTTTTTTCTGATAAATCCTCATCCTCACTTAATTCTTTTGTATCCTCTTTAATTTCTTCAGAAAGATTACTTATTTGCATTTGATAAGTCTGTCCACTTTCTGAATTTTCATACTTTATCTCTTCAACCAGTTCACCATCCTTAAATAATCTTACCGAATCTCCAGAATTATTTAGACCAATTCCACTCAAAGAATTATAAATTTCAACTTCTTGACCAGCCTCAAAAAACACCTCACTTAGATCAAACTCAGCACTTTGACCCTCTGAGTCATCTAACACCCAACCAGCACCATATCCATCAACATCTGAAATATTTCTTAATCTAATCCACTCGTTTCCAGTGTCTGAACCTTCTGGATTCGCAATAAAGTCAACAATTTTTAGATCCAATATAGCAACATCCTCAAAATCATCATCAACCTCCTCAACTACCTCCTCCTCAGTCACAATTTCATCAGCACTCCCTTCAGAGGAAGAAATCTCAGGTAGAACAGATACAAATAAATTAGTCGTATCTTTTTTCCCAAGGGAATTCATAACCTGCAATTCAACTACATAATTACCAACATTATCAAAGCTTACAGCAGCAGGATTTTCTTTGTCTGATAATTCACCATTACCAAAATCCCATTTGAATTCTAAATCCAATCCATTCGGATCCAAGCTAGAGCTCCCATCTAAATTTATAGCCACCTCTCCATACCCCACAGTTTCACCAGTTTGGATTTCAATTTTAGCCTCTGGTTCACTAATGTCATTAATATTTTTATCTCCTGGAGTATCTTCAACTATAAGTATCCAATCATTTTCAAGATAATTCAGTCTTCCAACGTGCGTTCCATCTTCTATATTTTCTGAATTAAAACATTCACCAAGTCCAAAACTCTCAAACGCTTCAACTTCCTCAATCTCATTTTTACTCACCTCTTCAGATTTCCAACAAAAGCCATCAATTAACTCATTTCCATAGTAAATCAAAATTTGCTCAGTAGTACTAACAAGATCTTTTTCTATCACATTATATTTATCTAAAGTCTGTCCCTCATAAACATTTTTGCCATCTATTATCACGCTTACAAGATTAGCATCAACATCCTCAGGTCTATTAACAAAAAATTCCAAATAATCACCATCATCATAGTCAAAATTAATCTCACTTAAACCTATATAAGTTTTGCTAGGTAGTTCAACACTGCAGGCTAAAGTAAAGCTACTTTGAAAACACATAATCCCGATAAGTCCAATCAAAATTCTCTTCATATAATACTAAAATTAGATACTTATCAAACATACTCAAACCACTTTACCAAAATAAAAAAACCTTAGTTGACCATATGTGCAAAACTATTTAAACTAAATCTGACCTTTGTGGAGCGATTGCAACGATTTCTGAAAAAACAAAAATGATACAAACAGCTTCGTAAGGGCGTAGTACCCTAAACCAAAACTATGGAAACTTTATATATGATAATCGCGGGTATTGCTGGCTTGATTTTTGGTGGTTTCGTTACTTATAAAATGTTAACAAACAAGCACAAAAGCCTCGCAGCAAAATCTGATGAAATTATACAAGACGCAAAGAAAAAAGCTCAGCAACAGATAGCTGAAGCCAAAAAACAACGTGATCAAATGCTCAAAGAAATAAGAAAAAAAGAGCAAGATAAAAGAAATGATTTAAGAAACAATGAAAGCCGACTCATCAAAAAAGAAAACGAGTTAGAAGAAAAGATTGAACAAATAGACCACAAAAGAGAAAAACTAGAGCAAGAGCTAAAAACTATCGAATCTCAAAAGAAAGATTTAAACTCAAAAGTTCAAGAGCAGCAAAAAGAACTAGAAAGAATCGCTTCACTAAGTAAAACGGATGCACAACAAGAATTAATAAAAAAGGTAGAACAAGAATTCAACCCCGATCTAGTTAAGTATGTTAAAGACCTAGAGGAAAAAGCCAAGAAAGAAGCCAATGAAAAAGCCAAAGCTATCATGGTTTCAGCTATGCAAAAATATGCTGCTGAAACAGCATCTGAAAGCACAGCTACAATAGTACAACTTCCATCTGATGAAATGAAAGGACGAATCATCGGGCGTGAGGGTCGAAACATCAACACCTTCGAACACATGACCGGAGTTGATGTAATTGTAGACGATACTCCAGGAACAGTTATAATTGCCGGTTTTGATTTGATGAGAAGGTATATTGCAAAAGTATCACTAGAAAGGCTAGTAACTGATGGAAGAATCCATCCAGGTCGAATCGAAGAGGTTGTAGCCAAAGTAGAATCTGAGGTCGAACATCTTGTTAAAGATTTAGGTGAGAAAGCAGCGTACGAAGTAGGTGTTGTAGGTTTACCATCAGATATGATCAGACTTCTTGGGAAATTGAAATTCAAAACTTCTTATGGACAGAATCTCCTCAAACAATCTGTAGAGATAGCGAACCTATCAGGAATAATGGCTTCACAAATAGGAGCTGACGCTTCTTTAGCTAAAAAGGCTGGTTTACTTCATGCTATTGGAAGATCAGTTGATCATGAAGTATCTGGAAACTTCTTCCAAATAGGAGCAGATATTTGTAAAAAATATGGTTTATCTGAGAAACTAACAAAAATCATTGAAAACATGCAAGACATGCATGATCAGACTTCAGCAGAGGGAGCTATTGTTGAGTCTGCTTATCAGATCTCATGTAACAGACCAGGGGTAGATAAAACTAATCTAGAGTCATTTATAAAAAGAATGGAGGAGCTAGAAAACATTGCTAAATCATTTGAAGGAGTAACAGGTGCTTACGCTGTTCACACAGGAAACGAAGTCCGAGTAATAGTTGATTCTGAGAAAATTGATGATCTAAAAACTATTAAACTATCTCATCAGATAGCTAAAAAAATAGAAGAAGACACGCAATTTAGCGGTCTTGTAAAAGTAACAGTACTAAGAGAGCGTAGAATAGAAGCTATCGCAGAATAACTAAGTTAACAGAATTATATAAATTAGCACTTCAGGTTGAGGAGTGCTATTTTTCATGATAATTTTTAGTCATCACAATTTAACATATATGATATGTCGAAACTTATACCATTAAGTGACTTCATTGTTGTAAAGCCATCAGGTGGTCAAGAAAAAACAGCATCTGGTATTTATATTCCAGATTCAGCAAGTAAAGAGAAACCACAAGAAGGTGAAATTCTTGCAGTTGGACCAGGTCGAAAAAATGAGGACGGTTCAAGACAATCAATGGATCTAGAAGTAGGGGACATAGTTATGTTCAAAAAATACGCCCCAGATGAATTCAAAAAAGACGGACAAGATTTACTTGTTTTGAGAGAAACCGATGTTATCGCAAAACTACAAAAATAATCTAACTCTAATAAATCATGGCAAAACAAATTCAATTTTCAGACGAAGCAAGACAAAAACTTTTTGCTGGTGTTCAAAAGCTAGCAGACGCTGTCCGCATCACAATGGGACCAAAAGGTAGGAACGTAATCCTAGAAAAAGGATTCGGTGGTCCAACTATAACTAATGACGGTGTAACAATCGCCAAAGAAATTGAACTTAAAGATAAGTTCGAAAACATGGGAGCTCAACTTGTGAAAGAAGTAGCAACTAAAACCAACGACAAAGCTGGAGACGGTACAACTACAGCAACAGTACTAGCTCATGCTCTTATTTCAGAGGGATTAAGAAACGTAACTGCAGGTGCCAACCCAATGGAATTGAAAAGAGGAATGGATGAAGCCCTACAGTTAGTTATAGAGGAACTCAATAAAAATACTAAAGATATAAACACTAAAGAAGAAATAGCTCAAGTAGCAACAATTTCTGCTCAAAATCCTGAAGTTGGAAACCTCATCGCCGAAATCATGGAGATGGTAGGAAAAGACGGAGTTATAACTATCGAAAACTCAAATACTACAGGTATAGAAAAAGAAGTTGTAGAAGGTATGCAGTTTGATAATGGTTATATCTCACCATACATGGTTACAGACACAACCCGAATGGAAGCGACTTTAGAGGATGTAAATATCTTGATCACCGACAAGAAGATTTCAACAGTTCAAGAAATAGTACCAATTCTTGAAAAAGTAGCTCAATCAGGGAAAAAAGAACTATTAATTATCGCTGAAGATATTGATGGAGAAGCACTTGCTACACTTGTTGTAAATAAGCTAAGAGGTGGATTTAATGTAGTTGCAGTAAAAGCCCCAGCTTTTGGTGACAGAAGAAAAGAAATGCTAAAAGATATAGCAATCTTAACTGGTGGGGAAGTTATCAGCTCAGAATTAGGACTATCTCTTGATTCTACTGAGTTACATCAATTAGGTCACGCCAGAAAAATTGTTGCAACAAATGAATCAACAATCATCGTAGATGGTAAAGGTGATAAAGCCTTAGTTGCAGAGAGAGTTTCAGAGATAGAAGCTACATTCATGAATTCAACTTCAGAATTCGACAAAGAAAAACTAATGGAAAGAAAAGCAAAATTAGTTGGAGGTGTAGGAGTAATTAAAGTTGGAGCAGCTACAGAGGTTGAACTAACAGAGCGTAAGCACAGAATTGAAGATGCTTTATCAGCAACTAGAGCTGCAGTTCAAGAAGGTATTGTTCCGGGTGGAGGAACAGCTCTTTTACAAGCAGCACACGTTCTTGAAAACGTTGAGGGAGATACAGATTACGTTACTGGAGTTAACATCGTAGAAAGAGCCCTCAAGTCACCACTTATGCAAATTGCCGAAAACTCAGGAGTAGAAGGAGCTGTTGTAATTGATAAAGTAAAATCATCTGATAAAGGAGTTGGTTACAATGCTGCAACTGGTGATTACGTAGACATGCTTGAGCATGGAATTGTAGATCCGAAAATGGTTACAAGGTCAGCTCTTGAAAACGCAGTTTCAATTGCTTCAATCTTCTTAACAATGGAAGCAGCGGTAGTAGACGAACCAAAAGAAGACTCTAGCGAAGCTAACCCAATGGCAGGAGGAATGCCAGGTATGGGTATGATGTAAAAGAGTACATAAAAGCAATACTTCCTAAACACCTAGTAAATGCTGGGTGTTTTTAAAATACAATTGACTACTTTTAAAGCCTAATATAATATCTCACCACAAACACATTGGGGTATGGCCAAGTGGTAAGGCAGCGGATTTTGGTTCCGCCATTCGGGGGTTCGAATCCCTCTACCCCAGCCATTTACTTCCTATGTAGGGAGTTTTTGTTTTACAAGTAAATATTTTTTGGTTATTAATTAGTTAGATAAAATAACCAAAAAGCAGTGGTTAAAAAGTTATCTAATACCAGATCAACAGAAGTTGCAGCCAAATTATGGGATCTCAATGCCCAAGCTTCTTTTGAGAATGGTCAAATTAAAGGCTATGATCTTCTCAGGTCTCAAGAAGAATTAGCAGAATCAATTCAAGATCAACAAGTAAAACAAGAAATTAAATCTATCAGTAAAGATATATCCAGCTCAATCAATGAAGTTACCCTATCCAAGCAACCTGATGGTGTCGGAGGACTTTATAACAAATATCAAGAAATTCACCTCAATCAAAACCTAATCAACTTTTCTCAAAGAAGATCAGGTCAATCCATCAATGATTCAATCAAAGAAACCTCTGAAAGAATCCAACACGTCTATCAGCATGAGAATCAACATGCAGAACAAAACGACCACCAAGCACTTCGTTTACCAAAAGATGGTCTTCTTTTGGGTGGGGTACTACTCTCTGCAACTGAACTAATCGAAGGATCAAACATGCATATAACAGGAACTCATTCCTCTAATGGAAAACAATTAGTATCAAATGATTACTTGGCTATATACAAAAAATTTCAAAAAGCCCTAGCCAACTCAGGTCATTCTATCAACAAAGTTCTAAAATCATTACAAGACAGAGACATTACTCATTTAGATGATAGGTTTACAGACCAATTCGCTGCCTAAATTTATCAACCATTTTTCTTATCTCTGTATGCTCATTAGGTGCAACAGGTATGTATTCCTCGTCTCCTATTTTTAGGTTACCATCAACACCACTTTGATCTACTAATGCCGAGTGAGTGGCATGTCTACCATCTTCAGTCCTGGCACTTAGTTTTACCACATGTGTAGCTCTTGCCATTATATCTCCAACATTCACATTTCTCACAAATTCCTCAGCTCCAATCAACGATGCAACAGATTTCAAAATCTTATATTGAAGCTCTTTTCGTATTCTACCTAGTTCAAAAGGTCTCGCCATAAAGTCAGTATCTATACCAGAAACAACAACGTGAGCCCCATCCAACCTCAAGCTTTCAATAACCTCCACGATTTCACCATCATAAAACTGAACTTCATCAATAAAAACTATTGCATCTGATAAATCATAGTTGTTTTCTTGAAAGTAATACAATATCTCTCTGGCCATTTCATTTTTAACAGCTTCAATACTTTCACCCTTATATTCTCTACTACGTATATTCTCATCACGAGTATCAGCCGAAGGCTTAAAATAAAAAACCTTTCTTTGCTCTAAGTCTTCAGACATTGTCTCACGAAACTTAAAAAAAAAAGAACTCTTCCCAGAGCGCATAGGTCCCGTTATAAAAGTCACTGTACCACCTTCAAGAGAGAAGTGCTCTTTAAGACAGTCTATTATATGTTCTACTCTTGTAGTTTTTGACTCCTGATGAGCCAAGCGAACTTCCGCTCTAAATTCATTAAATTTAACCATCATATAATTTACATCCACAATAATATACACCTCAAAATTTATCTAAAAACTTAAAACACAAAATCTATAGTGAAAAACTTGTCAAAATTTGGTATAATTAAATGATTAACACCAAACATGAACTACTTAAAAGAGCAGTTTACATTAATTCAAGAAAGCCAAATCTGGCAAAGCTTCGCTGCACAATACACAACAAGCCTTGTACTATTCGTCCTAACCTGGTTTTTATTAAAACTTATAAAGGTAAATATAATTACAAAGCTTTATAATTCAGCACAAGTTAGCCGTTACAAGTACGATAACCTAGTAACAAATATCCTAAATGACATTACAACCTTTACTTATCTTGTTGTAAGTTTTTATGTTGCCTCTTTTCCAGTCCAACTATCAGAAAAATCAACTCTAATCATCCAAGGACTATTACTTTTCAGTCTTGTATTAGAGATATCTCGTGCCTCTACTAAAACAGTAGACTTCTACTTTAGGCAAAAGCACCAAAGGTACACCAAGCATCAAAAAACCAATGTAAACGCAATCAAGAAAATCATTCAAATTTTCTTATTCACATTCGGAGTTCTAGCTATAATCGACAATCTAGGTTTCGATATAACTACCTTAGTAGCTTCATTAGGTATAGGTGGTATTGCTGTCGCCCTTGCTGCTCAAAGCATATTGGGAGATCTATTTAGTTCAGTCGCCATATATCTAGACAGACCGTTTGAAGTTGGTGATTTCATTAAGATCAATGAAGAAATAAAAGGTAAAATCAAATCAATCGGTATTAAATCAACTAGACTTAAAGGACCAAAAGGTCAAGAAATCATTATCTCCAACAACAATCTAACCTCAGCCTTCGTCCAAAACACAGGCCGAATCAACAAGCGCCGGGTCAAAATAATCTTAGGCGTAGACTACAAAACCCCAGATAAAACCCTTGCTAACATTCCAGCAATCCTTGAAAAAATAGTAGATTCAGTTGAAAACACTGAATTTAAACTAGCTTTCGTAAAAGAGTTAGGAGATTTCAGTATAAACTATAAATTTGTATATAATGTGCTAACCGGTAAGTATGCAGACTATACAAAAGCTCACAACGAAATCATGTTACAGATCAAGAAGGAATTCGATAAGAAAAACATCGTACTAAGTTACCCTACTCAAACAATTATCATCGAAAAAAATTAATTCATATGCTAGTCTGTAGCCACTTTTAAACTAACTAAATGGCTAAAAAAACAGCAGCAATTTCCATCAAAAACCTAGATAAAACTTATCTCACTGGAACCAAAGCCCTCCAAAACGTATCACTCGATATAAAGCAAGGAGACTTTTTTGGTTTACTAGGATCAAACGGAGCAGGAAAAACAACTATGATCGGATGTATCACAAGTCTAGTCCAAAAAACTGGAGGAAAGATTCAGGTCCACGGAATAGATATAGATAAAGATTTTGGTAAAGCTAAAAGCTTCATAGGTGTCGTTCCTCAAGAATTCAATTTTCATATTTTTGAAACTGTCTTAAACATTGTTTGTTATCAAGCAGGGTTTTATGGTATCGAAAGAGATGAAGCAGAGAAAAGAGCTGAACCTATTCTAAAGCGCCTAAATCTTTGGCAAAAAAAAGATGAGCAAGCCCGTAATTTATCAGGAGGGATGAAAAGACGCCTTATGATTGCAAGAGCCCTGATTCATAAACCAAAGCTACTTATACTAGATGAACCCACAGCAGGGGTCGATGTAGAACTTAGGGTTGATATGTGGGAATATTTAAAAAAACTCAATAAAGAAGGTCTAACTATCCTACTCACAACTCATTACCTAGAGGAAGCCGAGCAACTAACTAATCAAATCGCAATCCTCCAAAACGGTAAGCTTATAGAGAATAAGCCAACTAAGGAACTACTCACTACCCTCAACGAAGAAACTTATGTTATAAATTTCTCCAAGAAGCCATCCAAAAAGCTAATCCAGAAACTCAATCTTACTCAAGTTGATGATGAAACAACTTTCGAGGTAACTCTAAAACAGAAAGATACAATCTCTAGCTTTATATCAAAAATACCATCGTCAGATGCCGAAGTTCTAGACATTCGACCTAAAGGAAATCGCCTAGAACAACTTTACTTACAATTAACTTCTAAAAAATAATGCTATCTCAACAACTGATTTCTTACAAAACAATTGTCACGAAAGAAATAAAAAGATACATCCGCATTTGGACTCAAACTCTACTTCCTCCAGTTATCAACCAAACACTGTATTTCTTGATCTTTGGTTCATTCATCGGAAGCCAAATAGGGGACTTAGACGGATTCACCTACATGGAGTTCATAGTTCCTGGTCTGATAATGATGTCTATCATAAATTCAAGTTTCCAAAACGTCGTAGGATCATTCTACATAGCTAAATTTCAAAACAGTATTGAAGAATTACTCGTTTCTCCAACTAGCAACCTTACCATAATTGCCGGATACATAACAGGTGGTGTCACTAGAGGATTGTTGGTAGGATTCCTAGTTTTCCTTGTCTCATTATTCTTCACAGATATAAGTGTCTACAGTCCAATCACAGTCATAATATTCTCAACACTTACAAGTTGCCTTTTCTCAATGCTAGCCTTAATCAACGCAATTTTCGCAAAAAACTTCGACCATACTAGTATAGTAACTACTTTTGTGCTTACACCTCTCACCTATCTTGGTGGAGTATTTTACTCAATCGACAGATTACCTCAAATCTGGCAAACCATTTCCCAATTCAACCCGATTGTATATATGATTGATGGAATTAGATTTGGATTCCTAGGAATAAACACATATTCAGTCTATTTAAGCATCTCAATAATCACACTGCTTTTAGTATTCACAACAGTATTAGCCTATTACTTTATCAAAAAGAGTCACGGCCTAAGAAGTTAATCCAGCTCAGAAGCATCCAAATAAGGCATGGGGTCAACATTGACTCCATCTTTTATGACTTCAAAGTGCAAGTGAGCCCCTGTAGTCAGGTAACCCGCTCCACGAGTGCCAGGAGCACCACCAGATAAACCTATTATGTCTCCTCTGGCTACAGTATCACCCTCTTCTAGGAAGATATCATACATGTGACCATACAGAGTCATTAGTCCATCAGAATGACCAATCAATATATAATGATAGTCGTTTCCTTCGCCACCTTTTACCTTGAATACAACTCCAGGTGCAGCAGCCTGTACAGACGTACCAGAGTTCGTAGGTATATCAATTGCATAATGATCAATACCCAAGGCAGCCCTGTATCCAGAATCTTTAAAAGTAGCAGATAAACCTAAAGTCGGAAGAACCGGCCAACTCAAAAAAGTTGCATCATCTTCTAGCTCTTCAGCTCCAGTAAGTTCTTCTATTAAACCTCTGTACTCCTTATACTTAGATATTTGGGAAACTATCTCCTGCCTTAGTACAGCTTGCTCAGTCTTAGCTTTCTGTATCAAGTTCTCATAAATAGCTTGTTCACCCCTTGTAGCTTCCAAAAGATTATCTTTAGCAATACGTTGAATCTGCAATTCAGACTTTTGCACCTTAAGGCTTTCAGCTAAAGCTAGTTTCTCTTCTTTTAGGTTAGTGAATTTATCATATAGTTCGTTTAGCTCCTCTTTATCAGATTCAAGCCTCTCCAGAGTTAGTTGCATATAGTTCTCAATTGTTGAAATGCTTTCCACATCTTCCAAAATCTTATCTGCATCATCCTCAGCTAGCAAAAGCTTTATAGTCTGAAGTTCATCATTATCAAAAAAACCAGCTTCATTAGTTTCAAAATAAAGCATCTCCATCATAAACAACAATTGTTGCACATTATAAGATATCTCTACATCAAGTTCAGCGATAGTCTCACGAGTCACATCTAATGTATCATTTATACTATCTATCCTATCGTTAGTTTCTTCAATATCGTCTGTTAGTATATCAATCTTATCATCCAAACCATCTATGACCTCTTCAAGCTCTAGTATGTCTTCGTTTATATCTTTCAGCCTAGTCTCAAGGTATGAAGTTTGGTTAATTGACTTACGCAAGTCATCTTGAGCAGAGTTAACTTCCTCTTTAGCCTCAAGGAATTTTTCATTTAAAAGCTTTAATTCCTCCTCATCTTCTTCTGTTTCAAGAGTATCCTCCTCGTCACTATCACTACTTTCTTCAACTTGATTAGGCTCTTTATTCTCAGGATTTTCAGTTTCAGTTACTACATTATTTGCAAGAACTGAGCTTACTGGTAGACCAAGAGCCAGCAATAGTATTAGTAATTTTCTTATTTTCATTTCAATTTTTAGACGGCCTCATTATAAAGAAAAACTTGCCAAAGCCAACATATTCGAATATATTCACAATGTTCAGTTTAACTATCTAAACAATGGCTAAAAAGAAAGCGGGTGGAACCGCCAAGAACCTCCGGGACTCCCAGTCGAAGCGGCTTGGTGTCAAACTATTCGGAGGCCAAACATGTTCATCAGGAAACATTATAGTTAGACAAAGAGGTACTAAGTTCAGACCTGGTAAAAACGTTGGGATGGGTAAAGACCACACTTTGTTTGCAACTTCTGATGGAAAAATCAATTTTTACAGAAAAAAAGTAACTAAATTTAACGGAAGAAAATACGAAAAAGTATTCGTTGAAGTAATCTAAACAACTAGATGAACAATTTAGAGAATTTTCATGTTAATGAAGGCGCCGATAATATAGATTCCGGTGCCTTTGAACGTTTAAGGGAAAAAATGGCTCAAGCAAGAGCTCAGATTAAACGTGATAAAAAACAAGAAGCATCTCAAGTTAAAAAGGATGATATCTTATTTAATGTTCTCATTGAATTCATTAAACACTTTCCATCTGATCATCCACTAGTTAAAGGTATCGTCTCTTGTCTTTCTTCAAATGTACCAAGTTTAGTGATCCTTAGCGTAATATCGCTAAACTATAGCTCTATTGCAAAAGCAATACCTGTTCCTGAAGATGCCAAAGAGATTCAGATAGCTCAAATACCCGATATCAATAAACTTGTTAATTGGTTAAAAAAAGTAAATTACTCTCTTTCTGATATAAAAGCCTCAGATATACCAAAAGTTTATCCAAAAGGGGAGTTAAGCCCAAGTTTACGAGGTTTAATTGTTCATACACTATCAGAGTTCTTCAAAACCATACCTGAGGAGGAGTTGTCAGTAGAGAAAGTAGAGGGTTATACCCAATCAATTCTTACCCAAATCCACAAACCTGATCTAACTCAGAAGACAGATGAGCTTACTGACTGATATTCACAACACACTAGAACAAGATCTATCTCCTAACCATCTACAGGTAATAGATGAAAGAGGGGATGGCCAGCACATAAAGGTAGAAATTTGCACGGATCTTTTTAACGGTTTGCCTTTAATAAAAAAACATAAATTAGTCTATAAATCTTTAGATAAATTTTTAAAGAATGACCTGATTCATGCCGTAAAAATAAACATTACCAATGAATAAAGAAAAAATAGAAAGTTTATTATCAGATAACAAGATAATACTCTTTATGAAGGGCGACAAATTTATGCCAAAGTGTGGTTTTTCAATGAATGCATTAGAAATAATCAAAAAATTAACTGACGACTTCATCACTTATGACATTCTAGAAGACGAAGAATTAAGGTCAGATCTAAAAATCTATTCAGAGTGGCCAACCTACCCCCAGCTTTACATCAATCAAGAGCTAATAGGTGGGTCTGACATAATAAAAGACTTATACTTAAGCGGAGACCTTGAGAAGTTAATTCAAGAAGCATGAAGCCAATAACAAAAATCACCAAGCACTGGCCAGTCCAAAAAATTCTCGATGAAGTTCCAGGCAGCGTTGATTGCATGATTGAAGCAGGTTTAGACTGCTTTGCTTGCAACTCTGATAAATCTGAGACTCTAGAGGAAGGTATGAAATCCCATGGCTTGAGTGATGAAGATGTACTTAAAATGGTTGATGAAATAAATAAGTCTTGGCAAAGTCATAGAATGAAACAGCTCAAAAAACCTAAAGATTCTGACTTTACAATTATAGAGGTTACTGAGGGCAATAAAGTTTATTATAAGATTGGAGGCTTAATGCTTACTCAAAAAGCACATCAGGCTATTCTTCAACTAAAACCCGAAGGTAAAAACTATATAAAAATTCTACTAGAAGCTGGAGGTTGCTCAGGTTACTCTTATGAATATAGTTACACTGATTCTAGCGACTTAGAGGATGGATTTGTATTCAGATTAGATGATTCCATCAGCTTGTTAACGAATTTATTTACGTTTAACAAACTTTTAGGCTCTGTAATTGATTTTGAGTCAGGACTACAAGGTAGCGGATTAGTCTTTCACAACCCAAACTCAAAACAAAACTGCCATTGCGGAGTATCTGTAAATTTCTAAGAACCTTCTATCTCTTGAAGTTTCTTTTCTGCAACCTCGATAAACCTTTTCAAATGAGAAGGTGTAAAAGTAATACCATCTAAAATCTCCCCTCCAGACTTAGGGAATACAGTAATAGACTCTTTGTTAGTTACAAAAAGTACAGAGTGCGCAAAGTGAGCTCTTCTATTAGGAAAAAGGTCCTCTTGAAGATTCTTAGGGTCAAAATTTTTATTATTCATGATTTTTTTTAAAGTGGGGTGACTGATGGGATTCGAACCCACGGCCCTCGGAACCACAACCCGATGCTCTAACCAACTGAGCTACAGCCACCATATTTACTATGACAATGTAATAAATCCTAGCAAAATTGCAAGTAATTAAAAACCTCGCCGTACAAAGTCACTAACTTGAGTGCGCATTGGGACGAGGCAAAAGAAGTGGGAACAGGATAATAAAAGCGAAAAGCTGTTACGTCCTATCTCACGAATATTATTTTATATTTTCTGTAACTTTTTACAAGTATAATCAACTACCTATGAAGTACAGTTAAGTCAAAAGGAGGATTCTCAATATCCCCAAATTTAGACAAAACCTGATCTTTATAGGGTCTTTCAAGTTCAAATTCATATCCATCAAAAACTTTATCCCTTAAAAAGATGTATTTACTCTCAACGCTCTTGTTGTTTAGTATGATTTGTCTAAACTCTGGTCCATACTTTACATACATTAAGAATGTTTCAGCAAAGTCTTCCTCATCCTTCTGAGAACCATATCCAGACAATTCGCCACCATTAATCTTGTAGTATTCTTCCATTGCTCCTTCCTCAACATAGTTAAATGAAACTATATGACCAAGCTCATGGATCAAGACATTCTCCATTACATCTAGATTTTTCATACATCTCAACCAAATTTTTTCATGAGAAGCTAGGCCTCGCCTTAAATCTAAACGATGATGAATAGTAACTTTATCTAGACCAGTCGTATAAGGGTCAAACCTATCAAGAACTGCTTGAGAAACACGCCGACAATTTTCAGTGTCTTCCTCCTTAAGATCTTGGTCTAAAACAGCATCTTCTGCAGAATACATCAATAAATCATCATGCTGCATCATTGAGGCTCTGCTTCTAGTTTCTCTAATCAAACCCAATAGACAGTAGGTAACAATAAATCCAAGAAAAATTATCATCATAAAATCAACCCAACCTCTTCTCATATAATCTATTTATAAGAGAGGTAATTTATACTTAATTTAAGCTTTTGTCAAAGCTTAGAGTCAAACCTTATATCCTTTGAGTAAAACACATACTTACTAAGATCGACATTTCTTTTAGCCTTCAAGACAACATTATTTGGAAGCTCAACCATCTCTGGTTTCTTCTCATCACGCTTTTCACCTAAAGTCTGAACTTTAATCTTCTCACTTTGCAAATCTAATGATTTCCCAGTTTGCTTATCAATTACTTCAAAGTCAGAGAAAAGCTCTTCTCTTCTTGGAACAGCTACCGAATTTGTATAAGGAGTATGCGAACTACTAACAGTATCAAACAAAGAATCAAGCTGTATAGTTCTACCCTTCTCCAGATCTATTCTTTTACTAAAGCTTAATTTCTTCTTCAAAACAGATTTCTTAGCTTCTCGACTTGATTTTACATACCTTTCAAATTCTCGATCACTACTAATAATATCTGAATTTTTGATATACCTAGTCGGGTAAAGCCCTTCCAACTCTTCTATTTGGTCTAATCTCGACTCATAACTATTAGTTTCATCAACTTTTTGGTTTCCTCTAAACCTCTCATTTTCAAAAGTGAATTCAGGATCTAGAGCTAAGAATCTTAAAACTACATCCCTATAAGAAAGCTCACTTCCAGCACTTTGATCAATCTTAACTTTTTGCCATAGTAGTTTCATTTCATTTTTAACTTCTTCTGGGATGTTTTTCATTTTATAAATAGACTCTTTACCTTTCCTTTCAGGATTATATCTATTCATAAACATATCAATACCAAGGTATGTATTAGCCACATCTAAATCTTTACCATCTATGTAGTTTACCCATTCTTTTGAGTCACTTTTGTTATTTGAAACTTTATTTATAACTTCAGAAAACTCTAAATTATATATTCTAGGGTTATACATTGTTTCTATAAAGCTCCCGGCACCATAAATTTCCTCTTCAGATGGTTCAGAGTTCTTCAAAAACTCAGCATAGTCTTTAGCTTTAACCATATTATTCATTTTCTCATAATCTTTACTGTACTCTTTTTCATAAATATCAGAGACCAAGTTTACTCCAACATAAGCAGCTAAAGCAGTACCAACTCCTCTCAAAAGTTTACTAATAGGAGCAAGTTCTTCAGTATCTTTGTCTCGAGCATTCAAAAGCCCATAACCTAACTTAGCAAACCAAGCAGCCCCAATCAGAGCCACCGCTTTTACAGGCATTGGTGCATCTTTAAACTTTTCAAGAATCTCACCACTAACCTCCTTAGTTTTCCCCCATGCTTCCTGATTAAGTTCTGCTACCCCACCTAAGCTAACATCAAAATTCTCTTTAAAGTCCATACCCCGCTTGCTAGTAGTTCGAGCTAAGACCCCATCCATAAAAGAGTCTAACTTCAAGTCAGTAGTTTTGTAGTTCTTCATAAGAGACAATACTCTCAAGATAAAAGTATCAACCCCTTTTGGGTTACGATCATTTCTTAATAAACTCTTATAATTCTCTACCTTTGTCTTCACACCACTTGTTAAGTTTTGGTCTCCAAGACTTTCTAAAATTTGCAACTTAACTTTACTCGGTAAACTCTTAACTTTTTCCATTCCAAAATTAAGTATATCTTTATCAATACTTTCCAAGTCCAAGATAACCTGATCTTTGTTTTGGATTACCATTGCTTGCAAGTCAATTTCCTCAGACTTATTACTTACCTGATTATACTTAATTTCATAACTAGAGGGGTCTACAAGTATTAGATTGGAAGATCCATTAGCAATCTCTTCTTCTGATATATCAGTTGTTAGATATTCAGCTAACTTCTTATCCAATTTAGCCAAAAGCTTTTCCATCTTCTCCTTATAAACTTTTTCATCATCAATCGTTCCAATCAAAACCATCCTATCTATCTCAGAAGATAAAAAGCCAAATGGGAAAATGTACTTTTGATAAATTTTCAATTTGCTCTCCATATAGTCAGATGCATTAGAATCCAATCCATTTATCTCACTTTCAACCCTTTGTTTCATTTCTTTCTTCACTTCAGGATCTTTAGCAGTCTCAAGTACTTTAGGGAGATTTTCAGAGTGAACTCCAATTTCTTTCTCTATACCAGCTACTTGATCTTTTACTTTAATTTTTTCCATGAAAAACTTTAATCATACAATTATAGCACATTTAAGGCTTATCTAAAAGCACATTGATCAAAATATACAAATAGATTATATTGCACAAAAATAACTACATATTCATGAGTAAATCTACTATAAACGTTAAAACTTCAAAGACAAAAAACTCTGAAGTAATTTTAAAAATTGAAGTAACTGAAGAAGCTAGAAAAAGCTTTTACGAAAAAGCAGCAAAAGAAATAAGTCAAAATCTAAACGTAAATGGTTTTAGAAAAGGTCATATCCCTACAAATTTAGTAGAAGAGAAAGTAGGTAAAGCAACTATACAGGCACATGCATTAGATTTAGCACTGCCAGAAACTTACTCTGCTGCAGTAAAAAAAGAAAAAATTGAGCCAATCGCAATGCCAAAAGTTGAAATAGACTCTCTTGAAGAAATGAAATACACAGCAACATGCGCTGTTATGCCGGAAATAGAATTAAAGAATTTAGACAAAATCAAAGTAGAATCAAAACCTGCTAAAGTAGCTAAAAAGGATGTAGACCAAGAAGTAGAAAACATTCTGAAAAGACACACTGAGTGGAAGGTTGTAAAAAGAGCAGCTAAAAATGAAGACAGAGCAGAAATAGATTTTTCAGGATTCGATAAAGACGGAAACCCAATTCCAAATACAGAAAGTAAAAACTACCCATTAGTACTTGGATCTGGAGTGTTTATACCTGGATTTGAAGATAATGTTGAAGGGATGAAAGCTGGTGAAGAAAAGTCTTTCCAAGTTACTTTCCCTAAAGACTATCACGCTGACAACTTGAAAAATGCTGAGGTTACTTTCAAAGTAAAGGTAAATCAGGTCGAAGAACCATCTACCCCTAAACTTACTGATAAGTTTATCAAAGAAACTCTCAAAAAAGATCAAAATAAAGAAGATTATCTAAAAGAAATCAAATCTAACCTTCTTAAGCAAAAAGAACACCAAGCAGTGCACGAAGCAGAAAACAAAGTTTTCGAAAAACTAATCAAAGAAGCAAAAATTGATCTATCAGATATTCTAGTTGAAGAAGAATTAAGAATCATCAAACAAGAAATTCAAGCTGACTTACAGAAAAGAGGTCAGACATTTGAAAACTTTGAGGCAGACCTTAAAGAAAGAGAAGGAAAGTCATTTGAAGAGCTTTATAAAGAAAAAGCCGAAGAAAGAGTTAAATTAAGATTTATAGTTGATCATATTATTAAAACTAAAAAACTTGAGGTATCAGAAAAAGAAATTGAAGCGGATATCAAACAAAAGATAGAAACAGCTGACGAATCCATCAAAAAGCATGTTGAGGATTATTACAAACAAAACCCACAAGCTAAACAAAGTATCAAGCAACATATCCTAATGGATAAACTTATCAAACTATTCCTAGATAAAAAATAGTTTTAGTTGCATTTGTACTAAATAAATTTTATTGTAGAGGTGTATAAATATTTTACTCTTAAATGCTTAAGAAATTATTCACCTCTTCAGTTCGTATTAAGATCTTAGATCTTTTTTTTCATAATCCTGGAGAAGAGTATTATATTCGTGAAATGACGAGATTGTTAGACGAACAAATCAATTCAGTCAGAAGAGAACTAACCAACTTAAAAAAAGCAGGAGTTCTTAAGAGTAAAACAAAAACCAGAAAGAAATATTACTACCTAGATCCAGATTTCATGCTTCATGACGAACTGAAGTCAATTTTTCTAAAGGCTAGCGCAAAAAACACTAAGCTGTCACAAGCTATTAGTAAGATAGGAAACATTAAGTTATTAGTTTTATCAGGTAACTTTGTTGAAACTGAAGCTGACGCTGACTTATTGATTGTAGGTGATATAGACAAGTTAGAGTTATCTCATTACCTAGAAGCACAAATTGATTATCCTGTCAGGTTCTCAGTAATGTCAGAAGAAGACTTCAAATATAGACTAGAATGCAATGACCAGTTCGTATTGAGTATGTTAAAAAACCCAAAGAGCATACAGCCTATCAATAAATTAGGAATTCTATAGCATTGACCTTGCAATAAGTTATATTTTCCATATAATCAGCATGCTTAAAATAACTGTATTAAAATGAATGATGTATTATTAAAATACGTTGCACAAGATAACCTAAAGGCTAGACCAGTAGTTAAGCCAGGAATGCGCGTAAAAGTAACTCAAAAAATCAAAGAAGGTGACAAAGAAAGAAGTCAGTCTTTTGAAGGATTAGTTATAAAAACTAATAAAAAGAAAGGGATCAACCACACTTTCACTGTTAGAACTGTAATCGGTGGTATTGGAGTTGAAAAAGTTTTCCCACTTCACGCTGAGAATATTGAAGAGATTAAAATCTTAAAACTTAACAAAGTTAGAAGAGCTAAACTTTACTACATGAGAGACAGATCAGGTAAGTCTGCTCGTCTAAGAGAGATTAAAACTGATATGGATAAGCTTAACGAGCTTGTAGAACCACAAAAAGTTGAATTAAAGAAAGAAGCCAAACCAGCTAAAGCTGAAAAAGCTACTGAAGAAAAAACTGAAAACAAAGAGGAAGCAAAATCTAAATAATCTATTCTTCGCTTAATACATCTTCTAAAACCTCATCCAACTCGGCATGAGGTTTTTTATATTCCTTAGCTAATGCTAAACGAACCACATCTGCATAATCCAAATTAGCATCATCCTTCCTTAAATTAATAACAGATTTAAGTTCAACATCACTCATCATTGAAAAAACTTTACTAGAATACGATAAACTCACCAATGGCTTGTTAAGCTTTAAAGCAGTTATACCTGCATGCAGTCTCTCTGCAATAACAAACTTACAATGACTAACATGCTCTAGAGCTTCTTCTAAATCATTTTGAGTATAACCAACTGTGTACTTTCTTTTAACCCCTTCACTAAGTATTTCTGATGCAAACTCAGCATCTTCTTTTCCAAAAGACAAAACACATATCTCATTAAACTCAAGAACATCCTCAAGCTCAACCAAAAGGTTATTTACAACTTTTTTAAGCTGATTATTATCTACTAACCTATACGGTCGAAGATTTATTCCAATCATGTTACTAGTCACCTGCCTTGTTTCTTGTTTCAAATGCCACACCAAATCATTTACTCTTACAGACTTCTCCGGAAAATGCTCATCTATAAGCTTTTTAGAATAACTATCTCTTACTGAAACCTTATCAACCATACTCAAAAGAAATTTTACAACCCGATCAATTGAACTAAATGATTGACCAATCATTACAGTAGTTTTTTTAAAAATACTCGCAGCTACAATTATCTGTCCCCATATCAATAAAGACATCTTTTCTTCAGGATTTAAAAGCCCACCCCCTCCAAAAACAACTACATCACATCGCTTCAATTCTTTGAAAAATTCAATCCACTTAAACTTAAAAAAACTTCTAAAGCCAGCTGGTGGTATCCCAACTGAATCTTCAAATTTTCCAGGACAAGCAAGGACGTAATCAGCCCCGAGTTCATGTATTTGTTGAATACTTGATAACATCAAAAGATCATCTCCAACATTCCCAGCTCCATAATTTCCTACCAACAAAACTTTTTTCATCACAAACTAATATTATAACTCTTTCTGTGTATCCTTTCTAAGCCATGCTGCCTAATCTCTTCCTTATGCAACTTAGTTAGATATGCTTTATGTCTATTATAACTAAAAGGGGAGTCATGACTATAAAGTTTCATCATTTCGTCTCTAAACTCTTTTGCGATAATACTTGCAGCAGCAATACATAAACATTTGGAGTCTCCCTTAATAATCGACTTATTATCTGTAAATAAATACTTATCTGGAACCTTTAAGTTTCCATCCATCAATATAAAATCCACACCAAAACCTGTAGCCTCAAAGTTTCTAAGAAGTCTAGACATAGCCAGTTTAGAGCAGTCACTTAAGCCATGCTTATCAATTTCCTCGGGCCAAACTATTCCGATCTGATAATCAACTTTGATTTCATTCAGCTCATGAAGAATCTGCCGCCTTTTCTTGTCAGTTAACTTCTTAGAGTCAGTTAAGCCATCAATAGCTTCTAACTCTTTAATGTACCTAACACCACAAAACACCATTGGTCCTGCTGCTGGGCCTCTACCTACCTCATCTATCCCTATAATGCAATGATAACCCTTATCTATTAAACTATTTTCCAATTTTAACATCTTTACTAACTTTATTTTCACGCTTTAAACCAGCTGACTTTCTATCATTAATAATTCTAGATCTAACTAGTTCATTTGCCCTGTACAAACTTTCAAAAGTTCCAGCATCAATCCACTCATCCTCTAAGAAATTAGCTTTCACTTTAGATTCTTCAAGATAAATATTACTAAGGTCAGTTACCTCATACTCACCTCTACCTGATGGTTTGAGCCTTTCAATATAATCAAACATTTTCTCATCATAAATATAGAGACCAGTCACAGCATAATCAGAAGCAGGATTCTCTGGTTTCTCCGTAATATTTGTAATTGTCCTTCCCTCCAGAGTCGGCACTCCAAATCTTTCAGGATCGTGAACTTTCTTCAAAAAAAGCTCACACCCACCCTCAAATTCAGCAATCTTAACTGAAACATCTTCAAAATAAATATTATCTCCTAAAATCACAGCCACTTTACTACCTTCACAAAAAGGCTTAGCCTTGTAGATCGCGTTAGCAATACCAAGTGCTTCATCTTGTACTGCATAGTTAATTTTACAATCAAAGTCACTACCATCACCTAACAACTCTTTAAACTGGTCTAACTGAAAGCTTCCGGTCACAACTGTCACTTCCTTAATACCCATACTCAATAATGTCTGCAGAGGATAATAAACCATAGGCTTGTCGTAAATAGGTAATAAGTGTTTATTTACCACTTTAGTTAGTGGGTTCAGTCGGCTACCTCTACCTCCAGCACAAATTATCCCTTTCATACTAATTATTAATTATCTCAGTAACTTTCCCTAAAACCTCTGAAGTTTTAAGGTTTTCAGTATCTTCTGACTCTCTTAGCTTGAATTCAACTTCATCTTTTTCGTTAAGTCTTCCACTCACTACAAGCCTTACAGGTATACCCATAAGATCAGCATCATTAAACTTATTACCAGCCGAAGTATCTCTATCATCCCACAGGACTTCTACACCAGCATTAGACAAGTCTTTATACAATTTTGAAGCTTGCTCAACCACTTCCTCCTTATCTCCAATACTCACCATATAAACATGGAAAGGAGCAATTTGCTTTGGCCATACTAAACCTTTCTCATCAGACATGAGCTCAGCAATAACTCCCATAGTTCTCCCAGGCCCAATTCCGTAGCAACCCATAATACATGACTGAACCTCACCATTTTCATCAGTAAAATTACAGTCTAAAGCCTTACTATATTTTGTACCCAGACTAAAAGTATTTCCAACTTCTGAAGCCGACACTTCTTCAAGATCCGTTTTGTTCAAACCTAACTTTTCAATAACTTCATCATTATAAACTTCTTGATTTAGAGCTATACCCTTAGATTTATCAATGTATATAGTGTCTTCTCCAGCCTCACAAACCACTTGAAACTCATCACTAAAATCAGTGAAAGGAGCTCCATCAGCAAATGTCCTGTAGGTGTATTCACCAATCCCAAGACGATCAAACACTCTTAAATAAGCAGTAACAGCCTCTTCGTAAAATGCCTCATGCTCTTCCTCTGATTTACTAAATGAATACAGATCCTTCATCAAAAATTCACGCATTCTCAAAATTCCATTTTTAGCCCTCAACTCATTTCTAAACTTAGTTTGAAACTGATACACAGCCACTGGCAAATCCTTATAAGAGTTTATAAACTTAGACATCATAGCCGTCACAGGTTCTTCATGAGTACAACCCAATGGAAGCTCAGCACCATTTTTCAATTCTGTTTTAAACCACACATCGATTTTTTCATCACTAATCCTACCAGTTTTCTCCCAATTCTCAGGATTTTGTAGGGCTGTCAGAGCCAATTCTTGACCACCTAATCCATTCATCTCTTCACGTATAATCGCAACAATCTTATCCAAAACCCTTTTTCCAAGAGGTAAAAAAGAATAAACCCCCGCCATTTCTTTATAGATGAAACCAGCCTTCAGAAGATTTATAGCCGATATAGCCGTTTCATCCTTTGGATCATCCTTAGTCGTTTTTATAAATAATTGTGAGTATTTCATATTTTAATTCTTAATTTTTTCTGCATATTCTTTCATCAATTTTTCCATCGATTCATGTACATCGGGGACTTCAATTCCTTTTTCTATCAAATTAGAAGAATCTAGAAAATTATTAGAACGCTTTTTAGTTGCTAAACCTAGACTAACAAGTTCCTCCTCAGTTATCCATTCTTTCTCAAGAGTTGGATCCACATACTTCTTGAACAGGTCAATAATCTCTTTATGCTTAATAGTTCCAGAATTAACCACATGAAAATTACCAGCAATTTTACGCTCCAACAACTCTCTAAAAACCTTAACCATATCATCAATAACAGTAACACTATTCTCTACATCAATGATCTTTTCATATGAGACTAGCTTATCTATAATATTCCGAGGTCCAGGCTCACTATCAATTGGCATTCGAATTCTAGCAATTCCAACATTTTCGTAATTTTCTAAAATCAAATCACCCGCATATTTCGCCCTCGAGTAAACTGCTTGGGGATTCGCAAAGTCATCAGGCCTCCACTTTCCATCAGCATGACTAGACTCACCATAAAATACACAACCAGACCCAATATGTAACAAATACACTGCTTTCTTTTTACAAGCCTCAGCTATATAAAAGGGGAGCAAAGTATTTCCCTCCACGGTTTCTCTCACATGTGTTTCACACCAATCAACATTAGGTTTACCAGTAACACCTGCAGCATTTAAAACCACATCAGGATTATGCTCAGCGATAACACTCAAAGCATCTTCGATAGATTGGATTTTTTTACTTATAATCACAGAGTCCTCCCATGCCTCATTACATTTTTGCCCTATCCAACCAGCACCAATGATCAAAATCTTCATACTTTCTACTTTAGGTTTTTATAATACTCCTCTTGAAATCTTTTGTGTTCGTCGCTTACTACTTTATCACACCAGGTAGTATTTTCTTTGTACCAGGCAATAGTATTTCTCAGTCCCTCTTTAAACTCTATTTGTGGCTCCCAGTCTAATTCCTCACGTATTTTAGTTGTATCAAGTAAATACCTCTTATCATGACTCTTACGGTCCTCAATATAGTTTTTCAAGGATTTATCACCACCTAATTCATTTAAAATAAAGTCTGTAATCTCTTCTACGCTCTTTTCAACCCCCGTACCGATATTATAAGCAGTTCCAAGCCTTCCTTTCTTCAATATCATATCAACAGCTCTATTATGATCATCAACATGTATCCACTCTCGTTTATTTTCACTACTTTTAAAAATAGGTAACTTCTCACCGTTCAAAACTTTTGTTGTAAAAAGTGGAATCAATTTCTCAGGAAACTGATATGGGCCATAATTATTTGCACAATGACTTATAGTGACAGGCAGATCAAAGGTATGGAAATAAGCCATAACTTCATGGTTTGCTGCCGCTTTAGAAGCATTATATGGAGTCCTAGGCATATATGCATCTGTCTCTTTAAAAGATCTATCTTCATCTAATTCCAGATCACCAAAAACCTCACATGTAGATATATGATGAAAGCGAATTCCTCCTCTATCTACACATGCTTGCATCAACACCTGTACTCCGAGTGTATTAGTCTCTAGGAAAATATAAGGATTCTCCACTGCACGATCATTGTGGGATTCTGCAGCAAAGTTGACCACACAATCTACTCCTTCTAGAGCATCATAAACTTTATCATAATCTTTTATATCTCCCTGAATAAAATCCATATCCAGGTCTTTAATCGTCGATTCATTCCCAGCATAGGTCAACAAGTCATACCCAATAACTTTATCACTTGGATACTTGTTATTCCAATATCTAACAAAATTTGACCCAATAAACCCAGCTGCACCTGTAACCAAAATTTTCATCAAAAATTCTTATAGACTTCTTTCTCTCATCTCAATTTCATAACACTCTAATTTATCACCAGGTTCAAGCATTATCTGACCAGTATATTGAATACCACAATCATTCCCAGCATTAATTTCATCCATATCTTTATCAACTCTTTTCAAACTTTGTATAGTACCCTCACCAACCATCTCATCATTTCTAAACACTCTGAGGGTTGCACCTTTTACAAATTTACCAGTTTTAATTTTTACACCAGCAATCTGCATTTTCTTCTTACTAAAGAAAATCTCCATAACATCACCCGTACCATGTTCGATAACAACCTCCTCAGGTTCAAGTAAACCACTCAGAATTCTGGTTATATCCTCCATCATTTTATAAATAATTTTGTATAGTTTGATATCTACACCTCTTTGTTCAGCAGATCTTTCAATACCTGCCATAATACCTACATGGAAACCAAGTAAAAGTGCGTTCGATGCAGAAGCCATCATAACGTCAGATTCAGTTATATCACCCACTCCGGAGTGAATAACTTTAACCATAACTTCTTCGTGCTGAATGCCCTCTAAAGATTTTTTAATCGCTTCGAACGACCCCTTAGTATCAGTTTTAAGTACAACCTTAAGCACTTTCAGTTCACCAGCTTGAATCTGCCTAACTATATCTCCAACAATATTCTTTGCATTTAAGTCATCATTTCTTCTCACAGTCTCAACCTGCACAGCTTGCTCACGAGCATACTTTTCAGACTCCATTACCTGAGCAATATCCCCAGCTTGTGGAGTCTTAGATAAACCTGCAATAACTACAGGTGTAGCAGGTCCAGCTTCTTCTTGTCTATCACCTTTATCATTCCACATAGCCTTAACTTTACCATATGCATCCCCAGCTATTATAGGATCACCAATTTTCAACGTACCAGTATTCACAACAACAGTCGCAACCGCTCCAAGTCCTGGCTCCATATGTGTTTCTACTACAGTCGCAACCGCTTTTCTATTTGGGTTGGCCTTTAGCTCCTGCACTTCAGATACCAACAAAATCATGTCTAAAAGCTTATCAATCCCATCACCTTTCAAAGCAGAGATTGGCACCATTATAGTCTCACCACCCCAGTCTTCTGACTGAAGTCCATACTCAACTAGTTCTGATTTAACTTTCTCTGGGTTAGTCTCAGGTAAGTCCATCTTATTAATAGCCACAATAATCGGCACATCTGCTTCTTTAGCATGATTGATTGCTTCGATTGTTGTTGGTTTAACACCCTCAGTAGCAGAAACTACTAATATAGCTATATCAGTAACTTTAGCTCCTCTCGATCTCATTTCAGTAAATGCTTCATGTCCTGGTGTATCCAAAAAGGTAATCTTCTTACCTTTCCTAGTAACTTGGTATGCAGCAATATGTTGAGTTATTCCTCCGGATTCACCAGATACGACATCAGTATTTCTAATTGTATCTAACAGCTTTGTCTTACCATGATCTACATGCCCCATGATTGTAATAATAGCTGGTCTTTCTTCTAAATCATCAGAGTCATCCTCACCAATAATTGCATCTATATCCTTGCTTAGGAAGTCATCTGCAGAACCTTCAGCATTCTTCTTCTTAACTTGGACTCCAAAATCACCCATCATCAAAGAAACAGTATCATAATCTAAAACTTGGTTTATATTCGCCAGAATACCATTTTTCATTAATTCACCAATAATTTTTGCAGCACTAACTCCAGTTTTCTCAGCCAATTCCTTTACAGAGATAGTATCTCCAATTTCTAAAACATCAGTTTTTAGGTTGCTATTGGAGCTAGAAGATTTTTTACCTGAATCACGACCTGCAGTTTTCTTTCTTTGTTTTTTAATAATATCTCTCTCCAAATTCTCATTCATTTGCTCAGCAAGCTTTTCAACAGAAGTCTTTGTCGTTCCAAGCTCATCTTCTAAAAGTTCAGCAATATCACTTTCAACTGTCAAGTTCTCCGAATCGTACTCAAAATCCCACTCACGGAGCTTCTTTTGTAATTCTTCTACACTACTATTCAGTTTGGTTGCTAAATCCTTTAAGTTAACAGTCATATTCTATATTAAATCACCGAAATATTACGAGAATAAGCCCAATAAGTAAAGGAGTTATTCCACTTCAACGAACTCTCCAACTCTATCTTCTATCTTAGCTAATGAACCATCAATTGAATGTAATTTTTTACTAGATGAAGAAATATGAGACCCAAGAGTTGACATATCTGACCTTAGATTCTTCATATCTTTATGCAGTGTAGATACAAATTTTAAAATCTCTTTAGCACTTTGCTCGACTTCCAAACCTTTCAGTCCCATCAATATAGTCTGTAAATAAGCAAAAAGATTAGTAGGGGAGCAGATAACTACTCTGTTAGACAGTGCATACTTAAGCAATTCAGCATCCATATGCTTTGTTATTTCAAAATAAATTGATTCAGCTGGAACATACATAATCGCAAAATCCATAGTCCCATCATCTGGAGAAATATACTTTTGAGATATATCAGAAATATGTTTTTTTACATCTCTTACAAATGCTCTTGTATGGCTTTTAGCAGTATCTTCATCAATACCCACCTCCATAATTTTCTTATAATTCTCTAAAGGAAACTTAGAATCAATAGGTACAAATAAATCTTTTTTCACATTAATAGCTGCATCAACTATTTGTCCATTTCTTAACCTTTTTTGTGACTCTATTAGGTTTTCTGGAAAATGTTCTTTCAGAATCTCTATCAACAAATGCTCTCCCAAATTCCCACGAATCTTTGGGGAAGCCAGCAAACTGTGAAGCCCTGCAATGTCTCTTCCTATAACCTGCATATTTTTTGTGGCTTCTCCAAGTGCAGAGACTTTCTCGGTTAGTTCCGAGAAAGATTTATTAGTTCTATGGAGATTTTCATCTAAACGGTTATTTTTCATTTCATCCAAGTTCTGTTGATGTTTGAAATTACTATCTATTGATTGATTAAGTTTGTATAAATCATTTTTTAAATCACTAAAATCACCTTCCTTCAGCTTAGTGTAAAGCATAAATATAACCCCAATCTGAAGCAAGACAACTACACCTAGTAACCAATCCATATGAATATTTAAAAAGAGTGTAACTATTTTACGTTACACTCTTTTATACTCAAATGTTTTTGATATTTTTAGCTATCTTGTTTTTCTTTGTAGGCCATAATTTTCTTAACATTTGTTGGTGCAAGACCTTTAATACCTTTAAGAGTATTTTCATCAAGAGCTAAAATCTCAGGAAGAGAAGTTAGTCCAGCTTCAGATAATGCATCCAATGCTTTATTACTTAAGTCCAATACAGCAAGACCATCAGTAGAATTTTTATCTAAATCTTCTGGCTTAACACCTAGAATAGAAAGACCAATTCTATGATTAGCTGCATCGATATTAACAATAGTAGCTTCTACAACCTCATCTTTTTCAATCTTGATTTCAGGTTTTTCATCAGCAAGTCTTTCAATTTCATTTACATGAATCAATCCATTAATATCTTTGCTAATCTCAACAAAAGCACCGTAGTCAGTTAATCTAGTAATCTTACCTTTGATTTTTTGACCTTCTTTGTAGTCTTTTGTTATTTCTTCCCACGGATCTTCACTCATTTGTTTCAAAGATAGAGAAATCTTCTCACCTTCAATCCCTATAATTTTAACTTCAATTTCATCACCGAGTTTTCCGTAATTTCCTGGATTATCAACGTGTCCCCAAGCAATTTCAGAAATATGAACTAGACCTTCTAAACCATTGAATGTTACGAAGATACCAAAGTTCACTACACCACTGATTGTACCTTTTACAACATCTCCGATGTTTAGTTTCTTCAGTGATTGTTTTCTGTTGTCTGCAAATGCAGCTTTCTCAGAAAGAATAAGTTTCTTAGTAGCATGATCAATATTGATAACTCTAACACTAATAGTCTTACCAATTAATTTCTTAAGTCTAGCTAAGATTTTAGCACTGTCAGCTCCATTTACACGAGGGTAATTAAGAGGTGCAAGTTGCGATACTGGGATAAACCCTTTAATACCATCAACCTCAACAAGTAGACCACCTTTATTCGCATCATTAACTTTAACGTCAATAACTTCTTTATTATCGTGGATCTCCACAAATCTATTCCATGTTCTTTTTTGAGAAGCTTTTCTCAGAGAAAGAACCACAAGACCTTCTTCATTTTCAGGTTCAAGTACAAAAGCGCTAACTTCGTCACCTTCAGCAAGGTCGTTAATTGTACCAGCACTATCAACAGCTTCTTTACCAGCTATAATACCTACTGATATTCCACCTAGATCTACAAGTACATCTTTTTTATTAATAGTAATCACTGAACCTTCAACAATAGTTCCAGGTTCTGGAAGTACTATTTCTGGAGCTTTATCACTTTTCAGTAACTCCTCCATTGTAACTAATTTTTTATCTGCCATATCTATATTTCTTTAAACCACTAAATTAATACCGCTCGTGATCCTCGGGTTTAAATTAAAGAATCCACAAGCGGCTAAATTCTACAAGAAATACCAATATTAGCAAGTTTATTTCTCCACCTTAAAGCTTAATCCATTACCCTGCTTGCCAACTTTTACAGTTTCACCTTTTTTAAGTTCGCCATCTATTATCATATTGGCTACTTGGTCTTCAACTAGCTCCTGTATTTTTCTTCTAGCAGGTCTTGCACCATACTCTCGCTCATATCCAACTGTCGCTAGGTAATCAACTGCTGCATCTGTCACATGAATATTTATTTCCTGCTTCTGAAGTCTTTTCTCTACACTTTTCAGAAGTAGTGACACAATCTCCTTAACATTAGCGTGTGTTAGAGCATCAAAAACAATAATCTTATCAATCCTATTCAAAAACTCAGGCTTAAAATGCTTCTTAACATCTCCCATTATCTCTTTCTTGGTAGTTTCAAACTCAGCTTTTAACTTTTCTTCCTTACTTTGAGCTAGGTTAAATCCAATGGCCGCAGACTTATTAGTAAGACGCTTAGCTCCTATGTTTGAGGTCATTACAATAATAGTATTCTTGAAATCAATCTTTCGACCTTTACCATCTGTCAAAACCCCATCTTCTAGGATTTGTAGTAATAAATTAAAGAAGTCCGGATGAGCCTTCTCTACCTCATCAAACAAAATCACAGAATAAGGTTTCCTTTTTACCGCTTCAGTAAGTTGACCTCCATCTTCATAACCGACGTACCCAGCTGTCGTTCCAGTTAGTCTAGATGAAGAATGTTTCTCCATGAACTCACTCATATCTATCTTAATCAAAGCTTTCTCGTCATCAAATACTTCCTTAGCAATCGTTTTAACTAGCTCAGTTTTACCAACCCCAGTTGGACCTAAGAATAAAAACGAACCATTTGGCCTATTTTGATCTGCAATACCAGCTCTTGCTCTTCGTATAGCCTTAGCAACTTCAGATACTGCTTCCTCCTGACCAATAATTGATTTGTGTAAAATTGATTCAAGGTTCTTTAGCTTCTTCATATCTGATGCAATCAACTTCTGTACAGGTATACCTGTCATTTTATTTACTATTGCTGCGATATTTTCTGTTGAAATCCTAGGTCTTTTATTTCTTGGGATTTTTGACGCTTTCAGTTCTTGAATTTCTTGAACAACTTCCAATTCGCTATCTCGAAGTTCAGCTGCTTTTTCATAGTCTTGCTTAGACACAGCTTGTTCTTTTCTCTTAATAATTTTAGCTAATTTTTCTTGTAATTTTGTTAACTCATTCTTATCTTCAACGGATGTAACTCTTTTTAATGCACAAGCCTCATCTATAAGGTCAATAGCCTTATCCGGTAGAAATTTATTAGTAATATATCTTGAAGAAAGCTCAACAGCTTGTTCCACCGCATCATCTGTAATCATTAGATTATGATGGTCTTCAAGTCCATCTCTTAGCCCCATAATTATTTGAACTGAGTCCTCCAACGATGGCTCAGCCACTTTTATCTGCTGGAACCTTCTATCTAAAGCAGCATCATTCTCAATAGATTTTCGGTATTCATCAGTTGTAGTAGCACCTATGACCTGAAGTTTAGCCCTACTTAAAGCTGGCTTAAGTATGTTTGCTGCATCTAAACTACCTTCTGCTGAACCAGCACCAATCAAAGTATGTATTTCATCAATGAACAAAATAATATTAGGAACTGACATTGCCTCTTCTACGATCAATTTTATTCTTTCTTCAAATTCACCTCTATATTTTGTTCCAGCTACAACTGAACCCATTGAAAGCGACAATATTTTCTTATCTCTAATACTATCAGGAGCTTCACCACCCGCAATCATCCTAGCTAAACCTTCTACAATTGCAGTTTTACCAACTCCAGGTTCTCCGATCAAGACTGGGTTATTTTTATTTTTTCTATTCAAAATAGAAATCATTCTTTGTATCTCTTCACCACGACCTATAACAGGATCTAGTTTTCCATCCTTAGCCTCTTCGGTTATATCAGTTGTGAAATAATCTAAAGTAGGAGTTTTTGATTTTCCTTTTTTAGCATTTTTCTTGTAGGCGGGTTGATTCATTTGATTTTGATTCATAGGAACCATTCCTTGCAAACCAGAGAAAATCAATTCAATTGGATTCTGAGGTATTTGTTGGTTCCCAGCAGATGATTCATTTCCAGATTGAACCTGTTTAGTTTTAGCAAAAATATCTTCAATTTGCTCCTTAATGTGAGCAGGGTTGATTTTCATATTCTCAAGTATAACTGTTGCAGCTGTATTATCTTGTGAGACTAGCGAGTACAGTAAGTGCTCTGTACCAACGAAACTGTGGTTAAATTTATGAGCAATGGCAATTGCACCCTCTATGACTTGTTTAGCAAATCCGGACAAGCCACCTGGCTTAGTTTTTGTTTTGCTTGATTTTGGTGCAGCGGTTCTACCAACAGTTTTTAAAACCAATTCTACAGTGTCAGATGCAACTCCAAAGTTATTTAGTATAGTAGCACCAAGGGATTGTTCTTGTTTTAATATACCTATCAGAATATGTTCTGTTCCTACGTATGACAGGCTAGCTTCTTGTGCTTTCTCTTGAGCAATAACCAGTGCATTCTTTGCTTCTTTTGTAAATTTTTCGAAAAAATTATCTTCCATGTTTTTGAATTTATATGATTCAATTTTATCACTTAATTTGAGTATTTACCCTAAAACAGATTTTACAAGCTTAGTAAATATATAACAAATTAGCACTCTTTATTTTAGAGTGCTAATTAAGTGTTGTCAAAATGTTTTTATAGATCTATCTCAACCATCGTTTGAGCCATAATATTAAGCTCTTCAGAATAGTCATTTCCACCAGAGATCTTAACTAAGTCACCATCATTAACCTCGACATAATAAATAATTTCATCACCAGAGGTGCTTCTTTTTATATTACTCGAAACACTTGTTCCACTCACACTATCAAAATCATCATCGACTGCCTCAATTGTGACTAAAGTCTCTCCTTCAGGAAGAGGATCTTTAGCAAATCTGTAGATATTACTTCCACCTGCATAATACCATTGTCTTGGATAATGAAATCCTAGAGACATAGGTCGGCTTTCAAAATATCTATAACCTTCTTTTACATCAACTTGTCTATATCCATCTGATTCAACAAATACCATCTTCATTGGCCTGTCATAAGCTAAGTTATCACCAGATACCAACTCCCAATCAGTACTAGTTCCTTCTTCAAAATAAGCTACTTCCTCCAAGCTACTTCCATTGATTTTGAAAAGCTTTCGGAATTCTGCCTCATCGCTATCAGTGTAGGACACATACACATAGTTATTATCTGTAATAGAATAATTAAAAATCTCTACGTCACTCCCTAGTAGAGCTGACTTATTAGAGTTAACAGCATTAACAATATTCGTCACTTCTCCAGATAGACCACTCAAGTCTACAGGTTCAGATACCGTTATCTCATCATCGGTAGTTCCATCTTCATTAGAATCATTTGTAGTATCCTCGGCTGGTTCTGATTCATCTATATCAGATAACTCATTAGTAACTTCCTCAGTTATATCTTCCGGATTGAAGTAAATATTATCAATAATATTATTGATCTCTAAGTTCATCTCAGCGTTATTACTTCCGTCTGAGTTGAAGATAATTTCATAAATAACACCTGGAGTATTGTGTATATAAACTGACCTACCTGCAGCAAGATTAAGACGTGAATATCTATCACCATTAGCAGACTGTACGTCTTGAGGGATTTGATCTCCATAATTTTCGTCTAAATATATTTCAAGATCTAGCTCTAGTCCTTTCTGTATGCTTCTAACAGAAAAACTATGAGTTTCAGCCACAAAATTCACTAAAGAACTTGATTCAGATATTTCATATTTATCCTCAGGTATTTCAATTTCAAAACCTTTATCTTCAAACTCAAATAAAAATGGTTCGGAACTCAAGCTTCCTTCCTCAAGCACATCTCTACTTTCAACAAGCAAGATAGTTTCACCACCATCGGTAACTTCTGCTACACCGGTTACTCTTAGTTTACCACCTTCATATTCACTCAAGTCAAACAAGTCACTCCTTAAGTAAACAGTTTCTCCAGTGTCTGCCTCTAGAATATGTGTAGCATTTAAAGAGGATTCATTAACACCAACAGTACCTACAAATGACTGCATGTTGTATGAACTGTCTATCTCGGTTTCAACTTCATCACCACCAAAACATCCCGTTAACAATAGGGAAGTACAACTAATAGCTAATATTGCTATAAATTTTTTCATATATTTTGTTTAAATTACTCTAAACTGCCCGCAAATTTTAAACCTTTTGGCGTCAAAAGTCTACCTCTATGAGTTCTTTGGATTAATCCTAGTCTTATAAGGTAAGGTTCGTGTAAGTTCTCTACAGTCTCGACAGATTCATGAACAGCAGCTGCAATACTTTTCAAACCTATTGCACCTCTTTCTGCATTTTCACTTAATAAATTTAGAATTCTTAAATCAGTCTGATCCATACCAATAGGGGATATAGACAATTTCTCTAGTACCTCAAGAACAAGCTTAGCATCCACATTATCTACTCCTTTTACAAGAGCATAATCTCTAACTCTTTTTAAAATATTATTCGATATCCTCGGAGTACCTCTTGATGCATCAGCTATAGCCTTTACTCCACTTTTATTAACTTTAAGCCCTAGCTTCTCTGAATTATTAGCGATAATTTCGCATAAGTTTTCATTCTTATATAAATTTAGTTTCAAAACTGCCCCAAACCTGTCCCTCAATGGAGATGAAAGTTTATCAAGCAGTGTAGTAGCCCCAACTAAAGTAAATTTTGGTATATCTAAGCGCATACTTTTAGCACTAGGACCTTTACCCATAACTAAATCAATCACAAAATCTTCCATCGCGGTATAAAGTATTTCTTCTACATTTGGTCTTAATCTATGTATCTCATCAATAAATAAAACGTCCTTCTCAGTCATATTCGATAATATAGCAGCTACGTCACCTGGTTTTGTTAAGGCTTGCCCAGAAGTAGTATGTAGGTTAACCCCGAGTTCTGTGGAAATTATTCTAGAAATAGAAGTCTTTCCAAGGCCTGGAAAACCATAAAACAACAAGTGATCACAATGAGCATCACGATGTTTAGCAGAATCTACCATTATTTTAACTTGCTCTAAAACCTTGTTTTGCCCAATAAAGTCATCAAAACCAATGGGCCGTAAATCACTACTATCTTTATCAGATTCATTTAAGTCTACAAAAGGCTTATTCTTGGTTTCCTGTGTCTGTATTGATTCTTCTATCATTGTTACTGTGCTTAATGGCAAGAGTCTGAATGAATTTCTTAATCTCATTCGGATTAGGTGCTTCAATAAACTCAATTGCAGTTTTATTTGAGGCACTCTTTATCTCCACTGTACCAAAATCTAACAATGGTAGTAAGGACAAAAAACCATTTTCTCTAGAAACTATGTCTTGAATATCTTTTAATTCTGTTTCTACTTCCACCTTCACAGTGAGGTATTTCCAGTCAATAAAAATGACTCTTTTGTTGGTAATGACAAGTCTATCTAACCAGTAAACTAAACTTGCGTAGATCAGTAAAAGCGCAAATATAAAAAGTATCAATGAGTAAGCTACAACTGCAGTATTGAAAGATATTGAGTCTTTTAGGAGATACAAAATAAAGAAAAAGGGCAAAGTTATAATCAATAGCTCAGACACTGTCACTAAAAAAGGGAACAAGCTGTGGTAGTAAATCTTTAAGATTATTTCGTCCTTATCTAAGTGCATCCCAAATGTTAAATGTGCTAAATGTTAAAACAAAAATAAAGTTCTGTCAATAAACCTGTCAATGTGATATAATAATCTAATGTAAAAAACTATATGAAAAAAATTTTATCCTTCCTCTGGGTAATAACAATACTTGGAGCATCAACATTCGTTGCGACTGCTTACAGCAATAACCAAAAACATGAAGTCATCCAGATCTCCCTACAAGACTCAACAAGTCAAGCTCTTCAAGAATATGAAGAAGAGGTATATCAAAAGAAGTTCAGATTAATTCATAACGGAAAAGAATACTCAACTACTATTAAAGAGTTAGGTTTAGACATACAAGCTGATCAACAAAAATCATATTTAAATGATATTTCAAATCTAATCTCACCTTTCACCAAACAAAGAAACCTAGGCATTAACCTAAGTATAGTCGATAGTAGTTACTTAAACCAAAATATACTAAAAGTTTTAGGTTTAAATTCAGAGCCAATCGAACCAAGCATCTTGTACAAAGATAACAGTATTCAAACTATACAAGGTGAAAATGGATATGTAGTTCTAAATTTAGATGAAATAGAAGAGGCCTTACTCACCCAAGAGCCTACAATTACTATTCAAACTCAAACAATAAGCCCAAGCACCTCCGAGCAAGAAATACTAGAACAAAAAGAACTCCTAGAGCAATTCTCAGAGCAAACCATTACTTTAAAAGATCCTAACAGCCTTTTCACCAAAGACCTAATAGTCAGCAAGGAAGATGTTCAAGTTGATTCATCAGCTCTTTACTATCTAAATGAAGAGACTTTTAACAATCTACATCAAGAGCTTAAAGAAAATATAGAACAAAAAAGAGAAGACCTAATTATTAATAGCATTGATACTGATACAAACCAGGCAGAGCTGGAAGGTGACTTAAAAGACGGATATTCATTAAGCAAAGAGTCTCTCAAGCAAACCCTAATTACAACTCTTAACACTGAATTAAAAACTGCAGAGCTTAAAGTAGATGTAGACAAAGCTGAGGTGATTAACAACTTCAATGACCAGACATATACTTTATTAGGTAGAGGTATATCTAACTATACTGGTTCGGGAGCAGGTAGAGCCCACAATATTCAATTTGCCTCAGATACTAAGTATAAATCATTATTTATTCCACAAGGTTCAAAGTTTCAATTCAATTCTCACTTAGGTGGGCCAGTTACAATTTCTAGAGGTTGGCAAAATGCCTATGTTATCTCAGGAGGGAAAATAGTCCCTGCACCAGGAGGTGGAATCTGCCAAATGTCTACAACTGTATACAGAGCCGCACTTAACGCAGGATTACAAATAGATTGGGCCTCAAATCACAGCTTATACGTACACTATTACACTGCTTACGGTGATGGTCTAGATGCCGCTATATTCCCAGGCAGCAAAGATCTACATTTCACAAATGATACACCTTCAGATGTAATTCTTCACAGTTATTATAATGACAAACAAGATCTTATAGTTAACATCTTAGGAGCTGACGACGGTAGGGAAGTAGCACTGCATGGACCATTCACATCAGGAGACAATGGATCTAACCCATTTGACGTAACTACAAGAACCAATCAAATCAACTGGGTAAGACAAATCACCACAAAAGAAGGAGAAACTAAAAACGAAACTCTCACATCAACCTACACAAACTTCTACAGGAAGTAGTTATATCCGACCCAAAATAAATATATTAAAGGTAAGTGCAATAAGTAAAACGCAAGTGCCTTTTTTCCAATTACATCAAGTCCCATAATTTTCCATCCTTTCACATTATCCGGTAATTTCATAAACAAACCACCCAAGCTAAACCCTAGCAACACATATCCAAACCAGGGCACTAGACCAAAGTAGTCGAAAGACTGAAACCCTTCTGGAGCAACCCCCAAAACAAACTCAATAGGCATGTTAGATATGTTTCTTGCTATAAATTCATGTATTGGAAGGACTATAAAAGCTGCTCCAAGCAAGAAATTAAAAGACTTAGGCAAGCTACTCATACCTATCATCAAAACATTTGCTAATGCTATAAAATGCAATATTCCAAGCACTACCCAATACTGAGGTATAACAATATAGCTAACAACTGACACCACAAATGCAGCAACACCAACTAGCATAGCTCTTCTAACCTGTTTCTCAGCAAAAGACTTAAAGCTTGAACGTCTACTCCATATCAGATAAGTACTCAGCCCAACTAAAGCTATGAAACTTATTCTTACAAACTGCCCAAGAGCAAATCCAGACATCCCAAAAAGCCAAGATGTACTTGGCCTAAGAACAAAAATTCTAATTGCTTCAAAGTGATACAAGAACATCCCAGCACATGCTAAACCGCGCCAGGTATCTAAAGCCTTATATCTCATATGTATAAATATAAATGGTACCCAAGAAAGGATTCGAACCTTTGACCTTCGCCTTAGAAGGGCGCTGCTCTATCCAGCTGAGCTACTTGGGCAAGATTAACGTGTAAAATTTAGCAAAACTTTCACGTTTGTAAAACCTTTTTTCAGATAAATTAGTATACGTACCTTCCTGTCTCAATGATCGATAGGAATTTATAAGCAATTACAGCCACATCTCTTCTAGTCAAAGACTGCTCTAAATTATCTAAATCCTCTGTTGTAATAATGTTCCTCATAAGAGCTTCTTGAAGGTAAGGTGCATACCAAGCATCTACATCAAAGTAATCTGCATATGATGCATTAACTTCATCATCTATGTCTGCTCCCATTGCTTCAAAGTACATTTTTAGCAACTCAACAAGATTCACACCTCTTTCAGGATTAAAACTAGCTCTACTAGAGTCAATCGAACCTAGTTCAACCGCTTTCTTTATACTATCTTCAAACCAATCATCTTTTGAAACATCATTGAAACTTAAGTTATTAGAAAGAGTTACATCTTCAAATATACCAGGTTTAGCTGTTTCAATTGTTCTTATAAGGAAAGTAAGTGAAGCTGCTCTATTAACCTCATCGTATAAGCGAGCATCTCCTTCGTCTCCTTGAACGATTCCAGCTTTCTTCAATGCAGTAAGTTTAAGAATGTCTACGTCGTCACTTTCTACATCATAAAATAGACGAACATCAATCGGATCTGAAGAATATTTTCGCCCGTCAATTTTTGCTTCAATAACATGCTTTCCAAGAACTCTTGGTCTAAAATCAATCTCATTATCTCCATTCGATAGGTAAGAACTATATTTCAAATCAGCTCTTTCTGATGAAGTAATTTTATTATCAATATTAGTGGCTGCTGCAAGTAGATTTGAATTATTCACAGTTGCAGTCAACTCAACCTCATCTCCCAAAAGCACAACACTTGGAGTTTTAAATTCTAAGTCATTTAATGACAGTTTTTCTTTAACCTCAGGAACATCTATACTTATAGTTTCCTCATTAGGCTTTAAATCAGAGCTACTTCCACCAAAAGGGTTTTTATTTACAACTTCTTCCGGCTCAATAAAATCAATAGAGTTATCATTTTCAGGCTCATCTACTGCTTCATTAGATGATTCTTCAGGTAAATCTACATTTCCAACGCTGGATTCATAGCTTAAATTAGCCTCTACAAAATCCATTGGATTAACTGTGTATCTTCTACCTTTCTCACTACCAAGACCGGCATTTACAGCTTCGTAAAAGCTTAACCCGGCATCTTGTGCCTCCTGCCAAGTAAATGGCCAGTACGGATGGAAAGGTGCATCAGCAGTATCGATCTGAAAGTGCACATGTGGAGTACTTGATGTACCTGTAGAACCATTATATCCAATCAAATCACCTTTGTTTACTTTCTCTCCCACGTTGACAACTGATTCATCCAAATGGGAATAACTGGCATAGTAAGTGGTGAAGTTACCAGGATTCTCAACATCTGGTACATTATCATGCCTCACTACTACATATTTCCCGAACCCTGTGGTTCTATCTTGAACATCTGTAACAATACCATTAGCAATACTTACAATAGGCGTTCTCATCAAAAGTTTGATGTCTACAGCTGGATGTCCTCCAGCTCCAGCTATCCCATCAAGTTTGTAATTACCCATGTATGGTACCGAGTAAGTTATCCTTTCATTTCTTATTCTATTACTTCCAGCTGAACTGAAATCAAGATCATCAAAACTTATAGCTAAATTTCTTTCATTATACTCGTATGGAGCAGAAAGTTTACTAGCTGAAATACTATTAAAGTCCATCTCTCTTTCGGAGTCCGTCAGAGCAGTCCAATCAACAGTTTTCTCATATGGATAAACTGTTCCATCAAAGGGATCATGAGACTCAATGCTCAAAACATTCGCACCTAAGAAGTGTGATAGATCACCAACAGTTAAAGTCATACCAAAAATACCTAGTATAGCCGCATAGGCTAATGGCTTTTTAAATTTCTTCGAAACACTTGCAAGAAACAACATATAATCTATTAAATCTTACAATTATAACAGATTTACATGTATCTAGCAAACTATCTAATCAAACTGAGCGTTAATATAATCAATCGTATCAGCATCTAAATTTCCTGCACTAAACACATCAATATCATTGATCAGATTGTTATCAAACTTAAACTGTGACATTGCACTAAAAGTCTGGTCACCGTAGTATTTAGTTAGCAATACAGATTTTAGATACCCTTGATCTTGCAAAAACTTTTGAAGAACAAAAACATCGTTTCCAGTATCACCAAGTCTTAGCTCTTTTTCAAAGAGTCTATTTTCGAACTCGTCTAAGCTTTTCAAGCCAACATTAATACGAGCCAAATACTTATCATAAAATTGATTTAAGAAAACTCTAGTTTTCGGACCAACTTCTCCTGCGCCAGCGTCGGAAACTTGATTAATAATGCCGTATTTCAACTGAAGTTTTATCACAGCATGTTGAGTTACAGGTCCAAAGTAACCTGTAGGTTCTAGTCTAAACAAATTAAGGCGCCCCAACATTTCCTGGAGTGCTCTAACTTCTTCACTAGTTTGACCTAGTCTAAGGTTATTTTTAAACTTTTGGGCTTCAGTTAAAAACTCATATCTAATCTCAGTACTACCATTCTGTTCATTTGTTATCTCATTTGGTAAAAGCAGGGCCACTGCATCTTTCATAGCTTCCTGAGTACTCTCTCCAAAATAACCTGCTGAAAGGTTCTCTGATGAGTTAATAACACCTTCGTCCATTTGGAATTTAATTAGTGCTCTTTCAGTTTGAGCATCAAACTCTTCTGTTAAATCAATTACATACCCAAGCATCCTAAGTGTTCTTTGTAGGTTCAAAACATCATTCCCAGAAGAACCCAAGCCTAAATTATTTGAAGGTATTGATTCTTCTAACTCTCTTCTCTTATTTACGATTATCTGCTCAATTTGTTCAATAGAAGTACTACCCAAAATACCTTGAGGATTTATATTAATACTTACTATTTCTCCATAGTCTTTATCCATATCTAGAAGAGCTTCTTTTGTGCTAACTCCAAAATATCCGTCCACTTCTCCATCAAAATATCCTAGATCAGCTAAAAGCTGTTGTAAGACTGACACTGCAGCACCAGTATCACCAACTTTTAAGTTATCAAGAGTATCCAGGGGTTTAGTATCTACTTCTTTTAGAAATGTTGATTCTGTAGGGAGATTCCAGCCAGCTTTTTCAGCAAGCTCAACATCTGCCTCCACACCCAGGGTTTTCAAATTAACAGTTCTTTTTCCCCAGTTTAGAGCTGCAGTTAGACCTTCTTCACCATATCCTGTCCATAAATCCAATCTATTACCTTGAATAGCACCACCACGATCCAAAATCACATAATTCCCCATACCTTCAAGTTCAACAATAGTTCCAAACTCAAAACAAGAAGGAGAAGCCAAAAATGCACCAGGCGCATCTGCAACTTTAACTCCAGAAGCTGTAGTTACACCACCACCATTCAACCTTATATCACCAACATACGTACCAGTAGCATAGTAACTTTGTCCTGGTAGGGGAGAGTAGTAAGCTGATACAACATATTCACCATCACCGCAGGCTCTTGCTTCCACAACGCCAACTCCCAAAGAAAGCCCTAGCGATAAAACTATAACTGAAAGAAATTTTCTTTTATTCATATTTTATTTAAAACAGTAGAAAGTATATACCACATACTACCAAAGTAAACAAAACAATTTTAGCATTTGTAAATAGAATACCTATGCTCCAATTCGTCTTAAAATTTCTCTGTTAACAAACTCAACATCACGCCCGTGCTTCAATCTAGACAATTCTTTAATTGCCCTTCCAAGCTCAGGGTTACCTTGTTCAAGGTATGGATTTAAAGGTATTACTGAGAATGGTGTAGAAGGTTGATTATCAATAGAAAGCTTCATCACAGCCTTGAACTTATCAATGTTAACCAAATCCTGATCTGAAAAAACCGGAGCCATTTCTTTGGCTATATACTCTGCATCTTGCGCCCCTATTTTATAACACATCTTTGTACCAACATTCCCAAATACCGCATTTTTAATCTTCTCATCCTGCTTCTCTACTAACTGACCAATATATTGATGAGCAATATTTAAACTCAATCTATACTTACGAGCCTCAGACAAAATAGATTCAATTGCATCAGTTACATAATTTTGAAACTCATCTATATATAAATAGAAATCAGTCCTATCTTCTTGTGCCATAGTTTGTCTTCGCATAGCAGCCATTTGAAGTTTAGAAACTATTATCATCCCTAGCAACTTACTATTTATATCACCAGTCAAACCTTTTGAAAGATTCATTAACAAAATCTTCCCATCCTGCATAACTTCTCCAAAATCAAAAGCAGATTTAGTCTGTCCAATTATATTCCTCATCATCGTATTAGTAATAAACGCCCCAAATTTAGCTGCAAAGTACGGAATCATTTCTTGTTTCTCTCTGGCTCCAGTATTCGCCATTTGGTTTTCCCAAAAGGACTTCACAATAGGATTCTGTACTTTTTCGACTTTGACCCTTTGAAAAGCATCATCAGTAAACAATCTAACTATATCAGTTAGTGCACCTCCATCAGGATCTTCCATTAATGTTAAGCAACCATTCCTAAAATAATCTTGAATTCTCGGACCAAAAACATCCTCATTGAAAAGTTTAATCATAATATTCATCGCATCTAAGGCAACCAAATCCTTCTCTGAATCACTTTTTGCTTCTAGCAAGTTCAACCCAAGTGGCCTCTCTAAATCAGCAGGATTAAAGTAAATCACATCATCAGCTCTTTCTTTAGGAATAAAATTCAAGGTATCTTCCACCAAATCACCATGTGGGTCTACAATACATACACCATGTCCATTTCTTATATCTTGTCTAATCATTGATTTGAAGATAGAGGACTTACCTGTACCAGTCTGACCAATCACATAAAAATGTCTAAACCTATCTTCAGTCTTCATTCTAATCTCAGTCTTTTGCCCACGATAAATATTGTGCCCAAGCAAAACACCTTCTTTAGGAACATTTATTGGAGCAGGTGAGATCTTATAGTTCTGCCAATTAATAACTGGTGACCTATTAAAACGAATATTTGGTATATGGAAAATTGAAGCTAATTCATCAGCAGTTAAAATAGAATGTTTTTTCGAAAGGCCAGCGTATTTATCAAACGCTCTGGTTTTATAAGAAACTTTTAACTTCTCAGGCTTACCTATATCAACTGTTTCAAATTTATTACCGTCTGTATAAGAAAACAAAGAGAAAGAGCTCATGAGATTCATCATATTCTGCTCCGCTGAGCCCTTGTCATCTCCTGAAACCATAACTCTTATAATTGTATCAAATCCTACCTTTGTATTTTTTTCGTCTATTGCCTTGATCTCTTCTTCAGCAATCTGGGTTTTACGTTTAGGACCTGACAATTTATCCCCACCACTATCTTCAGAAAAAGCTTCTTCTCCTTTAAGCATAAGCTTGGCTAAGACAAAAGGCCACTTCCATGGCTTAACCCAATCAGACTTAGATTTCTCACCTTCATCATTAAGCATATCCTGAGCTTTTTTACGTCCAGCTTCTTGCCAGTTTGATTCCATTGGCCTAACTATCATTTGAATCGCTGCTGCTTCTCCCTGTTCGAGCTTAGATAGGGAACCAACTATATCATTTAGCGGGTCCGAACTAATGTAATTATAATTTCGTATTGGATAAATCGAATCTTTGCTTAATTGCAATTGCTCAATCAAAACTACCTTAGAATCGTCAAACCTAGTGTAATCATGAATTTCTTCCATATAGGTATCTTGAAAGAATCCAGCAATTTTTTTCTCAACTAACCTAGATAATCTTTTTGGACATGACACATAAAGGTTAACCTGACCATCATCAAGAGCATACTCAAAAGAAATATGATCTTCGCCTCTTACTTTATTTTGAAAGTCACCATTATATATACTATATAAAGAATCATAGAATTGTGACATCACAGCCACATAATCCTTATAACCTCCTTGGCTACTAATCGCTTGGTTGTCCTTTTCTCTTTCTTCCTTTGAATCTTTTTTAGGGATAACAATTCTAAATAAAACATATTCATCCAAAAGCTCTTCAATAAGCTTTTTCTTCCAACTAAAAAATATTGCCCCACTTGCAATTCCACCGACAACTACGCTAAGCAATATTAGTTCAAACAATTTAAAAAAGTTACTTTTATTATTATACCAGATTTACGATCTTTATTCTACAACCTTAATCCCTGATTCATCAATAGTAGTTTGATCAACTTTTGAAGGAGCACCAAGCATTAGATCTTTCGCCTTAGAGTCTTTAGGGAAGGCAATAACCTCTCTAATATTTGGCTCTTCAGCAAACAACATAACTATTCTATCTAATCCCCAAGCAATCCCACCATGTGGAGGCACCCCATAACTAAAGGCTTCCAGCATGTGACCAAACCTAAGCTCAGCATCTTCTTTCGAAATACCAAGTAATTCAAAAACCTTAGCTTGGAGTTCTTGATCATGAATTCTTATAGACCCTCCACCAATTTCGTTACCATTCATAACAAGGTCATAAGCTCTAGAATTAACCATTAATGGCGCTTCATCAAGTAGATTTAGTTCATCTAAATTAGGCGAAGTAAATGGATGATGCATTGCAGCTAAAGATCCATCATTACCTTTCTCAAACATTGGGAAATTTGTAACCCAACACAAAGCAAATTCATTTGAATCAAGTAATTCAAATCTTCTTGCAACTTCTAACCTAACTTGCCCAAGAGACTCACAAGCTACTTCAAACTCATCAGCAGTGAAGAAAACTAGGTCACCTTCAGAAATATCTAGCCTTTCTTTTAATAAATTTATCTCACCATTAGACATAAACTTAAGGATAGGCGACTTCATATCTCCATCTTGCATCTTCACAAAGGCTAAACCTTTCGCTTTGTAAATTTTTGCAACTTCAGTTAGTTCATCAATATCTTTCCTAGAAAATTCAGATGCTTTTCCAGCAAGCTTTAATGCTTTCACAACACCTCTTTCAGAACGAGCATGTGAAGCAAAAGCTTCAAATTCACTATTTTCAAATATATCCGTAACATCCTCTATCTCATATCCAAATCTCAAATCAGGCTTATCTGAACCATATTTGTTCATTGCTTCATGATAAGTCATTACTTTTGGCTCATCAAATAGCAACTTAGCTTCTGGTTTAAACTCTTCAATTAGTTTCATCAATAACTCTTGATTCACATTCATTACATCTGCTTCATCAACGAAACTCATCTCCATATCAAGCTGAGTAAATTCCGGCTGACGATCACCACGTTGGTCTTCATCTCTAAAACATCTAGCAATTTGGAAATATTTATCCATACCTGCAACCATCAAAAGCTGCTTTAGTTGCTGTGGTGATTGTGGAAGCACATAAAAATTACCATTATAGAGCCTTGAAGGAACAATATATTCACGACTCCCTTCCGGAGTACCTTTAATCAAAATAGGAGTCTCAACTTCAGTGAAGCCTTTCTCACACATATAATCACGAATAAACTTGATCATATCATGTCTTAGCTGGATATTATTTTTCATTTTTTCTCTTCGTATATCGAGATATCTATACTTCAACCTTAACTCTTCAGAAACATTATCATCAGAATCAATCTCAAACGGTGTAGTTTGAGCTTTACTTAAAACTTCAATCTCACTTACTAAAACTTCAATTTCACCAGTTTCCATCTTTACGTTAACCATACCATCTGGACGGTTTCTAACTTTACCCTTAACTCCTATAACCCATTCAGATCTAACATCTTCTGCAATTGCGTGAGCCTTCTCTTCTACTTCTGGATCAAAAACAATTTGAGTAATCCCATACTTATCACGAAGATCAATGAATATTAAACCACCATGATCACGTCTTCTATTTACAAATCCGTTTAAAATAACTTCATCACCAGAGTTCGACTTTCTTAATTCGTTTAATAAATGAGTTCTTTTCAGTTTCATATTTTTACTTTAATTTTTGATCAGAGTAAAAATACCACATGTCCAATCTATCACAAGCTTTCTCCCTTCAATCTTATCAGCTCAATTAGATCATCTTTAATATTTTCAATATTTATTTTTAAATCAAGCTCTACCTCTTGTTGGCCTGAAGGTTGATTTATAACTAGTTTCACTGATTGATCTCCTGGGTTTTCGTTGAAAAGCTGTTTTATTTTGTTTAGACCTTCTTTATTGAAACCTTCGGGAATACTAATTGTTATTTTGTCTAAGGCCTCTGTTACAGGATTAGCTAAAGACTCAATGTCCTGAATAACCTTACTAATATTTTCATTTTCATTATAAACCCCCATATCCTTAGCAGCTTTAATCATATCCGAAAGCTTAAACTTCTTCATTTTATCTAAAATAATCTGATCTCCACGCTTGTTATCAAATTTTCCTTCCACAAACAGAAGCATATCCTCCTTAACTTCAAAAGATAAATTCTTATACATTCTTGGGAAAACCACTATATCAATTGATCCAACAATATCCTCTAGACTAAACACCATCATATAATCACCTTTTTTAGTCTTGAAGCGTCTCAAACCACTTACAAAACCACAAACTTTAACCTTCTTCCCAGCATGCAAGTCACATAACTCCCTTGATAAGAGAACTTTTCTTCTCAAAAAAGAAGTCAATCCATATAAAGGATGCTTTGAAACATACATCCCAAGGTAACTTTTCTCTTCCTTCAAAAGCTCAAGCACAGTTAACGGTTTGAATGTATCAATTCTCAAAGCGTTAATATCACCACTGGTTTCTAAACCACCAAATAGTGAATCTTGGCCTTTAGCCTGAGAATTTTGATAGTTTTTTGCATACTTATTAATAGTTTCATAGGACATAGCAATGTCATGCCTATTACCAAATTCATCTAATGCACCAGAGTAAGCTAATGCTTGAATTGTTTTCTTATTTAAAGATTTCCATGGAACTCTTTGAGCAAGATCCTCTAATGACTTAAACTTACCATTTTTTCTCTCCTGAATAATCTCTTCAATTGAAGAATTTCCGAGCCCCTTAATAGCACCTAATCCAAACCTAATTGTTTTATCATCTATTACCGTAAAATCAAGGTAACTGTCATTCACCGAAGGGGATAACACTTCTATTCCTAAGTTCTGGCAGTCATGTATCTCTAACACAACTCTATCCAAATTACCCAAGTCAGCAGTCAATAATGCTGCCATATATTCAACAGGGTAGTTAGCCTTAAGATATGCAGTCTGATAAGCAATCACCGCATAACATGCCGAATGAGATTTATTGAAACCATATCCAGCAAAAGGCTCGATTACATCTTCAAAAACTTTAGCTGCAAAATCCTTATCGTGTCCTTGCTCAGCAGCCCCATCTATAAATTTCTGTTTCTGTTCTGCTACAAGTTCAGGGATCTTCTTACCTACAGCTCTTCTCAATACATCTGCTTGCCCCAAGCTGAATCCACCAAAAACCTTAGCAATTTCCATAATTTGCTCCTGGTATACACCAACTCCATAAGTTTCTTTCAAAATATCTTCAAACAAAGGATGCATATACTTCACAGAACTTGGATCATGCTTACCTTCAATATATTGTGGGATATATTGCATCGGACCTGGCCTATACAACGCGTTCATAGCAATAATATCCTCAAGACGAGAAGGCTTTAAGTCTTTTAAGTACTTTTGCATTCCTGCCGACTCCAACTGGAAAACACCAACTGTTAAACCTTGAGATAAAAGCTCATAAGCCTTTTCATCCGTATAAGGAACTTCATCTATATCAACAATTTCATCTCTATGGTGTTTAATATTCTCCAAACACCGTTCAATAATCGTAAGATTCCTTAGACCCAAGAAATCCATTTTTAATAGACCAATCCCTTCAAGCGGTTTCATATCATATTGAGTCACAATAGTCTCATCACTACGTGAACCATACTGAAGGGGAGTGTAGTTAGTCAGTTCATTTTCAGATATTATCACAGCACAGGCATGAGTACCTATACTTCTAATAGTTCCTTCTAATTTAATAGCTAAGTCCAAAAGCTTTTTAGACCTAGGGTTAGACTCGTATTCATCTGTCAGCTCAGTGCCTTCCTCAATATATGTCCCAATAGGCTTGTACTTACCAAAAATTGGATCTGGAACCTTCTTTGCAACTAAATCAACTTCCTCATATGGATAACCAAGAACCCTACCTACATCACGAATAGCAGCTTTAGCAGCCATAGATCCAAATGTACAAACTTGAGCCACATTTTGCCTACCATATTTCTCTACAACGTATTCCATTACTTCTTCACGCCTTGCATCAGAAAAATCAATATCAATATCTGGCATCGACACTCTTTCAGGATTCAAAAACCTCTCAAAATACAAACCGTAGTCCAACGGATCAACCGTCGTTATATCCAGGCAGTAGGCTATAATAGCTCCAGCCGCAGATCCACGACCTGGTCCCACCACAATCCCACGGTCTTTTGCGTATCTAATGAAATCCCATACAATCAGGAAATAGTCATTAAATCCCATTTGATCAATAATTCCAAGCTCATATTCAAGACGGTCTCTCGCAACATTCATGTCTTTATTTTTGTATTTTTCGTTCATACCTTTCTCACAAAGCTCCCTAAGGTAAGCCTTAGAAGTTTTACCATCAGGAGCAGTGAAGTTTGGCAAAAGCTCCTGATTAAATTCAATTGTGAGGTTGCATTTATCAGCAATTTCAATCGTATTTTCAATCACCTCAGGATGATCCTTAAAGTACTCAGCAATCTCTTCTTCAGTCTTCATATAAAAATCATCACCATAAGAGAAACGTTCAGGATCATTTAAGGTTCTACCATTTCCAATACAAACCAATGCATCCTGAGCCTCAGCATCTGACTTTTCTATATAATGAGTATTATTCGTAGCTACAACCTTAAGATCATGCTTTTTTGCAAACTCAAATAGTTTCTGATTTACAACTACTTGCTTCTCATCATCTGGATGGGCTTGAACTTCTAAGTAAAAGTCATCCTTATCGAAAATTTCTAAATATCTTTTCAATGCTTCCTCAGCAGATTTTTCATCATTATTTAATAGTGCAAGTGGTATCTCACCATATATATCACCAGACAGGGCTATAAGCCCCTCACTATATCCAGTTAAAACCTTATGATCTATTCTTGGCTTATAATAAAACCCCTCCAAAGAGGCTTTAGTAGTAAGCTCTAAAAGGTTTTTGTATCCCACCTCATTCTTGCACAGTAAAACTAGAGAGTTAGAAAACTTCACAGACACATCTTTTTTGAATCTATCTTTAGTTATGTACATATCACAACCTATGATGGGTTTTATCTCAGCATCCTTACAAGCTTTGTAAAACTCAACTACACCATGCATCACAGCATGATCTGTAAGTGCAACTGCTGGCATACCTAATTCCTTAGCTTTGTTAACTAATTCTTTAGGCTTAGATAAAGCATCTAGCACACTATAGTGACTGTGGTTATGTAGGTGAACGAAACTCATATAATTTTTTAAGTACACATAAATTAATACATATTCATATAAGTGTAAAAAGTTTCATAAAAATATTGAAATTTGATACAATGTGTGTAGAATGCCTTCGCAAATTGAAATAACGTGCTCGGGTGGCGGAATTGGTAGACGCGCTGGTTTTAGGCACCAGTACCTTCGGGTGTGAGAGTTCGAATCTCTCCTCGAGTACCACTTATATTTGGTTGCAAAACTAGAACAGAATATTTACTCTTCATAAGAATATATGCTTTTTTAATAAACTCACATGATTTACGTAATTGGACACAAGAACCCTGATACAGACGCTATAGTTAGCGCAATTGTATGCGCCAACATCAGAAAGCACCTCGGAGATGATGCCAAAGCTATAAAACTAGGCGAACTAAACAAAGAAACAGAATTCGTACTAGATTACTGGGGTGTTGAAGTACCTGAAACTAAAACCTCTCTACAAGACGGCACAGAGGTTGTATTAGTTGATCACAACGAACAAGCACAAGCAATTGATGATATACAAAAACTAAACATTATTTCAATTATTGATCATCATAAATTCAATCTTATAACAGACAGTCCACTACACATAATAGCTCAACCTGTAGGATCAACAGCCACAATCTTAGGTGACCTTATGTTAAGTGCTGATATAGTACCCACCAAAGAGGAAGCTGGGTTACTTATTTCAGCAATATTATCTGATACTTTACATTTCCGGTCAGCAACCACAACAGATATGGACAAAAAAGTTTTAAGTGAGTTAAACCAAATTGCAGAAATTGAAGAAATAGAGGAGTACAGTCTTCAAATGTTCAATGCTAAAAGCGATCTGGGAGACATGGATGTCGAGTCTTTAATTAGGTTAGATTACAAAGAGTACGACATAGAAGGCAAAAAACTAGCTGTCGGAGTATTAGAAACAACTTCAGTCGATTACGCATTTAATAGAAAAGAGGAGATAATCTCAAAAATGAAAGAGATTAAAGAATCCGATAGAATAAACCACATGATGTTTGCAGTTGTAGACATCATAAAAGAACAAAGTTATGGTTTAGTATGCGACCAAAGTGATGAAGATCTCATGAAGGAAGCCTTTGAAACATCTGCAAAAGAAAACATAGTTGATCTTAAAAATCTTCTATCAAGAAAAAAACAAATGATTCCAACTATAGAAAAACACCTAAAAAACGCATAAAAACTTGACTTAAGCTAGCATAGTATTATAATCGCTTCCTAATAATTATAGAAGCAAATGAGTAGCCAAAAACACGAGAAGACAAATCTAGCTGATGCAATACAACAATTATTTCAAGTACTAAATCCCAAAGAACAGAAAGTTATTAAAGGAAGGTACGGTTTTGATATTAAAAAATCTAAGAGAACACTTGAGTCAATTGGTGATGACCTAGGGATTACAAGAGAAAGAGTTAGGCAAATTCAAAAAGCAGCATTAAAAAAACTTCAAAGAGTTATTCACAGTAATAAGCTCCAAGCTACTATGGAGTACGTTGAACATTTCATAAAAGAGAATGATTACTTCATAACAGAATCAGATCTAATAAAAGGTCTTTCAGAAAAGATAAAACCATCAATCAAAAATATTGATTCACTTATTATTTTACTTGCAGACATAAATCCAGAAATTACAAAGATTAAAAAAACCAAGAAGATTAGCAAGTCCTGGACAATCAAATCTAAGATCAATAGTAAAAATACAAAGCAAATCCTTAAAACAGGAACAAAAATCTTAAAAGCAGAAAAGAAAGCAATTACGCCTATACAATTCCTTACAGACGTACAGGAAGAACTTAAAAAACAAAAGGCTGGAGTTTACTCTAGAAGCACATTAGCTAAAGTTTATTCTGCAAGTAGCATCATTAAAAAAGTACAAGAAGGTTATGGACTAACTAGCTGGAGATCAATCAAACCAAAAAGCATCAAAGATAAATCAATCATTGTGTTTAAAAGACAAAATAAACCGTTACACTTCAGCCAAGTATGCGACCTGATTCATGATTATAAGTTTGATGCTAAAGAAGTTACTTTACAAGCTGTACATAATGAATTGATCAGATATAACGACTTCGTACTTATTGGAAGAGGTATCTACGCATTAAAAGAATGGGGATTCAAAACAGGTACAGTTAAAGACATTATTCATGATGTTTTGAGCGAGAATGGTCCATTGAGCAAGGCTAAGATAATTGAAGAAGTACTTAAAGAGAGAAAAGTTAAAGTTGGAACGATATCTCTAAATCTACAAAAACACCCAGAATTTAAAAGAGTAGGAAGAGCAGTTTACTCTCTCTAAATATAAGCTTATAATTGCAATAAGATTTTTTAGAGAAACCAAATGAAAAAATTCATACTTAGCTCATTCTTGTTATTTGGAATGCTTATTTCAAGCTACCCTGTTTCAAATGCGCAAACAATTGACCAAATTTTCCAAGAATTCAGCTTAGATACAGCTCAAGAAGGAGTTTTATTTACCGAGATAATATCCCCTGAGTTCAATGATGTAGAGAGCCCAACAGTCTTCAAAGCAAACCCACAGTTTAACGAAGAGAGATACGAAGATATTATTTATCAGTGGGAGTTTGGTGACGGTAACAGTGAAGTAGGTAAAGAGGTAGTTCACAGGTATGATCAAGCTGGACTTTACGAAGTTACCTTAACTGTTGTAACAGACGACAACGAAACATCAATTACTCAAGATATATTCATTGCTGAGCAAACAGCTCTTTTGATAACAGATAATACTCAAGACACTGATAAGATAACTAAGTTCGTGCGAAATGGTAATTCATCAAACTACTTTATAAAAATAGTTGAAAGTTTCGCCAGCCAATCAGAGTTCTTATCTGAAGAGGTTCTTAGTAGAAAATTAATAAAGCTAGGAGAAGAGGTTAAAAACTACGATACAATTATCATTTGGTCAGACAACACATCTCCTATAAACGCAATTGCTCGTTTTAATCAAAACTTTCAAGAGCAAAACTCAGACTCACAAGCAAATTTCAACAATAAACTTTTCCTAATCTTACAAAACGAAGTAGGAAATATACAAAGAACACGTAGAATATTCCGACAAATTCAACCAGAAGAAGTAATCTTAATGCCAACAGCAGTTAGGCAGATCTTTTTAGACACAAACACAACAAGTGAACTTAAGTCAGAGCTTCAAAACACTGGTATTGATCATCAGATCTTAGATGAGTATGAAACTAAGATAAGCCCCTTAAACTTTTTCTCTGTCTTTATCGACTACCTAGTTAACCAAGGAATACCAGATAACACAATCATCCTGATACTCTTACTTCCAGTTATTGCAACTATTATCGCTGTTTTCAAACAGATTATTGGCTTCAGTACAATGGGAATTTACATGCCATCAATCATTACAATGGCCTTCCTCATATTGGGATTAAAGTTTGGACTTATTACGTTCCTTCTAATTGTTGCTACTGGTCTAATAGCACATAAAGTATTTGATCCAATGAAACTGCTTTATGTACCAAAAATGGCATTAATTATTACAACAGTTTCCATTGCTCTATTCGCACTTATAACTATAACAGTTTACTTCAAATTCTTTGCTATTGATTTTATTTCTCTTACGATTTTCCCAGTATTAGTAATGGGAACTTTAACTGAAAGATTTGCAAGATTAACGAGCACTAAAGGCTTCAAGGGGTCATTATTTATACTTATAGAAACATTACTAGTATGTATAATCACATATTTCCTAACAGGTGGAACTATTGATCTAATCTTTGCAAACTTCCAATTCACTGGAATTAGAAATCTTATTCTAAATCACCCCGAAATAATTTTCTTAATAATTATTTTAAACATATACCTAGGTAAATGGACTGGCCTACAAGCTACAGAAATACTTAAGTTCAGAAATATAATTAATGACCTAGAAGAATAATGCTCAAATTTAACAAAGGTATACTAGGTTTAAACGCAAGAAACCTTTTATACGTTAACAAATACAATCAAAAATCTGCCATTAAGTTTGCCAACAACAAACTTAAAACAAAGCACTTCTTATCTGCTCGTGGAATACCTGTGCCTAAATTATTCAAGGTTATTAAATCACATGAAGATTTAAACAATTTAGACTTTGGTAGTCTTCCTGGAAGCTTAGTCCTTAAACCAAACATGGGATCACAGGGTAAAGGAATACTTGTTTTCAAAGGACGAAGCGGTTCAGATTTCCACCATGTAAACGGAGAAACCTACACCAAAGATGACTTAAAAAAACATATAACGGATATAATTGATGGTCGTTTTTCAATGGGAAATGTTCGTGATACTGCTTTCTTTGAACAGCTAATAATCAATCATAAATCCTTACAAAACTACACCTGGTCTGGATTACCAGACATCAGAGTTATTATGCATAATCTTGTTCCTGTAATGGCCATGTTACGCTTACCGACAAAAGAGTCAGGAGGAAGAGCCAATCTATCTCAAGGTGCTTTAGGAATTGGATTAGATATCGCTACTGGAAAACCTACTCACATTAGTTACAAAAATCACATCATTCAAGAAATACCAGAGTTCGGAAAATTCGATCCAAACTTCAAGGTACCATATTGGGATGAAATTCTAAACATATCTGCCAAGTCACAATACATAACAAACCTTGGATTCCTAGGTTGCGATATAGCAATTGATAACAACAACGGTCCAATCCTCATTGAAATAAATGCTAGGCCAGGTACAAAGATTCAAATCGCAAATAAAGCTCCTCTACATAAGAGATTAAAACAAGTAAGTAACATAACTATAAAATCACCTGAAAAAGGTGTTCGTGTTGGAAAAGATCTGTTTGGTCGAAAAGAAGTAATAAATACAGGAAAATCATCTCAAAAAATTATCCACACAGAAGAGCATGTAGAAATGATCATCAACTCTAAAAAAATTAATCTAAAAGCAAAAGTTGATCTTAACCAAGAAAGAACAATCATCGATGAGAAATACAAGCCCGAAACAACAAGCAAAAAACATACAGTTAAACTAACCATAAACAACAAACATAAAGTTGTAATCGCACCACTTTACCAAAAAATCGAAGGTAACTATTCATGCATAATAGGATACAAAGACCTTCAAGGTTTCTTAATCAAACCTAGGATAAAAGATCAATCTAAACCTCTTTCAACAGATAAACCAAAGAAAGAGACCCAAAAAGGATTTTACTACAAACCACAAATCGATTTTGGTCAGGTTGACCATCAAATTTTCCAGATTATGAAACAGCTAAAGTTTCTATCGCTCCTAACACCGCTTAATCTAAAAGAAGAAATTTCTAAATTTAAAAAAGATCACTCATACAATCCTCAGTTTGAATATAAAAATATCACTGAAACAACCATCCCTTTGTTAGACACTCTTGCAAACATAAAGATAGATGATAGTGAGTTAGGTAAAATATTTGATAAAAAGATCCAAGAGCTGAACACAACAATCCACGCTATTAATCACATTGGTACGTCTGAGTTCACTCATATCTCTGAAAAATTATATCCTCACCCAACTCAAGAAGAGGTAAAAATTGCTGAGGTCCTACAAACTAACAAGAAAAAATACAAAACATCCTCAAAAGTCTATTCAGATAGAAAAGTGGCTAAGATATTTTCAGATTTTCTTAAAAAATCTGGACTAAATAATTGGAAAGTTCAAATAAAAGAAAACATGATTGGAAGCTGCAGCGTCAACAAGTCCAATACAATTTTCATTAAGAAAGGAAGTAAATTTAATGAAAACAGAGTAAAAAAACTTATAGCTCATGAAATCGAAACCCATATATTCACAGCTGAAAATGGAAAAAAACAACCCTACAAAATATTCCAATTCGGAACTGCAAACTTCCTAGAAACTCAAGAAGGTTTAGCTATATACAATCAAGAAAAAACTCTAGGATACGAAAGCAACCACTACTTTGCCGCCATAAACTTAATAACCTGTGATATAGCCCTTAATAATAGTTTCACTGAAGCTTTTGCTAAGCTGAAAAGTCTAGGTATATCAGATCAGAAATGTATCAACTTTATTCTTAAAACCAAGAGGGGAGTAGGCGACACTACTCAAAAAGGTGGATATGCTAAGCAAGCTATCTACACCAGGGGTGCACTTATGATAGATGATTTTGTAAAAAATGGAGGAAGCCTTTCTGAACTATACATAGGAAAAATATCCTTAGATATTCTAGAGGACTGCAAAAAAATCAAATCCCTAAATCCACCAATCTACGTACCAAGCTGGTATTAGGATTGCCAAGTAGTGCTTACAAGGTTTTCTTTACGATCAGGCTTATAACCGTTTTCTACATACCTCATTACTAGTAATGTCATATCATCTTTCTGAACTGTATTATCTACAAAAGAAATTACATCCCTTGATACACCTTCAAATACTTTCAGCGAAGAACCTAAACTAGCATTTCTATTTAACGACTCCTTAAGCCTTTCTAATCCATAAAGCTCTCCTGAATCATTAACAGCTTCAGTAATACCATCAGAATATAGAAGAACAATATCCTGGTCGTTAAGGATAATTTGTTTTTCCTTAGCTATCTTAGAGATGTCTGGTGACATAGCTAAGGCAATACCTCCAGTCACAATAGCTTCTGTCACACCTTCTTTTGCTCTATAAATCAATATATGTTCATGACCAGCACCAGTGTAGAACATTTCTCTAGTCTTAGGATTCCACCTAAAGAAAACAGAAGTCATAAACAAAGCAGCATTTACTCTTGGTTTCAATTCTTTATTAATAGATACCGCTAGGTCTAATGTGTTATCTACATTTGGCAAAAACAAATCAAACAAAGTATTCATCACCATCATTACTAGACCAGCACCAGCTCCATGCCCAGTTACATCACCAACATATATATAATATTCATCACCTTTTTGAACTATATCAAAACTATCTCCACCCAGCTCATCAGCTGATCTAGTTTTAGCAACAGTATCTAGATACTCAATCACTGGTATTTCTTTAGGTAAAACACTTCTTTGTATATCAGCTGCAATATTTAAATCGCTAGACATTCGTGAACCTTCCTTCAAAAAGTAAGAGATATTTTCAATATTCTTAGTGACATCATTAAAAAAATAAGCAAACAAACCAAATTCATCCTTACTATCAATACTAATTTTTTGATATGGCTTTGATGATATAACTGATGCTACTTGCTTAACAATTTCATCCATCTTTCTTACAAACTTCACCCTCACAAAAAACACTCCTACAATAAAGGAAAATAAAACTGACCCAACAAGCAAAACATTTTTATTTAATTCCAGTCCAAGCATGTAATACTGGAAACTCTCTTCAACTAGATTCATCACTAATCCAAAAGGCAGGAAAGAGACTAAACTTACAAAGAAAAATTTCCAAAACAATCTATATCTAACAGGTTGAATATTCATTAGCTTACATGTTTAAGTACTTCTTCCATTGAATCATAAACCTCAACTATTTGACTTAGACCAACGACATCAAAAACATCTTTAACTTGAGGCTGTGCATTTACAATGTGCAACCGTTTTCCCATAGCTTCCATTTTATAAAACATAGATACAAAAAAACCAACACCTTCTGAATTCACAAAGTCAAAATACTTTAAATCAAATATCAAATAATCATCCTCAAACGCTTCAATAAAGTTATTAATAACCTCTCTAACATCTTTAATGTTCGATTTATCTAAAGCTCCTTTAAACTCAATAACGATGTACTTGTCAGAGTCCAAAACTTTGTCTAAAACATTTAAATCTAATCTTGTCATTTTCTTATTTAAAACAACAATATTCTACATATTTTAGTCAGATACCCCAAACATACCATTATGATAAATAAACAAATCAGCAGTAAAGCAACACCTTTAAGCCAACAAGTCCTTCAATAAGAAGTACTCCCGGTTCAAACCAAGAAACTTATAACAGTTCTTCAGCTGATATAACATTTCAATTTTCACTTCAGGGTCAGTTTCCAATGATAGTTCATCATAGATACCATAGATTTCCATTTCATATTTTTTCTTCAACTCATTTAAGATATTTTCACTAACACCCCATTCCTCCAACTCAAGTAAAGCCTGACTTAAAAGATTCAAATCAACATTCTTCAATTCATTATACAAATCAACTTCATCTTTAGTCATTTTAAGAACTCCGTAAAACAACTTCAATTCAGGATACTCTTTAATCTTTTCGACCAATAAAGCATCATAAAACTCCACTAACTCAAAGTTGTTAGAAACAATCAGGTACAATAAACCATATTTAACCGAATCTATATCAGAAGATACTAGGCATGATCTAACAATATATTTAACTTCATTCTTTGGCATATAATCATCCAACAATGACAGAAAGGCCATTCTAACCTTAGAGCTATCAACTTTCATATACCTTTCAAACAAATGCAATAAACCTAAGTCATCCTTCTCCTTCATTACGTTCACGAAATACAAGCAATTATCTTCATCAAGCAACTCCTCACACATTTTCATTAAAGCATGAATATTATTAGTTCTAAGATAAAACCTAGTTAAGAATATGATCAACTCACTATAATTCTCCCTATCAACCTTTCCTGAAACCAACTTTTCATAAAAACTAAATAAATATTCCATAGAAAAGGGTTTATCTTCAAACAAGTCTATCTTACGCTCAAACAAATCATTTACAGACTCCAATAGATCAAACTTATTTTCAGATCCTTCATATTGTCCCATTAAGAAATAGACATCCTCTACACAACCATACTCACCAATGAACCTATACAGTCTACCCTTAACCATCTTATCAAGATCGACTCTATGCTCTAGCAAATCTTTTACAAACTCCAAAGCAAACCTTTTATCTGATAGTGATTCTAAGATTTCAATAGCATTCATTTGCTCACTCAAACTATCACTATTTTGCAAAGCTTTAATAGGTTTCATATCGAACTGACTTCCAAACTTTTTAGTTAAAATAATTACCCCAATCAAAACAAAGATACTTATCAATGAGGAGTACAAATTAAAATTACTAGAGAAAAAGAAATTAATTAGAAATAAAACTACCATTGCTAGAATATTTCCAAGAGGTCTAACCACACCCTCTAGTAACTCAATTACAGCAGTTCGAAATCTATGTGATAAAGCGTAATAGGTTGTATGGTAAGCATTATAGTGAAGTACGTGGGTAACTTCTTGGTTAAGCCTGGAGATCACAACACTAGGGAAACCATAACCAACCAGCATTCCCAAAGCACTAACTATCATAACAATAGGGGATATAAACATTGTTCCAACTGACCCTAAACCTTTAAGGATTCTTGAAGTAAAAAACAATTGGAAAATTATTACCACTGCCGCAAAACCTGCATGTAATGCCCCTAAATCAGCTGCAAGATTAGCGTCATGACCACCTGAATGATGGTAAGACTTACTAAACTCCTCAACTACAAAAGTAAAGTGGTACTCCAAAATACCAAAAAACACGAACTGCAACAGAACTAGACCAAAAAGATACAAAACAAACTTATTATTCTTAAGCTGATCCTTTATCAAATTCCAATCCATAGCATCATCTTTTTCAATAACGATCCCTTTTTCAGGTATATTAAATAAACTTTTATATGGAACTAAAACAGTTTTATTCATAAAGTACAAAATTGTTGGCACACATAAAAGCATGTAAACAACCATCACCAGAAACAATTTGTTTAATGACAAGAAAGCAGAGAGCAAGGCAATAAGTATACCACCTAGTAAAACACCAAGGGTCTCAGCAGATTCTATTACAGGAAAAACTCTAGCCGCCTGATTAGGTGAGAAAATACTTTCAGCTAAAAGTGATCGCACAATTTTAAATTGAGACAGAAATAAAGAAACACTGATCAAGCAAGTAAGTAAGAACACTTCAGGTGAAACAGTATATACAAAAGCTGTAATAACAAATAAAAAAGAAATTATTAAAGCCAAATATAGTATTAGGTTTGCTTTCTCAAAATAATTAATGATCCTCCCAAAAAATAAACTACCTAGCATGCAGCTAAACGAATGTAAGGCAAAAAGTATTGGCAGATACATAACTCCGTACTGCCCTACAAAAAAGGCAACCATTACAGTCCAACCAAAAACCATACATATCCTGTAAATGAAGCTAAGAAACCACATCACAAACACTTCAGAAAACTCCTCTTCATATACATTTATCAATCTGTAAGCCCAAGTCTTTATTAAGTTCATAATAAAATTACATCTAAATATTATAACATAATTTAGATATTTAAAAAGCCCTCGACTACAAAATCAAGGGCTATCAAACAGTGTTTTTATAAAACTATGTCATGAAAACGAAAGAAGTAATTTCTCCACCATTCTCTTTAACGTAATCAGCAACCTTTTTAGAAGGCTCCATTACAAAGTCTTGAGTCAAAAGAGCGTTAGCTTCTCTGAACTTCTTCTCTTTACCAGAAAGGATGTTATCCCAGATCTTTTCTGGCTTTCCTGATTTCTTAAGCTCATCATTCCAGATCTCATGTTCTTTAGCTACTTTTTCATCAGAAACTTCGTCAGGTGAAAGGTTTGTAGGCTTCATTGCAGAAGCATGCATTGCAACATTTCTTGCAACTTCTTCACTTCCACCAGTCATTGCTACAACAGCTGCAACTTTATTGTTCGAATGAACATAAGCACCTACAGTTTCTCCTTCGATCAACTTAGGCTCCATCAATTGTAGCTTTTCTCCCATTTTCAAAGAAAGGTCAGTTACGTCACCACTTAAATCAGTATCAAGACCCTCTTTAAGTAGTCTTTCAGCTAATTCATTCGCGGCTTTCACGAAATCATCATTTTTTGCTACAAAGTCAGTTTCAGAAGCCAGCTTCATTACAACCGCTTTTTTACCATCAGTTGCAACTGCTACCACACCTTCTGTAGTATCCCTATCTGCACGGTCAGCAGCCTTAGCCTCACCTTTCTTTCTAAGCAACTCTATTGCTTTGTCCATATCACCATCGGCTTCAACCAATGCTTTCTTACAAGCAGTGATAGATACTCCGGTAATATCTCTTAATTCTTTAATTTGTTCTAAAGTAATTGCCATATTCAATATTTAATTAAGTTCCTTATGATAATGCTTCACCAATGAAGTTCAGTATGTATTTAACTGACTTAATAGCATCATCGTTTGCTGGTATTTTGTAGTCAATCAAATCAGGATCAGCATTTGTATCCAAGAATCCTACTACTGGAATTCCAAGTTTTTTAGCTTCTTCAACGGCTATTCTATCTCTAACAGTATCAACAACGAAAAGACAGCTAGGCTTCTTAGTCATATCTTTAACTCCGCCTAATCTTTCTTCAAGTTTTCTCATCTCTTTCATCATCTTAGAAGCTTCTTTTTTAGTGTATTTTTCAATACTACCATCAGCTACCATAGACTGAATGTTTTTCATCTCTCTCACTCTTGAGTTAACTGTTTTAAAGTTTGTCAAAAGCCCTGGTATCCATTTGTAAGTCACACTTGGCATATCAAGTTTTTTAGCCAAAGCCTTAACAGTTGGTACAGTTTGTTGCTTAGTAGAAACAATCAAAATTGTTCTACCAGCATCCTTCTCTTTCTTTAAAAAATCCAATGCATTATCAAGATGCTCCAACGTTTTGTGAAGATCGATAATGTGAACATTTTTTCTTTCACCCCAGATAAATTCTTTCATCTTAGGATTCCACTTGTTTGTATAGTGCCCAAAGTGAACGGCATTTTCCAGCATATCTTGTAGAGTCTGGTTTTTGTCTTTTATGTATTTCATAAATTCCTTGTGGTTAAACGCTATCTATTCTTCTATTAGCCCGTGAGATCTCAATTACGAGACAGGAATAGGCGTAGAAGGGATAACTAAAATAAATTTACATTGCGCAATATAGTCAAAAACCCTATTCTTTGCAAGTAAATAAGCACTAAACCTAATTAACGATGATACCTAAAAGTTTTGATTACAATACTCTAGAAGATAAAATCTATCAAAATTGGCTCAAGTCTAAATGTTTTCAACCAAAACCAGGAAAGCAGAACGATACCTTTACAATCATGATGCCACCCCCTAACGCAACCGGTACCCTTCACCTAGGACACGCCAGTATGTTAGCAATCCAAGACATCATTATCAGGTTTAAAAGAATGTCAGGATATGAAACCTTATGGCTACCAGGAACAGATCATGCCGCCATCGCTACACAAGACAAAGTTGAAAATCTACAGTTCCAAAAAACAGGAAAAAACAGACACGATTTTGGACGTGAAAAATTCCTACAACTTGTTGATGAATTCGTAAAGCAATCTCAAGAAACTATTGTAAAGCAAACTAAAAAGATGGGAGCAAGTTGTGATTGGGATCAAACAAAATTCACTCTAGATCCAGAGCTTCAAGATGCAGTTACAGAGATGTTTATACGTATGTATAATGATGGCCTTATATATAGAGGTGATAGAGTTATCAACTGGGATCCTAAAATGCAGACCACAGTTGCTGATGACGAAGTTGAATACAAAGAAGAGTACACAAACTTCTATTACTTCCAGTTTGGACCAGTAGTAATAGGTACCTCCAGACCAGAAACAAAATTCTTAGATGATACAATCGTAGTTCACCCTGAAGACCAAAGATACAAACATCTTATCGGAAAAGAATTCACACATGAATGGATAAACGGAGAAATCACATCCAAAGTTATCGCTGATGAGTCAATTGATATGGAATTAGGGACTGGTGCTATGACAATAAGTCCAGCACATAGTTTTATAGATTACGAAATCGCTCAAAAAAATGACCTAAAATACGAAAGAATCATAGATCTAGAAGGTAAAATACTTTCATCAGCTTCTAAAGAATGTGCTGGCATGACCATCAAAGAAGCAAGAAAAAAAGTTGTTGAAATTCTTAAAGAAAAAGATCTAGTAACTGACATACAAAACAACTATTACCACAAAGTTGCAGTTAACTATCGTGGCGGAGGAATAATAGAACCTCAACTCATGGAACAATGGTTTATAGATGTAAACAAAACGGTGGTTGATTGGAAAGACCAAAAAATGAGCCTCAAGCAAGTAATGCAAGACGTAGTTAGATCAAATGATATTGAAATACTTCCAAACTCTCAGGAGAACGTTTACTTTAACTGGATTGATAAGCTACAGGATTGGTGTATATCGAGACAAATCTGGTATGGACACAGGATTCCTGCTTGGTTTAAAGATGGTGAGGTTAAAGTTCAAATTGATTCCCCAGGTGAAGGTTGGAAGCAAGATCCTGACACATTAGACACATGGTTCTCTTCTGGTATGTGGACTTTCTCAACCTTAGGTTGGCCAAACCAAACTGAAATGCTCAAAAAATTCCACCCAACTGACGTTCTTGAAACAGGATACGACATACTATTTTTCTGGGTGGCTAGAATGATTCTCATGACAACTTACGCTACTGGACAAATTCCATTCAAAACTGTTTATCTACACGGACTTGTTAGAGATAAAAACGGAGATAAAATGAGTAAATCTAAAGGAAATGGTATAGACCCCTTAGAAGTTATTCAGAAATATGGAACAGATGCAGTGAGACTAAGTCTAGTGATGGGTACAAGGCCTGGACAAGACGTACGACTTTTCGAAGAAAAAATAGCTTCATACAGAAACTTCGTAACAAAAATATGGAATTCAACAAGATTTGCATTAATGAATCTAGATTTTGATAAAATTGACAAGGAAGAAATAGATCCTACAAAACTAAGCGAAGCAGACAAATGGATACTCCATGAAACACAAGAAATGATCCAAACACAAACTGAACTTCTCAACCAATATAGATTATCAGAGGCAGGAACAAAGATATATGACTTTCTCTGGAATGATTTCTGCTCATGGTACTTAGAGATATCAAAGAAAAACCTAAACAACAAAGTTTTATATCTAGCACTCTCAGATATACTCAAAATGCTCCATCCATTTGTCCCTTTTGTTACAGAAGAACTCTGGAAACTTTTAGGTCATAAAGAAATGCTAATGCTTGAAGAATGGCCTGAAATGAATAAGAATTTGCTATTCCCGAAAGAGAAAGAACAAATCGATAACTTAAAGAAAACTATTACTGCAATAAGATCAGTAATGGCAGACTTTGATGTAAGCAAAGACTCTCACATAACAATACAGCATAAAAGTCAAACAGTTATAGAAACAAATCAAGATGTCATTAAGCATATGGCAAAAGTCAAAACACTTGAGCTAACCAATGACTTCAAACATATACCTAAAACAATCACACAAGTAGTGACACCTGAGATAACAATTTTACTTCACCTAGATCAAAACATAGATCTAGAAGCTGAGAAAGAAAAGCTAAGTCTCGAAGCCTCAAACTTAAACAATTTTATAATTAGTCTTGAGAAGAAACTTTCAAATAAAAACTATACCGAAAAAGCTCCAGAACATATTGTAGAGGAAACAAGACAAAATCTAGAGACATCTCAGAAAAAACTTACTAAGATAAACCAAAGACTAAAAGCTCTCTCTGAATGAATTACATTGAAATTCAAAAATTAATCAAAAAAGGGGATATCAAAAAAGCACAACAAGAGCTAAAAGATAAGCCCTTTTCTCAAACTCAAACATCAATTTATAGAAAAACTGAAAAGCTCTTAAGCAAAAAAATACAAAACTTAAGAAAAAAGTTCGTTCAACAAAGTATTAAAAAGTGCAAAGACTATTTAAAAGAAGGGGAGTTAGATAAAGCTTATCATCTCATACTAGATCTTGAAAATATTGATTCAAGCAATAGTAAAATTCAGAGACTCAAAACAAAAATAATTACATCAATCAACAGATCTCTTCGGGACTCAGCCAAAACACTCTTCAAAAAGAGCCAAATCGAGATAGAAAACTTAATAAAATCAAACCAACCACAAAAAGCATTAGAAGTAACCTACCAGTTAACTCAGTTACCTGAAACATTAAGAAAACAACTAGAAATAGAAACAAAACGTAAGATCATAGACAACAAATTAAAATCAAACAAAAAAAGCCTTTCAAAGACACCAGCACCTCAGAAATACGATTTCATAAAAAATCTCTTTGATCTGGAACCAACATACCCAAAAATACAAAAAATTCTTATTTCATGTAAAGAGGAGCTAAGAGAATACTCTAAACACCAAAAGAAAAATCTCTTAGAAGAATTAACAAGAGAAACAAAAATCTTATTTAATAAAAAAGAATACTCAAAAGCCAAAGAGAACGCCAAGAGAATTCTCTCGATAGATCCAACAAATTCAAAAGGTATAAAGTATTACAAAAAATCTGAACACTGCTATTATAACGATAGCTACAGCAAAGCTTACCAAATTCTACAATCTAAAACTAAAATATGATTTTCTCAGACCAAGATATTCAGAAAGCAATTCAACAAGGTAAAATTACAGTTGAACCTTTTTTAGATAGAAACTTACAACCAGCCTCTGTTGATCTTCACTTAGATAAACACTTTTTAGTATTCGACGACACTCAACATTATGTTATAGACCCTAAAGAACCTATGGATGACATGATGAGAGAGGTTACGATTGATGAAGATGGATATTTTGTACTACACCCTGGAGAATTCGCTCTAGGAATGATTTACGAAACTACCGGAGTAAGTGACGATATAGTTGGTAGACTAGAAGGTAAAAGCTCTGTCGGACGTTTAGGAGTACTAATTCACGTAACTGCAGGTTTTTTAGATCCAGGTAACAAACTTAAAATGACATTGGAACTTCACAATACATCCAACTTACCAGTTAAGCTTTATTACAAAATGCCTATAGCTCAAATGGCATTCGAAAAGATATCTTCACCATCTCTTCAACCATATTCACCTAAACTAGGAAGCAAATACTATGGTGATATGAAACCAAGAGCTTCACAAATGTACAAAAACTTTATAGATGGAGAATGGAAGTAAAACTACTTCTTAATACTTAGGTATTTTTTTGAAGCATGCCATACAAATATAACCAGAATTATAAGGTTAAGTACGTGTAGAAATTCCATAGAAAGAAACGCAACATTATACCTTCTAGCACCTAGGTAAACTAAACCAAGCAAACCTATCCAAAATGAAGCTTCAGCCAAAGTACCAAGAGACTTTCTCATTACTCTTCTTTTATCTTTAGCTAAATACCTAACTGCTATTTTAAAAACTAAAGATAGAACAACAAGTAAAATATAAAAAGCTAAAAAGGGTGCAAAGTATTTAAATGTAGTTGGATTCGCAAAAGCAAACATAGAATTTAAGTGTTAATAAATTTTCTTAATAATTTTTCAATAGGCAGCAAAATCTTAGTATGATGCCTCATTTGATAATCATAAACTTTCTTACCAAAATAAATAAAAGCTGCAAAGAAAAGAATCATCTCTATTCTCAAAGCTCCAAAGATAAGGAAGGCAGGATCATCACCTCGGAAGAAACCTTCAACAAATCGACAAAAACTATACATAAAACCACCAAGATAAAAAACTAAGCCTTCATATTGATGTCTGTATTTTTTATGCAACACCCAAAGTATCATAAAAATTAAAATACAATAAAATGTAGCATATAGCTGCGTAGGATGTATTGCTGTTAGGTACTTAACATTAATATTATTCAGAAACTGAACACCAACAAATGAATCTGTGGGACGCCCAAAGTTTGAACCATCTAAAAAAGCACCAAAATTAACAAAACTTAGAAAAAGCATAAAAGATACCATAAAAGTATCACCCCATTTCATAGGATTCTCCTGACGTTTATTTGCATTATTTATGAAACTCAAAACCACTCCAAAAACTAGCCCCCAGAAGGATAGTGATTTATCTGCCCAAAAAGCAATTGCTTTAAATACTGATGAAAAGTTAATAGCATCAAAGAAATAAAACTGATAATTCAAAGCTACGTAGACTATTCTTCCCCATATCAACCCTGATAACAACATCTTATAAAAGATATCTACGATAAATTGTAGCCTTAATCGATTCTTCAAAGCATTCTTTACAAAGAAATAAGTTGCAATTATTAAACCAACCAAACCAAAAAAGAAGTAAGATTTAACAAAAAAACTCTGGGTAATCTGCAATAGAATTGGATACATATTTATAAATTAATACAAATCATCAAAAACAGTACTAAAAACATACTACTAACAACAGTTTTCAGCAAACGATTCTTGTTTATTCTCTCAACAACTTCAAAACCAAGGTGTAACAAAAACACACCCACAACTATGTAAACTAATACATTTGTCGAATAAATATTCAAAATATCAGGAACTGAAAATCTCAAATTCTTCACAGTCAAATAATGACCAATAAAGAAAAGTAAACTATACAAACCAAGTAACCATAAGCTAACTTCCTTAATCCCAGAGAAAAAACGCGTCCAAACATCTGATTTACTACTAAAGATACTCTTAACTCTTTTAAAAAGATCAACAATAGCAACCTTACGTTGCTCAGATGACTTACTGGAAAAAACAACTGCTAAAAGATTCCAAACACTATCTATCCTGGCATCAACTATTAAACCTTTCATCTTAGAAGGCGGCAAATCATAATTTTTAAACTTCCTTTCTAAATTCTTAGCCATTAAGTTTACTCTTAATTTCTCATCAACTTTCACTTTATTTTCAAAGAAAATCTCAGAATCACTTAAAACAGTACATATCTTCAAACACACCGACTGTATATTTCCTAAATTATCACTATACTTAATTTTATCTAAATGAAGGTAATATTTATCTAAAAATTCTTGAGTAGCCTGACCTATTTGATCATTCAAATCTTCACTAACATGCTTCATCAAACTTTTAAGGTCATCAATTAACGGAAGAAGTATATTTCTAAGGGCCTTCACTCTTGAAGCATCAACGACAGTTTTAGGGCTATCACTCTCAGTCTCTAACTTAGTTGAACTGTTCTCAAATGACTTATTTGGAGCATTTAAATGAGCAATCTTACTTACATTCAATTTATATTCTGACTGTAACCTTACTAAAGCTTTTTCTTGATCTAAGGCAGATATTGTTCCCTTCACAACTTTCCCTTCTTGATTCACAGCTTCAAACTTAAACTTATTCAAGTTCGACTTATACAATTTTGTACTTAAATCAACTTCCTTCAAATCAACAACCTGTAAATCTAAATTATTAAGTTCTTTTTTTGCTAAACGAATATCATCAGCCTCTACAACTCCATGCAATGTTGATCCAGCCGCATTCACGGCAGTGTATTGAAACTTAGGCATATTACTTTGAAGCATTAATTAAACCAAGAAAAAGAGGATGAGGCCTATGTGGCCTAGATAAAAACTCTGGATGGAACTGACAACCAACCATAAACTTATGGTTAGTGTTTTCAACAATCTCAACAAGATCATCCTCCTCATAAACACCACTCACAAGATAACCATTTGCTTCCAAGAGTGGTCTAAAATCATTATTAAACTCATACCTATGCCTATGCCTCTCTCTTATCAAGTTCTCACCATAAAGTTTATGAGTAAGTGATCCTAAAGTTAAATTGCAATCATAACCACCCAACCTTAAAGTACCTCCCTTATCTTTCCCAACATGTTGTCCAGGCATGAAATGGATTACATATTTAGACTTATCAATTTCTCCAATTTCATCGAACTCTTGAGATGTATATTGATTATCTCCTTTTATGTTTCTAACAAACTCCACACACATCAACTGCATACCAAGACATATCCCTAAATAAGGGATATCATTCTCCCTCGCATATTTGGCAGCCATTATTTTAGCTTCGGCACCTCGCTCACCAAAGCCACCAGGAACTAAAATACCATCACATGACTTTAACTTATCTATCTCTTTCGCAGATTCTTTTTCCAACTCATGAACATCAATCCATACAATTTTAACATTTACCCCAGCATGTATACCAGCAATCTTCAATGACTCAATAACTGAGTAATATGCATCTATCAAACCACTGTACTTTCCTACTATAGCAATCTTTACATCATTTTCTATCTTTAAAGTCTTATCTCTAAGATTCATCCAATCATCAACTTGATCCCTAAAGTTCAAAATATTAAATTGCTTTGCAATATTTTCAGCAAGACTTTTCTCTTTAAATTTCAAAGGAACTTCATAAATTGAATCTAAAGTTTCTGCAGGCACTACATTCTCATATGGAACATCACAAAATAAAGATATCTTCTTCAACAGCTCATCCTCAATTTTATGATCTGCTCTAGCAAGGATGAAATCTGGCTGAATACCAATACTCCTTAACTCTCTTACTGACGACTGTGTTGGCTTTGTTTTTAACTCTTTAGAAGCCTTTAAGTAAGGAAGAAGAGTGACATGCACAAAAACTGTATTTTCCTTCCCAAGTTCATGCCTCATTTGCCTTATTGCTTCTAAATAAGGTAAACCTTCAATATCTCCCACTGTACCTCCAATCTCAACCAGGACTACATCGGCTTTAGTCTCTCTAGAAGCTTGATACATTTTATTTTTAATTGCATTTGTAATATGCGGAATGATTTGAATAGTTTTACCTAAGTAATCACCCCGCCTTTCTCTCTCCAAGACTTCTGTGTAGATCTTACCTGTAGTTAAAGTAGATAGCCTAGATAGGGGAGCATCTATAAACCTTTCATAATGCCCAAGATCCAAATCTGTCTCTGCCCCATCATCAGTCACAAAAACTTCACCATGTTGAAATGGAGACATTGTCCCAGGGTCAACATTTAAATAAGGGTCAAGCTTCATAGTAAACACACTTAAACCACCTGACTTTAAAAGAGAACCAATCGAAGCAGAAGAAATCCCTTTACCTAAAGATGAGCAAACCCCACCAGTTACAAAAATAAATTTAGAATTAATCTTAGGAGACATTTTAGTAAGTTAAACCAATTTTAGAATATATTTCTCTTAACATAACATTTGCCTCAGCATTTGCCTTAATTGAAGCTTGACTCAACACCTCTTCCACAACATCGCTTCCACTCTCAAGCAGCCTCTTCCGTCTTGCATTTGCTTCTCCAAAGAACTCTTCATATCTCGCTAAAAGATCTTTCTTAGCATGCCCATAGCCATAACCTCCAGCTAGATATTTATCCCTAAGGTTTTCTATTTGATCTTCTGAAGCAATCAACTCATAAATCTTAAAAATATTACAAGTTAATGGATCCTTTATTTCATCTAAACCTTTTGAATCAGTCTTAATGCTCATAATCCTCTTCTTTATCAAACCTTTATTAGAATCATTTTCAAACACAGGAATATAATTATCATAAGATTTACTCATTTTTCTACCATTAATACCCTGAACAATCTTAACAGATTCCTCTATCATAGCTTCTGGAAGTTTAATATTTGTATTATATGCAGAATTCATCTTTTGAGCTAAATCTCTAGCAATCTCAATATGCTGCTTTTGATCTTGACCCACTGGCACAACATCGGGTTTATAGAGTAAAATATCAGCTGCCATCAATACTGGATACAAGAACAACCCAACATTCATTTCATTACGAGAAACTCCCTTATTTTCAATTGCATCCTTAAAAGCATGAGCCCTCTCCAAGAACCCTATATTAGCTTGATTCATCAACAACCACGTAAGCTCAGTATGAGCAGACACATCACTTTGTAAGAAAAACACACATTTCTCAGGGTCTAAACCAAGAGAAAGAAGATCTAAAACTAACTCTCTGGTTCTAAGCTTTAACTGCTTTGAGTCTGGACCAGAATTTAATGCATGCAGGTTTGCAATAAAAACATATGATTCATACTCATCCATCTCTGTAAATTCTATAACCCTCTTAAAAGTACCGAAATAATTCCCCAAATGAAGACTTCCAGTTGGCTTAATACCTGTTAATAATCTTTTTTTCATCCAACTCAATTAATTACTAAAATCATTTTATACAAAATACTCAACAATAAAAGTTAAATCATGTTCATAGGATCTCTATCAACACTCCAACCCTTACCTAAATCCAGATAGTCAATAATCTTCTTAGGGTTCAAGTCAAATAAAATCACCTGATGGTAAAACTTCCCATGTTTTCTTTCAATCAATGGGGCACTAGATTTGTATCTTGGATATTTTACAGCATCTAAAACTGATACAACTTTCTCTACCTCCCTCATCACTTTTAGTTTATCTTTATTTGAATAAATCAATCTAGTCATTTTAGAAAACGGGGGATACATAAACATTCTCCTTACCTCCATCTCGCTCGACACATAGCCTTCAAAATCTTCATCAACAATACTTCTTATCACTACTGAATCATCTTGAAATGTTTGGAGTACAACCTTACCCTTCACCTTCCCTCTACCTGCACGTCCAGAAAACTGCGTCAATAACTGGTAGGCTCTTTCGCTAGCTCTAAAATCAGGAAAATTTAAATGCTGATCAACATTAATAACCCCAACAAGACTTACATTCTCCACATCCAAACCAGTTGCAATTGTCTGTGTACCAACCACAATATCAGCTTCACCATCTTTCAAAGACTTATAGTTTTCAATATGGGCATTTTTTCTTGAATTAGTATCAGAATCAATTCTCACAATTTTAGCTTTCGGAAAGTAATCTTTTAACTCTAACTCTAAACCTTTCACACCAATACCTACATTTTTTATTTCTACACTCCCGCAAAAAGAGCAAGCAAATGGCACAGGTTTTTTATGATTACAATAATGACAAAGCAACTCTTGACCATGTGGAGTTAAACTAATTGAACAATTCACACATTCTTCAACCTGTCCGCAATCAACACACTGCAAGTAATTAGACGACCCTCTTCTATTATGCAAAAGCATTACCTGTTCATTTCTGGATAATGCAGCAGTAATACTCTCCACCAATTTATCTGACATGTAATGCCAGTTACCTCTTTTGCGTTCATCCTTCATATCAACCACCTCATACTCTAAACCCTCACTAGCCTTCACTCGATCGCTTAACTGAAAATAGTCTATTTTACCATCCATTGCAGCTTTATATACTTCCACAGATGGTGTAGCAGAACCAAACAACACAGATACATCTAACTTTGCAGACAAATACTGTACCAACTGACGTACATGATATTTCGGATCCATATCTTGTTTATATGAAGAATCATGCTCCTCATCTACAATAACTGCCTTAAGATTCTTAAAAGGCATAAACAAACTAGACCTTGATCCAATTACAATCCTAGACTGACCATAAAATATTCTCTTCCACTCTTCTTGTTGCTCTGTTTTATTAAGCTTCGAGTTATACAAAGTAATAAACTCCTTTGGAAAAACCTTCCCTACATATTCAACAATTTGAGGCGTCAAAGATATCTCTGGAACCAAAACCAAGACTTGAGCAGTAGGATCTTGCTCTAAAATTTTAACTATCCAGTGCAAATAAACCTCAGTCTTACCACTACCGGTAATACCATGTAGTAAACCAATAAGCCCCGACCTATTAAGCAATTCATTTAAAACATCATGTTGACTATCAGATAGATTATGTAGATTTTGATGATTAATCTCCAATTCACCAATCTCTTTAACAGTTTCTAAATCGAAGTTTTTATCCTTTATTTTTTTTGGTAAAAAAAGATCTAAGCAAGTACCAATATTAGCAAAATAATACTCTGACATATATCCAACTAAACCCATAGACCATGGCTCTAAAGCAGACTTCAGAAGCAATTTCTTAATATTTTTAGTTTTAAAATTAGGCTTACTGACCTTTCTCCAAACAACAGCTTTATAACTTTTTCTTCTAAGCTCTACCTCAACCAAATCACCAACCTCAAACTCAGAATTACTTGAATAAGTAAAAAAATTCATAACAGGACTCTTCAAACCGTGAATTAGACACTCATAAAAATATTGCATACTTAGACAAAAATGATAACTTTACAGATAGTATATAAAAAATCAGCATGAATGTTGATCAAAAACTAACTACAGAACTGGGATTTGATCTAGACTATAGTCTAATGCATCACGATTCTGATTCAAAACAAATGATAAGACACGATATGATTATACGCGATGTAGTCGCAACGTATCCAGAAGTAATGGAGGTAATGTTCGAATATGGAGTACATTGCGTAGGTTGCGGTTATGCCTCATTTGAAACCTTAGAACAGGGGGCGAAACTGCACCGAATTGACTTACAAGAGTTTCTGGAAGACTTGAATGAAATTGCCTTCAACTAAAAAAGCCCAAGCATAACGCTCAGGCTTTTTTTTTGATTTTTAAGCTTTTTAAAGCTTTCTTTCTTGCATTTTATTCAGAGCAGGGGATGCAATAAAGATAGAAGAGTATGTACCGATACCTATACCAATTACAAGCGCTAGTACGAATTCAAATATTGACGATGAACCAAGAACTAGCAATGAAAGCAAAGTCAACAAAGTAGAAATAGATGTATTCAATGACCTAGCTAAAGTTTGACTTAAAGATAAATTACAAACTTTTGCAAATTCACCTCTCTTAACTTTAGCCCCTTTCAAGTTTTCTCTAATTCTATCAAATACTACAATTGTATCATGAACAGAGAAACCAATCACAGTAAGCAGAGCAGTTATGAATAACGCATCAACTTGAAGCCCAAACAGTGAAAACACACCAAGTGTAATAATCACATCATGAGTTAAAGCAACCATAGCACTCAACCCAAACCTCCATGGGCTATAACCTCTCGGAATATTTCTGAAAGTTATAGCTATGTAACAAATTATAGCAACTAGAGCTACAATTAAAGCTATCACTGCTTTACTTTTCAAAGATTCACTAATAGTTGGTCCAACTGTAGTAAATCGGTTTTCAACAACCTCAGACTCTGAAGAGTTATTCAAATATTGCAAGATAACATCATGAGTTTCTTCTTGTATGTACTTAGTTTTAATTTGATAAACTCCTTCACCAGCAGTAACTACACTTACATCTTCAGAACCTACAGCTTCCACAACTTTTTCCATTACAAGATTCTTATCAACATTTTCATCAGAAATTTGAACCTCCATAAATGTTCCACCAGTAAAATCAATCCCGGCATTCAATCCCTTAGTTGCAATTGCCCCAACAGAAATAACAACTAATACGCAACTAATCGCAAACCAAACTTTAGACTTAGATAAGAAATCGATAGTTTTAACTTTTGAATCGTTCTTATCAGCTTTAAACCAAAGCTTAAGATTCTTATTATCAACTTTATCTAGAAGCACCAACATTCCTTTAGTAACAGTTATTGCAGTGAACATTGATATCAAAATACCCGCTGCAAGATTCAATGCAAAACCACGGATAATTGAAGACCCAAAGAAATACAAAATCCCACAAGTAATTAATGAAGAGAAATTGGAATCTCTAATTGATGACCATGCTTTATCAAAACCATTATTCACAGCTTTGATATAAGATCTTCCATCTCTAATTTCCTCTTTAATTCTCTCAAAGATCAAAACATTAGCATCAACAGCCATCCCTACAGAAAGAATAATACCTGCTACACCTGCTAGAGTTAAAACAACAGGGGACGACAGTAAGAATGAAACAAAGAATAATGCAAAAGTAGCAACCACAAAACTCAAAGTCTGCTCAACCAGCTTCTCTTTACTACTATATATTTTAGCTAAAGCTACACAATAAATTACAAAAGCAAAAATCAAGGCTAACCACATTGGCATACTAGATTTAATCAAGAAGATCAAAAGAACTGAGTAAACAACCAAAGCTATGTTAGCAAGCACACCAGCTAATCTATAGTAACCAATCATATAAATAGCCAAAAGCAATAAACCAACCGCTCCAGCCTTAAGAGATGCATCAAGTGCAGCTTGACCAAGATTCGGACCAATTGTGTACTGTCCTGAAAGCTCAATAGGAGCTGGAATAGCACCAGTATTTAAATCCCTAGCCAGTTCTTGAGCACTATCGATAGTGAAATTACCACTAATTGTTGCCTCTCCTCCAGCAATAACCTGAGACACATTTGGCGCAGAAATTTGCCTACCACCTACATAAATGGCAATTTGACTGTTTAAATTTCTCTCAGTCAACTCCTCAAACAACTCGGCTCCTTCACTATTAAACTTCACAAGTACAACTGGAATCACATTATTTTGGAAAGCAATATCAGCTCTTTCAAAATAAGAACCATCCAACTCCGTCGCAACCCACCTTTCAGGCAGTGTAGAGTATATCAACATTTCAAATCTGTAAGCAGTCTCAACTACAGTCTCCATACTTGGTTCAGTAATTGCATTAGCTCTAGTCAAAACATAACCATAAGGAGTCTCTACAGCCAAATCATATATATCACCTTCAGCCTCTAAATCTGCTTTTATCTCTTCTAACTCAAGTGAACCTTCAAGTAATTCAGAATTCACAATATATTCAGAACCAATTTGATCGAAAGTTCTTTCACCATTTACTATCTCACCAATTAGATTTGAAGCTAAAACAGCTGCATCATCTTTACTTAATTCAGACGCAGATTCATCAGCCCCCTCATACTGGATCAAAATCGTATCAAGCTCTACTTCTCTAGGAGTTTCTTTCTCATTCTCCATTTCTTGCTTTTCATTCAACTTAACTACAGCAAAGCCTTGCTTATCAACTATTTCACCAATAAAGGTTAAACCAAAATTACCTTCAATTAAACCGTCATAAACTTCTCCTTCTTCTAAATCATTCAAAACGTTCACCAGCTCCTCGTTAGGAATCATTTCAGCAAAGGTAAAGTCATTATAAGGGTCATAATAAACCTTTTCACCCTCAACCCTCACTTGCTCCTCAGCTAATGCTGTAAAATCTTCTGAAGACTTAGCTTCTTCTAAAAATGACTCAGCGTTTTCTCTAACTACAGCTATTTCTTCTGCAGTAAGCTCAGTAACATCGTTTCTCTCCTTAAATTCTAATTGGATAGTTTTACCAACTTGAGCTTTAGCTTCTTCCAAATCATCAATACCAGCTAGCTCTACTATTACATGTGTTTCATCAGCTACATTTGATAGATATATATTTGGTTCACTTACTCCAAGTCGATTAACTCTTTCGTTTATTACTTCCAAAATACCTTCTACTATCTGCTCTTGATCAGCCTCCTCTACATTACTTAGATCAATTTTATAGTCTAATTGTGAGCCACCTTGAAGATCTAAACCTAAGTTTATCTTCATATCCTGAATCGATTCTGGTACAAAACCAGGTTGATACTCAGCCGGCAAATTAAAAATACCTAAACCTAAAGCCACAACCAAGATCATAGGAACTTTCCAATTACCTATGAAACGCTTAAAAGATCTCATATATATGATTAAATTATTTTGTGAATATTATTGCCTTAAGGCTTAACTTTCAATTTTATTTAGATTTTGACTTGAGTTCACCTTGTCATCCAAAACATTTTGTTTTCTTATTGCCTTATGCAAACGCTCATCATTTTCAAAATTATTACCTTTCCCACTCCTCCCATAGTCGTCATCAAGTTTAACAACATCATCTAACTCAGGCGTAGAAACCTCAAATATCTCACTATCTTCCAGCGCCTCAACTCGATGAATCATAGGTGGTACAACATCTATCTTATCTCCGGGCATCATAATAAGCTCCTCCAACTCATTCTCATTCTCACCAAATATAAACCTAATTTTACCTTTAAAAAGATACTGAGTCTCCATCTTTCTCTCATGATACTGTAGAGAATAACGGTGCCCTTTGTTAATCTTCAATATTTTACCAGCATACTTTTCCGTCTGAGCAAACCAAATCTCCTCACCCCATGGTTTTTTTACAATTTTAACTTCCATTATTTAATTGATTAACTAATTTTTTTAAAGTAGATGAATCATACAAATCACCAACTAAACAACCATATTCAGAGTAGACACAAACTGTATTCTCTAATTTATACAAAACAACAGGTAAATCAGTTTTATTAATAAGCAAACAATTTTTTACATTATCTAACTCAAAAGATCCTTGTACTACATTTCCCTTATCATCCTTACTTAACTCACCAAATAAAGTCTCCCAAGTTCCAATATCACTCCAACCTAAGTCAGCAGGAATAACTACTACATCTTTTTGATCAAGCTTCTCCATTAACGCAAAATCAATTGATATCTTTTCAAAATCACCATAAACCTCCTCACAATTATCAAAATCTTTTATTCTCATCAGATTCTCATATAGCTCAGAAGACTTAAGCTTCAACTCAGACATAAACGAACTAATCTTCCATGTAAAGATAGCTGTATTCCACAAGTACTTAAAAGAGTTATGAAAATCTTTTGCTTTTTCAGGATCTGGCTTCTCTACAAATTCTTCAAGACCATAAACTTCCACCTCACCTTGCTTCTCAACTAGATCATTTATCTTGATATAACCTAAATTAGGATTAGCTGATTTAGTTTTAACAGATACCAGTACGAAGCGGTCTTTAGCAGCAAACTTTTGAGCAACCGAAACTACTTCTTTAAACTCTACATTATCAACTATCAATTGATCAGCATTAATAATGGTAACAACCTCATCATCAGAAACCTTATCTGCTATATATTTCATAGCAAATGCAATACACGGCGCAGTGTCTCTTTTTAAAGGCTCGGATATTAAATTCTCATGATTTAGCTCTGGAAGCTGCCCCTTGATTATTTCCTTATATTTGAGATTAGATGAAACATAAATATCTTTAGAGTCTGCAAAGCTCAACCTATCAAAGGCCATTTGCAATAGAGTTCTATCACCTAGAAAACTATGAAACTGCTTTGGCAAAGAATCATTACTGAGTGGCCACAACCTTGTTCCAGCTCCTCCAGCTAAAATTAAATACTTCATATACTTAGATTATAAAACTATTAACATACCATTCTACAATCATACTACCGAAGAACATTGAAAATATAAGACTAACCACAAGAAATGGACCAAATGGAACCTGTGACTTCATACCATATTCAGCTTTATCAAGTAACATAACGGGTACTAAAACAACAGTTCCTAAAACATAAGATTGTAGTATTGTATACAATCCAACCCATGGCCCAAACATAAATCCTATAGCTAATCCCAAGTCAGCATCACCTAAACCAACCCATTTTCCTTTAGATACAAAGTGCTGCAAAAAGAAAAACAAATAACCAAGCAGCCCCCCTAGTAAAATATCCCAAATTCCTAAGTCAGAGACAAAGTAACCAAACATCGCTCCTACAACAACAAGACTGTAAGACAAAACTGATGGAATTCTCAATGTCTTTAAATCAATAGTTAAAATATTAATACCTAAAAAAACCACTAACAAACTTAAAAACAATTCCAATATATCTAACCCAAAGAAACTAAAACAAAACATAAACAAACCACCCATAATTAGCTCCAACAGAAGATATTTATAACTCAATTTCGTCCCACAACTAGTGCATTTACCCCTTTGTAGTAAAAAACTAAGCACAGGTAATAGATTATACCAACTTAAATCCTTCTTACATTCAGGACATCTCGACCTACCAAATAAAACTCTTTTCAAATCAAAATCTCCTCCTTCAACGGCACTTGAAAACTCTTCCATCAATACACTTGAAAAACTTCCCATAATCAAACCCAAAAAACCTAAAACATATATCATACTTCTTCATTAATATTATCTAACCTCTCCAGTTCAAACTGGGCTCTTTCATATATTGAATTATTCGAGGTCAACCTAGCTAACCTCTCAGCTTGCTCATAATTCTGCCTAGCTAAATCCAAACGATCCTGCTCTAAATAAACAGCTCCTAAATTGAGATAAACTGCAGCAATTTCATCATCACGACTTAACGCATTTTCAAATTCAACTAACGCTTCATCTAGTCTATCTGAAGCAAGATAAGCCCAACCTAAAAGATTGTAAGACATACCTTGATCAGGGTATAAAGCAATAGCTCTATTACCATTTTCAATAGCTTTACTAAAATCTTTTCTATACTCAATCATCAACCAACTAAATCTCACTAAAGTATCCATTCCAACATTACTTTGCTGAACAACTTGCTCGTAAGCATTAATGGATTGATCAAACTTTGCCAACTTATAATAATTATGACCTAGATATTCTTGCAATTGATATTCAGGCTGATATCCAAATCCAGCTGCTTGCTCAAGACTTCTTATCGAATTCTCAAATTCATCCATACCTAACTGGGCCAAACCTAAATAAAAATAAGTTGTAGAATTATATGGATCCAACTCCTTAGCTTTTTGTAAGGTCTGCTCTGCCTCCACCAAACTATCGGACAACAGGTAAGAATAACCAAGATACAACCAAGCATCACGATAATCACCTTTGTCTCTAATTGCCTCAAAAAAAAACCTTCTAGATAAACTGTACTCTTCCAAATCAATTAGCGACTGCCCAACCAAGCTAAGTAAGTAAGCCGTTGGAGTATCCACAAAAGTTTCATAAATTTCAATATCATCTAATAATACATTTGAAGATTCAAGATATTGTCGATCTTGTTCTGATACATATTCAGCATTACTAACTTGGGCAACAATCAAATTTAACTTATCTTTAGCATTATCCAAATTAGGCTGTAATAAGTTTATTAAAGCACCAAGATACAAACTCTCAGTATTCCTAGAATCTAAACTAGTATATATCTCTGCAGCCTTATCAACTTGTCTATTAAGTATATAGAACTTCATTAAAAGGTTATTGTCATCCACATCGAAATCTCCCAACTTAGCAGCACTATTAATGTTATTTTTTGCTGGCTCTAAATCATCTAATTCCAGAAAACTTTCAGCAACACCTAGAAAAGGCTCTTTATTTGCAGGTTGCTGTTGATTTGCAAAGCGGAAGTATGCTAGAGCATTTCTATAATCATGGTTATCCAAAAAAGCATATGCTCTACTTATATTCTCCTCGTAAGCTAAATCGTTAACTAGCAAGTCCTCATCTTTATTCTCTGTTTCATTAACCCCATCATTCGTCATCAAAATACGATCTTGAAGGTCTGGTTTTGATTTAAGATAACTATTCAAAAGAATCACAACTACAACACTTAGTATAATCTGTAAGAAAATCAGGCCTTGGTGTTTCTTATACATAAACTTGTTTTTCTTTAAAATAATAAGAAACTTTTGTATATAACAACCTTTTTACTTTACGCAAAAGCTTTTTATACTAAAGAAAAAAATATGAAGATAATAGGAATTGACCCAGGATTTGGAAGAATTGGGTTTGGAATTATAGAAAAAACCAATCAGGTCTCATACATAACATCAGGAATAATAAGCACACCCAAACAAGAGAATCTATACAACCGTTTAAATGAAATAGAAAAAGATTTAGATTCAATTTTAAAGAAACACAAACCAAAACTTGCAGTAATTGAAAAGCTATACTTCAATAAAAACACCACCACAGCCATGCAAGTATCTGAAGCTAGAGGAGTCATCTGCAACTTGATCAACAAACACGGAATTCAAATCCAAGAGATCACCCCAACTCAAATCAAATCAACTCTTACTGGAAACGGACGAGCCACTAAGGGTCAAGTTCAAAAAATGGTTGAAATAAATCTAAAAATACAAAAAATCCAAGCCATCGACGACGCAATAGATGCACTTGCAGCAGCTCTATCTTTCACACCTATAAACATATAACTATGAAAAAAATAGCTTTAGTCGGAGGACCTTCGACAGGAAAATCTAGTACATTTAAAGACTTACAAAAGCACTTACCTGATTCAAAATTCCATCCAGAAGCTGCTAGAGAAATAATACAAGAAGATCCATCAATCATTGAAAGACAACAAGATCTTCAGACCAAGATAAACCAAAGGATCATATAGTCTCTCAACGGTGCTGAAGATGGACTAAACTTTTATGATAGAGCCCTTCCTGACCAAGCAGTTTACGATGTATACAGAGGAGATATAAAAGAAAGCAATTTAGACAAATATTTTTCAGTATATGATCCTTCCTACAAGTACGACTTAACTATTTTCTTTCCATTCAATCCATCATTCTATGAACTAGATAAAGAAAGACACGAAAACATCGAACAGGCTAAACAAATTAGTCAGATAACTAAGTATATTTACTCTACATATAAAGATTCTATTACAAAAGATCACTCAGAACTACCCATGACCAGCACAATAGAACAAAGAACAAATACCATTATGTTCTTACTCAAATATTTGAAACTTATTTAAAAACTCTACACACTCTACTGGATATCTACCAACAGAAGTTTCATTACTAAGCAAAACACCTGTCGCACCTTTAAGCATGGCGTGATAAATATCTACTGCTTCTGCTCTACTAGGAGTAGGGGAGTCAATCATATTTTTCAAAAAATGAGTCGCTGGAAAAACCTTCAACCCTCTTTTCAAGCTCTTTTCAACTATCAGATCTTGAGTTTGACCAAGATTCTCTAAACCAATTTCAATTCCAAGGTCACCCCTCGCCACCATAACCATTTCAACTCTATCCAGAATATCGTCTAAATTTTTTACAGCCTCAGGCCTTTCTATCTTAGCCATAATTAATGGCTCTACATCAACCACATTCTCGGCAACGAACTCTTTCAACTCCTCAATACAATGCTTAGACCTTACAAAAGATAACGAGATAACATCAACCCCCATTTCCAAACCAAACTTTATATCTTTCTTATCTTTCTCAGTGACAGGAGGAAGAGAGATATTTGTATTTGGTAGATTGATTCCTTTATTTGATTTTAAAACCCATTCATTCAAGGCTCTACACTTAACCATACCATCATCGAAACCAATAACCTCAAACTGCAACTGACCATCATCTACAAAAACTTTCTCACCAACCTCAAGATCATCAACAAAACCACTATACTGAACAGGAATAACTCTAACAGGAGCATTAATACTTTCATCAATGTCCACACTGAAGTAAACCTCCTCATCTTTCTCGATATTTAAGGAAGCAGGTGTGATTTCTCCAACCCTTATCTTAGGTCCTTGCAAGTCTTGTAATATCTTAATCTCTAAATTCAACTCTTCATTCAAGGCTCTTACATCTTCTATAACCCTTTTATATTCTGCATGACTACCATGCGAAAAGTTCAACCTTACATAATCCATTCCAGCCATTGCCATTTTTTTCAAAACTTTCTTATCATAAGACGCAGGTCCGATTGAACAAATAACTTCCATATCTAAAATTAAACTCTATTTATTATAGCATTTTAATGGCATTTAATCTATATTCTTGACACAAACAAATATAACCACTTAAAAATGTCTCAATTTCATGTTGATCCAGAAGCTGTAATCGTAGAAAGAAGAAAAAAAGAAGGTCAATTCAACTTGAAATCAAAAGACAAACATTGGGGAGAAGTAATAGCTGAAAAACTTATTGAAACAACCCCAAACCCAAAAGATGGAGTCTACACATGCGCAGCTGGTATCACACCTTCAGGTATGGTTCACTTTGGAAATTTTCGCGAAATAATGACCAACTGGCCCGTTGTAGAAGCTCTTAAAGCTAGAGGTAAAAAAGCCAGACTAATTTTCTCATGGGATGACTATGATAGATTTAGAAAAGTACCAACCAATGTACCTGAAAACTACTCTCAATACCTTGGACTTCCAGTAAGCCAAATCCCATCTCCAGAAAATCCTAATGAAACCTACGCGGAACATTTCAAAAAAGCACTTGAAGATGTTATCCAAAAAATGGGAATCAAAATTGAGTTCAAACACCAAGGAAAACTTTATCCAACTGGGCAATACGCAGATTTGATCTCTAAAGCCCTCAACCAAAAAGATAAAATCGCAGATATCCTTTGGGCATTTATGTCTGAGAAGTCACAAGCTCAAAAAGGTTCTCTAGATGAATACAAATCTAACTTCTGGCCAGGAACAATCTATTCATCATTTACTGGAAAAGATAACACTGAAATACTCGAATTCGATGGGGAATACAGTCTCACCTACAAATGCTTAGACACGGAAAAAACTGAAACAATAGACATCAGAAAACAGTCCCAATTAAAACTAGGTTGGAAAATCGACTGGCCAATGCGTTGGGCTTTCGAAGGAGTAAATTTTGAACCAGGAGGAAAAGATCATTCAACTTACGGTGGTAGTTATGATGTAGCCTCAGTTATTGCTCGTGAGATTTTCGAAATCGAACCACCATTCTACCAAGCTTACGGATTCATTAACATAAAAGGAAATGAAGGTAAGATGTCATCCTCTAAAGGAAATGCCCTAACTCCATCAGAATTACTTGAAGTATACGAACTCCCAATCCTTAAATGGGTATACACAAGAAGCATGCCAAAGAAAGAATTTGATTTAGCTTTTGACTCAGACCTTATTCGCTTATATGACGAATACGACAGAACAGTCGCAAAAATAGACAAAATAGATCAATCCAAAGCCAATGGATTACGTTTAGCAATTCAAGGAATAAACCAAGACAGACTTGAAAACCCTGCTTCATTTAGACAATTAACAGGGTGGGCTCAAATCGTAGACTGGGACGAACAAAAACTCACCAAACTATTCCAAGAACAAGAACTAAATTACAATCAAGAATCAATCCACTTAAGATTAGAAAATGCAAAAAATTGGATGGAACAATACAATCAAGACGAACTACTAGAGTTATTACAAGAACCAAACCAAGAATATATTTCCCAAATGAGCCAAGAACGCAAACAAAGAGTCAACGAAATGAAAACCTTCTTAAAAGAAAACCAAGATCTAAAAATCGATGATATTAATCACAAAATGTACGAAATACCAAAAGATGGAAAAGAGAACATAGAGTTAGAAGAAAAAAAATCACGTCAAAAAGACTTTTTCCAAGATATTTACATGCTACTACTAAACCAAGAGAGGGGACCAAGACTGTCCACATTTCTATGGGCATTAGATAGAGAGCAGGTCATAAAACTTCTAAGTGTTTAAAATAAAAGACCTCGCAAAGAGGTCTTTTTTCTATTTTACGGTCACACTTTTAGCCAGATTCCTCGGCTTATCAGGATTATTACCTCTTAATAAACCTAAGTGATAAGAAAGGATTTGAATCGGAATCAAATTAACAATCGGAGAAGTCAAACCGTTTTCATCAACTTGAGGGACATTAATCCAATGATCAAAAATTGGGTTATTTTTTGGAGAAACCCCAATCACATAACCACCACGTGTTTTCACCTCAGTTGCATTCGAAATAATATCTTCATAATTCTCATCATCCGGAGCAAAAACAATTACTGGAACATTATCAGATATCAGAGCCAAAGGACCATGTTTTAACTCCCCACCTGCAAAACCTTCAGCATGTATATAACTAACCTCTTGTAATTTAATTGCTGATTCTAAGGCAATTGGATAATTTATTCCTTTACCGATTATATACATACTCTCATTTTCATATATTGATTCAGCCAAAGACCTTAACCTATCTTCATACCTAGGATTTAACATATCATTTATCTCACCACATGTATCCACTAGCAACCTCTTACCCTCATCAATTTTTCCAGCAGCTGCAAAAGCCAATAGCAAAATAATAGCCAACTGTGCAGTTGTAGCTTTAGTCGAAGCCACTGCTTTTTCCGGACCAACCTTAATATGCAAAGTATAATCAGTCATACGATCAATTGTTGACTCTTTTACATTCAAAATAGACGCAGTTCGCGAACCCTTCTTTTGTGCTATTTCCAAAGCCTCAATCGTATCTGCCGTCTCTCCACTCTGACTTATTGCGATAACTAAACTTTCATCCTGAAGATAATGCCTACAATGTTTAAACTCAGAACCAAATTCAAAATTTATATGCTTTTTAGCAATCTCCGAAAATATATAAGTCCCTGCCAAACCAACCTTTCCCGCGGTTCCACAGCCTACAAAATACGTACCAAATGCATTTTTAATCAACTCAGCTATTTCCAAGATCTCATCATCATCTTGATTAATACTTCTACTAATCGAATCTTTCTGCTCCATGATCTCCTTAATCATAAAATGAGGATAATCTCCCAACTGACTCTCTACTGGATCCAAATCAACTTCTATCAATCTTTTCTCAACCTTTTCTAAAGTAACCAAATCATAGAAAACAACTTCATCCTCCCTCAAAACAGCCATTTCCCCATCATCCAAGTACAACACTTCATTTGTATACTCCAAAAAAGCAGGTATATCAGAGGCAATATACTTTGCTTCATTAGATACACCAATTATGAGTGGCGCTCCTCCTCGCACTGCAATTATCTCCTCCTCTCCCTCTCTTAAAACTAAAAATGCATAACGACCTTTCAACCTTCCATCAACTTTTTTAATAGCTTCCAATAAACCCAAACTATTTAAATAATAATCTAAAAGATGAACTATTACCTCAGTATCAGTCTCAGAAACAAATTCATAACCATAACCCACCAGCTCATCTTTTAAATCTAAATAATTATCAACAATACCATTGTGAACTACATAAAGCTTCTCATCTCTGGAGTAATGAGGATGAGTATTAACTTTGTTAACTTTTCCATGTGTGGCCCATCTCGAGTGCCCAACACCTACTTTCCCTTCAAAAGTTTTTATTAAACCAAAATCAAATTCACTAATCGCACCAACTTCCTTGTGGATATTCACTTCTCCTTGTTCAGACAATATAGCCACTCCCCATGAATCATATCCTCTATACTCTAATGACTCCAAACCCTTAAAGGTAACTTCAACAGCATTATCATTACCCACAAATCCAAATATACCGCACATAATAAAAATTTAAGATAAGATAATTATAAGATATCATCCCTCTTAAAAAAACTTGCAAATGACACACGACGAGCAAACCATCAGCTTTCTTGACAAATAAGCTATTGCTATATCTTGAAAAATTATGCATATTATGTGCTGATTAATATTTCAAAATGTTTTGTGACGAAGTAACATTCAGAGCGATCGCCGGTCAAGGCGGAAATGGAGTTGTTAGCTTCAGAAGAATGGCATACCTACCAAAAGGTGGACCTGATGGTGGTGATGGTGGTAAAGGAGGAGATATCATCCTCAAAGCAAACCCAAACCTAAACACTCTTTTCGATTACAAAGCACAAAATGAATTTCATGCAGAAAACGGCGTCTCTGGTGGGAAAAATGACAGAAGGGGTAGAGGTGGAGAAGACCTCATCTTAGAAGTTCCTGTTGGTACAAAAGTATTCGACAACGAAACTCAAGACTTAATTTTTGATATCAACCAACCAAACTCTTCATACGTAATTGTAAAGGGGGGTAGAGGTGGTTATGGAAACGCACATTTCGTATCAAGCACTAGACAAGCACCTCGTTTTGCTGAACTGGGAGAACCAGGTGAAGAAAAAGAACTCAGACTTGAGTTAAATCTAGTTGCAGATGTAGGAATTATTGGGTTCCCTTCAGCTGGAAAATCCACACTAATCTCAGTGATATCAAATGCAAAACCAAAAATTGCAGCCTACCACTTTACAACTCTCGTTCCAAACCTAGGTGTAGTTACACTAGATAAATTCGGAGGAAACAAGAAACAAAACTTTGTAGTAGCCGACATACCAGGATTGATCGAAGGAGCTTCAGAAGGAAAAGGACTAGGTATTAGTTTCTTAAAACACATAAAAAGAACTGCTGGATTAATTCACCTAATAGACATAACCGATCCAGATTTCATTTCAAAATACAAAAAAATAAACTTAGAACTAAATAGATTCGATAAAGAATTAGCACAAAGAAAACAATTCATAGTTTTGAACAAAATCGACTCAATAACAGAAGAAGACACAAAAGTAGCTATAGATCTACTTCAAGATGAATACCCTGAAATTGAAAAAGTTTATGCTATTTCAGCAGTAAGTCACACTGGTTTAAAAGAGCTAGTAATAGATGTTTACAACTGGATACAAGACAATAAAGAACAAATCCATGAAGAATTCTTTGAAACTGAAGAAGCCGACCACAAGGTTTATTCTCCACATCTAGAAGATCCAAAACGAAACTTAATATCAACCGAAGGAACTATCACCAAAAGGGACAGATATACTGACGAAGAATATGAGGCTAAAATATTTAGAGTGTCAGGAACAAGAATCGAGCAAATCGCAATAATGACAGACTTCACAAATCATGAAGCTGTTAACAGAATCTTTGATGTTTTCAAAAAAATGGGAATAGACAAGATGCTAAAAGCTAATGGAGCTAAACCAGGAGATGTAGTAAAAATAGGTAAAACAGAAGTAATCTTTAGAGGATAATGACAGAGTTAAAAACCCTCGATGAGCTACTTCAGCCAGCAAACAGGCGGTACCAAAGACCTAAAACTCAGCTTACTACGTTGGCTGCTCTTCTAGTTTTTTCAGGTACTATATTCTACCTCAATCATCTCTTTCAAAGACTTGAAACAAACTCTAAAGATACTGAGGTAATTAAACAGATCCAACTAATCCAATCACTACAATTACAAACATGTCAAAAAACAGAGCATGAGATTAACTGCGAAACTCATACAGTCATCCCTCAGTCAGAACCAAACCAAAGAACATCCCTTTCGATCTTAGATGCAAATCAAAACCTACAAACCACCTTCCATTGGCAATACCATCAATCCAATAAATTCCTTATAGAAATCAACAAACCCAAACAGTATTTTTGGTGTACAATCGACAATCAGTCTTTAATTTGTCATAATCAAAACAAGCAAAAATCAATCCAGAAATTCTCTCTTGAAAACCACACATCCTCACTCTTAAATATTCCACATGAAAGTAATAATCGGACTAGGTAATCCAGGCAAGAAATACTTAACAACTAGACACAACATAGGTTTTTTATTTTTAGACTGGCTTGCACAAACACAATATTCTGAGAAAAACTTCTCAAACAATAAAAAACTTCAAGCAGAAACACTTGAACTAAACGACAACAACCAAAAGATCATCTTAGCAAAACCTACAACTTTCATGAATCTTTCAGGAGATTGTTTTTCCAAAATCAAAAACTACTATGATTTAGAAAACAAAGACTTTCTTATAGTTTACGACGATATAGACATAGACTTTGGAGACTCTCGATTTAGAGAAAAGGGCAGCGGAGGTACTCACAATGGTATGCGCTCAATCCTAAAACACTCTGATTCCAACGACATACCAAGACTCAGATTAGGGGTAAATAACACACATAGACAGCATCAAGAATTATCAGATTTTGTTCTATCAAATTTCTCTAAAGATGAATTGAAACAGCTTTCAGAAATATTTTTAGAAGCATACAAAAAGCTGATTTAGGTAATTTTAATTTGCCTTATTTAAAAGGATTATGTATATTCCCCATGCTAGTAATTAATTACATCTTAACATGTTTGCAGTAATAGAATTCGCAGGACACCAATACAAAGTTCAAGAAGGTGACAAATTCTCAGTAAACAGACTTTCTGAAAAAGAAGGATCTAAAATCACTGTAGAAAACGTACTTATGACTTTTGACGCTGACGGAAAAGACGCAAAAGTTGGAAAACCAACAGTATCTGGAGCTAAAGTAGAACTTAAAGTTCTAGAGCACAAAAAAGAAGCAAAGAAAAGAGTCTTCAAAATGAAACCAAAGAAAAGATATAGAAGAAACAAAAGCTTCAGACCATCAGTTTCAGTAGTAGAAGTTGTAAAAGTATCTTAAGCCCTACAACCAAAATATAAAACCTACCCTAAAGTAGGTTTTTATTTTATTATAATAAAAAACTATGCAAAAACTATACCAATCAGAACAAGCCTGCCAAACATTCACCGATAGACAAAATAATGCAACACATGCATCTATAAGCAAAATAATTGCTAAAGCAATTCAACAAAACAAAGGTGATTTCAATCAAATACTAAACTTAAGCGGAAGAGGAAACCCACAATTTTTCAGTGAAATACTTTCACAATTTGATGAAACAATATGGCTAACACCAAGCCAAGCAATGGCTAACCTTGCCAACAAAAACAAACAAGAAGATTCTAATCTCAAAATAGAAATTGGCAATCCGATAAGCTATCTTTCAACACTACCAGATGAGTCTCTTCAAGTCGTTTTTATGAAATACACTATTGCAGAAATCCAAGACATAGATTCATTTTTCGGACTACTTTCAAAAAAGTTAGTAAAAGGCGGGAAATTTATAGCTAACCTATCTGACAGAAATAATATACCAAGACATAGTAGCAATGGATCATTTTTTGTTAATAACGAACTTGTTAACGAAGATGGTCTAGCTCTAGAAAATGGTCAAAAATATACAGTAAAATTTCTAAAAGAGTATAAAAATCCATCATCAGGATACATACCTGAAGCAGAACTAAACTTCTACTACCACAACTACGAAACAATAAAAGAAAGTATTCAGAACGCTGACCTACAAATTTCTTTCTTTGGAAACTACCAGGATTTATTCACTGTAGATTTAGAAGCACAAGTTGAAACAGATTTATTAATTCTTACAAAAGACTAGAAACATCTACTCTCTTTGCGCCAACCTCTTTAGTCATATCCCTATTCCAAAAGCTCATACCTTCAATCTCAGAAGCTGACAAAAAATCAGTTTTTTCTGGATTTTCATACAACACACCCATAGCAACATCTATATCCATATCTTCAACAATCTTTCGCGCTTGCCAGATATCATTACAATCGTAATCTTTCATATCAATCACATCCGTAAACCTCTGCTCATACCACTCGTCTGGTGTCTCTTTATTGTAAGTAGGACAAGCTTGCATAACCTCTACAAATGCAAAACCATTATGGTTCATAGCTTTTCTAAAAATATCAGTCATATGCTCAACTCTACCGGAATAAGTTCTAGCTACAAAAGAAGGTTTTAAGCTCAATACGAACTGACATACATTAAGCTCATCAACAACAGTTCCATAAGGGCTAGCATTCCTCTCAATACCTTTTCTTGTTGTTGCAGAGGCTTGCCCGGTTGTTAGCCCATAATTTTCATTATTATGCAAAATAAACATAATCGGATAATCATTTCTAACAGCATGAACCAAATGATTTACACCTTCACTCATGGTAGCACCATCACCTGCAGAAGCAATAACTTTAACTCTTGGATTAGCAGTCTTTACACCTGCGGCCAATGGAAGAACCCTTCCATGTAAACCATGAACAGTAAACATATCAACTTTATCAGATCCGTTACCATTACACCCAACATCATAACACAAAATAACATCTTCAAGCCCCAAATCTTCCAAAACAATTGCTCTATTCAAAGCATTTTGAATACCATAATTACCGCAATTACTGCACCAAGTTGTTTTCCATTCAACTCCTAAGTCACATATCTTATCAGCACAACTTAATAACTTTTTATTTACCATGAGTATTCAGGTTAGATTCAATAAATTCCACAACTTCATCTAAATAAAATGGTCTACCATCATATTTAAGTAATCTACTAGCAAAAACATCTCTTTTAAATTCAGACTCTATACTCTTACCAAATTGTCCAGCTCTATTACCTTCAACAAGTAAGACAGATTTCCCAGACTGGTAAACTTCAGTAAGCTTATCCAGTTTCAAAGGATACAAGTATTTATAATGTAAATAACCAACTCTTACACCAGATTTATCTAAAACTTTCACAACATCATCCATAACTAATTTTGTACTTCCGAACCCTACAACATATACATCCGCATCCTCCTCACCAAAAAGTTCAGGTTCAGGTAGTTCTTTTACTAAATATTCAACCTTCCTTGCTCTTTTATCTATCATCAACTCAGATTTTTTTGCATCCTCAGTTAATCGACCATCAATAAAATGCTCATCTCCATTTGCATAGTAGGGAACACTATTGCTTGCAGGAATCCATCTAGGCGAAACTCCGTTTTCACTTAAACCATATCTCATCTGAGAAACAAGATCCTCAGAACTAGAAGTTAAATTCCTATCAATTTCTATCTGTTCAAAATCAGACTTCAAGACCAACTTCTTACTATCAGCGATAAACTTTTCACTCATTACAAGTACTGGAATTTGCCACTTTTCAGCTAGATTAAACGCATCTTGAATAACTGCAGCACCATCATCAGCAGAGGATACTGACATTACTACTCTAGAATATTCACCATGCCCAGCATTCGTCAATAAATCTAAATCTGCCTGTGCAGTCCAAGTAGGAAGTCCTGTAGCTGGACCAGGCCTTTGCACGTCAACTAACACAAGTGGAACCTCAATCATTGCTGCTAGAGACAAGGATTCAGTCATTAAATCAAAACCACCACCTGAAGTAGCAGTCATTGCTCTAGTACCAGCATAAGAAGAACCAATATTTAATTGAACTGCAGTTATCTCGTCTTCAGCCTGTTTAACCATCATGTTAGTTTGAGGTGACCAATCAGCTAAGTAAGTAAGTATCGAACTTGATGGACTCATAGGATAGGCATAGTAAGTTTTACAATCAGCTAATACAGCACCTAATGCAACAGACTTATTACCATCCATTAGAGTATATTCATCAAGATTCGACTCATTAAAGTTCTCAAAAATCTTCTTTAACTTGTCTACAGATTTCACATCATCATATCCTGCCCTTAAAGCTAACAAATCAATCTCCAAAAGCTTTGGTTTACTAGCGAATTTCCTTTTCACAGCTGATTCAACCAACCCGTAGTCAAGACCAAGCAACTTCCACAAAGATCCAATCAAAACAACGTTAGTCATCAACACATTTCCACCCACACTTTTAGCAAGTTTTCTTGATTCAATATCGTAAACCTTAACGTCTCGCTTCAACAAATCTTTAGTCATATCAGCAATACCACTCAATCGTTCATACCCATGAACAAGATAGCCTCCCTCAACTATTCTTTCATTAAATTCCTGCATACCTTGTTTATCCAGCCCCAACATCAAATCACAACTTTCGTTATAACTACTGACCATTTCATCAGAAAAGACCAAGCTAAAACATGAGTATCCACCTTTAATTAAAGAAGGAAACTCGCGATCTGCAAAAACAAAGTAACCAGCTTCCATTAAAGCATCAACTAAAATCTCACCAGTACTAAGGAGACCGGAGCCACTCTCTCCAACTATATTTATTTGATATCTATTCATCCAATTTACTTAAAATTTTATCACTAAACTCTTTTAAATTTTTCTCAAAGTCCTTGTAAACACATCCACCAATCTTTAAAACTTCAACAACCTCACCACCATTATCATCCACAAAACCTTCTAAAATCTTCGCAGATTCCATAAAATAATCTGAATCGTATTTCTTATCTCCAAGACCAATCACAGCAAACTTTTTATCCTTAATTTCAAAGGAACATTTTTTGTAACTAGAAATAAATCTACCCATGTATTTTTCAAGTTGACCATGTCCATAAGTAGGGGATGCTAAAACGTATAATTTAGATTCACCTAATGAATCAAAATTAGAAACTTTTGCCTTGTGAACAACTACGGAACCACCCGCGCCTTCCAAGTAATCCTTAATAGCATTCACAACTAACTCTGTATTCCCTCCACCTGATCCGTAAACTATTTCAATCATCACAAAATTTATATAAATACCTTACAACATTCACACATTTTTATAAGATAACTCAATTTGACAAAAACTAAAAACAACCTAGAATAACGATATATAAAATCTCAAATGCAAAACAGAGAAGCTCAGATCAAAGACCTCTTCCCAAACCAACCAGACTACAGGTACAAACAAATAATAACTCAACTATTCCAAGTTGATAACAAAACATGGAATGACTTCACAAACCTTCCTTTAGAGATGAGAGATGAACTCACCCACAAAATACCGTTTTTTACAGTCCATGAAGATCTAGTACAAGTAAGCCAAAGGAAAGATACATATAAGGCTAAACTTAAAGTTGATAACGGTGAAAGTCCCGCTTTCATAGAAAGTGTCCTCATGTTAAACCCAAGAAACCAGTGGACAATCTGTGTATCCTCACAAATTGGTTGTGCTATGGCATGTTCTTTTTGTGCCACAGGAAAAATGGGACTAAGCCGAAACCTAACAGATGATGAAATTATTGATCAATTTAGGTTTTGGCAACATTTCTTGATTAAGAATCCAGAAATACCACAAAGAATTTCAAATATTGTTTTTATGGGAATGGGTGAACCACTAGCCAACTACAATAACGTAAAATCAGCTATCAACTCTATACTAACTCATACAGACTTGGGACATACCAAGATAACTGTATCAACCGTTGGTGTTATACCAAGCTTAAAAAGAATTCTAACTGATCCAGAGTGGCCAGATGTGAGAATTGCACTCTCACTACATAGTGCCGACAAACAAACCAGAGAAGATATTGTACCTACATCCTTCAAGACCTTTTTAGAAGATATCAGAGAGTGGGCACGAGAATACCTTCAAAAATTTGGTAATAGAAAACACCATCTTACCTTCGAATACGTTATGCTTAAGACTGTCAATGATACTCGAGAACATGCAACCAAACTTGCTAATTTCGTAAAATCAATTGGAAATGTAAAAGTAAATCTAATACCATACAATTTCATTGGAATGGAATTCCAAAGCACAACACCAGCTCACATGACAAAGTTTAAAGACTATTTAACTGATCATGGAGTTACTACAACTATACGTAAAACCATGGGAGAAGACATTGATGCCGCATGTGGACAACTTATAACTAAAAACAAATCATGAAAAAAACACTAATTATAACTATCATAGCATTACTTCTATCAGGTTGCTTCGAAAGTCCTGAACCAGCTATCCAAGAAACAAACACAGAAGATCCTGCACCAGTAAATCAAGATAATACTCAATCAGAAACACAAACATCAACTCCAGTAGCCTCATATATAAAACTAGATGTACCATTCACATCTCAAGCTCCACATTCAAACTGGGACGATCCCTACCAAGAAGCTTGTGAAGAAGCTTCACTGATCATGGCTTATGATTTTTACCAAGGTAAAACCTCATATACTAAAGAAGAGGCAGACCAAAGAATACTTGAGTTAGTATCCTACCAAAACAATAATGGATACGGAGAAGATGTAACATTAAAGGAACTTCAAGAAATTACACTAGACTTCTACTCTATGCAGTCAAAAATTCTTGAACAAGAAAACATTAACTTAGAATCCTTCAAACAAGAGCTTAATGAAGGCAATCCAATCATAATACCAGCAGCAGGACAAAAACTAGGTAATCCAAACTTCAGTGGAGATGGCCCTCCATTTCATATGCTAGTGGTAATAGGTTATGATGAAAGCTCACAAACATTTATCACCCATGACCCTGGTACAAGAAATGGTAAAGACTACGAATATTCATACCAAACAATCCTTACTTCAATCAGAGATTGGACTGGATCAAAAGATACTATAGAACAGGGGACACCTAGAGCAATGGTACTCACACCACAATAAACACTTATAGTGACCCCAACATATGCAAGAAGGTTAAATTAAATATAAAATACTTTTGATTTAACCCTTTTAACTATGAAAAAACTAAGCATATTCATAATCGGACTACTGCTAGGTATTTCCACTACAGGAGTAGCAGCTTACTCGATCTTCTCAGATGTAGACCCAAACGCTTACTATGCAGATGCAATCAATAATGTCTTCTACAAAGGACTCATAACTGGTTACGATAACTACAATTTTGGACCAGAAGATCCTTTATCTAGAGGGCAAATGGCTGTAATCATGGAAAGATTTGACGAACACGTGGCAAACACCTTAGAAGATCAATACGGACTCACTTACACTTGTCCACAAACAGTTCCTCTCAATTGCACAGGCAACGAAGAACTAGGATCAGGTTGTAAAAACCAAGATTACATCAACTGGGTCGCAAACAACTGCTCAGAATAATAAAAAACTTAAACCACTCCCTCGAGTGGTTTTTTTATACTATTTCTCAAGCATAGTTATTTAAACTCAATAATATCTAGCACATGACAAACAAAAAAGACCCAATAAATGGATCTAACTTGTGGCTCCTGGGGTCGGATTCGAACCGACGACCAATTGGTTAACAGCCAACTGCTCTACCACTGAGCTACCCAGGATTGTATTCCAGTTTATAAATCTGACGATGTACAAACTGATCTTCTCTACCATATACAAATGATATCTTATCTTTATTACCACGCAGTAATTTAGCAGGCAACAAAGTGGACACAATATAACCAAGCTCTTCAACTTTTTCAACTATTTTTTTCATATATATTTCTCTACCTCTACTTTGCACATTAAATACTGGCAAACAAAGTACAACATTAAAACTATCATCTGCCTTAACTTCACTTAAATTAGATAAAAAATCCATCATTAACTTTTCTATTTGTCTAGATTCTTTAACCATATCTTCATAATCCTCATGACCTCTTTTAGGTTCACCCAGATAACCTTCAGTTACAAAGAGGTTAACATTCTCAACCTCATTTGACTTCAACCCCCTAGCATCAGCTTTGAAGACATCAACTTTTTTATCAAACACATACTCAAAGTTACTTGAAGTTCCTTTAACGTTAACCTCTTGTATATCACTACCTCTAACAGCATAACCCATCAATGTGGCTTCTATCAAAACAGTTCCGGTACCACAGAAAGGATCCATCACAACCTTTGTATCCTCTTCCAAACCAATATTAATCATTGCTTGCGACAACTTTGGTGGCAACATACCCAGTACAGGGTCTCTATATGGCTTACCTGCATCGCGCTCAGAGTATTTATTGATATCTTGTACAGCAACCATCTTCAACAAGAAGTACTCAGATCTAAACTTTAAAGCTTTTAAGGCAATACATTCATTTGGCCATCCATCCCCCCATATTGCAGCAGTACTCCAATTAGTTCTAAATTTAACCTTAATATTTTCTTTCGACATCAATTTTTTAGATTCAGTTAAAACCTTTCTTATATCTTTAAAATGTAAATAATTACTTTCAAAGAATATATGACCTTTTCCATAAATAGTTTCACGAGCAATATCCAAAAACTTCTCAATAGCTTTATCCCTACTTATCTTTTCTTTAGCTACACTTTCAATTTCATAAACAGAAACAATCGATCCAACCTTATCAATCCATTCTTGATCAAGAACTTCATTTGTTTCTACATATATATACCTTCCACTAAGATACTTCAAAGATTCCTCACCCAATACAGATTTCATTTCAGCCAAAGCCAAGTCTTCAAATTTACCTATCTCTAAAATATATTTCATGAATTACTCAAAATCATTAATTACATCCGTGATACTATCACATATTTTATCAATAATACTAGGCCTAATCATTGGCTACATAGAAATAAGGATACACTACAAACCTAACATTCCTCAAATTACCTTAGAGCCAGAAATATAATCCACTTGAACATACAACCCATAAAACATAATATCACCTTAACAATTAACAAAATACATCATGGCAATGTCACTAAACCAAGCCCAAATAATTGGAAACCTAACAAAAGAACCAGACGTTAGACAAACTCCAAACGGTAGCACAGTAGCAACATTTACAGTAGCAACTAACTACACTTGGAAAGATTCAAACGGACAAAAACAAGAAAAAGCAGAATTCCACAACGTAGTCGCTTGGGGGAAACTTGCTGAAATATGCCAAAATTACCTCAACAAAGGTCAAAAGGTATACATCCAAGGAAGACTTCAAACACGTGATTGGGAAGCTGAAGATGGATCTAGAAGATATAAAACTGAAATCATTGCTGATAACATGATAATGCTTTCAAGCAGTTCACAAAGCTCATCTCAAGGCTCTTACAACAATCAACAACAAGAACCTGCTAAAGCAGCTGTAGCACCAGACTCTGGAAACGCTGATTTTTCAAACAACGATGATGAAATAAGTATAGATGACCTACCATTCTAAATAAAAAAAGCGATGAGATAGAGAGTAACCCCGGAAGACGACTTAGCTAGTAACTAGACCAGCAAGGTGTCGCCACTACCGCCTGTACTTGAAATGCAACAGTCGAAACCATTACACCCAGGCCTTAAGACAGCTCCAGGATTACCCTTCATCTCACCACTTTTTCTAAAGATCACATTTTAATTATAACAAAAACATAACTTTAGTCAACCTAAATGAGTCAAAAGCAAAACTATTTTTACATGATTATTGGTCCATCAGGTGTTGGGAAAGGATCAATCATTAAAAATCTTAAAACAATACCAAACACGCACTTTCCAGTTAGTTATACAACCAGGGATCCCAGAGTAGGTGAGCAAGATGGACAAACATACCATTTTATATCTCAAGAAGAATTTGAAAATAAAATAGAAAAAAATGAATTCTTAGAGTACGCCTTAGTCCACAAAAAAGCTTATTATGGTACTGACAAAGCATCAATTTTAGAAGCCCTTGATCAAGGAAAAAACGTAATAAGAGAAATAGACTTTCAAGGCTATGAGTCTGTCAAAAAATTACTGGAACCCAATCAATACAAATCAATATATATTACTGCCGGTGACTGGGAGACTCTCAAAGAAAGAATCACATCAAGAAGTCCTATATCAGACGATGAACTAAACAAAAGAAAAGATAGCTTTATGATCGAACAAAAATATAAAGATGAAGCAGATTACGTAATCACAAACAAGAACGGACAACTCGAGAATGCAGTTCAAGAAATTACAGAAATTATCCAAAAAGGCTAAATTGACGTATTTACATAAAAAAACTATTATCCAGACATCTTAATAAAAAACTATGTTTGATCCAGTTGATAATAAAAAATCTCTCCCAGACCTAGAAAGAGAGCTTGTTAAACATTGGCAAGATAAAAATATTTTCAAAAAGTCTATCCAAAAAAATAAAGACAATCCTAAATTTACATTTTTTGATGGGCCTCCTTTTGCTAACGGACTACCTCATTATGGACATCTTTTAGCAATGTCATTAAAAGATGCAGTTACAAGATATCAAACCATGAAAGGTAAATACGTCCCTCGTACAAACGGATGGGATTGTCATGGACTACCAGTAGAATACGAAATCGAAAAAGAAACAGGTATAACAGGACAAAAAGCTATTAAGGAACATGGAATAGATAAATTCAACCAACTTTGCCGTGAAAGCGTATTTAAATATACAAACCAATGGGAAGAAATGTTCCACAGAATAGCAAGATGGGTAGATGAGGATGACTCGTATGCCACCTTAGACAACAACTACATGGAATCAATTTGGTGGGTTTTCAAGCAAATCTGGGACAAAGGTTTAGTTTATGAAGGGTATAGACCAATGCACATTTCACCACTACTAGAAACTCCACTTTCAAACTTCGAAGTATCCTTAGCTTACAAAGACGTAACTGACCTATCTGTTATTGCAAAATTCAAGCTTACAAAAGAATCATTACAAAAAATTTCTATTGAAGACAAAGAAGTCTACATCTTGGCCTGGACTACTACCCCTTGGACTTTACCTGGAAACGTTGCTTTAGCATTTGGAGAAGATATCGATTATGTATTAGTAAAACATGATGAAACTTTTTATATCTTAGCCAAGGAACTAATCCAAGCCAACTTCGGTGAAGATGAAGTAGAAATCGTCCAAGACATAAATCCTAAAGACCTTGAAGATTCAACTTATGAGCCATTATTCGATTACTATAAACAATCAGATCTAGAAGGTAAATACTGCACAATCCAAATTGCAGATTTCGTAACCACAGACTCTGGTACAGGAATTGTTCATATTGCAACCATGTTTGGTGAGGACGACTTCAATCTTGGAGAAGAGAAAGGACTAGCTAGAATACAACACGTAGGAATGGACGGTAAATTTTTTGATAATATCAAGGGATACGAAGGTAAATTTGTAAAAGGACAAGATCTCAACATTGCACATGAACTTGAAGAAAGAGGACTACTTTTCAAAAAAGAAAACTATCGTCATAGCTACCCACATTGCTGGAGAACTGACGGGCCACTACTTAACTACACTACCAAATCCCTTTTCATAAAAGTGACCGATGTCAAAGAACGATTAATAGAAAACAATAAGGAAATCAACTGGCAACCAGATCACATTAAAGAAGGTAGATTTGGTAAATGGCTAGAAGGTGCCAGAGATTGGTCTATATCTAGAAATAGATTCTGGGGTTGTCCAATTCCAGTTTGGGAATCAACCACAACAGGTGAAAAAATATGTATAGGATCCATAGAAGAGCTTAAAAAGCTATCTAAAGGTAAACTCCCATTAGACAAGGAAGGAAACTTAGATCTACACAAACCCTACATTGACGACATAGTATTATACTCACCTACAGATGGATCAGAGATGCACAGAATACCTGATGTATTCGACTGTTGGTTTGAAAGTGGATCTATGCCTTATGCCCAATTACACTACCCATTCGAAAACAAAGAGTTATTCGAAAATAATTTCCCAGCAGATTTCATAGCCGAAGGACAAGATCAAACTAGAGGTTGGTTCTACACGCTGCACGTTCTATCAACAATATTGTTTGATAAACCAGCTTTCAAAAACGTGATTTGTACTGGAATGCTACTCGCAAAAGACGGTCAAAAACTATCCAAGAGTAAAAGAAACTACCCTGAACCATCTGTACTTTTTGAAGAGAAAGGTGTGGATGCCTTGAGACTTTTCTTATATCAATCAAATGTACCGCTTGCAGAAAGTACGAGATTTTCAGATGACCATGTAGACGAAATAATGAAGAAGTTCAGCCTAACTTTCTGGAACACATATTCATTCTTTATCACATACGCAAACATAGACAACTTCACTAAAGATAATGTTGACCTTTCAAACTTAAATCAATTCCATGAACTAGACAGGTTTATTATCTCTAAGTTAAACTCACTGATCAAAGAGGTGACAGAAAACATGGACGCTTACAACTTCCCTAAAGCTACTCGACCTATTATAGAATTCATGGATACTCTATCAAATTGGTATATTAGAAGAAGTAGGAGAAGATTCTGGAAAACTGTAAACGACACAGACAAATTCCAAGCATTCAGCACTTTATACTATGTACTAGAAAACTTAGCTAGATTATCAGCACCATTTACACCTTTCATTTCTGAATCTGTTTACCAAAACCTTACAAAAGAGGAGTCAGTTCACTTAGCAAACTGGCCAAAATACGATGGAGCATTGATTGATTCAGACCTAATCCAAAAAATGGATTTAGCAAGAAGCATCATTAATTCAGGACATGCTCTAAGAAGCCAAGCTAATATCAAAGTTAGACAACCTTTATCTAAAGTTGAAGTTGCAATACCCCAAAAAGAACTCCAAGAACAAGTCGAAGAACTTAAGGAAGTAATCAAAGACGAATTAAACGTAAAAAACATTTCAATAATTGATTCCGCTGAAGACTTTGTAAACAAAACAGTAAAACCAAATGCCAAAAAACTAGGACCAACCCTTGGACATAAAATGAAAGAAATAATTAACGCTTCACGAAATAATGAATTTGAAATAAAAGGAGAACAAATAGAAATCGCAGGAGAAACTCTAGAACTAGAAGGCAACTTTGAAATCCAGTTCGAAGCTAAAGAGGGAACACTAGCAGAAAGTCAGAATGGAATTGCAACAATCCTTCACACTGAACTTTCAGAAGAACTAATTCAAGAAGGAATAGTTCGAGATATAATCAGACAAATTCAAGAACTAAGAAAAGAAATGAATCTTGAAGTAAATGATCACATACATTTATATCTAGAGTCACAAGAAGAAAAATTAAGCTCAGCTATAACAAAATTAGCCGATGTAATAAGAGAAGAAACACTAGCAGATGAGCTACAACAATCTGGAGATCTCGAATGGGAATCTTCAAAAGAAGTAGAAATCGAAAACCATAAACTTCTAATTGGTATTAAAAAATGCTAACTAAAATACTTTTATCTATTGGCTTCAATGGAATAGTTCTATTTCTAGCTCAATACCTCTTACAAGATTTATCAGTTACAGGTGGACTCAAGACATATATTTATTTTGGGCTTGCATTTGGAATAGCCAACGGTCTCATAAAACCAATCCTAAAGCTTCTAACAATACCTGTTAAATGGGCAACTTTAGGCTTAAGCTTAGTAGCTATAAATATACTTATGTTCATAGCAGTTGATCTAACGCTAGAAGAAATTTTTGGCTCAAACTACAACATCGTACTCCAAAAAAATCTTGCAACTTACCTCAAAACCGGTATCGTTGTTGGTGTCTTAAATTGGATAAAAAATATAATAATTAAGTAATGGCAGAAACTCTAACTATAGCACAAGTTATCGTAAGTATACTTCTTACTCTTTCTATACTAGCTCAAAACAGAGGAACAGGACTATCAGCAACTTTCGGTGGGACTGGAGACTTCTACGTTGAAAAAAGAGGAGCTGAAAAAGTTCTTTACAACTCTAGTATTATACTTGCTGCATTATTCGTAGGAATAGCATTGGCACACATCTTCGTATAAAAAATTCTATGTTTTTAAGAAAAATTTCCCAAATTTTTCAGAACTACAGTAAAAAAGATATACTTATAACAAAAGCACTGACAGCGATTTTACTCCTGTCAGTTTTTGTTCTAGGAATAGTTACATTGGTTTTTAACTATAAAATAGACAACAAACCAAATGAATACACAGAAGCAATAATCTCAGAATACGAAGGCATAAACCCTTTATTCCCTCAAACCAACAAAGCAAATGATGATATATCATATCTAGTTTTTGAAGGTCTTACTCGATACAATCCTGAAACTTTCAACTTCGAAGACAACCTAGCAACCTACACTATTAACCAAGACTCAACAGTCTTTACTTTTCAACTAAAAGAAAACCTCAAATGGTCGGATGGAACTCCAATCACAATTGATGATGTAATCTTCACGTACAAGACTATATATCAGAATCAATCCAACCCTAATCAAATAATACGAGACTACTTCAGGGAAATACAAATAAATAACACTGCAGAGAACGAGGTACAATTTATCTTACCTCAACCCAATAGCTTTTTCCTTGCACAAGCAACCCTACCCATATTACCAAGACACAAACACACAAAAATACAGGTTGATCAACTAAGCTTAGATTCCTTTGACAAGAAGCAATTAGTTGGAAGCGGTCCTTTTCAAATACAAAAAATTGAAGATCTAAAAAACAATACCGCACGGATAGTTTTAAAACCAAACCCATATTGGAGAAAAACACTTCCTGAAATTGAGAAAATCGAATTCTTCATTAATCCAGACATTAACTATCTGTTATCAATACAAGAAAATATAAACGCATTTCCAGACCTTGAACCAAAATATGAAGACAACTTAGACCAAAAGCAATTTGAATTTGCTCAATATACTAAATCTCAATACACCGCACTTTTCCTAAACACAGAAAATGATATCTTGAGAAAACAACCAATCAGAAACGCTATCCAAGCAGCAACAGATAAATCATCATTGCAACAAAACTTTATCAACAAAAAAGTAGTAAGCTTACCTATCTTCCAATTTCAAAACATTACCCAAATTCCAAGTGCAAACCTAGATAATGTAAGACAAACACTTCAAGATTTAGGATATGAACTGAACGGAGAAGGATATTATCAAGATGAAAATGAAGTCCTACAATTCAACCTAACCATCCCAGCTTATGAAAACAATCCAGAAAAAAGCGAGGAGATAGATAAATTAGCAAGATTCTTAAAAACAAACTATCAAAGAGTTGGTATTGGCTTAAACATTCAAGCACTGCCAGATAACCAATTCTCCCAGACTTTAGCTACCAAAAATTACGATATGATCCTATTAGGTCAAGATTTAGGTAAAGATTTTGACTTATTCCCATACTGGCATTCAAGTCAAGTAGGGGAGGGTAGGTATAATCTATCCAACTATCAGAATCCTATTACAGATTCTTTACTAGAAAATATTAGAATAGAAAACAACCAAGAAATCCAGAAAGAACTAGTGTCCGACATTAACTCTCAAATCTACGAAGATACTCCTGCAATATTTCTATATACTGACATTCATACATTTGCATTTGACAATAAGGTCAAAAACCGTAATATTCTCACGAACTATTCCTCCAGCCCACAACGATTTTTCAATATTGAAAACTGGAGTTTAAATAATTAAAAATTAATACATTAAAAATGATTGTAGAAGTAGTACTATTACAGGATGTACCTAATCTAGGTGTAAAAGGTCAATCCGTACAAGTTAAAGGTGGTTATTTTAGAAATTTCTTGGCACCAGAAGGATTAGCAACATATGCAACTCCAGAACTTACAAAAAAAGCAGAAGAAATTAATGCAAAAATCGCCGAACAAGAAGAAAAACAAAAACAAGACGCTAAGCAGCTTGCTGTTCAACTACAAGGACAAAAAATCAAAATTACCGAAAAACTTAATAAGAAAGGTAACCTTTACAAACAAGTTAGCCTTGAACAAATCCTTGAAGCTATTAAATCAGAACATGATCTTGAAGTACCAACTCAATACCTAAACTTCAAACAAAAGATTAAAGAAGAAGGAACTTACGACATCAATCTTAACCTTGGATTCGACCAAACAGCTACAGTTGTATTAACTGTTGAAGGTGAAGATTCTTAGTTTAGATTACGGACGTAAAAATATTGGAATTAGTATAAGCGATGCCACACACAGCATCGCTTTTATTCGTCCAAGTATAATAAATGACCAAAAAGCATTAAGTATTTTACAAAAACTAATCAAAGAAGAGAACATCACAACTATTCTCATTGGAAAAAATCAAAACAAAAACCCAAACTTTGATCTTAACCAAGAAGGATTAGATTTCCTTTCTCAACTTAACTTAGATAACATAGAAGTTATCACCATCAACGAAGACTTCTCTACATTTGAAGCCATAAATAAGCTTAAAAAATCAGGATATAAAGATGACAAAATTCAAGACCTAAAAGACTCAGCCTCAGCTCAGATTATCTTAGAAAAATATCTACAATCAATTGAGCAAAGCTCACAAAACTGATAACATCATCACCTATAATAATTTGGATGATTGATCTTTTTTCCATACAAACAATTTTCACCACAACAGTTTTCACAACACTGGTGTGTTTAATACAGTTCATTAAAGCCAAAGACATCTCAGAATGCAAACTAGGCTTCATTCTATCAATAGCCCTTTTACTATCAGGTATTCTTACCTCAACTTATCATTTTTCATTCATAATTTTCCTCCTAGCGTCTTACTTGATACATAAAAAGCCATCTCAAACTACTGCTTTTTTCATTACTGTAACAGCTATTTCAACCATAGGAGCAATCCAAACTAACTTTATAAATATTATCCTATTTCAATTTGCACTAACAATTAGTTTCTTCCTTTTCTACTCAAAAATTATATTTAAAAACTCTCTTAAGGAATTAACAATAAGATTAGATTACCTAGACTATCAAAATCTTAAAAATGAAAATACCCTAAAGGATAAACTCCAGGCACTTACACCCGGAGTAATTAAAAAATCTAAAATCATCAAGATAGACCAAATAGACGAATCTGTTCACTTTAAAGTATCATATGAACAATAAGTTTATAGAAAAACCATATCAATTCTTTTTAACTAAAACTAAAAAACCATCTTTTTACCTTGAAGATAGCTACAAGTTAAATTCTAATAAACTCCCATTTCTCTTACACAAACTTTCAAAATTCTGTTATTTAATTACAGATAATGACCAAAAAATCTTTGATATTGAAAAAGAATTTTATGACACAGCAGAAAACAACTATGAAAGACTTATAAGATTAAATCGCCCCAAACAAATACAAGTTTTTATTCAAAAAACTTATCTCAAACAAAAAATCGAAAAAACACTAACCATCAGATATAAAAACCACCACAAGCACCAATATTTAAAAATACCAATCTCTACTTACAAAAAAGTAGAAGACTGGCACATCAACAGCCTACTCCAACAAAAAAATTTAAATTTCCCACTTCTTCGGCAAACTCATGAACAATCCCTATCTAGAATAATCCTCTTACAACCACACTCAAACACTATCATTCACATAGACTTCGACATAACTCTAAATCAAACAGAAAAACCGTATACAAAAATCACTATTCAAAGCGAGTCTAGAAACAACCAACTTTCTAAACTAATCCAAAAAATCCACCAAATATAAAATGGTGGCGGGGGAGAGACTTGAACTCTCGACCTCGGGCTTATGAGTCCCGCGCTCTAACCACCTGAGCTACCCAGCCACTAAAATTTAGCGTGTCAAAAATACCAAATTTTTACTAAAAATCAACCAATTTAGACATCAATTCTAGTAAAGTACTTCAGCCACTTCTTCCATTGTGGTAAGTTTTTATGCTCAAACACTTTATCAGGCACTAAGCTTTGTTCACTATCTTCACCTATTTCATTCTTCTCATCCAACAACACTAAGACTTTCTCACCTGGATTTACTTTACCTTGATTCTGCTTAGCCATTTTTTCCCTATACTGGGGAGAAGTGTAGTATTCAAAATCTGCTCTCAGCTCTTCATTCTCCTGAACTATTTGCATATTTTCCGATTCTAACTGAACAATATACCGTTCAATTTGATTACTATTATATTCAGACCTAGCCAATGTAGCAATCATGTATACCGCAATTAAAAACTCTATCCCCAACAAAATTTTCACATTTTTCTTTATCATTCGTGAGTTCTTAAAACATCACAACAAATCATAAAAGAGTTATCCAAAAAATACAAAACTATATTCAACTTGATAAAATACTTCTAATAAGCCAAAATCTTATAAATAAAACATATTAATGAACTGGGAAAACATAAAAAACATATATTTTGTAGGCTTGGGAGGAATCGGAATATCTGCACTTGCAAATATTCTCTTAGAAAAAGGCTATAACATTAGTGGGTCAGAAATAGTACCTTCAGAAATCACAGAACGACTAGAATCTAAACAAGTCAAAATCAATACTGATCAAAACAATTCAAACATAACCAAAGAAATAGACTTACTAATATATACAGCAGCAGTTGATATATCCCACCCCGAGCTTCAAGCAGCTAAGGAACTATCCATTCCAATCATGTCTTACCCGCAAGCCCTTGGGGAATTTTCCAAAAATTACAAACTACTAGCTATTTCCGGTACTCACGGAAAATCAACCGTCACAGCAATGCTTAGTAAAATTCTTATCGAAACAAACTTTGACCCGAACGTAGTCATTGGAACAAAAACCCAAGAACTAAACGGAACCAATTTCAGAGTAGGTAGTTCTGAGTATTTAATCATTGAAGCTTGCGAATATAAAGACTCATTCTTGAATTTCCATCCTGACATTCTAGTAATAAACAACTTAGAGCCTGACCACTTAGACCATTTCAAAACTGCCGAAAATTACTACAAAACCTTCCAAGACATTACCCAAAACATAAAACCTAATGGAACACTCATTGCTCCAGAAGATGTCATCCAAAAAATCAAACCCAAAAATGACACAAAAGTTGTATCTTGGAAAGAACCTAAGCTATTTGAACTAAAGATCCCTGGAAAATTCAACCAAGAGAACGCTCAGAATGCATTCCTAGCCTCCCAAGCTTTAAATGTAGACCCAGACAAAGCCAAACAAAGCCTAGGCCATTACAACGGGAGCTGGAGGAGACTTGAGTACAAGCAAACAAAATTTAAAAATACTATATTCATAGACGATTACGCACATCACCCCACAGAAATAAAAGCTACGCTACAAGCACTCCGAAACAAATATCCCAACAAAAAATTACTTACCGTATTTCAACCTCATCAATTCAACAGAACTAAACACTTCTTAAAAGGATTTGCAGAATCATTTGCTAATACTAACCAAGTTATAATTCCTGACATATACCAAGTAAGAGACACTGCAAAAGATATTCAAGAAGTTAGCGCAAAAATCTTGGTTGATAAAATCAATCATAACTCTAAAAACGCACTCCATATAGAGGGGCTTAAAAAGACAGCCGAATACATTAAAGAAAATCATACAAAGTACGATATCATAATAACTATGGGCGCAGGAAACATTACAGACATATACGAATACTTTATATAAGCCTGTAAGTTGTTCCATCCTTTCCATCCAACACTTGCACCCCAACACTCAGCAACTCATCCCTTAGTTTATCAGAGAGCTCATAATCTTTAGATTCTCTTGCTTCAACACGTCTATCAAACAATCTTTGCTGCTCTTCATTCAGCTGATCTTTTTCATATCTTATAACTTTCAAAACTTGATCCATCTTAAGTAGAGTGTCCCTAAAAATCTCTAACTCTTCATCACTTAAATCTCCAGCATCTAAATCAGCATTAACTTCAGTTATAAACTCATTCACCTGCGCCAATGCCTTAGATATATTCATATCATCACTTAAAGCCTCTTTAAATTTATCTATAACCTCTTCATCGTAATCAACAGGCTCATCTACATAATTTAAATTCATATCCAAAAATCTATCCCACAAATTCTGTATTCTGAATCTAGATTCAGATGCCTGCTTCAGGTTTTTATCAGTAAAATCTAATGGACTTCTATAATGAACAGACATCAGAAAATACCTCAAATCCAATGGATCATACACCTTAACTAAATCAATGACGCTCTTTATATTCCCCAAAGACTTAGACATTTTATCTCCATCCATATTTAGAAAACCATTATGAACCCAGAAGTTAGCTAGTTTCTTATTATTAACACATTCACTTTGAGCAATCTCACATTCATTATGAGGAAACTTTAAATCTAATCCACCAACGTGTATATCAATGCTCTCACCTAGAGTATCTTTAATCATAGCAGAACACTCTATATGCCAACCAGGTCGACCATCTTTAATCTCTCCATCACTATCAATCCAAAAAGGTTCTCCATCTTTTTTATACTTCCACAAAGCAAAGTCTCTTGGATTTTCCTTACCTTTATTTTCATCGACTCTTTCACCAATATTCAAAGAATCTAAATCTTGCTTTGAAAGCTTTCCGTATTCAGAAAACTTCTCAACTCTAAAGTAGATTCCATCACTTTTCACTTCATATGCATATCCATCTTTCAGTAACTTCTTAACCATACTTATAATCGTTTCAATATGCTTTGTAGCCCATGGCCTCTCATCAGGCTCACTAATCCTAAGAGATCCAAAACTTCTTTTGGCCACCTCAGACATTTCATTTGCTAATTCACTTACCTCTATATCTCTTTCTTTAGCTTTATTAATCATCTTATCATCAATATCTGTAAAATTAGATACTAACTTCACTTCATAACCTAAGAAAACTAACACATCCCTTAAAAAATCAGCAGTTAAAGCAGCACGAGCATTACCTATATGAGGTGGACCATATACAGTTGGACCACATGAATAGATTTTCACAATATCACCTATTGCAACAAACTTTTCTTTTTCACCACTTAGAGAATTAAACAAAAACATCTTATAAACCAGAAGTTATAGAAATAAAAATTATCATAACCAAACTATAAAGACCTCTCAATAAAAAGAAAGCAATGATTGGGCTAAAATCTATCCCACTAATAGGAGGTATAATCTTTTGAACAGGCTTCAAAATAGGATCAGTAACGTCATTTAAAAATTCCGAAACAAAAGTACTTTTATGGGGAAACCAGCTCAAAATCACCCTAGCCGTTAAAAGAATTACAAGTATTGAGTACAAAACATAAATCAAAGTTCCAATAAAATTTACAATATTCACTTTAAACATCTTAAATTAAACAAATCATATACTATTTACATTTTATTTGAAAATTAATATTGACGGTGAGTCTTCACTCACCTATAGTGATTTTAGATTTAACAAACAAATATGAAAAATTTCATCATTCGAATAACCCGCAAACAACAACCTTTAAACAATATACCAGGTATGGGTAGATTCACAGTGGCAGCTCTTAAAAGATACGGAATAGAAACAGTAGAGCAGTTCAGCATTTTCACAGAAGAAGAAGTCGTAACACTACTTGGTAAAAGTGGAGCTAAACTTCTCAAAAACGCAAAAGCATTATCATACGCCTAAATATTTTTAAACCGTATTATCAAACCAACACTCATAGAGAACAACAACAATAAAACCAAACCCGGACCAGTTTCAGATGTAGTATCTACGTCCGAAGCACCCATCAAACTTGTATTATCTGGTCTCCCAGGAGCCACAGATATAATATCACTCCCAGCTACCTCATTCCCATCCTGATCAACCGCAAATACTTGAAAATAATAATTAACCTCATTTTCTAGATTAGGCACAAACCATTCAGGATTACTTCCTATTGTATCAACAAAAGAAGTAAGAGCAGTAGGGGATTCCCCGAACTTGATAGAGTAAAACAAAACATTAACTCCTGCAGGAGCATTCCAGGTTAACCTAACACGCTTATCCAAAGACTCTCCTTGAAGACCTGTGATCTCCATACCACTACCTAGCAAACTATCATCTTCTTCTTGAACTTCACCACCAACAGTTATACTAACTCCCGTCTCTAAGGTTGAAGGATTACCAACATCATCGACAACCATTATATTAACAGGATACTGGCCATTTGACACTGGAGCAGTAATTTGACCAGTATAAAAAGTCCCCGTTACATCTTGCTTAAACAAATCAGTACGAACTCCATTCAGCATAACAGAAGCAGAGTTTGCATTATTATTTAACTCTAGTTCAACATCAATTAACTCAACAGGCGCTACCTCCAATTTACTTAGCTCAAAGCTTCTTATAGACACTCCACCAGTTCTAATCTCAACATTATAGACTGAACTTAAAGTTTCATTAACTCTAAACTGAAACTCATACAATCCATCCTCAAGAGCTGGGAGGAGCTCAGTAAAAGAACCGTCAACTCCTGCATCAAAACTTACAAAATCAGCTCCACCTTCTAAAACCGTTACTTCAAGACCAGGCTCTGTAGTTCCTTTAACTAAAATTCTATTTTCAGAATAAACTGTAGAAGTAGGTGATTCTATTTGTAGCAACGTTTCTTCATCATTCAAAGCATCAGTATCTACAACCTCAACATTAAATTCAGCTGTAATATCTTCATCATCGACATCAGTGATTTTCAAAGTTTTCGTTCCAACACTATTAAATACCAACGATTCAACAAACCTATGTCTTCCAGCATCTTGCAAAACAAAAGTATAGTCATTAGGTGTGACAGCATTTGAGTCATTCAAAGCTTCTACCTTAATTGTTCCAGTATACGATACGTCATCTTCCTGGGCCTCATCAAGCGCTTGAACCGTAAAAGTTACAGGAGATTGAACTTCAACTACAGAAGGTAAATCTTCCACATCAAATCGATTCATTTCTGCTTGAGCTAAGAGTATTTCATCACCACCAAAGCCAAACATATTAGCTCCCAACCATTTACTAATATCAAAATTATCTGATTCACCTGAAACAGACTCAACAACCATAAAACCGTCTCTCAATAAGATTTCGCTGTATCTTTCACCTTGCTCAAGTAAAAACAAATCATAATTCCCAGATACATCCAAAAGTGAACTATCCAGTCTGTAAGGTGTTAAAGATTCAATACTATCCATATCAACATCTTTAACTTTAACTAAACTAAGGTCAGGTTTTCTCAATGCTAAAAAATAATCTCCATTGTATTCTTCAGAACCCTCCCATCTCTCAAAAGAGTAAAAAGTATCTTCACCCAAAATAGTATCTACAACCTTCAACTCATACATGGAAGTAGCAAGAACAACTGAAAATGAATTAAAAAACAAAAACACAAATATAAAAAGTCCTTTTAAGCAAATCTTTTTCAAAATATACAATCTTAAATTATGCTCAAAGTATAGTTATTAATACTGAAATTATAACTTTATTCTTGTTGTCATAAGACCAGTTTAGAGTTATAATATATAGATAAATCATTACTCATGAACAAACAACAAACGCCGAACACCCCAACGGAGATCAAAATTCAACTTCCTACGAATGCTTATTTTATGTCTGGAATTAGAGATTTCACCTTAGCTTTGATTCGAAATATGACTGATTTTTCGGAAACATGGGCTTATAGATTTCAGTCAGTTGTTGATGAGTTATGCAATAATGCTATTGAACATGGTTCAGATAAAGACGATAAAATCCTCATTACATTTTTAACTAACCCAGATCAATCCATTCAAATCACAGTTGAGGATAATGGAACCAACCCAGAAGCCAAAACTGCTAAAGAAGTGCTAGAAGTTATGAACAAAAATAAAGATAAAAAATTAACTGAACTAGGAATAAGAGGTAGGGGGCTTGCTTTCATTGTTGATAAGTGGACCGATAAACTTGAAGTTGAAGATAGAGAAGGAGGAGGGCTTAGAGTCACAGTAACTAAAAACCTCCACGACCCAAAATTTCAAACTGAGGTAAACAATGATCCAACACATATAATCTTAAATAATTAAAATGGCAGATATTACATATACAATTTCAGACCTAATAAGTGTCCAATCAGATAAAAAAATCAAACTCATTACATTAGAGGGACAACTTGATGAATCAAATGTAGATGCATTTGCACCTAAAGTTTATGAAGTTATTGAAGCATTACCAGAAAACTCAAGCTTAATCATAGATTTTGAAAAAGTTTCTTATCTAAATAGTAAAAGTATTGGTTACATTTCAGACTTTTTCACACAGCTTCAAGCTAAAAACTCAAAGTTAATTCTTGCCAAACCTGCAGCAAACATAAGAGATATCTTTAATGTTGTGGGACTTGACCAAGTTATCAGCATAACTCAAACAATAGAAGAAGCTAAAAGCCTATCTTAATGCACCCAATCCTACAAAATCTACTTAGTATATTCCAAAACTTTAATACATTGAGTGTATTATTAGGTTTGTTTGCACCTCTAGTAGCTTTTTCAATTCTTCATTTCAAACTAAGAAGAGACAAAAACTACAAAACATTCATACTTATATTCCTCGGGGGTACACTTACAGTTCTTCCTATTTTTCTATACCAACTTACCTACCAGTACCTCATTAGTACTGCCACTATTCCAGACTTTGTAGGTTCAATAAAAACTTCTCTAGCAAGTAGAAATATTGCCTACTGGTCAATTCTATTCTACATATTCATAGCCCTAACAGAAGAATTTATTAAATTCTTTGTAGTAAAGAAACTAGACAAAAGAAATCCAGAACTTATCACAACAATCAACGACGCCCTAAAACTAGGTATTGCAGCAGGGCTAGGTTTTGCTTTTGCAGAAAACATAAAATACTTTTCAGATTACACTAGCTTAGGAATTGGAACTTCATACAAAGGTTTAATCACACTATTTATTGGCCGAACCTTTATAACAACAGTTGGTCACACTATGTTCACATGCATATTTACTTACTACTACGGAATATCTAAATTTGCTAAAGACTTTTTAGATTTTGAAAAACTACAGGGAAAATTTGTACAACCATCTGACTACGAAAAATTCCGTAAAAAATATGTCCTAAAAGGTTTTCTAATAAGTTTAATAATACATGCTTTATTCAACTTATCCTTAGAGTTACCTAAAATAGTTAATTCACCAAACATTCCACTTCAAAACCTTAAAACAATCAGCCAACTATCCGCAATTGGACTAATAGTTATGATGGTAATATATGTCTCATTCTTACTGCAAAGAAAAACAGGAAACCTCACCTTTATCTTAGCCGATAAATACAGGTCTAGCATGGCTGCTAAAGACGAAGAGGTCATTTTAGAGCTTATAGGTATGTGGTACAAAGAGGGGAGATACAAAGAAGTTCAAGAAATATGTGAACGCCTACTTAAAAGAGACCCAGACAATAATGTAGTTAAACTATTCAAAGCTCATGCCACTGACAAACTAGCCGAGTAACCGCTTGCAAATCTAAAACTATCCACTAGTATTTAAGAAAATAAGTGGATTATGAAAGTTGCATTAGTTACAGATTGGCTTACATCAAGGGGGGGAGCAGAGGAGGTAGTTTTAGATATGTTAGAAGTTTACCCTGATGCTCATATATATACATCAGTTTTTAAACCTAAAAACTTTCCAGAACTTAAAGACAAAAAAGTTATAACATCTTTTATACAAAAACTCCCACTACTCAATCGCAAACATCAAATAGCTATATCTTTAATGCCTTTAGCTTTTGAAAATTTTGACCTTTCTTCATACGACATGATTATTTCTTCAAGCGTTGCCTGTTCTAAAGGAGTAATTACCAAACCAGAAACTCTACATGTTTCTTATTGCCATACTCCCATGAGATTCGTATGGAATGATTGTCATAACTATATTAAAAACTTCCCACTTCCAAATTTCATCAAAAAACTAGCCACAAACCAATTGCATAAACTAAGAATGTGGGACTACCTTGCAAGCCAAAGAGTTGATCAGTTTTTTGCTAATTCTGAAAATGTAAGAAAAAGAATAAAAAAATATTATAAGCAGGATTCAATAGTAATTCATCCAGGTACAAAAATCTCTTCAAAAAATCACCCTAAGCCAAAAGAATCTAATTACTATATTGCAGTTGGTAGATTAATCTCATACAAAAGGTTTGATCTAATCATAAAAGCCTTTAATCAAAACAAGAAAAACCTAATCATTATAGGAGATGGAAATATGACAAAAAAACTCCATAAACTAAACACCAATCCCAATACTAAATTCCTAGGCTTTGTTGATAACGAAACTAAAAACCAATACCTACAGCACGCAAATGCTTTAATCTTCCCTCAAGAAGAAGATTTCGGAATAACTCCACTAGAAGCCCAATCATTTGGAACTCCTGTTATAGCCCTCGATAAAGGTGGCGCTAAAGAAACTGTCTCAGATCAAACTGGTGTCTTTTTTCAAAACCAAACAACACAAGATTTAAACCAAGCCATTCAAGAATTTGAAGTGAGGAAATTCAACAAAAATATTATCAAGGAACACGCAAAAACTTTCTCCAAGCAAATCTTTCAAAACAAACTAAAATCAAATCTAGAAAAAGCTTATGCCAAACACAAAAAAGAAATGGCATAAGAATCATCTAGTCATTGATCTTAGAGCACTCCAAGACTTCAAACATAACGGCGTTACAAAATCATCTTACTACTGGATAAACGAGCTTATAAAACAATCAAAGTCAGATGAACCTATAACCCTTTGGACAAACTCAAAAGATCACAAAGAATTACCACAACATTGGCTTACAAAAAAGAATGTAAACCACATACATACATGCTATGGAAACTTTATCTTAAGCATCTTGTGGTATTTAAATCTTGGGCCAAAATTATCAAAAATCCTAAAACTGAATTCAAAATTCATCTTGTTTTCACCTGACATTAGACCAAGACCACATGATAACTACCTCAAAACAATTCAATACTTTCACGACATTGCATTTTTGAAATTTCCAAATCAATTTTCCCTCAAATCCAGATTATTATTTTTTTTAAGCAAACCTAAAAAACTTTTCTTCGAATCAGATTTAATACTCACAAATTCAAAATTTACTAAATCAGAACTAACAAATCACTTCAATGAATCAAAAAAAATTAAAATTATTCACCCAACTTTACCAAAGAAACTTCCAACAAAAACAACTAAACTCCCGTTCCAAAATTACTATCTCTCTATTTCAACAATTCAAAAAAGAAAAGACTTCAAGTCATTAATTCAAAAATTCACAAACAGCAACCAAAACTTATTAATCATTGGACAAGTAGATGCGACGTTCACCAAAACAAAATTACAAAAATCTAACAATATAAAAATACTGTCCAATATATCTGATAAAGAAAAACACTTCTTAATACGAAACTCTATTGCCACAATTTACCCCAGCAACTACGAAGGTTTTGGTCTCCCAATACTGGAAAGCATTAGACTAAAAAAAGAAGTTTACTGCAAAGCAATCCCACCTTTCAAATCATTATTCAAGAACCAAACTACAGATCTATCACAACTCTTCAAAATTAAACCAAAAGAAATTTCTAAACCAAACTTATTCCCATTGAAAAAAGAAATACGAAAACTAAAAAGAAACATCTACAACCTTGACTAAAGTCGTCAAACCACATATAGTTTCCTCTTAATTTAATAGAATAAATGTTTAAAAAATTCAAAACACAAATCGCCACCCTAACGTCACTAGCCATAATCCTAGTTCCTTCATTAATCATGGCCAGTCCTTTTAGCTCGGACAGCAGTTTGGAAGTTTTCCCATACAACCAAACTCTAACTTTCGAAACAACAACCAACACAAAAGCAACACAAGCTTTTAGTATTAAAAACACATCAGATAGAGAAAAAACTATTTACGTTCAACAATATCCAAAAAATGGTTTCCAATACCTTGGGTCTTCTTACATAGTCATACCTGCAAACTCAAGTTCATACATATCAGTTAACTTCAAATCTGCAGAAACTGGAAATTTTGATTCTATTATGAGAATCCAACATAACGACACAAAAGAAACAAAAAATATAAATCTATCAGCAACAGTTTACTCTAACACTAACAATAACGGAGTATCAGTATCAGAAACCAGCATAAATTTTGGAGAAAAAACCTCAGGAAGCAACTCAACAACAGACATCCAAATTAGAAATAACAATTCATTTCCAATCAACATCTCGACAAGCCAACTTAAACAACCTTTCCGAGTAATCTCTCATCCTACTAAACTAGACGCTTACCAAACTGGAATAATAACAGTAGAATTTTCACCTGAAAACAAAGGTAGCTTTAGTCAAAACTTTACAGTTAACACATCTGATCCATCTCGAAATACTATCAACATGATAGTTAAAGGCTCATCAAATTCAGATAACAATACTTCCGAAAGCAAAGAGGGAAGTCTAAATTTATCTTCCAATAGAGTTATCTTCAATCAAACATCAAGCAACTCAAGTACAAGCAAAAAAGTAACTATAAGCAATCCAAACTCATTTGATGTAGAAGTTAAACTTCCATCAAATATACAAAAACCATTCACAGCCAAACTTCAAAATGCAACTGGTCGCACCACAGTTATAAAAGCCAGATCATCTAAAACATTAACTGTTACCTTCCAACCAACTCAAAACCAATACTACGAACAAGATATTATTCTATCCACCGATCTAAAAAACAACAAAACTTACGAGATACAAGTACAGGCTAATTCTAGATATAGAAATGATAACCCTAATCAGCCAAACCCTCCAATCCCATACAATCCAAATCCTCAAAGTCCATACACTTCATTAGAGGTAACTCGAAATAACCTAAATCCAGATCTAAATCAGATTGCATATTTCAATTTTAATTTTGGTCAAGAATTCCAAACACAAAATTCAGCAACACTATCTATTAAAGATACAAAAAACAATCAAACTATATATTCTCAATCCGCAAATAATCTTCCAAATGGTAGAAATAACTGGAAACTATCTTGGAATGGTAAAAACTATAATAGTAATAGTGTTTTAGAAGGCAACTACGAATATACAGTCACACTATCTTCACGAAGTGGATATCAAAAAAACTACCAAGGTTCTATCAACGTAGTTCGAAATCCTTCTCACATGCCAGTTAACATAACCTCAAATGTCATCCAAGACAAAAAGTGTCTTAGCTACACTGATGTAAAATATGATTCAAATCTATGTGATGCAATTATATTTGCCGATGACCAAAACCTATTAAAAAATAATCAAACAATATTCACTAAAGATAAAGAGGTTACTAGAGCCCAAGCTCTCTCATCTTTAGTAAAACTATTTGATTTAAAAATGCAAAAATACAATCCAAACATTGATGGTTCATTAGGGTTTACAGATATAGAATCAAATAATTGGATTCTTCCATTCATAAAAACTATACAATTCTATGACAAGGATAATATGATCCTATCAGGATATGAAAACAAAGACCTAGAAAAAGAATTTAGACCTGAACAAATCATAACAAGAGGAGAGCTTTATAAATTATTCTTCGAGATAGCCAACCTAGAAACCCAAGCGAAAAACAATTATTTAATGGACTACTACCTAACCCAGAGGCCATTCCAGGATACAGCTGTAGACTCAAACTATGATTGGTACACACCATATGCAGGACTTGCACTAGAGCAGCTAAACAATAGTAACTTCACTAAAAAATACTTTGGATCGTTTAGTATCAATCCATATACTAAGTTCTGCGCCCATCAAGAGGTAGACAAAGAAGAGTTCTTCGAACTTATATACGAAGCACACAAAACAAGAACAATACGATTCAACTAGATTCCAAAGCCTACTTACTTAGTAGGCTTTTTTCTTTTTTTACTATCTTTGTATTTCACACTTATTGCTGTTCCGTTAAAACCAAACTTTTCTCGGATCTTATTTTCGATATACCTTTGATATGAAAAGTGTAGATCATCAGCTCCTTTAGCAAATACCAAAAATGTAGGTGGTTCAATATCAACTTGCTCAGCAAACTTAAATCTTACACCTTCACCTGGATAATGCTCTTGAAAAACATTCTCCATAAAGTAATTCAAATCTCTAGTAGGCACCTTAACCTGTCTTTCTTTTTTAATGTTAGCAGATATCTCCAAAATCTTTTCAGTATTTTTACCTGAAAGAGCTGAAGTGAAAATCACAGGTGCAAAGTATGCAAAAGGCATCTTTTTATGCAATTGATACATAATTCTATTTTTCTCCTCTGGTTTCACTAAGTCAGCTTTATTTAAAACAATAATTAAACCTTTCTTAGCCTCCAATACATACTGTGCAACTCTCAAGTCTTGCTTCTTCAAAGGCTCACTACAATCCATTGTCAGAACACCAATATCGGCTTCCTCAAGAGACTGTAAACTTCTAATCACACTGTATTTCTCTATCTTTGAGAACCTTAACTTACCACGCTTTCTAATACCTGCAGTATCTATTAGCACGTAGTCATTATCCTCGTACTTGAATGGCATGTAAACTGAGTCTCTAGTGGTACCAGAAACATCTGAAACTAAAACCTTATCTTCACCAAACAAACTATTCATCAAAGATGATTTACCTACATTAGGTCGTCCAATAAAACAAAGTTTGGTTGCAGAATCGTATTCATGATCAACCTCATACTCAAAACTATCAACTAAATCTTCAAGCCTATACCATAGATCTTCTAAACCTTTCTTATGTATAGCTGAAACTTTAGCAAAATCATCAAATCCTAAACGATGCATTTCATGTATATACTCTTCAGAAAGCTGGTTATCTATTTTAGTACCAACTAAAATAACCTTCTTACCAGACTTTCTTAGTATATTTGCAACTTCTTGATCATCAGAACTAAGTGGCTTAGTAGAATCAACTACAAACATGATTGCATCCGCTTCTTCAATCGCTACGAGACTTTGTCTTTTAATGTCAAAATCAATACTATCCTTATCAGAGGAAAAGTCTAAACCACCAGTATCTACTAAAAGAAATTTCTTCCCACGAAGCTCCATATTCTCAAAAACTCTATCTCTAGTAGTACCAGCCTCATCAAATGTAATAGATTTCTTTTTTCCGATAAGTCTATTAAACAATGTTGATTTTCCAGTATTTGGTTTCCCAACAATCGCTATAATTGGTAACATATAAGTAACATTTATTTCCCTAACTATAACACATTTTTTCTAAATTGCTACCCATATACATGTGTTATGATTAATGCTATAATAATATGATAAAAAATCATATGAAAAAACTTTTATTTGCAATCCTTGCCACGATATTTATCTCCATACCTGCACATGCACAGGGGATAAGCATTATACCTGAAGTAAATGAAGACTTCAGAAGCAACTACAGCTGTACTATAATCATGAAAGAATTTGAACAGTTATACGATTTTAGAATAGGTGGCGACCCAACCTCTAACCAAAGGTTTAAATGTGCTACTGACTACCTTGGCAGATACCTGCAAAACCCATCCAGCACAACCTACACATGCCCATCAGATGTCGATAACCCACAATTCACAGAAAACGACATATTAGGATGTAGTATTATCACAGGAAGGATCCGTTTCGCCTACGTACCACGATTCATAGTTTACTCTCTTGAGCTACTGACAATCCTAAGTGGAGTCTTATCCCTTTTATTTGTAATACTAGGCGGATACTACTATCTTATTAACAGTTTTTCCGGTTCAGACACTGACAAAGGTAAATCTTACATCAAGAATGCCATCACAGGTCTTATCTTAAGTATGTCGGCCTGGGCTATAATAAATCTTATTCAATTATTCTTTACTTCTTAAAATGGTAATAAAAAAAATCAAAAGAGCAGCAAAAGTTGCCAAAAAAAAATACAACGAGATTATTCTCGAAGCTCAAAACACAAACAATGAACCAGTTGAACAAGTTTCACTTCCTACTGAAGAAGTGAACCAAAAACAGCAATTCTTCTTCTCGATATCAAACATTACCAAAGTTCTAATAGTTGCCCTCTTACTTATCGTTTTCAAAGACTTTTTAGCTGAAATAAGCGATGTGATCATTTTATTTTTAGTATCATTACTTTTTGCAGCAGCCTTAGATCCAACAGTCGATAAACTTGAAGAGTACAAGATACCTAGAGGAATTTCGGCAGGTTTGATCATGCTATTGCTTATCACTATTTTGTGCTTATTCATTTACAGTATGATACCTTTGCTTTCCGACCAACTCTTAGATCTAGGTAGTAAGATCGGCTTGTTGTTTGAAAATCTAGCAACGGGAAACTTAAGAGTTCCAGCCTTCATTCAGCCTTTCGTAAATGAAATAGGAGCGGAATTAGAAGGAGTTAATTTCAGCCAAACAATTCAAACCCAACTTCTAAACTATAGCCGAGAACTTAGCGGACTAGCTGGAAACTTCTTTGAAACATTAAAGAGTATCTCTAGTGGTTTAAGTAACTTCCTACTTGTACTTGTACTTACTTATTTCATGACAGTGGAAGAACAAGAAATAGATAAATTCATTTTAAGAATCTCTCCAAACAAATACGGAACATACATCACTACTAAAATTAATAGCATCAAACAAAAAGTAGGGGACTGGCTAAGAGGTCAAATCATACTCATGGTAGTAGTTGGAGCATTTACTTACTTAGGACTGCTTATATTAGGAACAGATTATGCTTTCACTCTTGCTTTAATCGCAGGTGTAACCGAACTAATCCCAGTAGTTGGACCGTGGATAGGTTTAATTGCTGCAATCCCAGTTGCAATCAATCAAGGGGGGAGCATGTTACTTTGGGTAACTATTCTTTACTTTGTAATTCAAAGGCTTGAAAACAATCTTTTCGTACCAATCATTATGAAAAAAGCCACAGGCCTAAATCCAGTAGTAGTTATACTTGCCATGTTAATTGGTAATAAATTCTTAGGATTCGTGGGTATAATTATCTCCATACCTCTTACCGCCATCCTAAGCATCTTCCTAGAAGACATATTAACTAAAAAAGAACAAACTGAAGTTATAGATTCTCCTTAACAAATTTCCTTATATCCCATCGAGCGTCCATATCATGACACTTTACAACTCCTTCCTCAAAGATTACACCTTTGGGGAATTTTTTTTGTACATATTTCTTGTGAGCATACAAACGTTGCAATCTACCAAGAAAAGACTCTAGTTTATCTACCAAAAAATTATCACAAACTTTTTCAAGCACCTGTATAATCTTAAATTTATCCCAATCATAAATACTTTGAGCAAATCTCAACTCATTTACATCAACCCACTTCTCAAAGATTTCATCATCTTTATAAATCCACCAAATATTTCGCCTCCAAAGCTCTAAATAATAATCATCTTTGATCATCAAATTTGCCATATTCAAACTTTCCTCATCAACCATAAAACTCAAACAAAATCTACCTGAAACTTTATCACCATGGCGTCTAACTCCTAAAAGCTGAAATAAAACAACCAAAAAAACCCTAGTAATATAAAGTCTATTTGCCCTTGTAACTACAAACAAATCAATATCACTCTTCTCATCTGCCATACCAAGAGCAATACTATTACAAACACCAATATTCTTAACGAAGGGCAACAACCTAAAAATCAATTTCATCTTTTCTAACCTTTTCAAAAAATCAATATCATAAACAACTTCAGACTTTCCAAACCACTCTCTAACCAATCTATCTTGATCTGACATTTGTAGGTTCATATATCCACTTGTATAATAACAATAATAATATCACTGATTTAATGGATAAAAACAAACATATCTCAGCCATACTTAAAAAGATCCCTCACCTTCCAGGTGTTTATAAATTTTTAGATGAAGATGAAAAAGTCATTTATGTAGGTAAAGCCAAAGACCTCAAAAACAGAGTTTCAAACTACTTTAACAAAAGCGGGGACGAACGCATTCAATTACCTGCCTTATTAGAGAGAGTAGAGGACATTGAGTACATAGTAGTAGATTCAGAGCTAGAAGCACTTTTCTTAGAAACCAATCTAATTAAAAAACTCAAGCCCAAGTACAACATCTTAATGAAAGATGACAAAAATTTTGTATACATAAAAATCACAACTCAAGAAGAATTCCCAAAACTTTTCATAACCAGAAAAATCCAAAAAGATAAAGCCACCTACATAGGACCATACACTTCTTCAAAAGACATTAGAAAAACCTTCAAGCTAATCAAAGACCTACTCCCATACCCACAATGTGAACTTAGCGTCCAATCAACCAAAAAGGGAAAACATCCAGACAAACCAATATGCATATTCAAAGAAATCGACGAAGCCCACTCTCCATGCATATGTGATCTACCAGCCAAAGAATATCAACAACTCATCGACTCAATTATTTCCTTCCTTAAGGGCAAGCATGATTCCTTACTCAACAAAATAGATTCAAATATGAGACAAGCTGCACAAGAACAAAAATTTGAAAAAGCTGCCAAACTGAGAGATAGACTTCTACTTCTAGAAAAAATCCTCGAAAAACAACAAATCACCTCAGCTAATCTAAAAGAAAATATGGATTTAATAGACATTATTCATTCCAATAAAAAGTTCCTATGTAATGTCTTCCAGGTGAGAAGAGGAAAAGTGGTAAACAACCAAAATCTAGTTCTCTCAGAAAACCAAATCCAAGACGACTCCACATCAAACCTCTCATTAGCTTTTGCCTCATTTATTCAACAGTATTACTCCGAACACCCAAACCCACCTAAAGAAATCATCATACCTGAACCTTGCAACCAACAAGAGCTACTAGAAGCCTACCTAAGTAAAATCTACGAAAAAAAAATCACAATCAAAGTTCCTCAAAAAGGACGTAAAAGAGAACTACTTAAATTAGCTACTAAAAATGTTGAAAACTTTTCTAAACAAATGAAGGTTAAATGGATGTCACAAGAAGCTAGAAGTTTCGATAAAATTTCTCAAGAACTAAAAGATTTACTTGAACTACCAAAAAAACCACAAAGACTTGAGTGTTATGATATCTCTCACTTACAAGGGAACCATACTGTAGCCAGCATGGTAGTATTTCATAATGGTGAACCGCTTAAATCTCACTACAGAATTTTCAATATTAAATCTCTACAAAAAGGAGATATAGATGATTTCAAAAGTATGAATGAAGTTATATCAAGAAGACTAAAATACCTTACTCAAATCCCAAAAGGATTTAAATCTTCCAATAAAAAGAATCAATATATATTAAAAAATCCAGACAAAGAAGCAGTAATCACAATAAATTACGAAATCACAGAGAATAAAGACATACTCATCCACGACATACAAGTATCCTCACTCGAACATCTAGTAGTTCCTTTCGTCATAAAGCTTTGCAAAAAATTCAAGCAAAGAAAAGCTCTAACTGACAATCCAGATCTTAAAAAATTCATGTTTCAATCAATTAAAAACAATCAATACAAATATGGCTTTTACATATCTAAACTGAAACCCGATCCTTCCTTCAGCCAAAAACCAGACTTAATCATCATAGATGGAGGAAAAGGACAACTATCCTCAAGCTTAAAAGTTAAACACCAACTCGAGTCCAGCATACCATTCATCAGTTTAGCCAAAAGAAACGAAACTATCTACAACGAAGCGATGGAACCAATACAACTTCCAAACAACTCGCCAACTAGACTACTAGTTCAACAACTAAGAGATGAAGCTCATAGATTTGCCATAACCCACAATAGAAAAAGAAGACAAAAAATAAGCCCTAACTCATAAAAGCTAGAGCTTACAATCTTCAAAAACTAAATACTAGATATCATAATAATATCCATAGTATTCAACTACATTTCTTGAGTTTCTTGGATAATAAACATTATCATACCTGTATTCATTATAATAACTTGGTACGTTATAAACTCTTCTAGTATGAGTCGACTGTCCATAGTTATGCCTAGTAGAAGTATTTACGTACCTTCTAACAGGAACTCTAACCGTTCTAGTTTCTAGTTTATAATCAGTTTTATAGTAACAATTTCTATAATTCTCGTATCCATAACCATAGTAACCATATTCATGATACCTAGGATAGTAATCATCATCACACACATATTTTCTGTAAGGAACGTACTCAGAAACCTCTCTTGCCTCGTAAGTAGTAGTGTAATAACCTTGATCACCATAGTAATGATAAGCCCCAACAACAGTTGGTACAGCAACAATCATTACTGCCACCACTGACAACAATAATTTTCTAAACATACTTTTAAGTTATTTATTAAAACAACTCGATTATAATACAATCAAGATGTATCGCAAACTGTAACAATGGTACTGAAGGAGGGAATCGAACCCTCACTCACTTGCGTGAACGGGATTTTGAGTCCCGCGCGTCTACCAATTCCGCCACTTCAGCCTAAACTCGAAATCTTACATTTCAAATTTTCGAAAGTAATGTAACATTAAACAAACCTTTAAGTCCAGCCCATTGCATACAATTTTGAAAAGACTTTCCATACCAGAATTAGTGCTAACTGGAACCTTCATAGCTCTAAATTTCTTGAATACTGAGTACAATATTAAAGCTATTTTACTTTTACCAGTTTCAATTTTAACAATAGCGCTATACCAAAAATACAAAAAATCTAGTTTACAAGTTCCCAAAAAAATCTTGTGGATAACTTTACTATATTTAATTGTCTCAATTATTTCTTATTTTCTGAGTAAAACACCCAATGTAGGATTAGCCGAAATAACTCAAGATTTTAACTCTCTTTTTTTACTGATACTGCTTATATCTACAAAAAAAGATTTATTAAATCTTAAAAAGCTTTCATACAAACTCGCATCTCTCAATATAGTCATTCAGTCTACACTAATACTATATCAAGTCTTTCACCTAGCATCAGAAAGGGGATATGGATCGTTTTTAAGCTTCTTTGACCATCGATTAATCTACCCCAATGCTACAGCTTTATCCTTACTCTTATCAATCTTTACCATCCAGACCAGCAAGCCAACCAAGCTTCAAATCTTCCTAACTCTCCTAGGTACAATCGGCTTACTATTTACATACTCACGTGGAGCAATCATTGCTTTTACTCTATGTTCAATTTTATACCTAGTTATTCAGCTAGCTCAACAAAATCTAAAAGATTCAATTCAAAAATTAGTAACAATTTTCATTGCAGTAATCATCTTCGCATCATCAAATCTTATTGTTGAATCGCAAAATAGTAACCTCTCTCAAAAATTCACCTTTCAAGGAACAGAACAAATCACATCCGTCCAAGAACGCTTACAATTTTTTAAGACAGCTCCTGAGTTATGGATGGACCACCCAGTAGTAGGATACGGTCCATACTCTTACAAATACATTTTCCCTACTGTACAAGATATACCTTTATCAAACTCCCAACACCCTCACAACATCTTCCTAAAAGTACAAATAGAAAGAGGAACAGTAGCTACTATCATTTTTATAGGGCTAATTATCACACTCTTAATGCCAATCATTAAAAACAAAACATATTTAACCCAAACAGGCCCTCTACTAGCAATAAGCGCAGCAATTCTACACAGTCAAATCGACTACAATTTCAACCTTCCTTTAAACTCTTTTTTACTTATAATTATTCTCTCCAGCCTTTTCCAAAACTACAACTTCAAAATAAGTAAGGCTCCTTTCATCTCAATTATTTCAATATTACCTTTAACAGCTTTACTTTTTACCTATCACCTTACTTACAAATCACCTCATATTTCTCTATTAAAATTGGACGATATAAATTACCAAGACACCCTCATAAAAGCCTCCATTCAAAGCCAAAGTATCACCTCACAAATCCAACTAGCCTCAAAACACACAACCCTAAACCCTTATGACTCCTACGCCTTCAACTATCTAGGTGATCTATACGAACAAAACTTAAACTATCAAGCTGCTATTCAAGCCTACCAAAAAAGTATAGCAATAAACCCAAAAAACTATTGGTACCCCTACAGCAAAATAACTAAGTATTCCAAAGCATATGAATTCCAAAAAGTTCTTCAGAACTTACAAGAATACAACAATGCCGCCAAACAGAATCTTCACTTCACAAGCCAATCACAAAACATAAACTATGCCATCCAAACAACTCAGAACCTTCTAAATGATCCAAACATTCAAGACAAAAATCAACTAAATGAAATATACAAAGAATTATTGCAATCTCGCGAACGCTTCAGCAGCAGTTAAAACATCTCTAGCGTTATCAAAAGTTAATTTTTTCAAAGCATCCTCATAAAAATACCAACCAAATCCTTGATGCTCATGAGATATTTTTATCTTTGACTCAGGCATTTCAGTTTTACCTAAAAAGTAATCAACTGTTTTTTTATGTAAAAATCCATGACCTTTGTACTCATAATACATCGGCACCATTAAGCCATCATATACATAGACATCATCTATTCCTGTTTCTTCTTCTAATTCTCGTATAGCTGCTTCTTTAGGAGTTTCTCCATCTTCTAAATGACCTTTGGCATAGTCCCAATGACCACTTGGATAATGCAGTAATAGATACTTGCGCTTACCATCTTTAGATTCTCTAAAAACAACTACTCCAGCAGAGTGATGATCCTTAACTTTCATAAATTTTTTTATATTACTTTAACATATAACCAGTATTAGGGATTGTATGCAATAACTTCTCATCATAATTTCTATCCATTTTATCTCTCAAACGACAAATATGAACCTCCACTGTCTTAGAAGATACCAATGAATTCATATCCCACACCTCCTCCAATATCCTTTCTTTACTTAAAATTTTACCATTATTATCCATCAGATATTTCAATAGACGATACTCCATATTCTTAAGACCCAGAACATTCCCAGCTCTAGAAATTGTCCTAGAATCCTTATCCAATATTAGGTTCTTATAACATTGTTTGTGTATTTTATCTTTCTTCAAAAACCATTCCAAATTCAAGCAAAATTCATTCATATCTAGAGGAAGGTAGTAATAATCCAAAACACTATATTCAAAAAACAAATGCTTTCTCCTCATACAAAACTCTTCATCCACCACAACTATCCTTCCTTCATAAAAAAAGCTTATATTAGTCAAAAACATCTCAATATCTTTTAAGTTAGTTTCATCAACTCCTATCAAGATAATTTCATAATCTTTATATCTAAAATCAGCCAAAATATCATATCTCATCTCACATACCACAACACCTTTTTTACCCAAACTAGATCCAAAACCTTCAAACTTACCCACAGGTTTCAAAAAAGCAACATTATTCATAATTAAACAGTTAAACTTCATTAATAATAATTGCATTGACGCAAATAAAAACACCCCAATTCTAAAATTAATAATTTTACTGATAAAACAGACAACTCAATTGTCGTCCTAAAAAAACAACAAATACCTAAATCATTCCAAGTAAATCCTATATTATATATTCAAATAACTTAAAATCATGAAAAAACTAAGCTCACTTTTCCTAATATTATCTTCTTTATTTTTAATAGCTTGCCAACAAGAGCCACAACTCCCAACAACCAACTTGGTCTACTACAAGCTTTATGAAAACAGTCCAAATTTCACAAATCTTTTAAACGAATACCAAAAAGCAAACCCAAACATAAACATTATTTTTAAAAACTTCACAGATCCTGAAGTATATTACGATACAATCGTAAACGAAATTGCTGAGGGTAGGGGACCTGACATTTTATCAGTTCACAATACATGGGTTGCACCAAACTATGCTAAACTATCTCCAGCACCATCAAACTTGGTAAGCGTTGAAGACTATCAAAACATCTTCGTAGGACAGGCCTACCAAGACAATGTACTCTCCATTAATCAAACGGAGCAAGTTTATGGTATACCACTTCAAATGGATAATTTAGCCCTTTACTATAACCAAAACCACTTTGAGCAAACACTTCCTCAAGACGGAAGACCAGGTCAAACATGGACAGAAATACAAAACCAATCTAGATCACTTACCAACACTTCATCACAAAGATCAGGAGTTGCACTAGGTGATGGAAGCTCAATTCTAAGGTCAATGGATACATTCTACAATCTGGCTTTACAAACAAACAGCAACTTCTACGACAGATCCCTAACCGAATCAGAAATGTCCCAAAGCCAAGAAATTCAAGATACTTTAGATTTCATCACTTCATTCTCAGATCCAGAAAATGACAATTACACCTGGAACCCAAACCTCTCATACAATGAAAAGGAATTAGCCAGCTTCATTCAAGGTGACACCTCCATGATTTTTGGTTACACATACCTTTATCAAGAGTTACAATCCCTCATAAACACATATCAAAGACAAGGAGTTGAAACTATAGATATTTCAGACATAAAGATTTCTACATCTCCTCAAGTTGACACAGAACAACCTACAGTATTTGCAAATTATTACACCGAAACTGTTTCCAGAAATTCACAAAATCCAGAAGCAGCCTGGTCACTGATCGGATATCTAAGCTCCAGAAATAGCCTAGAAAGCTATTACGATAACAACTTTAAATTATCACCAAGAAGAGACATGGTTGAATCACAAAGTCAAAATAGAATCTTCAACCCATTTGTACAACAAATTGGAATAACACAATCTCTCCCAATCATAGATCAAGAAAAACAAAAAAACATAATTAAAGAAATGATAGACAATTACCCAACCAACGGGGTACAGTCGATCCAAAACGCAGATAGAAAAATCAATACACTAATTCAAGGACGTGCTCTCCGCCCAAATTAAAAAACTTCCAGAAATTTCAAATCTTCTAAATCATATAACCCTAGTTACAGCTTTAACTGGGGTTTATATCCAATTACAGTTTCCAAGCTTTTTTCTAGGAAAAAGCTCACTTTTTGCTCAAACTATTTTACCAGTTTGGTCAGCTCTAGTTCTTATAAATAGTCTGCTTATTTTTAGTACCTCCAAATCTAAAGACTTAAAAATTATCCCAAAGAACAAAATCCAACAATCCCTTTTACTTTTTGCCACACTCACGACTCTATTTTCATTTATCAGTTATTCTCAAAACATACTTTGGTATTTCTCTGGAGCACTCCTGATTTTAAATTTACAACAATCTAAAATTAAAAAACTTCAAAAAACTTTCTTCTTTTCAACACTTGCAATAGCTCTTATCGCAATCACCCAATTCTTTCTCCAAACTGACCTAAACTTACATTTCCTAGGAGAACCAATAATTAGCTCGTCCACAAAAGGAATATCAAAACTATCGAACGGAATAGTAAGATCTTATGGACTATCCCAGCACCCAAACATTTTAGGAGCTATATTAACACTTTCAACCTACTTATCACCTTACCCAAGTAAATACCTATCCACCCAATTCCTAGGACTATTCACTACTTTTTCACTGTCCAATTGGATAGCAACAGGAGAAAAGTTCATTCAGAAAAAAACACACATCATACCAATTTCAATTTTACTTCTAATCATAATGATAATCTTAAAGTCACCAGAATTTCTAATCGAAAGACTTCAACAGATCACCAACATAATATACAACCCATTTCAAAACAAACCTTGGCAAAACCAACCTATACACAATACCTTCCTTCTAAGCTTACTCAAATTCGGACCAATCCATACTGTTAGTCTTCTATTTTTGTTATTCCAATTTAAAGACGAACAAAAAAACCTACTTATAGCTTTAATCATACTTATGCTAACTGATCATTTCTTCCTAACCAGCTTTCAAGCATATCCTATATTTTTAGTTAGTATCTATTTAGCTTCAGCACCAACAAATAAAGCCTCGTAACCTCTCCACATCTCATCAGCAGACATCACTTGTTTACCTTCAACTTGTATTTTACTTATACCCAAAACTCCATTTGAAGTCCCAACCACTATTTTTCCGTCCTTCATAACAAAGCTACCACTTTCTACTACTTCATTAGATACTTCACATTCATGAACAATAAATCTCTTACCATCCATAAAGAAATATATTTTAGGCCAAAAATAGTAAGCTCGATACTTATTCCATATCTCTACAGCTGACTCCTTCATAAAATCAACCTCAGCATCAGACTTATTAATTTTTCCACAATAAGTTGCTTTATCGTGATCCTGCTCCATTGGAGTTGTTCCATTTTCATACACATCTCTTAATGTATCAATTAATGCTTCAGCACCAAGCTTAGCTAACTTTTCGTACAATAGAGGAGCCACATCTTCTTTCTCTATCTTATACTCAACAATCTTATAAATGGCACCAGCATCCATAGCTTTAACCATACGCATAATTGTAACACCAGTTTTTTCTACACCATCAAGCAAAGCTGATTGAATAGGGGAGGCACCTCTATACTTTGGAAGAATAGATCCATGAACATTAATACAATCTATCTTAGGTGCATCCAATACGTATTCCTTCAGCAAAACTCCATAATCAGCCACTACCACAAAATCAGCCTCTCCCAAATCAACCTGATCAACTATCATTTTAGAAGTACTAGCTTCATATACCTTCACTCCAAGTTCATTCGCTAAGTAGAAAACTGGTGTTCCTTTCAACTCCTTCTTTCTTCCTACTTCCTTTTTAAGCTGAGTTACGACACTCAAGACTTCTATATCTTCAGCACTTACTAAAGCTCTCAATTGCTCACAAGCAAAGCCTCCTGATCCCATAAAAATAACTTTCATCCAAATACCTTAATTTCTCATAGAATACACACAAAAGGGTTTACAAACAATCAATTTTCTATATAATCCATCACTAAACAGTTTATCAAATTTATGACTTTACCTAACAAAGACCAGCTTTTCATAGAACTACTCCAACAACTAAAACAAAGCCAAAAAGTTGTAATAATATCTCACAATAGACCAGATGGAGATACAACAGGAAGCAATCTAGCTTTGAGACTTTTACTTGAAGACATGGGTAAAGAAGTGGTTTCAGCTTGTGCTGATCCAGTTCCAGAAAATTTTCATTTCTTACCAAAAGTAGAACAATTCACCCAAGAGTTCCTCCTAGAAGATTTCGATACTGTCATTATTGTTGATGCAGGAGCTAGACACTTAGTTAGGTTTTTTGACATCTATCCAGAATTAACTAGAACTCGTAAACCTATCATTTGTATTGATCACCATTTCTCAAATAATAAATTTGGAACTCTAAACATAATCGATCCCGAAGAAACTTCTACCACAAGTCTTCTTTATAAGTTTTTCACAGAAACCGATCAAAAGATCACACCAGATATCGCTACATGCTTACTAAATGGTATCTATACCGATACAGGAAGCTTCATGCATAGCAACACTACACCTGAAACTATGAAAATCGCCAGTGAACTTATCAAGAAAGGTGCAAACTTCAAACATATATCAAAATACAACTTCAAAACCAAAAAAACTAAAAACCTAAAACTAATCGGTGAAGTACTAGATAATCTATCCTTAAACTCCAACAACGTAGTAGTTGGTGCCGTAGACCAAGAAACATTCGAAAAATACGAGGCAACCTCTGAAGATCTTGCTGGTGTAGCAGATATGATAAGTAGTGTTCCCTCGACTGACTATAGTATGTTATTAACCGAAGCTAAAGATGGAAAAGTTAAAGCCTCTCTCAGGACAAGAAAAGACGATGTTAATGTAGCCAAAATCGCCGAACAATACGGAGGAGGGGGGCATGCAAAAGCAGCTGGTTTTAAAACAGATGCAAAATTAGTCAAAAAAGTTACTTGGGAAATCGAGTAACATATAATTTACAAAGACCTATACAATCTTTACTATATCCAAAAGTAAAGAGTCATTACCAATGTTCAAAAAATATTTTCTACCTCTAATTGTTTTCTGCTCAATCTCATTAACAACCCTTACATTAATCATAACCAGAATGAGTCCTTGTAGAGAATATGGTAACTCTAGTATTTGTTCAGAAATTCTGCCAATCAACCATATCTTCCTCTACTTAAGTATAGCTATTTTCCTTGGAAGTTTATTTTCAATCATTACTTTCTGGCTAAGACAAAGAAGCTCACAAAGCGAAAATCTAGACCATTACTTCAACACAAGTTTAAGACAAGGAGTACTATTCTCGTTATTTAGCACAACCTGCGTATTCTTTCTTTCACTGGGAATATTAAAATGGTGGACATCACTACTACTTCTAGTTCTTGTTATACTTACTGAATTCCTAAGTCTACAAAGAAAGCCTTTTAGCTAAACATCGTATTCAACCTCTTCCAGTATTCGAATGTTATCAAATGGCCAAAAAACAAGCTCAGCTTTTCCTCGTATGCTTGATCTATGAACGTAGCTATTTAAATCCTCTGGAGAACAGCTCTGACTAAAGTTACTAAAACAACTTCTCGAGTCAGCACTAGAACCTCGGTTATCTCCCATTACAAAGTAAGATTCATCCGGAACCTGATAAACAACCTCTTCCTCTATAGAAGCCCCAGGCACAACTGTATTTCCAGCATTATCAGAGTTCAAATAATCTTCATTCAACTCTATAAACTCTTCATTAAAAAGTTTATATACTTTACCGTCTACAATTTTCAAAGTATCACCTGGTTCTCCAATAATTCTCTTCACATAATATTCTTTCTCCACAGAATTACCTGGAGGCCTAAAAACAATAATATCCCCAGCTTTAGGTTTACCAAACGAATAACCAGCTACTTCTTGATAAATTAACTCATTAACAATAATTTTTTCTTCTTTAGAACTACCAGGTCTCTGACAAACTTCATCAATCACATTCAGAGTGCTACACATAGAAGGACCATTAACTCTAAATGGAGAAACAATGTAAGTCCTTATAAAAAGAGCTAACATAACAATAAAAGCCAAATTTATAACTAAATCCATAAACGAAAGGAACCAATGATGCTTACTTTTTTCCATATAAAAACGAAATAACTCTTTAAAAAAATCTGCTAACAGCTTAAATTAATACTTAGACAAAAACAATCACAATATGATTCGCGATAGACTATTCAGAAATTACCTAGAAGAAGGTGAGGAACTAATCCATGTTCTTCATCATCACGTAATCTCAACTTTTAAACCGATATTCTTAAACATTTTTCTATACATAGCCATCCCTGCCTTAATATGGTATGCCATACCTCAAGCCACGATAGTTGCTATTCCCTTTATAGTTTTCGGAGTAGGGAAGACCCTATCAATACTTATCTCATGGTACTACAACGCCCTTCTCATAACTGACGTTAACCTCATTGACTTAGAGTGGCATGGGGTATTTCACAGAGAGGCAACTAGAATAGAGTACAGACAGGTAGAAAGCTTCTCTTTCGAAATTAATGGAGTCATAAATACTCTTCTTAACATAGGAAATATCGAAATCATGAAGCTTAACGGTACAGTCACAGAGATAAACGGAGTATTCAATCCTCAAAAAAACTCTCAACTGCTAACCAAACTACAAGATGAAATCATCAATCAAAACATCCGAAACGACCATGAGGCTTTGAAAGGAATTCTTACCAATATGATTCAAGATCACATCAAAGAAAATGGAATTACAATCTACGAAGATTAAGTTCCAATTACATTAACCTCACATTCAAGTTCGATACCAAACTTATCTTGAACTCTTTTTTGAATTTCTAAAATTGCTCTTTCTAAGTCTTCACCTAAAGCCTCACCTTTACCTAAAAGGTTAACCAACACCAAAGCCTGTTTCTCGTAAACACCAACCGTACCAAACTTCTCACCTTTTAAACCACATTGATCAATCAACCAACCAGCCGCTAACTTAAACTTATTCCCAAATTTATACACTGGCATATCTTCATATCGTTCTGTAAGCCTATCGATCATTTCTTTTTCAACGATTGGATTCTTAAAGAAGGATCCGCAAGTTCCAATTTTTTCCCAATCTGGAAGCTTTGAAGAACGTATAGCTATAACCGCATCAGCTATTTCAGAAACACCATATTCATCTATTTCCCTAAAGGCCTCCTGCAAAGGCTTATATTCAATATTAAACTTATGAAATCCTTTTTTTGAAAGCCTGAATTCAACAGCAGTAATCACTCCTTTACCTTTCAAATCGTTTTTAAAAATAGAATCCCTATATCCAAATTCACATTCAGAGTTCAACATCTTCACAACCTTCTTCTTATCAAAATCAAAGAAATCTAATCGTCTCAGTACATCTTTAACCTCAACCCCATAAGCACCAATGTTTTGTACTGGAGCTGTCCCAACATTACCAGGAATCAAAGCTAAATTTTCTAACCCTCCATAATCATTCTCCACAGTCCACATCACAAAATCATGCCAATTGGCTCCAGCTTGAACCTTCACCAAAACCTCTGATTCACTTTCAGCAATAACCTCCCAACCATCCATACATACTTTCACAACCAGCCCATCAAAATCATTAATAAAAACCATATTACTAGCTCCCCCCATCAATAAAACTTCTCCCTTATAGTCATCCAAAAACTCAGCTAGTTCCTTCAGTTCAGCCACATCATTCACCTCAGCATATAAACTAGCTTTAGCTGGAATACCAAATGTAGTCATCTTTCCGACATCAACACCTTCAAAAAAATCCACTTTTGATCATTATATAAACCAAAACTAACAAATAAATCCATTTTCAACAACCTACTTATTTGATAAGTTATCAATAACAAATAAGAAAACCTATGATCACTCTTAAAGAAGCACTTCAAAAATATGAACCAGTCATTGGTCTTGAAATTCACGTTCAAATGAACACTAAAACTAAAATGTTCTGCCGCTGCTCCAACCAATCTTTTAACGTACGTCCAAACATCAACATCTGTCCAATCTGTATGGGATTCCCTGGACAATTACCTAAAGTAAACCAAGAAGCAATTAAAAAGGGGATTATATCTGGACTTGCTCTAGGATCTAAAATTGAACAACATTCTCAATTTGATAGAAAACAATACTTCTACCCTGACTCACCAAACGGCTTTCAAATCACCCAACAATTCCAACCAATCGCTACAGGTGGTGAAGTAGAGATAGAACTTTCAGACGGATCTTATCGAAAGATAAAAATTCACCACATGCACATAGAAAATGATGCCGGAAAACTTACTCACATACCAGATGGATCACTATGTGACTACAACCGTGCAGGAAGCCCCCTCATGGAGATTGTTACCGAACCAGACATGTACTCTATAGAAGAAGCCTCTCTACTTGCCCAAGAGGTACAAAAAATCATGAGATATTGTGATTCCTCCAATGTTGACATGGAAAAAGGAGAGATGAGATTCGACTTAAACGTATCACTTAAAGAGAAAGGATCCACACAACTCGGAGTTAAAGTAGAAACAAAAAACCTAAATTCATTCCAAGCCTTAGAAAAAGCAGCAGAATTCGAAATCCGCCGCCAAGCAGAACTTCTAGAAAGCGGTCAAGAAATTGAACAACAAACCCGTGGATGGTCAGAAGAAAAAGGAAAGACACTTCTTCAAAGATCAAAAGAGGAAGCTTTAGACTACAGATACTTCCCGGAACCAGACATTCCACCTATCAAACTTACTCAAAAAGAAATTGATTTACAAAAATCACAGCTACCAATCCTCCCGCTTGAAGTTAAAAAGACTCTAAAGTCTGAATACAACATTGAAGCGGAAGAACTTTCTATTTTAAGCGACACAAAACCAATGTCGGATTTCTTCCTTGAAGCAATCAAAATTGGAAAAGATCCAAAAACCACAACTAGTTTCATCACAACAATCCTTATGAAACATCTAAAAGAAGATGGACTAGAAATCAATTCACCAGAAAACAAAGTTACAGCTCAAATGCTGGGAGAACTAGTCCAATTGATCCAAGATGGGACAATTTCCAACAACGTAGCCAAAACCACAGTTTTTGAAGAAATGTATAAAACAGGAAAATCACCTCAAACAATAGTAGATGAAAAAGGTCTCAAACAAGTATCAGATACTGCTGCAATAGAAGAGTTCTGTCAAAAAGCTATCCTAGCTCTACCACAAGCAGCCGAAGACGTTAAAAATGGTCAAATGAAAGCAATTGGTGCATTAGTTGGATTTGTAATGAAAGAATCAAAAGGACAAGCTAATCCGGCTTTAGTTAACAAAACTTTAGTCAAACTACTCCAGAACTAGTCTAGAAATACAAAAAATGGTATAATTAATTAAATAATCAATAAAAATGCAAGAAGCAGTACTCACAACCAAAGACTTCATGAACATATCAATAACTGTTTCTATAATAGTTATTTCTATACTTCTAGCCATAGCAATAGTACACGCTATTCTAATCATGCATGATGTTAGAAAAGTATCCAAAATAACAGGGGACATATCTGAAGGAATCAATAGCATCTTAATTGCACCTATTGCTCTAATTGGTCAAATCTCAAGTTCAGTTGCACCTCAAGCTGAAAAAGCTATCAAATCATGGCTTAAGAAGATGGATAAATAAATTTATCTTTAAACCAATCTCTCATAAAAAGTACTGGAAATACAACCAGTGCTTTTAAAATTCTCTTCCATCTCTTCATAGGCTCTTTCAAAAGCCTAAACAACCATTCAAAACCAATCTTTCTCCTTAGAAAACCAGGCGCCCTCTCCACTACACCAGCCTCATAGTCAAATGCCCCACCAACTCCAAATACAAACTTAACACTTTTCAGCCTACCTCTAAATCTATCCATCCAAATTTCTTGATTAGGAGCACCAAAAGCCAAAAACAATAAATCTGTATCAGCATTTACTATTTTCTGACAAATCACTTCTCCTTCATCCTCCTCTAAAGAAAACTTAGGATTAGCCACTCCTACAATGTTTGAATTTGGATATTTGGAACGTACTGCTTCAGCTACTCCGGGCATAGCTCCGAGTAAAAATATTTTATATTTTTGCTCTTTTTTACCATTTTCTTCCAAAACTCGCCTAAATAAATCAGAACCACAAATTCTATATAAATTTTTCTCTCCCCAAAAATATTTCAAAAAGAACCACAATCCAAATCCATCTACTAGTCTATAATTAGCTCTCCTCAACACTGATCCAAATTCCTCATTTTTCTCCATTTCAACTATCATTTCAGGATTTGGAGTCACTACTATATTTGGTTGATCGAAATCTTCACTACATAAACCAAACATATCAACCAAAAAATTCTCCAAACTACCTTTATAAAAACTCAAGCCTCTATACAAATGCTTTTTTTCAACTATTTTATTCATCTGCAACGCCCTTTTTACATATAAAAACCATATTCTCACAGCTCCACCAATTTTTCACCATACCCTTTTTAGTAACATAAATCTCATCAATCAACACTAAACCTGATTGTTTAATTAGCTTTCTCATTTCCCAGGGGGTAAAAGCATGATAATACCTCTCAACTCCAGAATCTCCCCAAGCCACAAAACAATCGCCAAATTCATATTCTTTCAATCTTTTCGGATGAAAACTTTCCCAAACAAGTTTACGCCACCTTGGCTGAAACAAATTCCATACAGAAAAAGCAAAGTAACCTCCATCCTTTAAAATTCTTTCAACTTCAGCTAAAGCCTCTAATCTTTTAATTTTTCCAGGCAAATGATGAAATGCAGCAACTGAAATTGCGACGTCATAATAATCATCCTTCTCATCCAAATCACCAAATTGACCTTTCTTAAAAGCGTACTCAGTGTCTTTATCAATCACCTCTTTTTCACCTTCATCATTTATAAACCTACGAAAAGAAAAATTCTCCTGGGCTTGTTTCAAAATACCCTTAGAAATATCTACACCCTTATATTCGATTTTTCTATCATGTAATGATTTTAATAGCCTACCGTTACCGCATCCTATATCTAAAACCTTATCATCTTGCTGAATAAGCTCCTTATAAATTTGAAACTCATACCACGTCTTAAACCTTGACTGACTAAACTCTTCTGCTATAGAATTATAATCTTGTTGAACCTGTTTCACTAAAGCCTCAGCCACATCCTTCTTCATAATTTGAAAATATAGTGATACACTTGCAAACAAGTTACCAACTAAAGAATTAAAAGTAAACAAGCCATGGCAGTCTACGAAACCAGACCAAAATTAGAAAAGATGTGTAAAGAGGTTATTTTCAAACTTTATGAGTTTGTAGATATGGCTGACGACGCTTTACTTACAAGAAAAAGAGTAGAAAAAATTCGTAATAGAGTCACCAAAAAGTATGGCTTAACCCCACCTAGAAACATTGAGTTAGTAAAAGCATACAACGAATTACTTGATGAAAAAATTATTGAACCAAACGAAACAATTCTTAACTTTATCGTAAAACGAAGAGTTAGAACACTTTCTGGTATAGCCAACATAACCGTAATGCTTAAAGCCTTTGGTTGTCCTGGACAGTGTATTTTTTGCCCTACTCAAGAAGGAATGCCCAAAAGTTACTTCTCAACACAACCAGCTATGCTGCGTGCCGTTAGAAACAATTTCGACGCATATTCTCAAGTCAAAGCCAGACTAAATGGCCTTAAAACTCAAGGACACGACGTAACAAAAATAGATATTAGAACTGCAGGAGGTACCTGGAGCTCCTATCTACCTGAATACCAAGAACATTTCATCAAAAGTATTTACTTTGCACTTAATGAAGGCCCAGGTGAACCACTACCCCTCGAAGAAGCTAATCAACTCATTGAAGAATCCACTTTAGAAGATTTGATTAAAGAAAATGAAACTACCACATCCAAGTGTGTTGGCTTGTGGATAGAAACTCGCCCTGACTGGGTTACACATAAAGAGATAAAAAAACTAAGAAGATTCGGAGTAACAGGTATAGAACTAGGTATCCAAACAACAGATGACAAAGTAAACGAATTTTGCAAACGAGGCCATGGCATGAAAGAGTCGGAATACGCTACTAAACTATCAAGAGATGCAGGTCTAAAAGTCTGCCACCATCTCATGCCCAATCTTCCTACAGCAACAATTGAATCTGATATTCAAAGTATAAAAGATACTTTCCAAACCGATAAACTACAACCTGACTATATTAAGATTTACCCTTGTATGGTGGTTCCAACCACGGAATTAGCTAAAATGTACGAAGAAGATAAATCAGTTCACACAGCCTACCCTGATGAAGAACTTATAAATCTTCTTATCAAATGTATGGAAATGACACCAGAATACTGTCGTATCATCAGAGTTTTACGAGATTTCCCATCAGAGCTAGTACTTGAAGGAACCAAAAAACTAAACCTAAGGCAAATCATACACCAAAGAGGTGTTGATTGCAGATGTGTAAGATGTAGAGAAATCAAAGGACAAAAATTCGACAACGACAAAGTTCAAATACGAGAAACCTGGTATAAAGCTAACCAAGGGGATGAAGTATTCATTCAAGCAGAAGAACCAGAAATAGATAAACTCATCGGATTAGTCCGTTTACGCCTAGTTGAAGAGCAAAACAGCAGCACAGACATACCAGAGTTACTCGGGAAAACCGCTTTAATAAGGGAATTACACGTATATGGACAACAAAAATCACTAAAGAAAAAGAGGGGAGAGGTACTTAAATCAAATTCACAACATCAAGGTTTTGGTAAAAGACTCATGCACCACGCTGAAAAAGTCGCAAAAGAAAAAGGATTTAATAAAATTGCAGTTATATCAGCAATAGGTACTAGAGAGTATTACAAAAAACTAGGATACCAACTTGAAGGAACTTACATGGTAAAAGCATTATAATGACAAACAATTTCGAAAAAATAAACAAACCAAAACCAAAAGAATTCCAAACTCAAAGTAAATTTCCATACAAAACGGTCGCAGTCATAGGCGCAATAATTTCTTTTATTGCAGGCTTAGAGGAACCATCACCAAGAAGATATTTGTTTGAACAGATACAACAAATCAAAAATAATATTCTACAAGTCCAAGCAGAGGAGACCTCAATTTCCAACTCAAACCAAAACTAACCCCTCACAATATACCTTGTACGGTATAAAGCGGTTTAAATTTATATAAACTAAATGACCTGCTTTCTACAAGTCATCTAGCTATATAATAGAATCAGACTCCTTTACCAATATGCGCTTAAACTTCAACAGAATACTTAATTGTAGTTGAACCTTTTCTGCAACGCACTTTATCAATACTGATCTCACCAACCTCAGATGTGTTTTCTATATGAGTACCCCCACAACCAACTCCATACTCTTCATTACCTTCAAAATAAACTTCTCTATATATTTTACCTTCTGGAGCTCCTTCAGTAACACCATCACTCTCAACGGCTATGATGGCTAAAGCTTCATTCTTAAGATCATTTAAAGCCTCGGAAATAACTTCAGCATAATCCATCTCATTTAAATCTATCACATCCTCAAACTTCAAGTAAGCTTTGCCTGGAACATGATCACCACGAGTTGCTCTACTCAATCCTGGCACCTTACCTCTAGCTGCAACTAAATCGATCATGTGACCAACCGTATGATAATTAGACATCAAAATTCGTCTTTCCATATCCACCTCCATTTCAACTTTTGAACCAACTTCAGGCAGTCTCATTCCATTCACAACATTAAAATAATGGTTAACCACACTTGTTTCTTTATCTAATTCGACCTTATTCACTTCCAACTCTGTATTTCGCCCCATATCGTCCATAAACCTTATCCACCCCAGATCATAAGCTTGACCACCACCCTGCGGATAAAAAACTGTCTGATCGCAATTTAAAGACCATAAATTTTCACTCCCTTCAACTTTTTCAATATTTGTAATTTCCGCCTCACATTTCGCTCGATATGTATCTTCTAAGTATAAAAGCCTAGTTGGTTTCATAAAATTTTTGGTTACCTATATATAATTTAAACTTTAAGTTCTAAAAATCAATTTCCCTTCATGAATATGGAAAAAACATGACAGTGTACACCTTTCACCAGCCCCCGCTACCGCATGAATCTTATGAGCAGGAAAAACTCCCAAATCGCCAGGACATAATTGTAAAGAGTACGAACTAACTCCATCAATCATATCAGGAGTGAACACATAATCCTTTTTCTTCTCAGGATCTAGATCGTCCTCACGAGTAGGTACTTTATCCCAGATTATAGTCCTTGATGGATCTTCACCTGAACTCAAACAAAGAATAGCCGCATAAACATTATCAGCCTTAGCAATATCTAGTTCTGGAAAACGATTTGATATATCCAATAAATCCTCATGAGGCAGAGCTACAAACTTATTTTCACCCTCATCAACAGTTCCACCCCATCCCCACATCCTCAGGGAACCATACTTAACTTCATTACCTTTCTTATCAGAAAACCTCTCATATTGTAGACCTAATCGAGCAGCTACATTCTTTAAAAAATCTTCAATATAGTTATTACCCCGCAAAATCTCTGATAAGACCTCATTTGATTTTTTTAAGCCACTAAAATAATCCTCTTCAACCATCCCAGGCCTTGATGAATACAAATGAGAGCCAATACTATAAATCGGGGGATTTGGATCTACGATCTCTTTTTCCACCATTGGATGCTCGACAAAAGCCCGCACAATATTTTCTCGCTCTTCTTTACTTATATAGTCTTTCAAATGAATTGACTCAACATTTCCAAGAAATACCTTATCGATCATTTGACCCGAAACACTATTCGATAAATAGACATCCTCCCCTAGCACAACCTCACTCCTCTTCCCCACAATCGACTGTATATCATCCAACTTACCTGACTCCTCAACCATTAACTCAGGTAACATAGAATCATACAGATTCTGTAGTTCCAAAACATTTGTAGCCATATAAACAAATTAAATTCCCACTTCTTTTAGAAGCTTGAACCTTGCAAACTTCCTACATAAAGCCTACATCTATTTACTTAACTAATATTTAAAAATCAATAAACCACCTCCGCCTCATCATCAACTAAAAACTTTCTCAAACCTACATATTCCTCTAAACCAGGATCAACCTCTAAAACTTTTTCTGCCGCCTCCCGAGCCTTGTGAACCAGCTCTTGATCAGACAAAGAAGCCATCTTTAAATCAGGTATACCACTTTGCCTTACACCATAAACCTCACCTGGCCCTCTCAATTCCAAATCAATTTCAGCTAACTTAAAACCATCCGTATAGTCCACCATTGCTTTCATACGCTTACGACAACTCTCCGAATTAGACTCAGGAAACAAGAAACAATAAGATTGATGCTCACCTCTACCTACTCGCCCTCTCAACTGATGCAGCTGAGCCAAACCAAACCTCTCCGAAGCCTCAATCACAATAATAGAGGCATTTGGAACATCTATACCAACCTCAATTACAGTAGTAGAAACCAATATATCCAACTCACCATCCGAAAACTTAGTCATCACCTCATCTTTCTCAGATTGCTTCATTTTCCCGTGCAATAAACCCAATCTTAAATCTTTAAAAACATCACTCTGCAACCTTTCAAATTCAGAAACAGCCGACTTAACCTCCAAGGTCTCTGACTCTTCCACAAGCGGACACACAACATACACCTGCCTCCCCTGACGTACTTGCTCTTCTATCCAAAGATAAGCATCTTTCCTCTTAGAAGGAGGAACTCTTCTAGTTACTATCTCCTTACGACCAGCCGGCTTCTCATCGATAATTGAAAGATCTTGATCACCATATAAAGTCAAAGCCAAAGTTCTAGGAATTGGTGTCGCCGTCATACTCAGCATATGAGGAGACCCGAAACTCCTTAAAACCGCCCTTTGATTAACTCCAAACCTATGCTGTTCATCTACAACTGCTATACCAAGATTCTTAAAACCAACCTTATCCTGCACTAATGCATGAGTCCCCACAACAATATCAACCAACCCATTCTTCATGCCATTCACAACCTCTTCTTTCTGCTTCTTAGTCAAAGACCCAACCAATAGCTGAATATTGAAACCAAACTCTCCCAAAATTTTCAAAAAACCCTGGAAGTGCTGCTTAGCCAAAATCTCAGTTGGCACCATAATTGCCGCCTGATAACCAGATTTAACCGCCGCAAAAATAGCTCCTCCTGCCACAACTGTCTTACCAGAACCCACGTCACCTTCCAACAATCTAGACATCGACTGCCCCTTACTCATATCAGAAAGTATCTCGCTCAACGAACGCTTCTGCGCACCAGTTAAGTCAAAAGGCAATGACCCCAAGTACTCATCCAAAATATCTTTAGATACATCCACAACCTTACCAGAATCTACACTCAACTTCTTAATCTCTTCTTTCCTAGCCAAAGCTCTTAACTGTATCTGAAACAACTCTTCAAACCCCAATCTTCCACGCGCCTCTAGCAACTCCTCGTGACTTTCCGGAAAATGAATCTGCCTGACCGCTTTAGCTAAACTTATCAGATTATGCTCCTCAATAATATCTTCAGGCAAAGGATCTTCTAAAAACTGCGTCATATACATCAAAGGCCACAACTTCTCACGCAACCATTTCGAGCTAATCCTTCCACTCTCATGATAAACAGGTACAAGTCTTCCAGCATGCAAAAGCTCCTGACCTTTCTTAGGAATCTCATAAGTCGGGCTCATCATAACCGCTTTAGAACCACTCCATTTTATCTTACCAGTAAGAATAATCTCCATCCCATCTTTCAAAACTCGCTTTAAATAAGATTGGTTAAACCACATCACATCAGCAGTTCCTGTAGCATCTTTAATTCGACCCCTAGTCATACTTTTTCCATTTCTAGTCCGCGTCGTATATACATTCTCCAAAATCACCCTAACAGTAACTGAATCCTTAGTACTTAAGTCACATATCTTCCCAAAATCAGACTCATCACTATATCTCCACGGAAAATTCATCAACAAATCATATACACTTGAAATCCCCATTTCCCTCAAAGCTTTCAAGTAAGCACCATTCGTACGAATCACATCTTTAAGTGGCTTATTTAACATTCAGAAACTTAAATCATAACTATATTACCAAATGGTGAGTGTACGCTCAAGCCAAAGAATCAGCTCTATCCCTGTACCTATCTATCACCCTAAAAACCTCTTCCACCACATCCTGCTTATACTCAGCCATAGATTCAAATTCACCTGAATCCAACCCACAAAACTTAGCTTCAACAACCTCCACACCATCTGGTACAAATACAAAATCATGATCCACAAATAACGCATAAAAATGATACTGCTTCCATTCCCACTCTTTCCTTGTACCATTCTCAAATTCATCAACTTTAACATCTCTACCAAAAGGGATCATCCGTCTAACACAACTCTCAACAGGAGTAATAGTATATCCTCCATGTACTGCCAACTCCTCTCTCAACTCTCGGCCCAAAGCATTTACTGCAGACTCAAGCTCACCCTCTTTATCAATCATTCCACCCTGAGGCAAACTCCAGTTCTCAGCAAAACCATTTGAAACAAGCAAAACCTCATTTAATGGGTTAAAAAGTATTGCAACCACGGTTGGTCTAGCTGCATTTGTAGTCTTTTCATAAGCCTTTCTAGCTTCATAATTATGAGACACATCAATCATTAAATTATCCAACCTAAAAGCAGAATGCTCTTCTAAAAATGATTCAACCTCATCACCTAAATCACCAATAAATTTCTCACCATTAATCCTAATACTAAAACCACTTTCACCAACCTCTTCAAATTCCAAAAAACGTAAAACATTACCATCATCCACAAAATCAATATCACCCTGTTTACTGCTTAAATAGTCACCAAAAGTTTCATCCTTAATCCTCAAACTCTTTAAACCAATATTTTTTAATTTCATCCTTTACTCAAATGTTAGATATCCCCCCAAGTCAAAAGCCCTATCCATAAGCTCAGATTGCAAATCACTCTCCTCGTTCAACAAATTACCAAAACTAAAAAGAAACTCACTATCTTCACTTCTAGAAACATGAGGCAAATTACTCAAGTTAGCCTGAACCAAATCTCTTTCATGAACATTCAAAACAGCTACAACCTCACCTTCAGATATAAACTCTACTCTCTTAACAGTTCCGAACTGATTCGACCCATCCAATTCAACAACCTCAGATTCATACCCCTCCATCGCATCTGGAAGCCTTAAACTAATATCATAGTCAGTATTCGTATACCAAACAGCTATCTCACCATTATCGACAAACATACTAGTTTCGTCAGTCACTCCATCTGAACTTTCATCTGAAAACCAATTACAACCAGCTAAAGATACAATAACCAAACTTAATAATAAAAACTTTTTCATAATAAAATTATTTAATAATTACTTTTACAAATTTCCTCTTACCGACACGTAACACAAACTCTCCCTTTTCATCAAAAGAAAAATTCACATCCTTAACCTGCTCTTCATCCAACCTCACACCTCCTTGCTTTATCAACCTCCTAGCCTCACCACCGGACTTCACAAAATCATTCTCACGCATAAAATCAATCAAACCACATCCCTTATCAACTTTCACTTCAGGCATATCCTCAGGCTCATCACCCTCTTGGAAAACTTTTACAAAGTGATCCCGAGCTCTATCAGCATCTTTCGCAGAATCATAAAGCTCAACAACCTTCCATGCTAATTCCATTTTCAGATCTCTAGGATTAACCTCAGGATCATCCAGCTGAACCTTAATACGATTCAACTCCTCTCTTGAAACCATGGTAGACACAGAGTAATAAGTTAAAATCGCAGAATCAGGAATCGACATAATCTTTCCAAATTTATCTTCAGGCTTATCATCAAAGGCAATAAAATTCCCTAAACTCTTCCCCATCTTCTGAGTTCCATCTGTCCCGACCAAAAGCTCCATCGCAATCAAGTCTTGCGGCCTCATACCTTCATTCTCCATCAAAGGACGCGCCTGTAACTCATTAAAAGTCTGATCATTACCAATAACAGTTAAATCAGTTTTCAACACAACAGAATCATACCCTTGCAATAAAGGATAAACTAACTCATGCAGTCCAATCCCCTTACCATCCTCAATCCGCTTCTGAAACATATCTCTCTCCAACATACGAGCTACAGTTGTTTGCCCAAGCAATCTGATAAAATCATCTACACTCATTTCATCATACCAATCTCCATTATAAACAATCTCTATATTATTCTCAGTATCTAAAATCCTTGAAACCATATTCAAGTATTCCTTAGCATTTTCTTTTACTTCCTCTTTGGTAAGTAGCTTTCTTGAATCAGACTTATCAGTCGGATCTCCAAGCCTAGCCGTAAAACTTCCAATCAAAAAGACAATAGTATGGCCCCTTTTCTGAAACTCCCTCATTTTTATATAATTCACCCCATGCCCGATATGCAACATTGAACCAGTAGGATCTACACCATGTTTAATTCTTAACTTTTCTCCATCAATCAACCGTGCCATCAAATTATCCTTTACCAAAACATTTGCTACACCTCTCTCAAGCAGATCAGAATAATCTTTATATCTATCCCTACGTGCAACTGCTTCTTCAGACAAATTCATTGCACCTTCTTGAGAGTTCTCATTTAAAACTTGATACTGAAAGTTATCAAATTCAAAGAAATCACCTAAGTGACTTTCAAAATCTTTAATTAACTTAGCCACCTTATCAGCAGAGCCATTAAATTCAATTCTAAACAAAACATTCTTTGTGGTTTCTCTTATCTTTTGCTCATCTGACTGCTTACAAACCCATCCATTGCAAAGCACTTCATTTTCATCAGCAAAAACAACTCCATCTTCTAATTCAATGTATTTATCTTTATTTAATTGTCTAAACTTATCTCCTTTTATAGCATTACGTAATTCCAATTTTTCCCCCAATCTATCCAGATCATAACCACCAAGACAGATTAAATTTTCATATCCGAACAAATTATAAACATCAATTATTGGATTCCTTAAATACAAACTCTTCCCTCTAACAACTAGATCACCCAAAGACTCCAAAGATGGCTTATCATTACTAAGTCCAAAAAGATCCATAGCTTTTTTATATTCTGAAATCTCTTTACTATTATCTCTTTTTCTAAAAGATTCTTCAGCTTTAAGAAATTTTTCTTCTAATTCACTATCATCAACTTTCAATTTCATATTCTCCGCAACCACAAAAACGCTCTGTAAAGCCGGATGCTTCTGCAGTAACTCAGGAGATAAATGTAATTTCATATAAATACTTAAACTTACTAGACATAACTTACCTTAAAAAACCTAAAATATGAAGACATCTACAACTGAAATAGATTGTAAAAAAGGCAATTTTCTCCTAAATTAAACCTATAAAAAAACTGATGAACAAAACTCCAAAAGTAACCCTTGGTATAATCTCCTACAAGGATATTCCTTATTTAGAAATATCCTTACCACTACTTTTAAAACAGAACTATTCCAACTACGAGATAATTATCTGCGACAATAACCCTGACCAAAAGACAACCCATTGGATCAAAAGAAATTTCCCAGAAATAAAAGTTATAAACAAAGATGGCAACATTGGCTTTTCTAAAGGCCATAATAAGATTATCAATCAGGCTATAAAGTCAAAGTCTGATTATTACATTGCCTACAACTCAGACATATTCCCATCACCAGATCTCATCCAAAACCTATCTAAATCAATCCATCAATCAAAAAACACAGCCATAGTTAGCCCCAAACTCCTCCAATGGAGAAACTTCCCTAATGATCCCACCAAACAAGACCAACAATTCATTGACACAACAGGTCTGGTTGCAAACCTCAACCATACTTTCCAAGAAAGAGGCTTCAACCAATTAGACAAACAACAATTTGATCAAAAAACAAACATCTGGGGAGCCTCAGGAGCCTGCCCAATTTTTGACCTAAAACTTATCCAAGAAATCCAATACAACCAACAAACCTTTGATGAAAACTTCTTTATGTACAAAGAAGACATCGACCTTTCTTACCGAATTAGATGGAATGGCTATAAGGTTAAGTTTTGCCCTCAAGCCGTTGCCTGGCACAACCGAACAGGAAAAGACCCAGGAAACTTATTTAAACAAATCCAAGAAAGGAGAAAAAGACCAAAATACATAGTCACAAATTCATTCTTAAACCACCTCCAACTATTCTATAAAAATTATGATAAAAACTTTACAATATCTACAAAGTTAAAGATCTACACTTCCTTATCTAAATACTTTCTTTATGTGCTTATATTCTCACCTTCAACTCTCTTGCAACTCAAAAAATTCTTCAAATTAATACCTGACATCAAAAAAAGAAAACAAAATATTAAAAAAGCTATTAGCACTCAAGACATGGAATCTCTCATAAAAACCCTAAAATAATGAAAGCCAAAAACTTAGCCATCATAATACTACAGCACAATACACCTGAGCATGTCAGCAACAACTTAGCAAAGCTCCAACAAGCTGAACTTCCAGAAAACACTGAAATTATTGTTGTAAACAACGGAGGAAACCAAGCTAACCAGAAAGTTAAATCAGAATCTTACAACCAACTAAATGTAAAATTCTTCGATACTCCAAACCACGGGTTCCCTGCCGGAAATAACTTTGGAATGGAACAACTCCAAAACCCTATCTCAAAGTATGATTTTATTGCTTTCATTAATCCAGATATTCAAATCCAACCTAAAACCCTAAAACACCTTATTGAATATATGGAAGCAAAACCAAATGTAGGAATAACTTCACCAAAACTAGTTTACCCAGATGGAGTCGTACAAGACAACTATAGAGTATTTCCAAAACCACTTGATCTTGTAATCAAACGTGTACCTTTCCTAAGAAAAAGATTTACAAATAGAATGCGTAAATACCTTATGTGGGACCGTAAAACTAACTCCAACCAAGCAGTAGATTGGGTTACAGGAGCCTTTACATTATTCTCAAGCAAATGCCTACAATCAGTTGGTGAACACAACCAAAAAGATTACTTTCTTTTCATGTCTGATGTAGAAATATGTCGCAAAGCATGGGAAGAAGGATACGAAGTACATATAGTAGGCTCAACTAAAGCACTCCACAACGACCAAAGAGTTTCTTCTGGTGGCATGAAAGACATATTCACAAAAAAAATTATAAGAATTCACATTTGGGACAGTATAAAGTATTTTGCAAAAAATATATTCAAACCTCTACCAAAAAACGCTCCTTCTAACCAAACAAACTCATGAAAATCAAAATCAACTCAGAACAATCCAACCAAAGAATTGATGCCTTCCTATCAAGCCTCATACCCGAAAAAAGCCGTTCTCAAATCCAAAAACTAATCAAAGATGAACTAGTTCTCATCAACAACACCTCAACCAAAAAAAATTACCAACTACAAGAAAACGACACTTTAGAAATCCTAGAAGTACCAAAGACTAAAAACCCTCTAAAACCAATCAAGAAGCCACTTGATATAATTTTTGAAAACGATGACATCTTAGTTATAAATAAACCAGCCAACTTGAGCGTTCATCAAGATATTCAAGGACACCAAAAAGAAACCCTGATTAACTGGCTACTAGGAAACGATATCACACTAAGCTCTATAGGTGGAATTCATCGACCAGGTATAGTACACAGACTTGATAAAGACACTTCAGGCGTACTCATAATCGCCAAAAACGATAAAACCCACCACTTTCTCCAACAACAATTCGCCGACCGAGCAGTCGACAAAACCTACTTAACCCTAGTTGACGGAACACCACCAACCAAAACAGGAACAATCAACTCACCTATAACTCGTGACCTGGTAGACCGTAAAAAAATGAAAGTCAGTTCATCAAGTAAAGCTCGCCCATCAGTCACACATTTCAAAACAATCCAAACTTATCACGTTCCCAATTCAACAAAGAAATGTTCACTCCTTAAAGTACAAATCGAAACTGGCCGAACCCATCAGATCAGAGTCCACATGGCCTCAATCGGACATCCAGTTATAGGAGATGACAAATACGGCTCAACTAAAATCAACCAACTTTTCAAACCACTTGGCCTAAAAAGACAATTCTTACACGCCCACAAGCTTAAACTAAAAATAAACAATTCAGAAAATAAATCATTTACATCTGAACTACCAACAGACCTTCAGTCAGTCCTTGAAAAACTTAACTAGTCAGTAATAAACTCTTTGGCAATTAAAAATTTATAAACCATAATAATTAGATTATCCCTATTTTTAAGAGGCAATGAGTATTCATCATTCACTAAGATATAAAGATAACGCATAAACTTTTCGTCTATCAAGCATTTCTCTACTCCCCTCTTAATGTAAGCCACATATGAAGGAACAACCTTCTTTTTTTTATTTGGGAGATCATCCATACCCCTCTCCACAAAACCTTGAATAGCTAACCCCATTTTTTTTATCCGGTCTGAATGAAACTCATAACTATCGCCTTCAAATTCATATCCAAAATAGTCTGGATCAATTGCTAACTTTGCCATTTTTCAAATATTAATTTTTTAAAAAATAACAAAAACTCTAAATCTGTCAAGCTACAAGCTAATTATACTAGAATGATACTTTTGACTTATTTTACTTATCAAAAGCTCCCTAAATTCGTCATTCACCATAAGCACTCCACCAGAAGATAAAAATTTTAGAATCAATCCTAGAGCCTTAAGTCTTACTTCATTAAAAGACACTTCAATAACTAAAGTCTCTAAACAATACATATGATCTACAACTTCAGACAATACAACTCCAAAATCATGTTCATTTAAATGACATTTAAACTCCAGTCTTTTTAAATGAGTATTGTTTCTAGCAAAAGCAGAAAAGTGCGCTACATCTCCAAAGATATCTTCATAAGGTGACACATCGCCAAACACGAAACTTTCTTGCGAAGGTAACACCCTTATATTTTCCAACATCCCCCACCTAAATCTTGTAAGATCAACCTCTGTATCATCGTTACTATGCAGCAATTCTATATTATTATACTTAGCAAATGCCATCATTATCTCCCAAAAGTGATTAGGAATATCCATATTCACAAATGAAACCTTCTTTAAAAAACGCATGTAAGGATTAGAAATCGTAAACCCTAAAAAGTTAACTTCAAATCTACATTTATTAAACTCAATCTCTCGAACTCCATTACTAATCATAAAAGAAAGAACACGTACAATATCCTCATTTATAAAGCTACAATCAACAAACTTAACCACACTTACAGACTCAAGACTATCGCCTAGATTATCAACCACTTCTTCATAAAACTTCAAATCAGATACTTCTATAGAGCTACCTAATTCTATTATATCTTTATTATGAAACTCTTTCGATTCCATCTTGTGTATTAAATTTAAACACCTCTACTCGATATTTATCATTATATTTCTGGAAAACATCCATCAAAATATTATACTCTTCTTCTGAATACTCAACCAAGATTGGCTCTAATGTAGTTTCATAATTTAGGTACAATAAATTCTCAAAAAGATGATCAAGATAAACTTTATCACATGACAAACTTGACCCTGAAAAATTAACATTTACTCTACCAAAAAACTCATACCTTATATGTGATGTTCCTGTACTAGACTTTTGAACAACAACTCCCTCTGGAAACAACCCTATAAAACGCTTCAATCGCCTAGGAGAAAGCACCACACCACTAATACAATCAACATCCTCCAGGGTAAACTTCCCTATACCAGCATCAGCTTCTAAATCAAAATCACACCCAAAACTCTTATTGAGATAAGTAAACAACTTATCTTTAGCTTCATCGTTAGCAAATTCCAAAACATTAACAACACCATTCAAATACTCAGCAATTTTCAACCTATCCGATGCAGTAAATTTATCTATTGGAAACCCATCCATTACTAATATAATTTCATCAATATTATAAACTTCTAACCTACTACCCTGAAAATTAGTCAAAAACTCATAAACACCACCTGGCCTTAGGAATAGAATTTCACCCTCAACATATTTTCTTTCTGAAATAGGCTCTGAAGAATCACCTACAGAAGCAACTACTTCAACTTTTTCGATTACTCTCTCTACTACAGACTCTATAATTTTTTCTTCATCTTCACTCTCTAGAATAACATCAAGATACATCTTCAAAACTTCGAGGTGAAGACTCTCACTTAAAAGATCAAACCAAAAGTCAACATCAACACCTAATAATCTTTCTTCAATATAAGCATCATCATTTCCACTCAACTCATTTGCCAACAAATCTGACATCTGACTTATAAATAATTTTTTCATTATAACTCTTTAATTATACTCGCATACTTGCTTTGCAATTCAATTTTTTCTGAAATCAAATCTAACAATTTTTCATTTAATTCATCTACAGACTCAACCTCATCATTTACTTCAACAAACATAACAAAAGAATCATCTATAAAACCCTTCATATCCTCACCAGCAAAGAACCTTGCAAACTTCAGAGGACTCCCCTTCACTGATTTATATTTTGCCAAGAACTCTAACATATCTTTACTATAAAACTCACCTAATTCACTATTAAGATCTATTAGTTTTTCCAACATTCCACGAACATCAGCTCCAAACTCTTCTTTTAAAGTATCTAATGTCTTTGGCAATCTAAGTTCAGCTACAGAATTCTGTTCAGTGATATTTTGATCGATCTTCAACTCTACAACTTCAATATCTTTTAAAATGACTTCAAATCTTGAAGCAATAGCTTCAACAATTGGATCAAACTGACCAATCTTTTCTAACTTCGAAGACAACTCCTCATAAGATTGGTTTAGGCCGAGCATTTCTACTTTTGCTTCTTCAATAACACCCAACCGACTCATAGCAGATTGTATAGATCCAATTAAATCTTGAGGCGATACCTCATAGTTTTCATCTAAAACTGAAGAGTTCAATAAACCACTTTTTTCTTCTCTCTCTGAAGAAACTCTTCCATAATCTCTTTCAATTTCACTCTTTATATCTTCCCAATCTTTGATACTAAACATCTTTAATAATTACATCAACAACTCTACTTATTTCATTAGACACCATATCAACTGTAGATTTATTTTCTTCTAATTCTTGCTTTAAACTTATGTACCTTTCTCTTAAACGATTAAACTCCTCTTTTTTCGCATGAAAATCTTGAAGTTGCCCTTCATATTCTCTTCGCACATCCATGGTCATAACAAGACTTCTTAGATTTAAAATCAAATCAGATTTTGTGTCAGAATCAATCGATTCAAGCAATTCTCCACAATGAGAAATCAAAACATCCATTTTCATTGCATATATCTCAGATAACTTAACCTGATCCTCTTCAAGCTCTAATCCACGCATGAAAGTTAAAAACCTAGAGTTCAAAGTTTTATATTCTTCATTATCAACATCTCCAAACCTCAAAATATCAATTAAGCTCTCAAAAGACCCAGATAAAATAGACGCCTCAAGAGAATCCTCATTCGAAAGAATTTGCAACGCTGAAATCCATAAATCAACAAAAGACTCAACCTCCTCATCCGACTCAATTAATTCCAAAAAGCTCTTCATCAACCTATAACTACCAGTAATTAAACCCATGTAATTTTCTTTTGAAAGTTCCACCTCCCTACTATTAATGCGTCGGTCAAGATCCTTTAGAGCTTCTTCTCTTTCCCTATACTCTAACTCTAGAGTATCAAAAGAAATTGCACTCAAAGATTCTAACTCTTTTTCTATTTCAATAATTTTTTCATGCAAACTATTATAAACCTCAACATTTACTTCAAATTCTTCGTCATCTCCAAGCTCATCAAGCTTATTGCTTAACTGCTCAAGGGCATTATATACAAAACCATCAGGCTGCCCTTCCAAAACATCAATGAAATCTCTAACAGACGCCATCAAAACATCTTGAGCATAACCAAGCTCTAAAGTTTGATGCATAACAACTTCCATCTGAGGTGCTAAATTTAATTTCATAACATTTTTATTTTATACGACACTTTAAATCTTTTTTGAGATTTGTCAAGTATTCTTGAATTGTTTTCTCAGCTCTTTTTCAAAATCATCATAATCAATGCCTTCTCTTTCAAGTGCAGATGCAATTAACCTCCCATATGATTCAGTAATATTTTGTAAATATGGACTTACAACTTCAAGTTCAGCTTCTTCAACTACTGATTCCACAGAAGCTTTGCTACTCTCTAAATCAATATAGCTCTCCCTTACATTACTTAAATCTACTTCAGGCCTCCAATCACTCTCAGAAACAAGAACTCCATAAACTAAGAAATAGTTTCTAGCATTTACTTTTACATATGCTTTGTCATTTCCTTCAATCCTTACTGTAGGCAAAGCGTTAGTAAAATTCAACGAAGTTGTTTTATTAACATACTTACTATCAACATTGTATAACTTAAAAACATCACACATCTCTTTCCACACATCTCTTTCCACAAGATAGCTTTGCTTAACAGTGTTCCCTGACAGATCATATTGCACATCGCTGTAGCTCAAACCAAAACCACTATCTAAAACTAAATTTAAATCAACCGTAGAATCAAAATTATCAGCGTTAATAGTATCCATTTCAGTTACAAGAAGATAAGGAAAAGCTAAATGAGAATTTAACAAAATCTTATCCTCATCTACTAAAGCAGACTCAATCGAACTTTCAATATCTAGAATTTCCACTTCAGAACAACCATCAATCTTACTATGACCATATCTATATTTTGACTCAACCAGTTTCGCAGCCTTTTTATTATATACTCCTAATCTACTAACAAAATGCTTTTGGTCGTAAGAATCAGCTTTCTCTCTTAAAACATAAGGAAGTAATTGAATTAATCTTGCAACACCTACTGGTGGCTCAATATACTTATCTTCAAAAGAATCAACATTTTCAAATTCAGATTCATTATCTTCAACTGTAGAATTCTCTGAAGCGACTTGAATCGACTGCGTAGAAGAATCTACCTCTGGCCGCCATCCATTCGAATCCTCCAAGGCAATCCCTGCAAAAATCAAAAAGTAAACAGGATCAATAGAAACATAAACACCTTCAACCCCATAATCACCAGCATGGCTAATACCAGATGCATAAGAACTACTAGGTATTATACCGTCCATATTTGACCGCACTTCAGCTTTCAAATTCTCCCAATCCTCAGCAGTAACAATTAAATCGTAAGTCCAATATTTATTATTATTATAATTTACACCTTTTATCATATTCACAAAACTTGAACAAACAACTTTCTCAGGTAAATTAATACTATTCATCCAGTCTTCATCAATGAAACTTTTATAGCTTAATCTATAACTTGCATACAATAAATGATTATCAAACAATCTGTTCTCCGTAGGACTCAGGTTCGATAAATACTCATCAACCAAATTTGCAACATCTTCTTCAGTCAATTCATGCATATCAGTCACATCAATATCCAACTCTTTACCAACAAATTTCTTCAACCTTACATCAGTTATAACACCATTACGAACATGTAAATAATCATCCACTACCCCTTTATCTTCTAACATTTTACCGAGTAACTGCAATATAACTTCCACACCTATTGGCATAAGGTCTCTCACTAAACCATCAAGCTCATTTTCAGATAAATCACTAACCACTTCAGGTAAACTAAGCTGCTCTTCCTCAGACTTATAGTCCAACCTCCAACCATGCTCATAGTAAGCAGCAGCAAAGACATACAAGTAAGCATCTGCTGGTACAGAAACATGTTCAACCCCATCAATTTCCTGAACTCCTCGACCTCTAAGATTAAAAAAAACAGATCTACTTGTGAAATAAAGATCCTTTTCATCAGAAAGAATATCACTTAATTCAATCCATTTTTTCTTTTCAATCAGAACAGTATGATGAACAGATCTAACATCCTCAAAACCATGCTCTACAACAAAATCCCAAATTCCAGCCTTTACTAATTCATTCGGATCAATCAATTTAACAATTTCAGCAGCCTTCAAATAACCACTATCAACACGTCTAGAAAGTCTCCTAAAAGCCCACAACAAACTATTTTCAAATAGCTTCTCATCTTCTTGAGACATCATCACACTAAGGGTATTGTATAACTCTTCCCCAAATTCTTGACTAATATCGGATAACTCATCACCTTCAAAACCAAAATGCTTTTTCAAAACATCCAATACAGTTACCCATCTTCGAATAGTTGTTGCTGGATTTAAATCATTTTCTATATCATCATCAAACAAATGCATATCAAATATCAGTTGACCAACTGCTGATACTCCAACTGGTAATTCAGAGCTCAAAACATTCTCAATCTCTGAACTTATATCTGAAACCTCTTCTTCTACCTCATCTTTAGAAGACAAAAACTCTTTAGCTTCTTCAGATATCAAAGATAAACCAGAACTTACATACTGAATAACGTACCTCCAATCCTCTTCACTCAAAGTAGATAAATCTATTACATCTAATTGCGAAAATTCTTGAATAGTAAGACCAGCAAAAATAACCTTATCCAAATTATCCCAGTCCACATTTCTCTGAATCACATTTACTTTAAAATTGGCCTCAATCGTACCGTCAGACTGAATAAATCTTCTTTGCTTTTCAAGTGGAAGTTTTTCAAACCCACTACGCAACCTATCAGCTCGACTTGGCTTGTTAATAGTTTCCATAATATTAATTATTTATTTTATATTTTTGACAAAGCTCATTGAAATCACTTAATAAATTTTTATTAGCTTGAACTTCTTGTGATCTCAATTTAACCTCTAAGTTTTTCTCAACTCTTTCCTTCATTTTCATTGTAATATTTGATATTACTGGGTGATCACTTATAGAAATCAAAAGATACTCCCTTCTAAATTCGTTATTTTTATATGTCTCAGCCAATACTGAATACCAAAAATCATCTTCAAAAAGTAATTCATTATCAATTTCTCCTTCATACATATCTTGAGCCTCTAAATATTGTAAAACAACTATTGCTGCTTGACCGTATTTCTTAGTAAACTCACCCATCGTCAATGAACTAAAGAAACTAATTAAAGACTTAAACAACAACAAGTGTAATATTCTAAACAAATCCTCCAATTCTTTTTCTATTTCTTCCAAAACTATCAAATCACTCTCCACCCTAGGAACTAATAAACTAGTTCTTTTCATAATTTCTAGAAAAGCCCTTAACTCCTCCAAGTTCAAATCTTCTTGAAATTGATTTAATAATTCTCGAATTCCAGACGCAGCCGACAATGCCTCATTCATTGTTGTATTTTTATTCATATTTAACCTTAATTCCTACATTATGCTTCAAACTATCATCTATAAAAGGTAGCTTTATAAAAATCTCTTTCACTTTAGACTCACCTCTATAATCAATAATTACACCATCAACAGGAGCGACTTCTTCACTAAAATCAACTATTCCATCTTCATCGCTATGATTCTTGGCATACTCAACTTCTCCTTCAAACCAAAAATCAGAAGGATCAAAACTAGTTAATCTAAATCTAAATACAGTTGTAGACCCATCAGCTTCATCATAATAAAAAGTCATTCCACTATCAGACATCAAATTATCCACCGAAACAGTTTCATCAACATAAAAATTAATTTCACCTGTTTCACCATAATCTTTCAACACTCTAATTTCTTTACCTTTACCAAGAATTGCTTTCCAAACATTCTTCAAAGAATATAGCCTATAATTCTTCTTTTCATTTCCAACCTCATACACACCAATCATTGATTTATTCTCATCTTCAGGATAAAAACTCAACACATCAAACAAATCACTAAAAATATTTTCATCTAGATCTAAACCAAATTCTATTAAAAAGGCTTCAAAACTCTCTTGATCATTAAACCAAGTAATATTGTATCTCTTCAAAACTTTGACTAAATCACTATCAGACCATATCAAACCTGAAATCATAGATAATGAAGTATCTCTGGTGATATAATTCTCACCTTCTAAATTTAAAAATAAATCTTGATCTAAATCATAATAAGTTCCTTCAATCAATTCTCCATCATATCCATATAAATTCACAAACTCATTTGCTAAGAAATGACTATCTTTATCAGCATCAATTCTAGAAACTGAAACTGAAACAGGAACCTCACCATCTCTAATGCTAGCGTAACTAAAACTCTCTCCAACATACACTCTTACACCTTCATTCAATTCCTCACCTCTTTCATGATATTCTGCATCGATCACTCCGTGAACTAACTCTATAACATTAGCACCTGAGAAATCATCATAAGGCAACAACCTACCAAAGATATCACTAACTTCAGCCAAAGCAGTCCTAGGATACAAATTCACAATCACATCAAGACCAGTAGGATAATAATGCAAAGATCTAGTTCCAGAAATGGTAGCAAACATCCAATTATCAGATGAATTTGCTTCAAGTACGTCTAAGAAATCTGCATACCCCCAACCATCATTGGGCTTAATAATTGTCTTACCTAGACCTGTAAAATAATCATGAAGGCCTTCACATTGGGCCACAGAACCAACAACCAATACACTTTCCGCTCCGATCACATCTACTTGCTCTACAATCTTTTCCATAACTTCCTCACTCAAACGAGCAGTAGTACGACTAGACTCTGCTGGCACTGGTATTACTCTTATATCTAAACTAGCTTTTGATTTTTCTAAAAACTCAGAAAAAGTCTCAAAGTTGTGAGTAACACTAGGCTTGGATATAAGCTCAAAATCATAAGCTGTATTAGCAGTACAACTAGATGCAGCTAAATATAACCTGTTATCTCCTGGCTGATTAAAATGCTTGGCTGATACCTTCTTACCTGGAGAACCATACTCAGCATTATCAAACATAACAATATCAAAACCATAATCATCTAAAAACTCAGAAAAATCTACTGTATCAACAAATTTACCTAAACTTTTATATTCAAACATCAACGAAAACTTTTCCTTATCATCATCAGTTAAATAACTGTTGATTCTTCTAAACTCGGATCTATACTCCTCATCCAACAAATACACAAAGTAATCTAAAGCTATACTAGTACTTCCCATATATAAAACTTTCAAATCTTCATCTAGAAAAACCTGAGCCAATCTTGCAAGATAATTTGTCTTACCATACCCAGGCCTCGCCTTTATCAAGTGTAAACCATTAAAATTATTTAATACACCTTCAGTAACCTCCTCAAACCTACTAAAATCTTTCGACTTATTCCCAGTCTCTCCAGTAGAATTGTGAATTTCTCTTAAACTATTTTCTAAACTTTTTTTCATATCTAAAACTTAATCTTAAATCCTGCACTAATCAAAGCCTCCCTCACCTCTTCAATCGTCCAAAAATCAAATAAAACATTCATAATAGGCCTTAGTGCAGATTTCATATAAATATCTCCCCTAGTCAAAAACGCTAAATTTGAAACTTCAAAACTACTATGAATAAAGTGGGACTTAGAATTTGAGCTATCACCACTTTCAAAACCTAATAACTCTAAAAATTCACTAAGGTCTGAACCTGACACCTGCTTATTAGCATACCTTTTAAATCGCTTCATAAAAACATCTTGCCTTTCCTCTAAAGTCAAACCGTCACTCTCTTCTTCAATTTTATAACTATCCAACAGATCATGTAACCTATCATCACTCAACGCATTAACAGCAATTGATCTCACTTCTTCAAACTGCTCAACTCCAAACTCATTCATGAAAAAATCAATCACTAAATCAAAATGATACTCTATAGACTCATGTCCTTCCTCGGCGAACACACCTAAATAGTCTTTTTCAAAATTTTTAAAACATCCCCAAACAGAATCTGCATATAGATCGACATTTGGATTAGAGTCACTTGCCAAAGCACTCACAAATGAAACCAAATCAGATAATTCAAACTTAGAAAATTTCACGTGACCAATTTCTTCACTTATCTCATCTATAGCTTCTACAATACTCTCATCCTCCCAAGCCTCATCAACTGGATCCGTTGATCCCACTAACTTAGAATTCAACTGAGGCATTACAAGCTCCATAAATTCATCAGCATTCAACTCTTTTTTAAACTCTTCATATTCAAGAGCATCTTGAAAACAAACATTCATCACATCTCTAACACCTTCTAATTCACATATACTTAGATTATGACCCTCACAATTTACGTCTTTTTTCAATAACTGCCTACACATAAAAGAAGAAAAAAGAGGTAATTGACTTTGCAATTCCTGGATTAATACATTCAAATCATCAATCCTCCTTAAAGATTCAAGCAAGTCCACAATTGATAATACTCTATTTTCACGCTGGGTTTCACTAACCACCGACGAAGGACAAAGGTTTTTCATAATAAAAATTTAAGAACGCAAAATAACACTTAAAACAATATTGTCAAGTATTATTTATACCAACCCAACCAGCTCGTCTATCTTAACCCTCTTCTGCTCAGCTGTATTACGATCCCTTACTGTAACAGTTCCATCTTCTAACCCATCAAAATCAACTGTGACACAGTAAGGCGTACCAATTTCATCCATCTTTCTATACCTTTTACCAATTGAACCAGAGGTCAGAAGCTCACATGAAAACTTACCCTTAAGATCATCATAAATCTTTTGTGCAACCTCCATCACTTCACCTTTTTTAACTAAAGGCAATATAGCCATCTTCACCGGCGCAATTCCAGCATCAAGATCAAGATAAACTCTTTCGCTTCCATCAACTTCATCTTCCCTATATGCATCACACAACACAGTAGTCACCATACGAGACAACCCAAAAGATGGCTCTATTACATGCGGAGTTACCTTCTTACCTTGAGGATATGTATAAACCAAAGTCTGCCCAGAATTCTCCTCGTGATTCTTCAAGTCAAAATCAGTCCTATACGCTAAACCAAATGACTCCTTGAATCCCCATGGAAATTGAAACTCTAGATCTTCCGTCCTATCAGAATAATGAGAAAGCTCATCCTCATCATGCTCTCTCCACCTAACTCTCTCCTCACTCAAACCTATATCCCTCACTGCAAACTCCTGCATCTGCTCTTTCCAATAATCAAAAAGCTCATTCCAATCATTTTCTTCAGGGTCAAAGAAGTACTCAAACTCCATCAAATCAAACTCCAAAGTCCTAAATGTAAACTGCCCCTTAGTAATCTCATTTCTAAAAGCCTTCCCAGTCTGACCTATACCAAACGGTAGCTTAGGAGAAAGTGAATCCATCACATTTTTAAAGTTCAAGAAAATCCCTTGAGCAATCTCACCTCTAAGGTACACCTCACTCCCCTCTCCTTCCACGATTCCAATCTCAGTCTTGAAAAGTAGATTCATTTTTTTAGCAGGACCAAACTCATTCCCATCCGGACTCAAAATCCCATTATCTTTTATCATCTTATCTAGTTCTTCTGCAGGCAACCCATCAACCTTTACCTCTTCACCTTTAGCTTCAAAAAAGTCTTCTATTATGTGATCAGCTCTATACCTTTTATTATTTACTGTATCTTCCACCATTACATCAGCAAAATTAGCAACATGCCCAGAAGCATCCCAAACTTTAGGATTCAAAATAATCGAACTCTCAATCTGATGGATATCAGCTCTAGAACGTATAAACCTTTGCAGCCATTTATTTCTAATATTCTCCTTAAGCATTACACCATAAGGCCCATAATCATAAGTATTTGCCATACCGCCGTAAATCTCACATGAAGGAAAGATAAAACCTCTCCTCTTACATAGTGCAGTAACCTTACTTAGCAAATCTTGATTATAAATATCTTTTTGAGCCATATAATTTCTTAAAATTTGCTTTAATATAAGCCCTAAACAATTTTTTTACAACAAAAAAGCCACCCAATACAGGCAGCTTTCAATTCAAATCTAAGCGTTTCCTTGCTCTCCAGCTTGCTCTTGTTTTTTGGCTTGGTGCTCTTTGATTTTATTTCTAAAGTCCAGAAGAGAATTCTGCAAAATAGACAAGAATTGCTCAGCAGTACGATGATTCATGTTCATTCTTTCTACCACTCTAATCTCTTGTGGATTAGTATTTGGAACTGTGTAACCAAAGTCGACTACAACCTCATTTGTATTTACGTGAACAGAAACAGCATTACTGTAACTACCCTTTTTTGCATTTTCATTATCAAAAGTAACAGTAAAGTTTTTTTGTTGATTATTATCAGCCATTCTAAAAAATTAAATTAAACACATTCATTATAACAAACTTCGCTCTCTACAATAAGTCAAACTTCTTTTTACTCAACTCAAACAACAAACTCTTCAAAGAATCAACATCAGACAGCTCAAAACTTTTTTCCTCACCTCTCTTACTTATAGTTAAAGTTTCATTAACCTTACTCACTTCTCCCCAGTTCGTTCTAACATTAAAATCACTATCTAACATATCAAACAACATCTCTTCACTTAACCATCTTACCAGCACTTCTCTATCTCTAATAATTTGCAAATTCCCAGGTATCCTCCATAAAAAAAGCATCCATAACTCAACACCACTATAATCCTCTAAGTCCTTCAACATCTCTTCAAAACAACCATCCTCATATGACTTTGGACTACTAAAATACGTCAACAAATCAGATTTCATTTCCTCAGACACCTTTTTATACTCTACTGTTCCAAGGTAAAACTTCTGAGCAATCCTAAATTTTTCTAAATCATAATCATCCTCAAAAAAAGAATGACTCACAGAGTCTCCCAACCAATCATTCTCTACAAATGGCATATCTGAACTGACTATGAAGTCACCACCAAGCATAAAGCTATCAACATTACCAATGTTAAATCTAGCCTCAGAACTCCTCAAAGGAGAACTTGCGTATACATACCCATAAGTATTGTTTGAATAATAAGGTCCTATCTTATAACTCCTATTTCTCCCTATACCAACTCTATACACAGCCCCAATATCATTATCATTCATAAAGTGAGCTAACTTCGAATTAAACAAAATCATATATTCATCAACAATCTTAGAAGCACCCTCCCCTATCTCTTCCAAAAATTTATATCTATTTCTTAAACGCTCAGCTTTCAAATAACGAGCCACCCTAACCATATCCAACAACCTAAATCTCTCTTCAACAGTCAAGGCACCATAAGCATCTAGTTCAGACCTACTAAAGGATTTACTTAACTGTACCTCTTCCCTACTAAAACTATAATCACTTACCCCAAAACGAAGATCTACAAAAAATGAACCAACCACAGCCTCAGTACACTCACCTTCCTTAAAACCACTAATTTGAAGGGTATCCTCAGGTACAACTATAGCCACATCAACTTCGTACTCATTACCACCATTATGTGTAACAGAAATAGCATCATCTCTAACCACAGTATCTTCAAAATCAATAGCCCAAAATTCTCTCACACAAAATAATTAATTTAGTGCAAGAATATACCATCAACTAGTCAAATTGCAAGCTATCACCCAGCAAAAAACTTAAGTAATCTTCCGGCAAACTAGTCTCCCAAGACTCTAATTCTTTAGGTGAAGATATAACCCCCAACAAAGCATCTCTTGTCTCATCTTCTATCTCAGAAACCTCTCTTAACCCTAAACCTCGCATTTCCTCTTCAGAAACTTCCTCCAGACCTAATTTCTTCCTAATTTCTATAAACTCAACCGGCTTCATCGCATAAATTAATTCTTAAAACAACTTATACAATCCCATAAAATCTTCTAGATCAACCAGCTATATCAATCCATTTTGTAAACTACAATTTCACCTTACCCCATAAGTATGACCTCCACTTAGTATACGCAATATGACTAAATTTCTCATCTAAGGCAAAACTAACCATATCTCTTACATAATTTTGAACACATAAGTACTCGTCAGCGTATAAGTCTAAAAAATCAAACAACTCTTCAAAAAACACTCCCTTAGGAAGCCTGGCAAGATACCTAACCTCATAATGGTTTAAGAAAGGGCCTAACTTATAATGTACAAGCTCAGATATATCTTCCTGACCAACATAAGACAGCAATCTATTTTTATATTCAATATTATAATCTAATACCATAAATCAAATTATCAACACTTGACAACATAAAACAAATTAAGATTAAGTCAAGCTACCGCTCCAACTCATTAGTATTAGTAATATAATTATACGCCTGCACCGAAGCGTATACACCTTCAGCAGCACCTATTATTGCTTGCTTAAATTCGGCATCCGTTACGTCTCCAGCAGCATAGAACCCTTCTATGTTCGTACGAGCCTCCCTATCAATCACCACCTCTCCCCTATCATTCACCTTAACTCCAACTTGCAAGGCTAACTCATTTCTTACGTTCCAACCAATAGCTACAAAAACACCATCAGCTTTCAACTCCCCTCCACCTTTCAATAAAACATGGGTAACTTTTTCACCATCACCTGCAATTTCAGACACTTCAGTTTCATACATAATTTCAATTTTTTCATCAGCTTCAAGTTTCTTTAAGTTAGTTGGCTCTGCTCTCATGTGATCTTTTCTTACCAACACATAAACCTTACTCACAAACTGAGTCAAAATCTTAGCATCAATCGCAGCCGTATCACCACCTCCAACTACGATCGCCACCTTATCTTTAAAAAATGCTCCATCACACAAAGCACAATATGATACACCTTTATTAGCATATTCTTCCTCACCCGGAATACCTAGATGTTTATGTTTTGTTCCAGTGGCTAAGATGACAGTTTTAGAAATATACTCATCCTCTCCTTTTATAACTCTGAAAAGATCTTTACCATCTTCATCTTTAAACTTTTCAACACTATCAACCTTTGAATAAACATATTCAGCTCCAGTTTCTTGAGCATGTTCCATGAATCTTTGTCCCATCTCAAACCCACCAATACTCTTAATACCTGGATAATTTTCAACCAAATGGGTTGTTGTTATCAAACCACCTGGCTCTTCTGCAAATACAAGAACTTTTAAGTTGAATCTTGCCGAGTACATTGCCGCACTACTACCTGATACTCCACCACCAATCACAATTACGTCATAAAGATTCATCTTTTCTACTTAAATTTTAATAAATTTAGTCTAAAATTGGACCATCAGTTATTCAAGTGAAAATAAACTTCCAGAATGTTCAAAAAACTCAAAAACCTAAAAAAGCAAAGAAAACTCACCCCCAAAAAATCGATTGCCAGCATTTTAAATTCACATCATAAAACTAAAAAAACTCCACCACTTTTTAAAACTGCAAAAAACAAATCCGAAAAACTCAAAAACAAGCAATCAACAAAACTTCTCAAAATCAAAGACTCCATAAAAAGAATGGAAAAAACTAAAAAAGCACTACAATTTGCTTTTTCTTTTGCCATCATGCTTGGTATTTTTTACCTCCTATTCCTATCCCCAATCTTTAAAATCCAGCAGATTCAGGTCTACCAAACTATCTCCCAATCCAATCCAGACACCCCAGAAGAAACCATTTTCACAAAAGTACCTTTTGAAAATCAACAACTACAAGACCTCCTCAACCGATCAATTCTCAAAAACCTTATCCTTCTCAACACCGAGTCTCTCAAATCAACACTCAACCAAACTATAGTAAACCTTGAAGATCTAACAATAGATAAAAAATTCCCCAACAAACTCATCATAGAATTCAAACAATTCGATCCAGTAGCAAATCTTGTAAACTTAGTTGGACCAAGCAAGATTCAAAAATTCTTCCTAATTGATGAAAACGGTCGAGTTACAAACGCAGGAGAACAAAGACCTGACTTACCAACAATACGAATACAAACAAACGAACAAGCAGAAACAAACAAAACAATCCTCAAACCAAATCAACTTTATTACGCCCTAGAAGCTCGTGACTATTTCACAGAAAACTTTGATTTAGAAATCCAAGACATAACTTATTTAGTAGAAGCTAGAGAAGTGCATCTATATACTTCAAACCAAATCTCTATCTGGCTAGACGCACAAGAAAGTTACCAAGAACAACTAGATAAACTAGTCCAAGCCCTACCTAGACTAAACATTTATGAAATCCCTTTGAATTACATAGATTTGAGAATAAAAAACAGCAACGGTCAAAAAATCATTTACAAAGAGAAATAAAATTGTATCATCCCTGACAGTAACCAAAAGATATGACTTTTAGATGGAAAGACCAAAAGAAACCAATGCTATGTTTAGCTCCAATGGAAGGCTACACAGACTCATCTTATCGACAACTCATTAAAATGGTCTCACCTGAAACAATTTGTTTCACAGAATTCACTTCATCAGATGGACTTAAATATGGTAGTTCCAAAAGTTTTAAGAAAATGGAATTTAAAGAAATAGAACGACCACTCATCGCTCAAATTTTTGGTAAAGAACCTGAGCATTTCGCTGAATGTGCCAAACTACTTACAGAAATGGGAGTTGATGCTATCGACATAAACATGGGATGTCCATCAGGAAAAGTAGTTAACTCATGTCACGGCTCAGCACTATTTCAATACCCAGAACTTGCCCAAGAAATCGTCGCTGCAACTCAAGCTGCAACACACTTAGATGTTTCAGTTAAAATGCGTATTGGATTCAGCAAATTTGACCTACCAACTCTTCTAAAATTCACCAAAGGACTTGAAGAAGCCGGAGCAAAACACTTGGCCCTACACGGTAGAACCACAAAACAAAAATACACCGGTTCAGCTAACTGGGATCCAATTTACGAAGTCAAAAAACAAGCAAATGTACCAGTAACAGGTAACGGTGACATCAAATCAATAGAAGATGTAAAACAAAAACTCCAAAACCTAGACGGTGTAATGGTAGGACGAGCTACCTTTGGAGATCCATGGATAATGGCCGAAATATCAGCTTTTTTAAATGGAAAAGAGTATAAGCGACCAAAAGACTTCTCTGAAAAACTTCCTATGATCCTAAAGCAACTAGAATTAGCCTGCGAATTTAAAGGAGAAGATAAAGCAATGATCGAAATGCGTAAACATCTCGGTAACTACGTTGCAGGCTTCAAAAATGCTTCCAAATACAGGTTTGATCTTGTTCGAGTAAATTCTAAACAAGAAGCAATCGATATCTTACAAGAGATAGCAGAGATAAACCCAGAGTAGTCAACTTGACATATCTTAATGGGTATATATATTTACTCCATATTTAATAAATTTATATGGAAAATTTTAAAGGACTTGAAGAACAAACAAGCGATTTTACGACAGATACAGTTGAAATAGAGTCAGGAATGCTACAAGAATTACTACAAGCTTCAAGAAAAGCTATAGAATTCAATGTTTCACTACAATTTGATGAAAGCCCTGAAGGAAATTCATCTGTAACAATTAAACCTACAAAAGAAGGAAGCCGCCTTAATGATTTCCTATCAACAGTTGGAGAACATAACTAGCCAAAAACAACATTTCGAGCTATAATAAGAAGATACTAAATATAAAAGTATCTTTTTATTTTAGAAAAACTCAATGAAATTAGAAAAAATCTTCCAAACCGCAGTCAAATATGGAGCCTCAGATATCTACATAAACGTTGGAGTAAAGCCAACTCTTCGTATCCACGGAAAACTTATCCCAATCGAAGAGCACCCAATACTCTCCAAGACTATGGCCGAAGATTACATTTCAGAACTAATGACCGATGAGCAAAGAAAAGAATTTGCCAAAAATCTCGACTTAGATTTTGGTTTAGAAGTTCCAGGTATAGCTCGTTTCAGGGTTAATGTGTTTATTCAGTCCAAAGGTATTGGTGGAGTATTTCGTATTATCCCAACTGAAGCTCAAACCATAAAAAACCTAAACCTTCCTTCTCAAATACAAAAAATCACCGACTTCAAACAGGGTATAGTACTAGTAACAGGTCCAACCGGACAAGGTAAATCTAGTACACTAGCCAGCCTTATTCATGAAATCAATCTAAACAAAGCCTACCATATCATCACAATCGAAGACCCAATCGAGTTTATTCACTCAAACCAGAAATCCATCATTAACCAAAGAGAAGTTGGGTCTCATACAAAAAGCTTTAAAAACGCTTTAAGAGGAGCCCTACGTGAAGCCGTTGATGTTATTCTTATTGGTGAGTTAAGAGATTACGAAACAATCTCACTAGCCCTAACCGCAGCAGAAACTGGACATTTAGTTTTATCTACACTTCATACATCTGGTGCAGCCAAATCTGTAGATAGGATCATTGATTCATTCCCAAGTGACCAACAAAATCAGGTCAGAAACCAACTTTCAGAAAGTTTAAAAGCAGTTTTATGGCAACAGCTTCTTCCAAAAGCAGATGGTTCAGGACGAGTACCGGCCTTAGAAATTCTTTTCAACAACAACGCTGTAGCAAATCTAATACGTAAAAACAAAACATATCAAATCCAATCAGTCCTAGAAACAAGCATGAAAGATGGAATGCAAACAATGGAATCAGCCATCACAGACTTATCTGACAGAGGATTCATCACACAAGAAACAGCCAGAAATTACCTACAAGGACTTTTCGGATCAAAACTTTCCGACCAATAAAAAAGCACCAGCCTAAGCTGATGCTTTATATTTCTAAACTAGCTTTAGATTATTCTGAATCTTCTGATTTACCTTCACTAGATTCTTTACCTTCAGCTCCCTCAGCACCTTCTTCACCTTCCTCTACTCCAACAGCTGCTTCTAGAGCTTGTCTTTCAAGTTCTTCAGGAGAAAGAAGATCTTCTGGTTCTTCTTCAGCTCTAGGGGCTGTAACAGTAGCAATTGTTAATTCCATTTCAGTTACAATTTCAACATTTTCTGGAACAGAAAGATCTGATACATGTAATACCGCATTGAAATCATCAAGTTTTGAAATATCAACTTCTATATGATGTGGTAGATTTGCAGGAAGAGCTTCCACTTCAACCTCAGTCATAGTTTTGTTAAGGATACCACCCATATCGATTACTGCAGGTGACTTACCAACAAACTCTAATGGAATCGGAGCAACAACTAACTTGTTCATATCTACAAATTTGAAATCAACATGCTCTACAAATCCAGTCAAAGGATGTAATTGCATATCTTGTACAAGTACGTTTTCAGTCTTACCATCGATAGTCAGATCAATTACTGCATTCTCACCAGCTTGTCTGTAAGCTTTCAAAAATTCGTTGTGTTTAACAACCACAACAACATTTTCTTTTTCTGGACCATAACAAACAGATGGTACCAACCCTTCACTTCTTGCAACGTCATTTCTCATATCACCTTTCAGTTGGGCTTCTAAAACAATTTTTGCCATTATAAATAATCTTAAACATATATTTGTCGGAAATATACAAAACACAGGCTTGAAAAGCAAGTAAAAACTGCCTATGATGGCCTAGTAAAAAATAACCAAATCAAAATGAGTGCATTCGGAGACATGAAAAATGTAATGAAACTTAGAAAAGAAGCTAAAGCAATTCAAAAAAAATTAAAGACAATTCACGTTGAAGCTGAAGAAGGTGATATAGTTGTAACAATTAGTGCAGAACAAGAAGTAGTAAAAGTTGATATCAACAATGATTCACTAGACTCAAAACTAAAGTCAACAATGGAAGAAAACATGAAAAAAGCCTTCAATAAAGGAATCAAAAAATCACAAGAAATCGCAGCAGAAAACATGAAAGGATTGCTTGGACAACTAGGTGGTGGACTCGGAGAATAAACTAGAATATTTCCAGATAAGATATAAACTAAACCTGTAAATAATTACAGGTTTTTTCATGAACTACTATTATCACGACACACCTACAAAGAAAAAAAGAAACAAAAAATCACCTATAAACACAAAGGTGATCATAGCTATCTTTACTATATTAGTTTTTGTTTTAAGCATAAAAGCCTGCTCCAACTCTCAATCCGAAGAAGTTACATTTTTAATTTCCAATGGAGAATCAATTCAATCAATAACAGACCGGCTTATAGAAGAAGACATTATATCTTCAAGTTTCTTATTTAAAAACTACCTAAGCTCCAACAACCTTGATACCCAAATTCAAGCTGGATCATTTACCCTGCAAACAAACTCAAACCCCTCTCAAGTTGCAAGCATACTGACAGACTCAAGCCAAGCTAACCAAATGAGAGTCACAATTCCCGAAGGGTACAAAATAAGCCAAATTGACGAAACTCTCACTCAACTTGGACTTATAGAAGAAGGACAATTTACAAATTTCACCAGAAATTACCAGCAAGATCACCCTATACAAGACTTATTGCCTAACGGAAAAAACTCCCTAGAAGGATTTTTATACCCAGATACATATTTTGTAGATCCAGCCACCTTCCAAATATCCACCTTCACTGAAAACATGCTCAATAACTTCCTAAGTAAACTTCCTGCCGATTACGAAACACAGATAAACAAAACTCCAGCAAATAATCTATACGAGCTCATAACAATGGCCTCGATTGTCGAACGTGAAGTTCTCTCACCAACCGATAAAGCCACAGTAGCCGGACTTCTTTGGAAAAGACTTGAAAGTGGTTGGCGTATAGATGCAGATGCTGCACTCTTATATGATCAAGATGACAACATTATTACTCAAACAGATCTTCAAAGTGATTCACCTTACAACCTTAGAAAATTCCAAGGACTCACCCCAACTCCAATTTCAAATCCAAGCCTAGAAACGATCCAAGCAACTTTAAACCCAATCGACTCAGACTACTGGTTCTACCTAACCACAATAGACACAGGAGAGGTTATATATTCAAGAACACTTGAAGAACACAATGCAAACGTTCAAAGATATTTACGATAATTATTCTTGGTAATCATATTCAATATTGAACTCTACAACAGAACTTCTGTTACCATTTCTATCTACTCCAAATATCTGTAATCTATTATTCCCCTGTTCAACATTATTAAATCCTGGAGAGAGTATATACCTAAACTCACCACTAAACGGCTCATAAAGATCAAGTGTAAATCCATTCACCACAACTTCCTCAGCCCACGTCCCAATACTACCTTGGATCACTCCTTTTCTTTCATCCAAAACATATCCTTCGAAGTACTCAACATCATTTACACTAACAATACTAGCTAAAGGAGACAACTCACCATCAACCTCAAAAGAATCAACAGCTGGTGCATCTTCTGTTTCTTCAACCACTTCTTCTTCAGCAGGCACAAATTCTATCGTCAACCTTGTTGGCAGAGACTCCTGACCTCTTTCATCAATTGCAATAGCTTCATAAATATTCTCACCTTCTACTAGATTACCAGTAGGCGGATCGTATGCCGCTCGATATAGGAACTCCCTATCCCCTTCAGTAAACCCTTTTAAAACATACTCAGTTGGACGATTAGGCCCATTTTCATAACTAACAATCATCACATTTGAAGTATTTGCTGGAACAGTTCCCCTGATATCAATAATATCGTCACCAACACCTTGCACAACTTCCCCATTCTCATGTGAGGTAAACACTGGTTGTATAGCTGGATCAACTCCATCTTCTGTTTCTTCGATAAATTCTCCATTTAAATCCTCATCAAACAAAATTGAAGCATCTTCACTAGAGGCACTTGGGTCTATCACTAAGCTATCATTGTAACCATAAGAAGGATTCAAATCCTCTTCAATATTCCATTTATACCACTGACTTAATTGAAATCTCTTATCTATCTCAGTAACTAACTCGACGTCTTCTCCATTAACAATATCTTCAAAGTTTGTACTTGTAAGTTGAACTTGTTGCCCAGCAGCTAGCTGATATTGGTTCAAGACTGTTTCACCATCTTTCAAATCCAAATTAACCACACCGGACATTACCCTAGCATATTCGGGTAAATTAGATGTTAGTGCTACACGAGCATTATTTAAACGAGCTCCAAAATATTTTGTAGATACATTAAGTTCAGTATTCCCCACAATAACTTGCGGAGTATTAACCCACACATTACCCGTCCTAACATTTAAAGTAATAGTGCTATCATCACCGGTCTTTTCCAGCCTTTCAAAGTCAACAACAGTACTCTCATCTAACCTAATTTGAGTCCCTTCAAATAAGCTCACCACAGCCCTAGAATCATTCATAGTTCTTATCGTATCGCTCTCCCATAACCTTTGCCCGGATGAAACACTCGCATATTCATTAGAAGACGCAGCAGAAATCTGCACATCTCCTGTCACTACATGCACTTCTGCTAACTCCTCAATCTGAGAAGACTGAATAGCATTTAATGCAAACATAAACCCTCTTATCAGAAGTAGAACAACACACACTAAAGCCACCACCCCAAAGAGTACCTTTGCCATCTTCATATTTCTTGGAGATTTACTTACCCCAGTAGTTTTACCCGGACGGTATCTTCGCTTTCTACCTCTATAAAATAAGTTATCGTTCATATTATAAACCTATAGCTTGCTTAATATCATTTATCTCATTTTGGAGATTCTGATCTTTCTTTAACATTTTCTTAACCTTACTGCAAGCATGCATTGCAGTTGTATGATTCCTTCCACCAAATTCCGAACCAATTTTTTCGTAAGAATAATTAAAATCCTTCCTCAAAATATACATTCCAACCTGTCTAGGAATCATAATATCCCTAGATCTTCTATCACCAGTTAAATCGTATTTAGTTAAATTATAATACTTAGCAACTAAATCAACTACATCCTCACCTGAAGTATGTCTCTTAATAGCCTCAGTTCCAGATGCATTTAATTGATCCTTAGAAGTGACCAACTCCATTTTTCCAAGCTTTTTCAATATTGCCGAAACCGTCTCCATACTTGGAACCTTACCTTCAAGCTTAGCAAATGCTGCCACTTGGACTAAAACACCTTCTAACTCTCTGATACTACTTTGTACATTCAAAGCAATAAAATCCAAAATATCAGCAGGAATTTCCACATCCAACTCTCTACTTTTCTCGATCAAAATAGCAAGACAAGTTTCATAATCAGGAAAACTAACATCTACAATCATACCCATCTCAAATCTACTCACAAGTCTATCCTCTAATCCCTCAAGCTCTTTTGGCGGTTTATCCGAACTAATAATGATCTGCTTATTTTCATGATATAACTCATTAAAAGTATGAAAAAACTCCTCCTGAGTTCTAGACTTATCAGCTAAGAACTGAATGTCATCAATTATAATACAATCAACTTTTCTGTACTTATTTCTAAAACTTTTCACATTATTTTTCTGAATCGCTTCAACTATTTCATTCGTAAATTTCTCTGCTGTAATATAAACCACTGTTGAACTAGGGAAGTTTTTCAATATTCCATTACCCGAAGCTTGCAAAAGATGAGTCTTACCTAAACCAACATCTCCATATATAAACAGTGGATTATAAGCCAAACCTGGCCTATCAGCTACTGCTGAAGCAGCAGCATGAGCTAATCTATTATTAGACCCAACCACAAAACTATCCAAAGTATACTTAGGATTCAAAGTCTTAGAACCATAGCTCTGTACTGTTTGATATTCTGAAATAGAAGCATTCATTAGATTCACCTTATCTTTCTTTTTTCTTCTAGATGAAGGCATAGCTTTCTTTGGAGCTTGGTCATCTGAACTAAACATTTCTCTTAAATCAACTCCATCACCATCTTCAGTCGATAAAGAATCATCAATCCTAAATTCAAATGATTCAACTTTTTCACCAACAGTAGCAAAAGCATCTTTCAAAACATCAATATATCTCTTCTGAAACCAGTCCTTTACAAACATACTCGGTACACCAATCACCCAAACACCATTATTGTTTTCAAGTACAGTTGTACCCTGAAACCACACGAAAAAATCAGCCTTCTTAATTTTCTCATATAGAAAGTGTAAAACTTTATACCAGACATCGTTGTGTTCACTCATCAAATAAAGTTAAGGACTTTAATATAGCAAAATAATTTTGTCACATCTAGAAAATTCTTACAACCTCAAAAGGTCAAAAACTGTTACCACAAGAATAAAAACCATTAAAGCAAAGAAACCAATTGCATGTATATAAGCTTCAATTTTCCTATTCAAAACCTTACCCCTCAAAGCTTCAATAATCACAAATAATATTCTCCCCCCATCCAATGCCGGAATAGGCAAAATATTAATCACAGCTAAACTCAAAGATATCAAAGCAATAAAATTCATTAACTCAGTTCCACCCAACCCAACAAACTCATAACTCAACTTAGCCACTTGTACAGGCCCACCAACCTCATCAGAAACATCAAATCTAAAAATCACATCACCTAGAGTAGTAACAAATCCAACAGCAGTAAGCTTAGAAATCTCCCATCCATTCTGTAAAGAAACAAAGGGAGCCTCCCATAAAGCAATATCATAATCAAAATCATTTATAGTAAATGGATAATAACTATCAACATAACCAAAACCAATCACAGCCGCCCCATAACTTGGAAGCAAGCTCATACCTACCACACCATCTTCTCCTGGCGTCATATTAATCCTTAATTCTTCCCCATCTCTAACAAAAACATACTCTATCTCATCGCCGGAACTCTCTCTAGAAATATCTAAGACTGTTTGTCCACGATTAACATCTACTCCATCAACAGACAACAACCTATCACCTGACATTACACCAGCTTGCATTGCTACACTTTCTGGTAGAATATTATCAACTTCATAATCGTAGGGGAAAACCACATCAAACCTTTCCAAATCACCATCCCTCAAAACTACAAACTCCACCTCTTCAGAACTAACAATTCTATTCACAAAAGTTTCTCTATCAAAAAGTGGCACACCACCCACACTCAATAGTAAATCACCATCCTGAAGATATTCATCCCAAAAACTATCCACACCACCGATTTCCCAAGCAGGTAACTCAGTGAAAATATCTAAACTCCCATCTTCTACAAAAGACATTAGAGATTCAGAATCCAGGTTATTATAGGCTTCCTCAACCTGCTCCATAACCTGTTCTTCAGCTACAAAACCATACTCATAATCAACATACCCTTCTTCAAAAGCATGTTTCAAATCATCTGTGTTTAAGATAAACGGCTCAGAGCCAAACATCAAAGCTCCAGTAGAAAGTACCCAAAACACCAAAAAATTCATAACTACACCAGCCATCAAAATTTGAATCTTTTGCCATGGAGTTTTAGAAGCAAAACTATCTTTATCTTTTAAAACTTTCTTATCAAAAGAATCCTCACCATGAAGCTTCACATAACCACCAAAAGGAATAAGGTTTAACTTATACTCTGTATCACCTTTCTTTTTCTTAAACAAAGTAGGCGGAAATCCGAGTGCAAACTCATGCACCTTAACTCCATTTTTTTTTGCAGCTAAAAAATGCCCCAATTCATGTATAAAAATCAAAAAAGATAAAATCAAAATGGCACCTAAAATCTGCAAAATAAACATCAACTAAAATTAAATTTTCATAATTTCCTCTTCTTTCTCCTTACTTAACTTATCAATCTCAGCATTCACTTTATCAATCTCATCCTGAACTTGAGACTCCATTCTATTCTGATCATCTTCATTTATCTCATCATCATTCTTCATTCTTTTAATAGTCTTCAAAGCATCTTGCCTAGATTGACGAATACTTATACGAGCCTCCTCAGACATTTTTCCAATCAACTTAGTCAAATCTCTACGTCGTTCCTCAGTCAAATCAGGAAGATTGATAATCAAAACCTCACCATTATTCACAGGATTTAACCCCAAGCCTTCACTTAAAATAGCTTTTGAAATCTCAGGCAACATACCTTTATCCCAAGGCTTTATTACAATAGTCTTAGCATCTTGTACCGTTAATTGAGCAACATTCTTAACTGGTTGTTTTACTCCATAAGATTCAACCATAATATCTTCAAATAAAGCAGTTTGAGCTCTTCCGGTTTGTAATTTTGAAAGCTCACCCTTAAAAAATTCTAAAGTTTTACTAAAGTCACTCTTCATATCTGAAACAACAGAATTCATATATTTTATTAATTAATTATTTGTCTCAACAATAGTGCTTAATTCCTTATCTGTAAACACATTCAAAAGATTCTCAGGTTTACTAAAATCAAAAACTATTATCTTTAAATTATTATCACGAGCCATACTCATCGCAGTTAAATCCATCACTTGTAATTCATCCACAATCGCTTGCTGATGAGTAACATAATCATATTTCTGAGCATCTTCGTGCTTAACGGGATCTTTATCAAAAACACCTGGAACTTTAGTTGCTTTCAACAGCAAATCAGACTCCATCTCTAAAGCTCTCAAAACCGCACAAGAATCAGTAGTATAAAATGGATTACCAGTTCCTCCAGCAAAAACTATAGTCTCACCAAACTCAAGCAACTCCAAAGCCTCAGAGGTTTTCTTTTTACCGACTAGATTTTCTACTTCCACAGCTGAGACAACTCGCGCGTCATCACCGACGGACTTCAAAGCTTCAGAAAACAAAACTCCATTCATAACAGTTGCAGTCATCCCTAACCTATCTGAAGTTACTCTAGGAAGATCCAAACCAGAGTTATCTCTATATCTCCAGATATTACCTCCGCCAACTACTATAGAAAGTTCCAAATCATTCTCACTTTTAAATTCATAAACTTTTTTTGCAATTCCAACAATTCTTCCGTAATCAAAACTACCATCAGAAGCCCCAAACAGCTCACCTGATACTTTTAGTAAAACCCTTTTATACATATTAATTTATATAGATTAAAAACAATATAAATGAAATTAAGATACCAATCAAAATCCCAGTTAAAACATTAGAAGTAGAACCTTCATCATCAGCCAACTCTTCGTCTTTCTTTGACTCGCCTGCGAGCTCAACCAAGAAATCAGCATCCAAAACAATATCTTCGTCTTTATATAACCCCATCAAATCATCAAAATCTCTTGATATAATTAGTTTTAAGAACTTAGAGAACTTTAATCTGATCAACCCCTTACTCAAAACCTGCATGTCATCTCCTTTTCCAGAATCAATGTGACTCACCTCAAACCCAGCATCCTCTAAGCTACCTAAAGTTTTATCCTGTTTACCAATTTTCTTAACTTTCTTCACAGGAATTTTTATAGCCTTATCTTTTTTACTCATATTAATGAATTTATTTCTAGAAGATTACAACAATCAAACAAGATTGAAACAAACTCAACTTTACTAATCCTTCACATCAAGCCTACGAACATCCTCATATCGAATCTTAAACATAGTATTAACTATATTTGTATCGATACTAGCAAGCAGCAATTGAAATCTTCTATATGCCTCATCTTTGTACACCAATAACGGATTCTTCTGACCATAGGCCTGAAGCGCTACATTTTGCCTTAGATGTTGCATATCTTCAATATGCTCCATCCATAGTCGATCAATAACTGACAATGCAACCTCCCTTTCAATATCTCTTAAAATAGATCCATCCACCAACCTCTTCTCAATTTCTCTATAAGCTTTAACCAAGAAGTCACCAATATAATCACTTAACTCATCTCCAACTCTATTCATATCCGACGCTCTCACATTAACTAGCGCACCTTCAGTCTCATCCGCCTCAACACCAGAAACCTCAAGTAACTTTTCAACTGAAATAGCAACTTCATCATCATGGATCGATCTAACAACCTCAACAATCTCAGCGTAATCATACCCATCTGGTAAACGATGATTCATTACAATATTTTTAGCCTCCGCTCTAAATCTAGCAATAGTCTCTTCACTTAAGTCACCACCAAACAGTATCTCCCTTCTCTTAGAATAAACAATCTCCCTGTGGTAATTCATCACATCATCATACTCTACAATATGCTTCCTCATATCAAAGTTTCTACCCTCAACTCTCTTCTGAGCACTTTCAATACTCTTAGATATGATTCGACTTTCTACAGGCATATCTTCAGGAACATTCATAGATTCCATAATTTTTTTCATACGATCACCACCAAAAATTCTCATCAAGTCATCTTCCATTGATATATAGAACTGACTCACCCCAGGGTCACCCTGACGTCCAGAACGACCTCTCAACTGATTATCAATCCTTCTACTTTCATGTCTTTCAGTCCCGATCACATACAAACCACCAAGCTTCTTCACACCATCACCCAACTTAATATCAGTACCTCGTCCAGCCATGTTCGTTGCAATCGTCACAGCCCCTTGATGTCCAGCGTCCGCTACAATATCGGCCTCTTTCTCATGATGCTTAGCATTCAAAACTTTATGCTTAACACCATGAATCTTCAAAAGCTTACTTAAGGCCTCAGACTTCTCCACCGAAACAGTACCAATCAATACCGGTTGGCCTTTTTTATTTATTTCTTTTACATCTTTTGCCACTGCTTTCAACTTACCAGCATAAGACTTGTAAATAACATCAGACTTATCGTCTCTCTTGATTGGTCTATGAGTTGGAATAGATACAACCTCTAAACCATAAATCTTATAAAACTCCTCTTCTTCAGTTTTCGCAGTACCCGTCATCCCAGCAAGCTTATCAAAAAGCCTAAAGTAATTCTGGAATGTAACCGTAGCCAAAGTTTTACTTTCTCTTTTAACCTCAACTTTCTCTTTTGCCTCAATTGCCTGATGTAAACCATTACTATATCTTCTACCTTTCATCAAACGTCCAGTAAACTCATCAACAATCATCACCTCACCATCCTTAACCATGTAATCAACATCTTTCTTAAACAAAGCCTGAGCCTTCAAAGCTTGCTCAATGTAATGAACAGTTTGGAATCCACCTTCCTCATAAATATTATCCATACCCAAAAGTTTCTCCATCTTCTCAATACCTTCTTCAGTCAAAGTTGCAGACTTCATTTTCTCATCAACATTGTAATCTTCATTCTCAACTAACTGCTTCACTAGAGTTGAAAATCTAGCATATTGCTCAGTATCAGCTGATGCCGGTGCAGAAATAATCAATGGGGTACGCGCCTCATCTATTAAGATTGAATCAACCTCATCCACAATTGCATAAGCCAAATTTCTCTGAACAACACGCTCTTTTTGCGTCGCCATGTTATCTCTCAAATAATCAAAACCAAATTCATTGTTTGTTCCATAAACGATATCTCTACTATAAATATCTTTTTTCACATCTGGCTGCTGTCCAGTCAAAATTGTCCCAACGCTCATTCCCAAAAACTCATACAAACCAGCCATCCACTCTGCATCACGCTGTGCTAGGTACTCATTTACTGTAACCACAAAAACTCCCTTACCAGTCAAAGCATTCAAGAAAACTGGACATGTACACACTAACGTCTTCCCTTCCCCAGTTCTCATCTCTGCAATTTTTCCTTGATGCATTACTATTCCACCAATTAACTGAACATCATAATGAACCATATCCCAAGTCACCTCTTCCCCTCTCACATCCCAGGACTCTCCTTTCAAAAACTTGGCCGCAGCCTTCACCAAACCAAAAGCCTCTGGCAGAACATGATCTAAAGACTCTCCCTTTTCCTGAACTCTTTCTTTCAATTTTTCAGTAACTTCTAAGAAATCTTCTCTTTTCTTCAAATTCTCAGAATAATTCTCAAACCAATAATTTATCTCTGGAACAATTTTCTCTGCACGTTTAATATTTCGCTTATTTGCATCCCCTGCAAGCATTTCAGCTATCTTTCTTATAACCATCTAACCTCATTAATTTTTAACAAAAACAACATACTCCTTTTCCAAAGATATGTTAAGAAACTTTACTTAAATCTAAATCTAATATCTTGAATAATATTACTAATAGCCCGACTATGCTTTTTCATAACATTCTCAAAAGAATGCTTTATAACAAAACCAACTCCAATTTTTAAAATCATGTTATTCGTATACCCAGCTCTCTCCTGCAAAACCTTTAAGTCAATCACACCACCCTTAGTAATAACATCAATCCCAATCACATACAAAAAATCCTCAGAGAAAGAATTTAATACAGATTCTTTTGTAAAGTCTTCTTGGTCAAAAAAACATTTAGTTAATGCTATCGCCCATTCTTTCTTTTCATCAGATTCAAAAACTGCATTCTCTAATTCAATCTTAGACTCCAAACATTTTGCAACTTTATCTTTTTTATAATTTAAACGAGAAATATCCAACAACGACCTTGAATCAACCGAAGGATCCAAAATCATATCACAAACTTCACCCAAACTCATACCAGTATGGTTTTCAAGTCCACTTTCTGAATTAGGGATATATTCCTGACTTTCATTAACATCAATATCTCGAAAATCAATTTGATATCTATCTTTAAAACCTTTTTCAGACATTTCTATTTTGTTTATTTTCACCATGAGACTGAAACACTACAAGCAAGGTTCTCAGTAAAATCTTAATATCCAACCACAAACTCCAATTCTCAATGTAATAAGAATCAAGCTTAACCTCATTCTCAAAACTCAAATCAGATCTACCACTTATTTGAGCCAACCCTGTAACACCAGGCTTAATATTAAAAACAAACCTATGATGATCTTTATAACGGGCCACCTCCTCAGGCAGATGAGGCCTCGGACCAACTAAACTCATATTCCCAATCAACACATTCAAAAGCTGAGGCAATTCATCTATATCAAATCTTCTCAAAAATTTACCGATACGAGTAATCCGAGGATCGTCACCAATCTTTACAAGCTCATCTCCTCGGATATCTTTATCCGCAAGTTCACCATACCTCATCATATGAGATTTAGGCTTCATAGTCCTAAACTTAAAACAATAAAACAATCTCTTCATATACCCCACTCTTTTAACAACCGTTTCTCCATCGTCCAAGTAATACCAAAGCACCGTAGACTTAGGATCATCCAACTTTATCAACACAGAAACAACCAAAAACAAAGGACTCAACACAATCAACCCAATCAAGGAAACAATAAAATCAAAACCTCTTTTCATAACTCTCCCCCAACCTTGAAGTCTTGTATTTTGCATTTCAAAAATAGGCAAATCCCCAACTTGGTGCATATTCACATTATGCCTTTGAATATCAAAAACCTCAGGAACATAAGAATAAACCTTTTGATTATATCTACAAAAACTCAATATATCTTCATTCAAATTCTCATGATCACAAACTCCGATCTGCATAACTTCATCAAATTCTAAACTATCTAAAGCTACAACCAAGTCATCTAGTCCACCAAGTTGCTTAATTCCATTAACAGAAAGTTTCTTATCAGAAAAATAACCAATCACCTTATATTCTTCAGTTTCATTTAAATCTTTAAGCACATCAGAAAGTATATTTTTATCCATCGAAACCAGAACCAATCTCTTAACTCCAACTCCCCTACTCAACAAATACCTCCTCAACTTCCAAATAATACCTCTAAAAACACCCAAAAATACAAAACTCAAAAAGACATTAAAAACAATCACAAATCTTGAGAATGGAAATGCTCTCTGGAAAAAGTAAAAAAGAACCACCAAAGCAAACCATGACAAACAAGACCTCAATACACTTTTCAGTTCACGCCAAAAAGATCTTCTCTCCAATGCATAAAGACCAGTGAATACAAAAACTACTATAAAACTTATCGAAGCCCTTACACTCCAAAACCTAAATTCATCCCAAGACTTATATAAAGAGTAATCAACAGTATCAAAAAACCCAAAAACTCCACTCTGTCTCAAAAAATATGTAACCACAAAAGCCAACCAAACCAAAAGCAAATCCCCAACTATCTTCCCTATCGCTAAGTTAAGTTCGGTTTTCTTCATTTGGCATATTTATTTGTGCCGATTCTAAAGATTAATTTCAATTTTTCAAGTAATTGCCCCTTGAAATAAGCCGGATTCTGTTACCAAAAGGTAGTGGTTATTTATCTAGGACTAGCCTCGCGACTAACCTCCTGCACCAGGCAACAGTAGACTAGAGAAATATAGTTAAATCTACCATTCCCATCCTGGCTTGCATCAGATAGGGTTTACCAGCTACTACTTGTCACCAAGTAGGCCCGATCTAAGATCAGCTTTTCACCTTTCACTCCGAAGAGCTAGTATTGTCTCTGCGGCACTTTCCCTAATTACAACTCGTAAAACTAATTGTAACCGGCAGACGTTATCTGCTATCCATTTCTCTGATGTCCGGACTTTCCTCTGACCTAAAAATAGACCAGCAACCACTTTCAAGGAGCCCTCCTACTATAACACAAATCCAAAGCCAATCAAGATCCAACCGAAACGTAACTTCTAAGCTTTCGTATAAATGGTAGCATATGCAAAGTATTAACTAATATACAATATGAGTAAATTACGAAATCTATCGTTACTTACGATGATAACTCTCCTTGTAGGTCAGTTGGGAGCTTCAGCTTTCACTCCTTACCAAGTCGAGAACAAAGCAAAAGTCCTCCTTTACTGGGGTGACATTCAAGAAAATATAACTGCAGGTACCAACAAAGACTTTGATGGTACTATTCAAGGTAAAGACGGAAGAGTTTTAGCTCTTCAATCAGTAGCCTTCGAATCAAATGATGAAATTAATCAAAAAGATTCTAGAGCCACTGGACAAGTTGAGTTCGAATCAACAATCCAAGCCGGAGTTGATGGACTACTACTACTTATCAGCGAAAATGAAACAGAATTAGAAATCACAACTAATGAACTTGGTACACAAACCATTGATATAAGTGATCTTATTTCAAATGATTTTGAGTTCACATCAGGAGATATGGGAATCGCAGCTCAATACTTAGGAAAAGACTTTCTAAACACTCCAGAAAACCCAAGTACAACTGGAGCATTCTCAGATACTCCTAGCTCAGAATGGTACTTCAAATACGTTCAACGTATTAAAGATCGCCAAGTCCAAAACCAACCAATCTTTGAAGGTTACAAAACATCTTCAGGGCAACTAACTGGTAGATTTGGGCCAGCCGACAACATTACAGTTGGAGAAATGCTGAAAGTAGTATTGAGAGTTTCTGGATTAGATGAAAACAACTCTAATCTAGACGCATCACTTACTAACTCTACTCACTGGTCAGTAGGATTCCAAAATACTGCAATCAATGAAGGACTTACTATTATGGAAGCTGTAGGAATCGATCCTGACAGACCAGTTTCAAGAGGTGAATTTTTCCAAGCTCTATCAGAAGCACAAGGTCTAATGACTGCTCAAAATTTCAACACCTATGATTGTTCAATCACAGATTTAGACTTTGAAGACTTAGACAGCAGTAACCCATACACCGAATACGCATGTATCTTAGTAAAAGATGGAGTAATCTCAGGAACAGATGATGGATTCCTAAATCTTTATAGCAATATCAACAGAGCTGAAGTGGCAAAAATCTTAAACACAGCTTTAGACATCTACGTTGAACAACCAAACAATATCCAGGACGAAATTGATAATGTGATCGACCTAGACGAAAGCAATAACTCTACTTCAGGTGGATCAAACTCAGGAAGCAACGGTGGTTCAAACAGTGGTGGAAGTACAACTGCAACTATATCTGATGCCATTGTTCAAAACTCTTTACCATCACAACCAGATAGATACTACGAAGTAAGATCAACCAACTCTCTAACTATCGACGAAGTTGATAATTCCCTAATTACAATGACTTGGACTAGCCAAGGTCAATCAGTTGCAAACTCTGTAACTGGAGATACTCTATTAGACTCAATTACAGTAAATAACGGAACAATCTTACGTATCAAAGCTACAAATATAGATTGGGAAAACGTAGATTACACTCTAGAATTTTTAGAAGGAGCCTTCACATATTCTGATGGTTCTATCAATGCTGAAAGCACTTTAGTTTTCAATCCAAACTTCGCTACTTCAGGTCCAGCTTTAACATGGGGGACTCAAGAGGTTACCTACAATGACAACGCAATGTTTATAACTATTGCGGTTGATGACTCTGTAAATATAGATTTCTCTGATGATCCAAAACAACACTTCAACATCACTAGACCAGAAGGTGTTCCTGCTTTAGCTATTGCTGTATCTAAAGCTTTTGGTAGCTCAAACGACATACTTCTCGCAATTGATACTGACACTTCATTTACAGAAGGAGAAGCGGGTGGTATCTACAATATCAACATAGATGGCCTACAATATCAGTCAGGTCTAGATGTTCCAGTATTCGATAGCACATTTACAATCAACTCGAGAGTAGTAACAGAATTAACTCCAGTAAGTACAAATCTAACTAGTTCTAGCCTAGCTTTCAGGCTATCAGGTCCTAATGACAACAAATACCTTAGACTTGATGATTTCGAATTCTTCTTAGAGGAAGTAGAACAAGTTCAAGGTGGAGGAGTAGACTACAATGATATATCTGACACTCTTAGAGACCCAGTTGTAAATAGTACAACAGGAAATCTAGAAATCAGACAAAACCTTCAATGGAATAACGGAAACTATATCCTAACCATCGAAGACACAAGATTCAACGAAACAGAATCATTTAGTTTCACTGTAAACGAACAATAAAACTCAAAAGACCACTCCTTAAACTGGGTGGTCTTTTTTTATGTTTGAATTTTCACTCAAGCTCTACTGCCCTCTAAAATAATAACAAGCTTTTAAGCATTCACGAGCTTTATCGTGATTAGGTTCTATCTCTAAAATTTTATTAAAAACCTTTTCAGCATCTAAAAATTTTCTTTCATTCAAATAACATACTCCAAGATCACATAAGATAAAAATATCATCAGGTGACATCATTGTAGCTCTCTTCAAAAGCACAATTCCTCTTTCTTTTTCACCATAGTGGTAAACAGACCAACCTAGACACCTAAGTATCTCAGGATGATTTGGCTCCATACTATCTGCAATCTCAAGCTCATAAATAGATTCTTTCCATTCATTCACACTAGAATAAGCAAAACCAAGCAAATAATGAGCATTGGCACTTTTAGGATTAACTCTCTTTGCTTGCTTCAATGCCTTTATTGCATTTGGAAACTGCCTAAGACTCAAGTAGTTATCTCCTATTTCCTCTAAAGCTTCATTACAATCAAGATCATCACATAAGATATCCTCACAAATTGATATAGCTTCGTGATGCAAACCCATCAATTTCTTCTCATCTGCCTCTTTTAATGCGTGACAGTAAGGTGAATTTTCAAACATATTTCTTTTTACAAATCTAATTATTATAGCAAAATATGATTAAAAACTCTACTCCAACAAATTAACTTACTACAAAATACAAAACCTTATAAATAAGGGCGCTATCGAGCCAAAGAAGAATTCTTAAAAGACAAATTACAATTATAGCAAGTCTGCTTTAAGCACAAAACACATACTAAAGCTTACCTTTCAGATATTCCATAAACTCATCTTTCAAATCATCCCTACTTAATGCCACTTCAACAGAGGCCTTCAACATTCCTATCTTAGAACCGGTATCAAATCTTTTCCCATCAACTATTTTTGCCTTAATTGAAAGATTATCATCCAAAGCCAAACCAAATGCATCCGCCAAACGTATCTCTCCGTCTATTTCATCTTCCTTAAATTTATCCTGAACTCTTTCTAGCATATTCATTACATCTGGAGTCACAACATACTTACCTATCACTCCATAATTTGATGGGGCTTCAGACAAAGACAATGGCTTCTCCACAAAACCATCAATTCTAGCAGAATTACTGTCACCAAATTCACCCTCTAAACTAACTACACCATACTTAGAAAGATCCTCGTCTGGAACCTCGGTCACAGCGATAACACTATCACCTGACCTCTCATACTCATCTATAAGCTGACTTAAAGCTGGTCTATCACCAAACACTAAATCATCTCCAAACATCACTGCACAAGGCTCATCTCTAACCAACTCTAAAGCCTGCAAAATAGCATGCCCATCTCCCATAGGAATTGGCTGACGAACGTATACAAATCTAGCAAGGTTAGGTATATCCAAAACCTCCTTAAGTAAATCATGCTTCCCTCTCTCTACCAAGGTATGCTCCAACTCAAAAGATTTATCAAAGTAATCCTCAATAGCTCTTTTTCCTCTACCAGTCACCAAAATAATCTCTTCAATACCAGAAGCTACAGCCTCCTCAACCAAATAATGTATAACTGGCTTATCAACAACTGGTAACATCTCTTTTGGTTGTGTCTTAGTCACAGGCAAAAATCTTGTCCCAAAACCAGCCACAGGAAATATCGCTTTTCTTACTTTCTTCATATACTAAATTACAATCTTTTTAACTTTCTTCTTTTTCAACTTTGGGATAGTAATCATCAAAATCCCATTACTAATCTCTGCTTCAATCCCATCTAAATCTAAGCCTTCAGGAAGTACAACAGCTCTCCTAACTTCTCCCCAGTAACACTCCTTAACCATGAAATCTGCTGTCAAAAGATCCTTCCCTATAGATCTGCGTGCCACAATACTTAAAACCTCATCCTGGAGCTTAAGTTTTAAATCATCTTCACTTACCCCAGGCATAGGAGCCAAAAGCACTAAACTACTCTCATCCTGGTAGACATCAATTGAAAGATGACCAATCTTCGTAATATCTTTACTTTTATCAGATTCAGAGGTAACAGAGCTCAAACCCTGCCCAATCTCAACATCACCAATCTTGTTTTCCCAAAAATTCATAATAATTAATTAGGTAACGGAGCTTCTACACCTGCCTTCTCAAAGTATTCCAAAAATTCTGACCTAGAAAGATCCTCTTTCTTCAATAAGTCCTCAGAAATTTCAACCATCAGATCTTTATACTCAGTCACAATTTTCTTAGCTCTCAGATAAGCTTTATTCAAAATTTCATTAACTAAGAAATCAATCTTTTCAGCCATAGCTTCAGAATAATTCTTAGTATGAGCCATATCTTTTCCAAGGAAAACCTCATGCTTCTTCTCTCCAAAAGTAACTGGCCCAAGTTCACTCATTCCAAATTCAGTCACCATTCTCTTAGCAATACTTGTAGCTCTTTCTAAATCATTTGAAGGACCAGTTGAAGTCTCTCCAAAGAATACTTCCTCAGCCACATAACCAGCCAACAATGATGATAGTTTATGCTCAAACTTCGTTCTAGAATACATATTCAAATCATCCTGTGGCAAAGACCAAGTCACACCAAGAGCCATTCCTCTAGAAACAACTGAAACTTTATGCACAGGATCACATTCAGATAAAAGGTGCCCCACTAGAGCATGACCAACTTCATGATAAGCAGTTATTTTCTTTTCTTTTTCAGTCATAACTTTAGATTTTCTCTCTGGACCTAAAGCTACTTTCTCAACAGAAGACTCCAAAGCTTTTTGAGTAATACTTTTTCTATCTCTTTTTGCAGAATAAATTGCTGCTTCATTCATAATATTTTCCAAATCAGCACCAGTCATCCCAGGAGTCTGTTTAGCTACTGTCCTTAGATCAACAGACTTAGCTAAAGGCTTATTATCTGCATGGACTTTAAGGATAGCTTCACGATCATCAATCCCAGGCTTATCAACAGTTACCTGTCGATCAAATCTCCCAGGTCTTAAAAGAGCTGGATCCAAAACATCCGGCCTATTAGTAGCAGCCATCACAATTACATTTGATCCTTGTTCAAACCCGTCCATCTCAGTCAAAATCTGATTCAAAGTCTGCTCTCTCTCATCATGACCTCCACCAAGACCAGCACCACGTTTTCTACCCACAGCATCTATCTCATCTACAAAAACTATACATGGCGCATTTCTCTTAGCCTTCTTAAATAAATCTCTAACCCTACTCGCCCCAACACCAACAAACATCTCTACAAATTCAGAACCAGATATCGAGAAAAAAGGAACATTTGCTTCTCCAGCTACCGCCCTCGCTAAAAGAGTTTTACCAGTTCCAGGAGGACCAACCAAAAGAACACCTTTTGGGATCTTAGCTCCCATTTTCTGATACTTCTTAGGACTTTTCAAAAAATCAACTACCTCTTCTAACTCTTCCTTGGCCTCTAAAGCACCTGCCACATCTTTAAAAGTTGTCTTATCTTTAGTCTTATCATGCACACGAGCCTTGCTATTACCAAAAGATATCGCTTTATTATTTGCACCTTGGATACGACTTAAGAAGAACATTAGTAAAAATATCCCAAATATCAAAGGTACAGCCATCTCAAGAACAATTCTCCAAAAATCATTAGGTGGACTAACCAAGACATTTAAACCTTCAAGAGCCTCCTTATCCAAAATATCAGAGACCAGAGCTGTATTTTCTTTATAAGCATAACGCCTTTCATTTTCAGAAACAGCATATTGAATTCGATTTTCGTAAACTGTAATCTGATCCTCATAAACATCACCCGACCTCACATCTTCTTGAAACTCTGAAATACTCACCTCAATTGGCGGATTCAAAATCTCATTAGAGTTAGCCAAAAACCAGGTAGCTCCAATAACTATTAAAAATAGTATCAAAAAACTGTTTGGCCTTTTCTTTTTAGATAATTTTTTAATTCTAATCATATGTCAAAAAGTCATTAATTTCATTCTTCATGAGGATATATTATCTTTCGTTTTTTATAAAGTCAGAAATAACTATTTAAATTTTAGTTAAGACCCATTAGTATTCTTCAAATAACTATTGGATTTGAACACTTACTTACAAAAACTTTTCACAGAAAATGCTTTCTTTAAGAAAGGTCAAAAACCATCCCTTAAGACTGTTAGTTTCTACTTAAAACAACTCAACAATCCAGACATCACACCACAAACCAGAGTCGTCATATCAGGCACAGCACTCAAAGGAACAACCTGTTACCTCATAGAAAAAATCCTTCTAAATCACAATCTTACTACTACCCTTATTACATCACCTCACTTACATGACCACAAAGAAAGAATCCGCGTTAACGGAAAAAACATCTCTCAGTTAGAGCTAGACCAGCACCTTCAAGATATACAAAAAGTTGATAACAAATCAAAACATTCACCTAGCTTTTACGAAGCAATGGTTCTCTCAGGAATACTTGCAGCGGACCATAATAACTCAGATGTTTTAATTCTAGAAGTTGGACTAGGAGGTAAATACGATGCAGTTAATGCTGTTAAAGGATCACGCATATCAGGTCTAACCTTCATCGGAAACGACCACGCTGAAATCATTGGACCAAACCTTGAAGACATTGCCCGAGAAAAAGCAGGCATCTTCACTGATGAATCTATCCACTCATTTACATGTGAGCAAACCTACTTCAAGACTATTCAAGAACAAACATCTAAAAAGATTACCAAACTTCCACAAGAAAACATCCCACAAATTCTTGCCAAAAACATATGCCAAAAAATTTTAAACAAAGAAAATATTCAAGTTCCCTCAATTCAATTACCTGCACGTTGGGAAAAAATACAAAACTTTATACTCGATGGAGCCCACTCCGAACCTAGATTCAAAAGCTTAGTACCAAAACTCAAAAAGCTACCTCAAAAACCAAATGCCCTAATCGGAATGACCAAAAACCACGACCCACAACAAATCAAAATCATCCTTCCATATCTAGACCAAGTAACTTGGGTGCCGATCAAGACTAAAGAATCATGGCAACCAAACCACCTCCAAGAAATACACAAAACCGGAACCACTTCAAAAGACATAAACGAATCAATGCTTAAAACTAAGGATAATATAACCCTTATCACAGGAAGCTTTTACCTATGCGCCGAAGCCAGAAAAAACCTTCTAAATCTATAAAACCCAACATTTTTCAACCAACCCACTCTCATTCAACAAAACTGGAACACCTTTACGGAAAAACCAAGCCACATTTTGCTGCTTCAAGAAATCTTTCAATGGCACTTCCTTACTCCCATGTTTTGGACCATATTCAACCATCACCTTCATCCCATCTTCAAAACTAACCAAAGAGTCCTTAATATTATCAACCTCCGATTTAAATTCCTGAATACATTTATTCCAATACCATTCACTTAGTTCCTCCAAATCCATTCTTGAAATCAACAGTTTCTTCTCAAAAATGTAAACATTAAAATCCCCTACTTTCTTCATTTTACCAGACTGCGATCTTTCAATCATATCATCTATATCTGCAAAGTTAGCTCGACTCATTTTCAAATCTTTCCTTTGCATAGTCAATTTTTGCAAAACCATAAATCTCATAAAACCAGGCAGAGACTTAAAATCTTTCACTTCAATCTCCCACCCATAATCTTTCAATACGCAATAACCCTCAGCCCACTTATCAACTCTCTCTAAAAGATACTCTTCAAGCTCTCTATAGAAGTAACCCATCTCAGAAATCCTTTCAGCAAAACCACTAAACCTTTCATCCAATCTAGGGAAAATATCTTTCCTTAAAAAATTTCTATCATAACTCAAATCATCATTTGTCGAATCCAAAACAAAACTAATCCCTCGAACTTTTGAATAATTTTGCAAATCACTCTTAGAAGCAAACAACATCGGCCGTATCAACTTCCGGTCTAAATCCATAAAATCAATCCCCGACATTCCACTCACGAAAGCCCCTTTCATAGTCGACATAAAAATAGTTTCTGCCTGATCATCAATATGGTGCGCAGTAACAATCCAATTACAACTGTAATCCCGCCTAACTTTCTCTAAAAAGTTATAACGAATCTGCCTAGCATTCGCCTCTATATTTCCAGGAAATTTCTTAACATCTATACTTTCATTCACAAACTTGATCTGATTTTGAATACAATATCTTTTAATAACCTCTAAATCACCTTTCGAATCCTCCCTAATCATATGATCTAAATGAGCTACAACCAAGTTATCAGGATCAAACTCTTTCTTAAACAAATCCAACATAACCATCGAATCAACTCCACCAGATACAGCCAATACAAATTTAGAAGCATATAACTCTTCCAAATCATCAAACTTACCCCTTAAATACTGATTGAATTTCAACTGCAAATCCTCCAAATCAAAAAGTTAAATCTATATATTTCTCTTCCGTGCCTCAGCCGAAATCTTAGAAACCAACTCCATATCATCATCCGAAACAACCATATTTCGAGTTTCTAGACCACACTTTACACACTCAAAAATCAAAACCCAACCTTTTTTCTTATTATAATCCACATCAACAGGCCTCAACATCCCACCACAATCAGATAACCTATCCCCTGGCACTTCATCATCCAAATGCTTACTCCAAAGACAAAATCTACAATGATTTCGAATCTCAGGCCTATTCGGAGTATTCAACTCTCCACAATTCTCACAAACAAACTCCTCGTTCTTATAAATAAAGTTCTTCTTTTTCATATCACTGATTAAGCACTTACATTAATGCACTAAATATGGTAATATATAAAGATTAAATTAATGTAAAAATATGTTTGAACCAGACATCAACTTAGGTCAAACTCCTCAGCCACAAACCCAGCCGACTCCAAAACCAGCTCAGGAATCAATCCTAGATGACAACCAGCCTGATCTTAAGACAGCACCTAAAAAAGCTAAACTTAGCCCACTAAGCGTACTTCTGATCATTCTAACACTTGCTATTTCAGCAGTAGGAATCTACTTCCAACTTGAAATAAATGCACTAAACCAAGACATAGAAGCAACCCAAACCGCAATCGAAGCTCAAGCCCAAAACATAATCACTGAAGACAACCAAGAAGTAACCCTAAGCACCAAAAAAGTTTTCTTAGATCTAAAAACATCTGAAAGAACTTTCTTCAAAAATGTCATCCAAGACCTAAACCAAGACATTATAAACAACTCAGACTTCAGAGCTCAAAGTTACACTATCACACCCCTAGGACAAATAAGTCTGAATATCTCAAGTACACCTCTCAATCTAAACCCACTCAACGAAGCCGCAAGATTGATCGAAAATCTAGAGCAAAGAAACTATTTCCAAAATGTTTTCATACCTGGAATTACTCAGTCCCTAACAGAAACAGGTCTAGAGCAAATCCAGTTCAACCTACAACTATCGCACCAAGACAGCACCATTGCTGACTCAACTGATATAGACACATCAGATGAAAACGATGAAGAAACAAATCGACCTTCACCAATCCTTAACTAAAACCTATGAATAAAAAAAGAACTATCACAACCCCACTCCTAATTATTCTTCTTATAGTTATTGGATTTATGTGGGTTAGACCAAAATACGAAGAATACCAAAACAAACAAGTCACCCTAGAATCTTTAGAACAAGAACTAGCCGAAACCAACTCCCAAGTTAATCTAGACGACACAACCATCGATCTAGACATTACTGCAGCAGACAGAGAACTTTTAGAAAATGCTATTCCTCAAGGATTTGATCAAGACTTCTTAATCGAAACCATCCAAGAGATAGCCGAGGAAAATCAAGTTAACAACCTCACAAACATAAGTTTCCAAAGAAGCACAGCTGAAACATCGCAACAAATCAAGGCAATCCAAATCACAATTAACGCCGAGACAAACTACAACAACCTTCAAGACTTCATGGAACAACTTGAAAATCACCCAAGGTACTTCAACGTTAAGTCTTTCAGCACAAACCTAAACACAATTGAAGACACGACGCGAGCTACCTTCAGCATACAATTAGAAAGTTACTACAGTTAATATGTCATCAACAAAAAAATTAAATTCCATCAACGAACTAAGTCAAAAAAACATCTCCCCAGATGAAGACTTTATATATGGAATCAACGAAACCCTACCTCCTGGTATCGAAGGTAAAATCCATGACTACGTTACCGAAACCAAAAAGGTAACTCTCAAAGATAAAGCTTTTTTCTACAACCTGTTTGCTACCCTTATCAATGCAGGTATCACAACCCTCGAGTCTCTTACGATCCTCAAAAAAAAAACAACCAATCCAAAGTTAAAAAGAATCCTAAATACAATCAGACATGACGTAGAACAGGGATTCCCCCTTTCCAAAGCCATGTCTAAATTCCCAGACACATTCAAAAACTACGAAACAGGTGTGATCCAATCTGGTGAAAACATAGGTTCACTTGATCAAATGCTCCAAAAACTAGCCGAACAAACCGAAAATAACCAAAAACTAAAACAAGAACTCAAAGGAGCCCTAACCTACCCAACCGTAGTATTTGGAATCCTAATACTAACATCCTTCGTAATGTTTGGTGTAGTAGTACCAAGACTTGTTAGCCTTTTTGAAGAAAACAACATAGACCTCCCAGCACTAACCGAAGGAGTCCTAGTAATATCCAGAATATTCCAAAACTACTGGCCAGTCCTTTTAGTAGCTCTAGCGCTAGGAGCTCTAGTATTCCAAGCCTACAACCAAACTGAAGACGGAAAATTCAATATTGATTTATACAAACTCCGCATCCCCTACTTCGGAAACATCTTACAAAAGTATCAACTTATTAACTTTTTCAGTACTTTAGGTTTACTTCTGGAAGCAGGTACACCCATCCAGCAAGCCATGAATATCTTAACTAGAGTTTTAGACAATCAAGTCTACAAGCTCAAAGCATTTGAAATAAAAGCTCGCCTCCAACAAGGTGAAAAATTAGCCACTATCATGGAAGATACTCCATTCCTCTACCCTGACACTGCCTGCAAAATGATAGAAATTGGTGAAAAATCAGCCACTACTGATAAAATGTGCCTAAAAATAAGCCAACAATACCTACAAGAAATCCAATATTCACTCAAAAACCTTACTACAGTCCTGGGACCAATCGTAATTGTGATCGTTGGTATTTTCGTAGCCATCTTCGGACTAGCTATTCTTAGCCCAGTATTCCAGTTAAGCCAAGGAGTAATTTAAAAATGAAAACAAAAAAAGCCTTCACCCTCATCGAACTACTAATAGTAATTTCCATCATCGGAATACTTTCAACTTTAGCTGTAAGTAACTATTCTAGGATAAGATCATCGATCGAAAATCAATTCACAGTTGATACCCTAGTTCAAGAAATAAGAAGGCAATCAAAGCTCGCCGAAAATCACCAAAACCAAAGCTGTTACCACATTTACTTTGATATTGAAGAAAACATAATTCAAAAATTCCAAACCAGCTTTGACGCCCGCCAAAGACTTTGCTCTACTAGAGATGCAGAATCGACAAATATACTTGAGGACTCTGAGCTAATAATCTCAGAAATTACATTAGATAATAATCCTCAAGAAACATATGAAATCATATTCACCCCCCCATTAGGAAACCCCATAAATACAAACAATAACCTTCAAGCAAAAATATCTCTCCAACCCGAAGACCAACCAGAAAACAAAAAAACAATTCTAATTAATCTCCAAAATGGCTCTATTCAAGAACAATAAACCAGCCTTCTCACTCATAGAAGTATTGATCAGTTTCACTATTCTTACAATAAGCCTTATTGCTATTACACAGTTGATCACAACTACCATACAAGCTAACCGAGAAAACACCAGTCGCCTCCAAGCATATTACCTTGCACAACAAGGACTAGAGCTTAGCCGTCACATAAGAGATAGTAACTGGCTACAAAACATCGGTTTTGACTCAAGTGGGCCACAAAACACCCTATGGCAATCCAACAATGGAAGCACGGGAAACCTAACGCCTTTAAACCAAAGCCTCATCCTAAACATCCAAGAAAGCACACTTGGTAGCACTCAAAAAAATGTCTCAATTTCTGAAGCCAACCAATCTAATTCAAATATTTACCTCAATCAAAATCCTCAAACAGGCTTAAAATACTTCTCTCATACCAGAGATACAACATCCATACCTACCGAATTCCGCAGAACAATTCAGATCAAAACAGACTTCCAAGATTACCAAAAACTAGAAAACCACCTAGATATTGATGATTTCGAATTATCTGAAAATCTTATTTTAGTTGAAAGTAAAGTCCAATACGGATCCAATTACAACAGAGAAATCACTCTCCAAACCATCCTAACAGACTGGAAAGAAGGACCATTCTAAAACTACTTCAAAACCTTCACCTGCCTAATAGCCAACTTGATTTTTCTTAAAGTTGGCATTTCACCATACCACCCCAGTTTAGTAGCAAGTAAACTACGAACTTCTTGATCCCAAAAATCTTTCAACGAACAATAAGCCAAATACTTAAGACGTATATCCATATCAGGAGAATTTGAAAACAAACAAATCGACATAACCCCTTCGTATCTTCTTTCAAAATCTTTTAAAACCTTAAACTCAGGCTTAGAAAGGTAATACTTACATTCAACCTTCTCAAACCTCCTCCTAACACTAGCAATTATAGAACTTAGCGACCTCCTGGGCCCCTCTTCTGAATCCTCCTTATCCAAACAACTCTCAACCGAATCCTCTCCAGACATATATTCTACTCCAGATGACATTTTCTAAAATTATTTTATAAAATTCTACACTCTAACTATACATAAATCAATACTACCGCTTAAATTATTACCTAAAAAATGCTATAATTATAAGAGTTAAACAACTATAAAATTCTCTATGAAAGCCAAATCTAAAAAAGCCTTCACCTTAATAGAACTAGTTATCTCCCTAGGTATTTTTATGATTTTTTCTTCCGCAGTTATCTCAAGCTTTCTTGCACTTACCCAGTCAACTACTAAAGCAAATCTAAACAGAGAACAAGTATCCGAAGCCAATCAAGTTTTTGAGTACATCGAAGCCATCGCCAAAGAAAACTCCATAGATTACAGCTACCTATCAACTACTCAACAAACACCGACCACCCAAAACTACGCTTTCATATCAGCAGACAAACTCACAAGAAATCTCATCCGATCAGTCTGCCCTACATCTTCCTCAACCCAAGAAGAATTTTGCCAAATCAGCTCAAACCGGAGCACCAGAAATAATATCAGCCAAGAATTCATAACCGACAAATCCCTTTGGACACCATTACATTCTTCCAACCTTAGAGTAATAAGGTTCAACATCACTAACTTCCCAACCGAATCCCCTTTCACAACCGACGAACCAATCGAAAGACAAAACCAATTCCAACCAATCACCCACATCACCCTAAATCTGGCCCGCAACAATCAATCAACATTCCAAGAATCCCTACAAGCCACAAATCCAATCATCCTCCAAACTTCAATCAGCAGTAGATCCTATAACAGCCAATAATGAATATTAAAAAACACAAATCAGGAAGCGCCATCGTTATAGCCCTACTCTTAACAGGAACACTTATCCTTATAGGTGTATCTCTCGCTACAGTCATCAACAACGAAACCAGACAAATAGCTGAAATTATTCGTAATGGACAAGCTCAATACCTAAGTGAAGCTGGAACTGAAGTTGGACTCCTATACCTACACCAAACCCCTCGCGGAACCCAACCTCGAAACAACTCCCTCCAAGAAACTTTCTCTTTAAATCAACGACAAAACACCACCAACCTAGCCTTCAACAACCAGATCAACTTAACAAACAACCAAACCCAAGAGTTTAGCTTTGAAATAAACACCAGATCAAACTTCCTACCAATTGTCGAAGAATTTACCTTAAACGAAGCTCTTCAAAACAGTTCAAACCCTGACATAAGAAAAAATTTATTTGAGGCTCTCCCCCTCAACCAAAGCGTAACCATTCCGCTTACAGATACAAAAAATTTCGAACTACAATATTACTTTGCACTAGACAGCGGCGTGAATCGTAGAGATTGGGACATCCTACTCTGGAAACTATTCGGAACAAATGCTCAAGGTGAAATAGAAAACTTAAGTGAATATTTCCCAGCCACAGGAAGTACCGCCCAAGGAAACAAAAATATAAATAACATAACAATTGGCTCATCTTCTACTGCACCAGCAAGTTTTGGAACACTACAAGCACAAGAAGGATTCAACTGTGGAACATTTTTCCCAGCTCAATCTCAAACAGAACTAAGAACAAACACAAACCAAACAACCTCTTTCGAACCATGCACAACCTCTATTGAAGAATTCCTAAACAACCACACCAACAACTACCTAGTCCTAACAAACGGAGTAAACACCTCACTATTTGGTGAAAATGAAAATCTATTTGATATCGCCAACATTTACTGGCGCGCCTGCACTCCAAACTGCAGCGACACCCTACTAGAAACCAACTACCAAGAACAAAAAAATCAATTTCTAGTTCCACAATTCACCAAAGTAACCAGCCTTGGAACTTTCAACAATAACCAAAAATACCTTTTCACCTCAGTTAATCCAGAAGGATTCCTACCAGTATTCGACTTCAGTATTTACAGAACCAAGAACTAAACAAGCCACAAACACCGCTTAGGTCAAACCAGTATACCCTTCCCTCACCTCAAGTTTACCTATAAAATACAGCCAACAAATCTAAACGATATTATGGCCCGAAGAAAAACTCGCAGGCGAACTTCTACTCGACGCAGAAAAAAGAAATCATTCTTAGAAAAACTATTATTTGGTTCTAACCAAAAATCAAAAAGATCCAAAAACAAAAAAAAGTGGAAAATTGAAGTTGAAGAACACGTAGCACAAGAAATAGCCGGAATAATTATTTCCTTATTAGCAATAGTTACTGGGCTAAGCTTGTTTGAAAAGTTCGGACCAATCGGTAACGCCATCAACCTTTTTATCCGACCAATCTTTGGTCATGGGGTTTACCTTCTACCAATAGTCCTAGCAATTATTGGGGTAAAACTCATCTTCAACCGCAAGTTCAAATTCACCCAAACAACCATTATAGGTTTAGTAATGCTTTTCATAAGCATTCTTAGCATTCTCCACCTATCTATCGATGTAGATCAAATCCTAAACATAGCCAAAGAAGGAGAAACTGGTGGTTATATAGGATTCGTAACCAATTACTTCTTCCGAGACCTATTAAACATACCTAAATTAGGAACCAGCATTATTTTCGTAGGTTTCCTACTTATCTCTATATCCCTATCACTACACATGTCTATTAGAGATATTCTTTCTAAATTGTTCATCATCGAGTTCGAAACAAAATCTACCAAAAAAGAAACTAAAAAATCAAAACCAATCAGCATTCCTTCCATCGCAACTTCTTCTCATGAACCAGAACCTGAAGGAACTATAAACATAATCAAGCCAGAACTTGAACCAAACATTAATGACCACAAAAAAGAATTCAAAAAACTAGACAAATCTCAACCAAACAAACTTTTCAAAGAAGATTTCGATAGCAATCCAGATGAACCAGAAGACCAAAAATCATCCACTCTTCAAGCAGAAATGGAACAGTGGGAATACCCAAACATTGACCTTCTGGAAAATAAAGCTGGAAAAGTAATGATAAAAGATCAAGAGCTAAGATCCTCAGCTAAAAACATCGAAAACAAACTCGAACAATTCGGTATATCAGTCAAAATGAACGACGTCCACGTCGGACCAGCCGTTATTCAATACACCCTTAAACCAGATGAAGGTGTTAAGCTTTCTAAAATAACCTCTCTCAAAAACGACCTAGCACTAGCTTTAGCCGCAAAATCAATCCGTATCGAAGCCCCAATTCCAGGTAAATCACTGGTAGGTATTGAGGTTCCATCCGAGAAAAGAATTTTAGTTAGATTAAAGGAATTAATCACTTCTCCAGAATATCAAGAAATGGTGAAAGACACTAAACTAGCCCTTCCTCTCGGAAGAGATGTAAGTGGTAAACCAATCGTTGCAGATCTTGTAGACATGCCCCACTTACTTATCGCCGGTGCAACCAATTCAGGTAAATCTGTTTGTACAAACATTTTCTTAAATGCCCTACTTTTCCAAAACTCACCAGCAGAGCTAAAACTAATCCTAGTAGATCCTAAACAGGTAGAGCTTAGAGACTACAACGACATTCCCCACTTACTCACACCAGTTATTACAGACCCTGACAAAGCAGCCAATGCATTGAAATGGGCTGTTTCAGAGATGAACCGCCGTTACGGAACTCTTTCTGAAGCAGGATGCAGAAACATAGACGAATACAATGCTGACGATACCCGCGAACGGAAAATGCCAAAAATAGTTATCCTCATAGACGAGTTAGCCGATCTTATGATGAGTAATGGAAAAGAGATAGAGGCACACATCTGTCGTCTAGCTCAAATGGCTCGTGCCGTTGGAATGCACTTAATCATAGCCACTCAAAGACCATCTGTAGACATCATTACCGGTCTCATTAAAGCCAATATCCCATCTAGAATCGCCTTCTCAGTTAGTTCATCTGTAGACTCAAGAACTATCTTGGACGCAACAGGTGCAGAAGACTTACTTGGTAAAGGTGACATGCTATATCTCCAAAAAGATTACGCTAAACCAAGACGTATCCAAGGTGCTTATATTGCCCCACTAGAGATCAAAAAAGTAACCAACTTCCTCAAGCTTGGATTGGAACCAGACTACAAAGAAGAAGTTGTAGACAGAGCAGCAGCTAAAGGAATCTCTCCTGATGACCCAGCAACTGCGGGTCTAGAAGAAGACGAACTTTATGGTGATGCCTTTAAAGTTGTAATGAAAAATAGAAAAGCCTCAGCCTCCCTACTCCAAAGAAGACTTAAGGTAGGTTATGCACGTGCAGCAAGAATACTAGACCTCCTAGAAGAAAACGGTGTTATTGGTCCAGTTAATGGTTCTAAACCAAGAGAAGTATACTTATCAAAAGACTAATTTTCTGCTATAATTATTGGATAACAAAACACCAATGACAAAATTCAAAAAAAAACTATTAACAGCAGTTTTTTTACTACTTGCCATTCCATTCTTACAAACTAATGCTTCTAATGGCGTAGATACAGGAATATGTGACACAGTAAAACAAGAAGCAATAAGACTCTGCAATGCTTGTGCCTCAAGTGGAAGACAAATAAAACAAGAGGTAAACCCAATGCTTTCGAGTTATTTCAGTCAAGAAAGCTATACCTGCAACAATATATCTCCGCTATCCTCAACTCAATCAGGACAAAGCTTTTTCTTTGATCAAATCAATTGTAAAAACATCAGACAAACTCAATGTACATCTTCATCAAGCAATTCACCTGAAACACCAAACCTAACACCATCCGACTCCGAATTCTTCAATGTCAGCGACCCAAATCTAGGACTAACCGCCCCTGAACAAGGAACAAGATTCCAAGATGCAGTAGAAGCAGATGGACCAATCCTTGGACCTATCTTGCTTATTATCAACTTCCTTACAGCTATTATTTCAACACTAGCTATCTTAGCGCTTGTAGTTGGATCATTCTTCATGATAACAGCTAGAGGAGAAGAATCCCAAATCACTCGAGGAAAAGACATAGTCAAAAATTCAATTATAGCCCTAGTGATAGTCCTTACTTCTTACACATTGATCAAAATTGTCCAAGCCACAGTCATCCTAATTATCTCATAATGAAAAAATTCCTCCTCCTTACAGCACTTTCAACCATCCTAATTCCTCAAACGGTTTTTGCACAAAATCAAAGTACAATTGAAACCTGCCAACTCCCTGGTGGACCAACTGTCACTATATCAATCCCCCCAAATCAAACCATCGATGATGTTTCTACAATTCAGTACGGAACCTGTCTCGCCTTACAAGGAAACCCAACCCAACTAAACAAAGCTAACTGCTCAACTGAAATTCGAAAAACCAAAGAATTCGAAAACCTTGATGAAAATGAAAAACAACCAGCCATAACTAAATGTGAAAGACAAGTCGAAGACTTACAAAGATCATTCAGCAAAGAAAATAACTCGGCATACACAGATAGTTTAAAAACACAAATAAAGTCAGATGATTGCGTCACAAATGATCCAGAAGTCAAAAACCTTGGTGTAGATTGCACCACTAACCCCAACACTGCCTCAGAAGGTTTAACCACACTCCAAAACGTATTCAACAACAACTTTGTATACCAACTCATAGAACCAATCACTAATGAAAACCTAGTAATCCAAAAAAGAACCTGCTCTTACGAATTTCTAAGAAACCGAGACGGACTCCTCCAAGTTGCCAATCCAGATAATAATTCAGTAGACCAGACTAGAAACAATAATTTCTACCAAAACAACTCCTTTATAATCACAGAAAAAAAGTGCTACGTAACCTTTGTAGGACCAGGACAATGCCAACCAAACCTTATCCTAGATGCAAGAATCACCTTCGACGAAGATCTTCCAGTAAGCACATACTGTAAGACTTACCAGGTTATTTCTGGTTCATCAGGTACAGGATTCATCAAAGGGTTTGTAAACATTATCTATCGACTTGCAGTTGGTATAGTTGGAGTAATAGCAGTAATTGTAATAGTAGTGAACGGTATACGTATCTCAACTGCCGGAGACGACTCTGGAGTAGTTTCTGATGCCAAAGAACGAATAGCTCAAAGTATATTTGGACTAGCAATTTTATTCTTAGCATGGATTATCTTAAGAAGTGTAAACCCTAACTTCTTCACAACCGACAATTTAGATATAAATGACCCAAGGGCACCTCAAAACACAATTGAGGAAGCACAACCAGCATCTAACGAAACAACCAATGAATAAAACTATCGCAAAATTTTTTATCACGCTTAGCATATTTGGATTTTTGAGTGCAGCAAGCCAAACAGATATCTCATCAAACGACTCACACCTAATCCCAACAACTCAAGCCCAATCCTCTGAAAGCACCACTACTCTTCCCCCACTTCCAAAACCAGACTTTCTTCCAGGACCAACTGACCCAAACAATCAAAACAACCCAGAAGATATACAAACCTACTTTCAAGATAGATTGCTGCCAATGGCAGCCCAAAGACTTGTTACTATCATCGCTTTACTAGCTATAATTAGTTTAATCTTTGCAGGGTTCAAATACTACACAGCATTTGGGGACGAAGGCAAAGCTGGAGACGCCAAAAAAATCGCACAATATGCTATCGTAGGTTTAGTTTTATCACTTATGAGTTTAGCAATAGTTAGCATCATTGCCGGATTAGCTCAATTCTTTCAATAAAAATATGTTCAAAAAACTTCTAACAATTTCAGTCTTAACTTACTTTACACTTTTGCCATTCACTGCAAAAGCTCAAGATCCAGCCCAACCACCTCAAGACAATCAAGTAAACGAAAACGACCAACTTGAAGACAATTTCTCTCAAGCTCTTGATGATTTATTTCCTACTGAAACTGAACTCTTTGGAGAAGAACAAGGAAACTTCGCCCAAGGCGACCTAGAACAAGACATAGTTCCAAGACTACTTAGACTTCTTGTTATCATTTCAGGAACTTTCATCACTCTGATTTTCACCTACATGGGATTTAGACTAGTTCTTGCACGAGACGATGACGCTGAACTAACTAATCTTAAAAACACATTCACTCAAGTGGTTATAGGAACTGTACTTATACTCAGCGCTTTTGCCCTTGTAGTTGGAATTGTCCAATACTTTGATTCCTTACGATAAATATGAATAAATTAAAATTTTTCTTATACACACTTGCAACCACAGCATCATTAGGAATTTTCAATAAAACCTATGCTCAAATAGGACTCGACCCAGATCTAAAACCTGACACTCTACCTACCACAGGAGCTTTCCAAAACGGACAAACAGCCGAAAGCTTTGTCATCAGAGTAGTCGGAAACATTATAGATTTCATCATGGCAATCAGTGGTGGACTAGCAGTATTCTTCATTGTCTATGCTGGATTCCAATATGTATCAGCTCGTGGTCAAGACGACCAGCTTTCCACTGCAAAAAACAACCTCCAATGGATCATCGGAGGCTTAATACTAATGTTCTTCTCAATGGTTTTAGTAAGGTTTGTAGTGACAGTTATTTTAGGACTAGAAGAAGTAAACTAAGACTCCTTAGAGCTACTCACTGAAGCAATAATCTCACTTATACTCTCCCCAACCTCCGAAACAGCTATCTCAACCGTTGGAAATTCCAAATCACGAGTTGCTATTTTAAGTGTATAAGGATCCATAAATTCAGACTCAAAATCTATCTCTACTCCTGGAAAATATTGCTCTAACAAATCAATCAACTCATCTGGCTCACACACAAAAACTTCTTTAAAACTCTCCCTCACAACCACTCTCCTTTCATCATTGGAATCATCCAAACTCAAAGTGTAACCAAGCGAATCTCCATATTCATTCTCGTAACGAAAACTCACAAAACCTTGCTTCAACCTGTCCATAATCAACTCAATCTCAGTTTTTTCTCTTATAATCTCATTCATGATAATTGGTTAAATTATTATTTTTCCCATTCACGCCTTGCAAACAACGGATCAATTTTTTCTGCAACTTTAATATTTCCACTCAAACCTTTTTCAACATTCAAAAACTTCTCATCGAGATTCAAAGCCTGCAGAGCTTGCAAAGATTTACTAGGAATAACCGGATACAAAAGCCTAGCTCCCAAAGCTATACCATAAACTAGATTAACCATAACTTCTGCCAACTCTTCATCTTTACCTTCTTTTTTTAAAGTCCAAGGTTGCTTTTCTTCAATGAACTGATTTAAGCCTGTTAGAAACTTCAATACAGCCTCAACAGATTTCTTCATTTCAAAATTCATCATTCCATCTACATATTTCTCATAAGTATCAACATACTCACCTTGAAAAACAAAAGCATCTCCATCTTTTATCAATCCCATATCAACCTCTCCATCAAGGTATTTATTAACCATTGAAACAGTCCTGCTCAAAAGATTACCAAAGTTATTTTGTAAATCAGACTCATACACAACCCTAAATCTCTCGTAATTAAAATCACCATCATCACCTGTCGGAATTTCTCTTACCAAGAAAAACCTAACCACATCAGATCCAAATTCATCCAATAACTCCATAGGATCAATCACATTCCCCAAACTCTTACTCATCTTATGACCATTCGAAGTAATAAAACCATGAACACAAATCTCCAATGGCAAAGGTAATTCAGCACTCAAAAGCATCCCAATCCAAATCCCAGCATGAAACCTCAAAATATCTTTACCAATAACATGCTTATCAACAGGCCAAAACTTATCCATCAGATCATCATCATTACCAAAACCAAGCCCTGTGATGTAATTAGTCAAAGCATCACACCAAACATACATCACATGCTCTTCATCACCTGGTATAGGTACACCCCAATCCATTTTATCAACCTGCCTAGAAAAGCTAACATCTCTCAACCCTTCATCAATCATAGACAATATCTCTCTTTTCCTAGACTCAGGCCTAACCCTAACCGTATCTGACTCAATCAAATCTCTAATCTGATCCGAATACTTAGAAAGCTTAAAAAAGTAATTCTCCTCTTCAATCTCAGTCACTTCCTTTAAATGAATAGGACAAATCTTTCCATCATTCAAATCCTTTTCAAGGTAAAAATCCTCACAACCAACACAGTACAAACCAGTATATTTTGCCATATATATATCACCTTTTTCCGAAAGCTTCTTCCACATCTCTTGCGCCCCTTTCTTATGATAATCATCAGTAGTACGAATAAACTTATCAGACTCAATCAAAGCAGCTTCATTTAAATCCTTAAAGTACTCAACATTTTTATCTACAAACTTCTGGGTGTCCTCAAAACCTTGCTCTACTCCCTTCTCTTTGATCTTTTGGCCATGCTCATCTGTCCCAGTAAGAAAGAAAGATGGATTACCAAGGAGATCTTTGTTGTATCGATACAAAACATCAGCCAACACATTCTCAAAAGCATGACCAATATGAGGTTTTGCATTCGCATAGTGGATTGCTGTAGTTACGTAAAAATTCTTTAAATTATTCATTCTTCTTATTTAGATCACATTCATCATAAACAAATTTTACAAACTCACAAGATTGTTATAAACTTGACATATTATAAAACGATATTATGAAAAACATAATCCTTTGTAGAGAAAAAACTCTACATCAACTACCGGAGATAGAAAACACTGTAACAGTAAAAGACCCTGCCCAATTTTTCAGACAATCACACTTAGGTGAGCTAGAATTAGATGCAACATCCAAGGTTATAATCGAACCTCCACATACCATATACAAAAAAGTAACCTGGGATCTTATGGTTAACCTACTACACCGAAGACATGAGATCCCAGCCTACCAATTCCTAATTCTAGTTTCAGAGTTAACCCACAGCAAAAAGAAATATCAAACTGAAATTCATGATCCACTAGGATATTTAGACGTCATGCACAATGCACGTAATATGCTTGTTCATTATTTCTTCTATGAGGATTTAGAAAGCCTACTCACAGTAACAATAGACTTCCTAGAAACAGAATCACCACAAACCTTTTTAACTGGTGATAACCAATACGAAATAGAAGAGTCCATCATCTCCTAACTTCACATCAAAGCCATAGTAATCATAACCCTCATCCTCGAGTTCTCTAACACTTTGATAAATTAAATCTTCAACCTCCTGTATAAAAGTACTAATACCTGTCACCGCATTACCTGAAACAAAAGTATTCAAATCACCAACCTCATCCATCAAGCTTCTTCCTGCTACATTAGTTCCATAATCTTGATTTTCAACCATCCAATCTGACCAATCATCAGTAATCTCAACCAAATCAGGATGTTGCCCAACCCCAAGCTGCTCCTCAATCAATTCCTCAAACTCTTCAATCACTATATTCGAGTCAAAGCTAAAGTTTTGCACAAGATATAAAGCCCCAGACCCATCAACAGCTATTCCAATCCCAACCTCTGTCCAATTTGGATCAAGGATATTCACTCTATGTGCAGCACTTCTCATCAAAGAACTTTGTGCATCAGAAATTTCAAAATTCCTAGCAATATTCTCACCAACAAAAGTCTTTATCCCATATTCGACTTTCCTTTCAGAAACCTTCCTCCCCTCCAAATCAGAATGTGAAACATATTTATTTTCAGCCATATCATCAGCATGAGCTTGAGCTAAAAGATTCAAGCTTCCACTCAATACAACTTCGTCCAAACCAAAAGCCACTCTATCTTCATTTAAAAGATCTAGTGCATTCTGAACAGTTGGCTCCAAATTCAAATCAGACCGATCATATGGATCATCACCTATTGGTAAAACATTATGTCTATAAATAGGATAATTTATCAAAGCCCTCCCCTCCACATCATTCACCTCAATGATCTCATACAAACTATCTTCAGGCGGAGTATAATCCAACCTTACATTGTCGTTATTTACAACAACATAATCCTCCAAAATTTTAACCTCACCACCTTCATCTATCACATAAAGATACTTTTCCGAAGGAATCAAAGCTTCAAATCTAACATTAATTCTGTCACCAACTCCATAACTAAAATCCAAACTTTCTCCATCAATATTATTCAAAATCACCTCAAATTCTGGCACAACTTCCAAATCAATCACATCTAAATCATAAAAACTACTCCTACTTCCCTCCTCCACATCAAAGTCAGCCACATCAACATCAAGCAAAATGTCAGATTCACCATCCCAAAAATCTTTCAACCAAAAGTTCGGTAAAGTTATCTGCCTAAAATCCTGCCTGTTCAAAAAAGTTAATTCTTTATACCCCAAACTAAATGTATATCTTTTTAAGTACGACCTAACATCTTGCTGATTAAAAACTATATCATTTTTAAAAGTTGAAACATAAAACTCTCCCTCAACTGAATCTATCTCACCAACCTCATCCCAATCACCAATTGCCTGAATATCAAAAGACTTCCCTCCTATCTCAACTTGATAAACTCCCTTTGAACCAAACCACAATGGAACACTAAACTCATCCCCAGCATCACCTAAATCAGTTTGATTATCACCTGAAGCATTTAATATCTGCAAAACAGCATCATCCTCCAAGACATTCCCCTCAAAAACATAGACTTCATTCTCCAGAACATACCTAGGTACCCTTTGAGATAACTCAACTTCCTCAAGAACGATATCAGGATAGTATGGTTCACCAAGCTCAATCTTAGCCTCATAAACCCTGTTAGGCAGATCTCTTGCAACTAAAGCCCTGTAATAAATCTCAGAAAAATCCCTCCTCAAAACCAGCTCTCCAGCAACAAACTCATTCAAAAAAGGTAAATAATTCAACTCATAAGCCCTACCAACATAACCAGAAAACCACTCCCCACCTGAGATATCAGAATATGACGCTTGATCAGATTCACCTAAAGCCTCTGCTTCCATAATTATCTTTACAGCCTCAGCTCTGTTAATAGTCTGTGCTGGCTTAAAAGTACCATCAGGATACCCCTCAACCAACCCTAACTCCTGAGCCGTACACACATATCTTGCATACCAACTCCCCTCCTCCATATCTGGGAAACACCCCTCACTTTCAGATAGCTGAGCCCCCAAACTTTCCACAACTATTTTCGTTAACTCAGCACGATTCAAAGTCCTATTCGGCTTGAAAGTACCATCAGGGTAACCACCAACTATCCCCTGCTCTTCAAGATAATCAATTGCATTAAAATTTATATCAGATTCAGATACATCACTAAAATCAGCAAAAGCCACCCCAGACAAGCTTACAACAAAAACCAATCCCAATATAATTCTTAATAAGTTTCTCATAATTTCATTTAATTTCAGCCACATTATACCGACAACTCTTGCCTAAAAAAAGACATACAGCTACAATCCAACCAACATTAATAGACAAAAATGACAAATAAAACTGTACGTACAAGGCTAGCTCCTTCCCCAACAGGTTTCTTACACATCGGTACATTAAGAACAGCACTATACTGTTATCTACACGCAAAAAAGCACAACGGACAATTTATTTTAAGAATCGAAGACACTGATCAAAAAAGAGAAGTTGAAGGTGCAGTTGAAAACTTGATCCACTCCCTCCAATCATACAATCTAAACTTTGACGAAGGACCAGACAAAGGCGGTCCTCATGCACCTTACACTCAGTCACAAAGACTTGATGTATACAACGAAGTTATACAAAAATTAATTGAAGAAAAGAAAGCTTATAGATGTTTCTGTACACCAGAAGAACTAGACCAAATGAGAGAAGAGCAAAAACTTCTGAAAAAACCACCGATGTACAATCGAAAGTGCCGCCACCTATCAAACGAAGAAATACAATCTAAAATGGACTCAAACACATCCTTTGTTGTAAGACAAGCAATACCTCTCAATGAAACCGTAGAATTCATGGACGTCGTAAAAGGTAGAATGAAATTTGATACCAACACCCTAGACGACCATGTACTAATGAAAGCAGACGGATTCCCAACTTACCACCTAGCTGGAATAGTCGATGATTGGAAAATGGAAATAACTCACATAATGCGAGGAGACGAATGGCTACCATCTACTCCAAAACATATCCTTCTATTCCAAAGTTTAGGAGCAGACGTACCAACATACGTTCACCTACCACTCATTCTAAATAACGATGGAACAAAACTATCCAAAAGAAAAAATGATGTTTCCGCTTCAAGCTACATCGAAAAAGGTTACGACATCGATGCTATTATAAACTTTATCGCTCTCCTTGGATGGAACCCTGGTGACAATAGGGAAATTTTCAGTTTAGAAGAACTAACAAAAGAATTCTCACTAGAAAGACTCCAAAAATCAGGTGCAATATTCGATTTAGACAAACTTAACTGGTTTAACTGGCAATGGAGAAGACGTAAATACCTAGAGCAAATCACAGAAATTGCTAAGCAAATCCAACCAGACGTGAAAATAAACGAACCCAAAAAAGGACATTTAAACTTTGATTTCTCTACACCAGAACTAAACCACTCATTCCTTATCAAAAAAGGAGAGATACTAAACAATTACCTACAAAAAGATTTCAACACCGAACACGACTTTCTCATACTTGCAGTACTAGAAGACAAGATCCTCAAAGATGGAGATGAATCAGTTCAAGAAATAGAATACTTCACTGAAACCCCATCCAATTACAACTCTGATTTATTCCAACACCAAAAAATGAAAATAGATAAAGAAGCCGCTCGAAAAGCTTTAGAAACAGTTGTCAATAACCTAAAAGAATCTTTCACAAGCCCAACAGATATCAAACAAAACTTTGTAGACCTCATAAAAGCAAATAATTACAAAAACGGACAAATCCTATGGCCAACTCGAGTCGCTCTCACCAACAAAGAGTTTTCACCAGGGGTATTCGACATTGCTTATGTAATTGGTTACGAAGAAACTTTAAAAAGACTCAAAAAATCTATCGAAGCTCTTAGCTAATCAACAAACTCTATAGAATTCATAACATTATCAACAGATCTTCTACCAAGGTCTGTTTTTTCAATATCAAAACTTCCTTCTAAAAGCATTCTCTCACCATCATTCATTACAAACCAATAAGCTCTAACACAATCATCAGAACTACACCTATCAGTTCTATAAAGCCTACTAACTCTGGTACTCAACCTGTTAGGCACATATATTGATACAAAATCACTTGGTAACTCCACAGCTACATTATCTAGCAACTTAACCAGCTTCATACGACTATCAAATTGCGTATCTTTCCACATCCATAAATCTTCATTTTGATCACTAACCTCTGACATAAAATAAGGAATCTCAATCTCAAAGTCCTCAACTCCATAAATCTTACCTTCTGTATAAACATCTCTCTTCAAGATAAAACTAATAAGTTCAATCGCATCACCTCTTGTTACCTTCTCGTGAACTGATTTAGATTCACCCAAAAATTCAAACTCATCTCCTTCAAATTCAAACACCCCTTTCTCTTCTAAAAACTCAAAGTAAGAACTAAACCAAGCTCCTCCTGAATACTCAGGTGACCTAAAGTTACCATTGAGCTTTTCCATTTTCTCAAAAGAAAACAAAATTTGCTTTAAGAATTCGGCATAAGTCACATCATTTAGCATTCTAAAAGTACCATCTTCATAACCCTTCCAAAATCTTTCATCAAAATTCGCAACCTGCTTCACTCCTGTATCCAGGGCTACATACATCCAATCTCTATCCTGATCATACTCATCAAAATCACTAAACCTATCTTCTAGTATCTCAAATGCAGACTCACCAGAGATATTATATCTATCAACCCCTAAGACTCTATTAACAACCGCAACCATTTCGATCCTCTTCAAATTCTTATCAACATTCAAGTATCCTCCTCCACCTCTAATCCATCCTAACTGACAAACATTCACCATATCATCAAATCCATCAATCGAACTATCAACATCTATCCAATTACCGCAAACTGATACGCTTTGTGCTCCAGCAACATTCGCTATTAACAAATGGCTCAAAACAGCAACAATCAATAAACTTATAAATCTTCTCATATTTGAGTAAACTTGACTTTAAACATCTTAAGTTTACACTATTCACATACAATAATAAATCAATATGGATTTCAAACTCATGAAAGAAATCATTACAGTATTGAAACAACAAGTAAAGTGCACCAAATGCAACAAAAAATTCGTCCTACGAGAGATAGAAGTTATGGATGTTGAAGAGACTGGCATGACAATTGCCTGCAATTGCAGTCGTTGCGAGCACCAATCACAACTAGAAGTAGATCTCAAACCAATGCAAGACTTTTACGAAAAAAACAAATCAAATAGAAAACCACAGAACTTAAAAGTAACTGCAAAAAAAATTCACAAGATCACAACTGACGACATATTAGATATGAGAAATTTCCTTAAAGATTTTAGTGGAGACTTCAAAGAAATCTTTAAAGGTTAACAGCATGAGAAAAGTTTTAATTGCACTCTTAACTATAGCCTTAGCAGGTTGTTCAAGCATTTCAGAAATCGAACAAGTTCAACAAGCACAAGACAAAGTTACTGATCTAAAAAATCAAGCACAAGAGCTCAAGGACAATGCCGAAACTAAAATTGATCAAGCTCAAAAAGTTAAAAAAGAATTCGACGAATTTTCCGACGCCTGGAATGAATTTAATGGAGAATAATGGACCTACTGCAAAGACTCTTCCAACCATTTATGATCTCTATCTACTTATTTGTGATAGGCCTTTTCTACCGTATTTACCTGAATCGCAAACTTTCTTCTGAACAAATACAACAAATCGCCTACGACAAAAAATATATTAGAAATTGGAGCATATTAGCCAGCTTAATGTTCATTTTTATTAGTTTCACTTTTGCCTTTCAAGAAATCAACAACTCAAAACTAAGCAACATATTCTTTATATTTGTCTTAATCTCAGGAATAATCATTAATCAACTGAACTCTAAAGTCCTTAGAAAACACTTCAATACTGAACAAACAAAAATACACGCCAAAACTCACATGATCATTCAAACTTCTCTACTTTTCTTATTAATAATTAGTTTAACTAAAATATTAACCTAATTATCAAACACTACTCCCTTTTATCCATACAATTTAGGTAAGAGCTTCTTTGCGGTTCTCGACAAAAAGTATAAACTTACAACAATTACAAAATCAATCAACCTCTTTTTAAGATGTCAATCAAGTCAGATTTCCTCATAAAGATTTATGAAAAAGCCCAGTCAAATCCAAAAAGAATTCTGTTTGCTGAATCAGATCTAGATGAAGCAACTTTAGAAGCTTGTATAAAAATTGCCGACTTAAAACTAGCCAAACCTATTCTACTTGCACAACCAGGTAACACCAAAGGTCTACTCCACAAAATTAAGGGAATTAGTGGGAAGGTACCAGAAGAATTCGAGATAATTGACCCTCAAAATCACAAAAAAACTCTACCCCAAATCGCAGAACAACTAGTTAATATACGAAAACACAAAGGATTAACTTTCGACCAGGCTCTACAAAAACTTGAATCACCATATTATTACTCTGTCATGCTTCTACATGACGACGAAGTTGATGGAATCATAACAGGACGAAATTGCTCTACAAAAGTATCAGTGAAACCAGCATTTCAGATTCTCAAAGCAAAAGACACTCACCAACTAGCCTCCAGTTTTTTCATAATGCTACACCAATCAAGACTTTTACTCTTTGCTGACTGCGCTATCAATATAGATCCAGATCCAAAAGACCTTATGCACATAGCAATCGATACAGCTAAAACTGCTCAAAAATTTGGCATCGATCCAAAAATAGCTTTTCTATCTTTCTCAACAAATCAATCCAGCCTCCATCCTGAAGCTCAAAAAATAGTTCAAGCCACAAACTTAACTAAAGACTACATCTCAAAACACAACTTAAAATTCAAAGTCGAAGGAGACCTCCAAGTTGATGCAGCGCTTATACCAGAAATATCTCAAAAAAAATTCCCAGACAACTCACTTCAAGGACAAGCAAACATACTTGTTTTTCCAAATCTTTTCGCCGGAAACATTGCTTACAAAATGGTAGAACGACTCGGAAATGCAGAAGCTCTAGGACCAATACTCCAAGGTTTAAGTAAGCCCTTTAATGATCTCTCCAGAGGTTCAAAAGAAGAAGATATTATCAACCTAACTGCCATTACAACTGTTGAAGCACAATCTGAATAGATAAAACCATATTATGAAAAACAAAATTTTAGTCATAAACTCAGGATCTTCCAGCATAAAAATTCATGTATTCAACGTTTCTGATTTACAAGAAACCAAAACTATCAATTACGAATACACACCATCCAAAAAAACTAATTTTACAACCCACCTAAAAAAAGCCTACAAAAAACTCCATCTTAATTCTGAAGACTTTTTATTTGTTGCCCACAGAGTTGTTCATGGTGGTAAAAAATACCAAGAACCAGTACTCATAACTAAAACTGTAGAAAAAGATATACAAAAACTAGGTCAAATTGCTCCATTACATAACCCTATCAACCTTGAATCAATTCAGTTCTTCAAAAAAATATTTCAAGTACCACATATAGCAGTTTTTGATACATCTTTCTTCAGTCATCTCCCGAAAGTAGCTCAAATTTATGGACTTCCAATCCAGCTCTATCTTGAACACAATATCCAGAAATATGGTTTTCACGGTATCAGCCACCAGTACCTGTACAATCAATTCACAAAAGATTCCAAAATAAAAAAAGCCAGTGGAATAACCTGTCATTTAGGAAATGGGGTTAGTATAACGGCTCACCATCAAGGAGAACCTATTGAAACAACAATGGGGTTCACACCAACCAGCGGTTGTATAATGGGAACTAGATCTGGTGATATCGACCCTGGAATACTAGTTTATCTTAAATCCAAAAACAAAAAACTAGATCTAAACAAACTTCTCAACAAAGAATCAGGACTCTACGGACTAACAGGGACTCACCACATGAAAGAAATTCATGAGTTAGCCCAAAGCAATCATCAAACCGCCAAATTAGCCATAGAAATATACTCATACAGCATAGCTAAACATATTGGATCCCTAGCTTCCCTACTACCTAGTATTGATTTCTTAATATTTAGTGGTGGTATTGGATACAACGCACCTTACATTCGAAAAGCCATTCTTGATTATTTACCTGGTTTAAACCTACCTAAACCAACTATCCTGCAAACCAACGAAGCTTACCAAATCGCATTATTAGCTAAAGATGCTTACGAAAAGTAATTTCTATGGTATAATAAATAGATAATTAACTACAAACATGAGATTACCTTTTTACAAAATACCAATCAAAAACGGTAAACTTTTTTTAGCAGTCCTTCACACTGAAGATGCCAAAAAGCTAAGTATCAAACCTGGAGACAGATTAAAACTCCAAAACACTTCAAAAAACTACAAAGAAATCACCGCAATTTGTGAAGTTACAGAAGAAAAAAAACACCTAGGTAAAATAGGTCTATATTCTGAAACAATTCAACAAATAAACGCTACAAAATCAGATGAAATCAAAGTCACCGTAGCCGAAACCCCTATCTCAGTAGAATACATAAAAAACAAACTTAACGGCCATAGACTAACCGAAGAAGAGATAAATGAAATCGTGAAAGACATAGTTCACGACAATCTATCAAAGTCAGAAATGTCTTATTTCATTGCTGCCTGTTATGTACATGGACTTGATGATTACGAAACAGCCTTCCTAACCAAATCAATAGTAAGCAATGGTCAAACTATTAAATTCTCCGAAGGAAGAATAGTAGACAAACATTGTATAGGAGGAGTTCCAGGAAACAGAACCACTATGTTAATTGTTCCAATCATAACTGCAGCCGGACTTAAGATGCCTAAAACCTCATCTAGATCAATCACTTCACCAGCTGGAACAGCCGATACTATGGAGGTATTATCAAACGTAACAGTAGAGGCTGACGATTTATATAAAATCGCCCAAAAAGTTGGTGGTTTCATAGCTTGGGGTGGTGGTGTAGACATTGCTTCTGCTGATGACAAACTGATTGCACTTAGACACACAATGAGCTTAGATCCTCAAGGAATGCTTATCGCATCTATTATGGCCAAGAAATTTGCAGTTGGTTCAACCGACGTACTAATCGACGTACCTTATGGAGAACAAGTAAAAGTTAAAACCAAGTCAGGAGCAACAAAACTTAAAAAACGCTTTGAAAAAATAGGAAAACTTCTAGGTATGAACGTCAAAGTGATCCTTACAAAGGGAGAACAACCTATCGGAAACGGTATAGGCCCTGTCTTAGAAGCCGTCGACGTGATGAAAGTTCTAAAACAGGAAGAAGACAGACCAAAAGATCTTGAAGAAAAATCCTTAGAAATGGCTGGGATCATACTTGAAATGAGCGGAACATGTAAAAGAAACCAAGGTTATAAACTCGCCAAACAAATTCTTACTTCAAAAGAGGCATTAGCCCAAATGAAGAAAATCATGAAGGCTCAAGGAAAATCAAAGATCAAAATCAAAGCAGCTAAATTCAAAACTGAAATCAAAACTCCTCATAAAGGAAAGCTAACCTTCACCAACAATAAACTCATATCACTTATTGCTAGAACAGCTGGATCACCAAACGATCCATACGCAGGAGTTTACATACACCAAAAAGTTGGAAATAAATTCAAAAAAGGACAACCACTTATAACAATTCAAGGTAACAACAAAAACAGAGTTAAAGAAGCAGAAGAAATTCTAAAAAAAGAATTCCAAAACCTTTTTACTATCAAAAACTAGCTACTAGTATCTAAATCAATTGAATATATAGATCTATCATCAATCAGATAGATCTTTTCTCCTAAATAATCGATATCAAAATCTACTACATCTAATTCAGGAAAATAATACTGCCTAACATAATCCAAAGAAGATCTACTCGAAGACTTAAAATACTGAACTATTCTATTTTCTGATTTTTCAAAAACAAAAACATAAGGAACATCCAATTCAGTATAAATCTTGGTTGGATTTAAAATAGGCAACATTGGTTTACTTTCAATTCTAAAATCATCATCTAGCTCTCCACTTAAAAATCTAAATATATCTCCACCTTCAGTAACAACGTATATGTAACCATCAATAGCAAGATCTACCGCACTATCGATAAACCTTCCATAACCCTCCAACAAATATGGATTTGCCTGCCTAACAGTATCTCTTCCAACTTGATATCTCCAAATCTGCCTATTTTCAACATCTAATGCATAAAGCCTCCCTGCATACCAAGATACTCCATCCTGAACATTAAAATCATCATCCTCAGACGCTAAATTTCTTGCTAAACCATCTCCAACACTTATAGCCCCTTCTTCATTTAAAGCATATAAAGTATCCTCTGCATCATCCCATACATATTGATCAACCCCAACACCAGGATCAAAAGTTATCGGCTCTTTTTCTACACCTGAAACAAACTGGAATAACCTATTTTGCGTAACTGCATAAAGATTAACCCCATCACTATGAACCGATTGCAAGGTATAGTTCATCTCAGCTGGACCTATAATGTCATGCTCCAACCTTGGATCAACCGTCACGACATTATCAACCTTAGATTTTATTTCTCTTATTTGGTCATACAAAAGCTCTGATTCATCTTCTAACTCTTCTACTCCTCTAGCTAAAGTTATCTTTGCTTCAGCATTCTGCAACAAATTACTAATGGCATCTTTATCGAATTCACTCTTTGCATTATTAATTATCAATTGAGCAACATCCAATTCATCTCTATATCGATCGATTTCTGCTCTAACTACAGATAAATGCGCTAAATACAAAGTAGATCCCGCAAAAACAATCAACAGTAAAATAACCGAAACCATAATATTCTTTCTCAAACCTGCATCAATAGACTTTATATCCCCCCTTGCCAAAGATCTAAACACGAAGCTAGCTCCTCGCTTAAATCTTTGAAGCATCTCACCCTTTTCTACTACAGGAGCCTCTTTCCTAAACACAACATCTTTACACTCAATAAAATCAATAAGCAGCTTTCCATCTAACTCAAACTCAACTTTGTCAGTTAACCATTTCACAAAATCACCAAATTGCATTCTCAAAGACTCTCTAATCAACTGAGACTCTGAAACATATCTAAGCAACCTAACATTTGAAACAATATACCTATCCTTTACCTCAATTGCCCCAGAAACAACATTATCAAATAACTCATCACTTCCTGAAGTCACTTCAATAGCATCACCAACATTCATAAACTCTCCAGATCGAACCAGATAAATCTCACCGCTACCCGATTTCGTAAAAGCAATCTTCCCATTAGACTCAGCAATCAAAACTGCAGACAGACTCAAATCTTCAACTTCAGAAGTAAGCTCTAAAAAAACCTGATTCACCTTCATTACACCAGCTTCGAACCTATTAAATAAATTTCCATCTTCCAAAAACTTCTCTTTAAATGAATCATTCAAAGCATTTACAAGTTCATTCAGAAACACCTTATCTTCACTCTTTTCTACTCTAAACAAAAAGTTATAACTCCCCTTCCCTTTATCCAGAACTAAACTAAAAGATTCATCAAAACTTTCTCCTTCACCAATTACGATAGATTTTAGATTGATCTCTGTTCTATTCATACTGAAATTTAATTATTCGCATTTTAGCATATTTTCAAGCTAGATCACTAAAAAACTTTGACTAAAAACATAATATAACATAGTATCCGACTACCAAATATGACTATTAACTAAGCACACCCATGTCGAAAAATGTAGGTAAAATGAAAGGGAACAAAAGAAGAAGAAAAAGAGTTCATGGTTTCCTAAGAAGAAAACTAACCAAAGCTGGTAGAAACGTACTTAAAAGAAGAAGACAAAAAGGTAGAAAAAGATTAACTGTTTAAGTAGATGATCCCACAAGATTTACGTCTTAAACAAAATCACAGCATAAACAAAGTATTCAAAAATGGTCAGCATTCCAAAAGCGACCATTTTTTCTATAAACATACAAAAAACGAACACCAATCCCCAAAATTCTGCATAACTGTTGCCAAAAAATTAAAACTTAACAAACCGCAACGAAACAAACTCAAAAGACAAATATCCCACATTGTCTATGATTTTATTAAAGCCAATCCTTCAAAAACTAATTTACCCTTCAACATAGTTATTGTTTTACATACAATACCCAAGAGTAAAAACTATTTTTTAGTTTTAAAAAATGAAATTCAAGAGACACTAAACAAACTTTCAAATGAATAATAAATACTTAAATTACGCTATACTATTCCTATTAATTTTTTTACTAGGACAAACTTTTCTAAGCACCCCTCAAGTTGAAACAGAACAACCCGACACTCCAATAACTTTTCAAACAACCAAAAACTCATACAAACAAGGGAAAGTTATTGAACTAAAACTCCAGAACCACACAGATGAGAACATAAATATCCAACTAAACTCATGCCCTGAAGAACCATTCAACGTCTACAAAGTTGGTTCTGAAGAAAACACACAAGTCTCAGCCACTCCAGAAATCCCATGTGAAAGCATTAATAATCCATACAAAGAAGAGATCCTAATTAAAGCCCAATCTACTTCAACTCTCAGATACAACTACTGGAGCAACCAACTATTCCAGGAACAAGGAAGATACAAGATTTCAGCAAACATAAAACTTCCAGATGAAACATTCCAAGTAAATTCAAACGAATTTGAGATAACAGAACCAGGACTCATTTGGAAAACCTGGAATACAGTTCTCTACAGACCTATCTACAACGCTTTGATATTCTTAATAGATATCATACCAGGTAAAAATCTTGGTGTAGGTATAATTGCACTAACCTTAATCATACGAGGGCTACTTTACGGACAAAACAAGAAAGCTCTTACTGCCCAAAAGAAAATGGCCGAAATACAACCTCGACTAAACAACCTTCGAGAAAAATACAAAGACAACCAACAAAAACTTGCTGAAGAAACAATGAAAATTTGGCAAGAACACAAAGTTAACCCTATGAGCGGTTGCATGCCATTATTAGTACAATTCCCCATACTTATTGCACTCTTCTACGTTGTACAAGATGGTATAAACCCAGATCAAACTTTATTCCTATATGCTCCTTTGAAAGATTTCACATTTCAAAATGTAACAACCAATTTCCTAGGATTACTAGAGTTAACTAAACAAAACTTATACGTACTACCTCTTATAGTGGGTGGACTACAATTCTTCCAACTCTATCTAGCCAATCAAAGAAATAAAAACCAAAACAAAACTAAAAACAAGCAAGCCGAGCAAATGCAATCTGTACAAAACACTATGCTTTATTTCATGCCAGTTATGATCGCTGTTATTACAGCAAGCTTACCTGCAGGGGTTGGATTGTATTGGGGAACATCAACTTTATTTGCTATAATGCAACAAGTAATTATCAACAAAGAAACTAATACCAATTAAACATGGAAGAATACTTACAGGAGATAATCCAAAATTCACTAGAAGCCCTAGGAGTAAGTCACTCTCACGTAGATATACAACTTCAAAAAAATCTAAGTGACGAGGATGAATATTACTGTGACATTCAGACTAGAGAAGCATCTCTACTGATTGGTAAACAAGGAAACAATATCAATGCACTTGAGCATTTAATCAAACTAATTCTTATCAAACGTTTTGATAAAATTGTTAATATTACTCTCGATGCAGATGGATACAAAAAAAGACAAATCGAAAACGCAATTGGTGTAGCAGAAAGACATATTGAAAAACTTAAAGAATCAGAAAAAGAACAAAGCCTTCCACCAATGCAAGCAATGTTCAGACGTGCGGTTCATATGCACATTGCAGAAAACTTCCCCGAAGTTAAAACTGACTCCCACGGTTATGGGAAATTTAGACATATAAAATTAAGCTTAAAATAATCATGAAAAAATTCATCGCATTATCAACTATCTCAGCTACCCTACTTATCAGCATACCTTCATTTGCAGCTGACTTTTCTGACATTGATGAGGACTACTTATACTTCAACTCTATCAACCAACTTTCAGATAACGGATGTATATCTGGATACGAAGATGGATCCTTTAGACCAGAACAATCAGTAAACAGAGCAGAAGCCATAAAAATCCTCCTGACTTGCCTAGACCTCCCAAATATATACACAGAACAAACTTTTACTGTACCAGATGGAACAAAAATCCTTTTCAATGAACAAGAATCCGAAGCAAATGGTGAAACAGAAGTGAAATTCAAAATACCATTTGATGCTGAGAACTATGCCGATCTATCTTTTGATGATGTGGATTCTGAACAATGGTACGTACCTTTTATAAAAGAAGCAGTTGTAAGAAAAATAATAACCGGATACGACGACAATACAATCAGACCTTTCCAAGATGTTAATAAAGCAGAACTCTACACAATTCTCTACAGACTAACACCTGAAGATTTATTACAAGATTTACCTGAAGATAGTCTAGCTGACGACATTGCGAGTGGATACTGGTACTACGAACCTCTCCAATTCGCTATCCAAAACCAACTACTTACAACTAACGACGAAAACCTAGTCTCTCCTCTGAAAAACTTAACTAGAGCCAATGTAGCTCATTTTGTTTATGAGTACTCAGTTTGGTTAAATGACAGAATTGTATCTTCAGATAACGAAGAGACTGAAGAAGAACCACAGGAAACAGAAACTCAGGAAGACACTTCTCAAACTGAAGTAGATGAAACTGAAGCAAATACCGAGCAAGAAGACACTCAGAGCGATACGTCCACTGAATCTAGCACTGAAAGCACTGAAACTGACAACGAAAACTTTACCGAAACAGGTGTTGCCAGTTATTATGGTTACAGCTTTGATGGACGACGAACAGCATCTGGTCAAATACTTGACGTTGAAGCTAACATGGCCGCTCACAAAACTCTACCTTTTGGAACTGTAGTAAGAGTAACAAATCCTGAAACAGAAAAATGGGTAGAAGTAACAATTTTTGACCGCGGTCCATTCGTAGAAGGTAGGATAATAGATCTTACTCCATCTACATTTGAAGTTTTAGCTCCACTATCATCTGGACTTGTAAACGTAGAGCTTGAAGTAATTTCTTTACCAACAGAATAATGAAAGGTAAAAGCAAAACCACATATTCAAACAAAACTAGACTTTCAAAACTAGTTCAAAACACCACCCTATGGTTAGGAGCAAGTATGCTTTTGATTATTTCTGGAACGACCTACCTTTTTCTGACAAATGTAACTGAGAACTCCTTACATGGTTCAAGATTTCAAGAACAAGAAATCATAAAAAAAGACCTAGAAGACACAAACCAAACCTTAAAAATCCAAATCTTAGAAGCATCAACATCAGACGAACTTGATACATCTTACAATGTACAAAAAATGATAACAGCAGAAGAGGTTGAGTACTTCAACAATAATCAATCTACAATAACTAAAAAATAATCTTGCAATTTAATGGGGCTCTGGTAATCTCTAGCCACATCAAAAAGGTCCCATCGTCTAGTGGTTAGGACGCCAGGTTTTCATCCTGGAAACAGGGGTTCGATTCCCCTTGGGACTACCACTCCAAGCTTAATTTATTAAGCTTTTTTTTTATATTTACTCCCTTATAATTCATCCACAATATAAATCAATCACGTGAAAGCAACCCTAATATTTGGAAACCCGAGTTTAACCAGCTTCGATAATTTCATAGCAGAACAAACAGAAAAATCATTAATTGATAAAGGCTTTGAAGTTAAGCGATATAATGTATATGACTATCCCCTATTACCTATAAACCCATCACAAGATGGATTTCCAGACGAATTTACTAAGATAAGTAAGGAAATAGCAAATGTTGATGCCTGGGTTGTTATAGCACCAATGTGGAACTTCAGTATGCCTGGAGGCCTTAAAAACTTCTTTGATGGAATCATCCAAGCTAAGACCTACTTTAAATTCGTTAGCATATTAGGACAAGGCGTTCCTGTAGGTCTTCTTGATGTTAAAAAACTAACACTTATATGGACATCTGGTAGCCCATGGTATGCCTTTCTTATTCCTGGTATGGATCACTTAGTCTCCCTCATGAAGAGAATCAGAAGATTTTGCGGGATCAAGAAATTCCAACATATAAATTTATCGCCAATTCGTTTCGAAAGACCTTCAGACCAAAAAATCCAAAAATGGACTAAAAAAATCAACAATCTCAAATTCATATAAATAAAAAGCCCCAGATTGGGGCTTTTTTCATGCTTACATGTTGTTAAACTTAAGCAACTTTAACTACTTGGTATTCTCTCATTCCTTTAGGAGCTTTAAACTCAACCTTATCTTTTTCCTTCTTACCCATTAAAGCACTTCCCAATGGTGATTCATTTGAGATCTTTCCATTAAAAGGGTCAGCCTCAGTTGAACCAACAATTACATACTCTTCTTTCTTTTTATCTTCTGTATCAAGAGGCTTAACAACAACATGAGAACCAAGCTGAACCACATCACTTTTAGCAGCTTTTTTCTCATTAATTATCTCAACATTACGAAGCATATTTTCAATCTCCATAATTCTAGCAGCAGTTGCAGCCTGATGCTCTTTAGCTTCAATATATTCAGAGTTCTCTGATAAATCACCAAACTCTTTAGCTTCTTTAATCTTCTGAGCAATCTCTTTCATTACAACCTCTTTCAACTGATGAAGTTCTTCTTCTAATTGCTTTAAACCTTCTTTAGTTAATAAAACTGACTTCTTTTTAACCATTTTTTACGTTTACATTATTGATTTAATTTTCACACTTGTAGGATGATCTCTCAACTTGTTTAACACCTTAGCCTCAATCTGTCTAATCCTTTCCCTAGTCACTCCAAACTTCTTACCTACTTCTTCCAAAGTGTGACCAACTCCATCATTCAATCCAAATCTCATTTGAATAATCTCTCTTTCTCTTGGTAAAAGATACTTAAGCATCTCTCTGATGTTCTCTTGAATCATAACTTTATTTGCAAATTCTCGAGGACTTACTGAATCTTCATCCTGAATAAAGTCACCCAACTTACTATCTTCTTCAGTTCCGACTGGAGCTTCAAGTGACACAATATCTTGAGAAATCTTTTTAATATGACGAACTTTCTTCTCATCCATTCCAAGCTCTGCAGCTAATTCTTCAACCAATGGTTCACGTCCTAATTCTTGAACAAGTCTTCTCTGTGTATGAGTAAGTTTGTTGATTGTCTCAACCATATGCACAGGGATACGAATAGTTCTAGCTTGATCAGCAATCGCTCTAGTAATAGCCTGCCTAATCCACCATGTAGCATAAGTTGAAAACTTAAACCCTCTATCAGGATCAAACTTCTCTACAGCTCTAAACAACCCAACATTACCTTCTTGAATAAGATCCAAGAATGATAATCCACGTCCGATATATTTCTTTGCAATACTAACCACCAAACGTAAATTAGCCTCAGCTAATTGTGCTTTAGCTCTTTGATCTCCACGTCTTATTGCATGCGCTAATTCTTTCTCTTCTTTTGCATTCAAAAGTGGGACACGACCAATCTCACACAAGTACATTCTAATAGAATCATTAGAAATCTCAGAAAGATTTTGTTTAATCTCATAACCACTTTTAGCCTCATCTGATTCTTCCTCTGCTTTCAAATCATCATCAGAAGGACCATCTTCATCCATATCATCCTCCACATCAATTTCGTCATCATTCAAAACTTCTTCATCTTTCTTCTTTTCCACTTTAGCATTTAATTCAGTATCAACACTGAATACACTAGTCTTTTTCTGATCTCTTACTTCAACACCAAGATCAAAAAACAACTCATAAACCTCATCCAACATTGCTAAACTATCTTCTAAATTTTCAAAGGCTGAGTAGATCTCTTGTTCAGTCACAAACCTCTGCTCCTTACCTTTTTTAATCAATGCTCTGATAGGCTTTGGATACTGTTTTATTTTTTCATCCGTGTGATGAGTAATAAACTTCCTTACTTTAGCCATAGATAGCGATAAATTATATTTTGTTAAGTTGATTGAATTCTTCTAACAACTTTTTATGTTCTTCCGAGCTAGGATTTTCTGAACCAAGTCGCCTCAATTCAGATACAATTTGATTTCTTCTCTTACTAACATAATTATCCACAATCCTCTTAAATAAGGAATCAATCTCTTCAGATAACTCCACTTCACCTTTGACTTCTAATTGCAATATGTTGATGGAGTACCTTTCATATAATTGATCAATCCCATTTAATAAATCGACAGAAAGTTGATTCAATGCGGATTCATTATAGTAATGCACAAACAGCTTGTAAACCTGTTTTTCGTCCAAAATAAAGGATTTCTCATATATTTCCTCAGCATAATTCTCAAACAACTCTGGCTTCATCAAAAAACATGACCACATTTGCTCCTCTAAAGTCATTTTTCGCTCTTGCTTCAAAGCATTCTCTGGTTTAGAAACTATTCTTTTTTTTGTTGTTTTTTTAGATTTATCAAATTTCTTTAGTTCAGTGTATAAAAGATCAACCTTCATCCCAAGCACACCGGCTAGCTTCCTAAGCACCAAATCCTTAGTAATAACAGAATCAATTTTACTTAAGATTGGGAAAGCAACTCCAATAAACCCATTAATTTTCTCAGGACTCCACCTTTCCTCCTGGGTCAAACCGTCAAAGTAAATTTCAGAAAAATAATCAAAAAAATCTTTTGCTCCTTCAAGGTCCTCCCCAAACAAACCATCTGGTGAATTAATACTTTCAGCCGGATCTTTGAATCCTCCACTCAACTTCAAGACTTTCACATTAAACTCTTGCTCATAAGCCAATTCTGCTGACCTAAGCATTGCCTTCTTACCAGCATCATCAGTATCAAAACATAGTACTACGTTCTTCGTAAACCTCCCTAATAACCTTAAGTGTTGCTCAGTTAAGGCTGTTCCACTTACCGCCACCACATTCTCAAATCCAGCCTGAAAGCAAGCTATCTGATCAAAATACCCCTCCACTATAATAACTTTGTCTAGCTTCCGGATAGCATCTTTTGCTAAATCAAAACCAAACAAAGTCTTATTTTTCTTATATATATCTGTTTCTGGAGAATTTAAATACTTAGGATTTTGATCCTTCTTAGTTATCCTTCCTCCAAAAGCCACAACTCTACCTCGAGAATCACTAATTGGAATAATCAACCTCTCTCTAAATCTATCTACCAACTTCCCATAAGAAGTATCTTTAGCATAACAAACCCCAGAAGCCACTATTGCTTCTTTAGTAAAACCTTCTTTCAACAAGGCTAACCCTAACTTATCATAACCTTCAATAGCCAAACCAATCTTGAACTTTCTTATCGTCTCATGCTTCACACCTCTTTTATCAAGATAAGCCACCATTTTCTTAGACTCATCGCTTCCAGGATTCCATAAATTATTCTGAAAAAACTTAGTTGCAAACTCATGGATCTCATACAAATCATCTTTCAACTTCTTATCTTTCGGAGAGAGATTATTTTTCATAAAAGAACTATCTAGTTCCACCCCAGCCTTTTCTGAAAGCGCCTTCACAGCCTCTTTGAAAGAAACATTTTCAACCAACTGATAAAACTCAAAGATATCTCCTCCCTGGTTTGTAGCAAAGCAATAAGCTATTTCTTTCTCAGGAGAAACGACAAAACTAGGAGTATTCTCACTCTTAAAAGGACTTAAACCTTTGTAGTTTCTTCCAGCTTTTCTCAACTCGACATACTCTGAAACCAAACTAACAATATCAATCTTAGCTTTAATCTGTTCAATTTGATCCATATTGTAACTTAACTAGACTTTAATTTATCAAAATTTTCCCAATCAGCATACTTTTTATGATTGTATAAAATGACAAAAACTAGTCCAATCACACATCCTCCCAAAGCCAAAAACTTAACCACAGAATTCCAATAAAATATAGCCACCATAGCCAAAACAAAACTAATCAAACCATACATCACCACAATCATCCTCCTACTCAAACCTGCTCTTAAAAAAAGATGATGAAGGTGATTAAAGTCTCCCTCCCATGGTTTTCTTTTGTTCAAAACTCTCATCACAATCACACCCACCCCATCTAAAATCGGAACTATCAACACAAGCCCCAAGGTAGCCAGCTTACCTCCATTTAGCATTGATAAAACAGCCAACATAAAACCAAAGAACATAGTCCCCGAATCCCCAATCAGAACTTTAGGCTTATCAAACTCCAACACCATCCCCAGCAAACTCACCACCATCATCAAACTTCCAAATCCAACCACTAAATCCTGTGAGACAGTATGAACTCCAGGCAACAAAGCCAACCCTACTAACCCTAAAAAGGCATTAAAAGAAACCGCAGAAGTCAAACCAGAAACACCATCTAAAAAGTTTAAAGCATTAGTTAAAAACACAATCCAAACAACACTAACCAAAACTCCTAATCCTCCCAAAACAATAGTCTGATCGACAAAAGGTACAGCCACCTCTAAAATCTCAGCTCCACCAAAAACTACTAATCCCGCACATACGAACTGCCATACAAATCTAAACACTGGCGACAATCCAAATCTATCATCCAACAGCCCCATCAAAACAATCCCGGCAGCAGCCACAACCACACTCAAAACCTCCTGACTAAAGCTGATATACAAACTCACACCTATCAAAAAAATCAAAAACAAAACAAAACCAAAACTATACGGAACAGGCTCTCTTTCAAAACCATACTTCTTTGGCTTATCCATCCAGCCTAATTTTTTATATAAAAAGTACCCAGCAATCAAAACCAACAATGAAAGTATTGCAAAAATCACAGGAAAAATTATTTAGCTAAATACTATCATTCAAAACATAGAAGATTCAAATAAAAAGTCCACGCTTACTAAGCATGAACTTAAAAGCTAGATTTTTAAAATTAACTATCTACCCAATGTAATTATAGATGAACACATACGACCATCAGGCATGAACCATTCAGTAATTGTATTTCCTCTAATAGGTGCAGATTCAATTTGGCCAACAACCATATGATTTCCATATTCATCTTCAGTCATATCTAAAGTATATGTTCCATTGGCATTCTGAACTAATCCGGCAGCAAAAACTGGACCACCACTATTCCCCTGACAAATAGCTCCCATTCCATAGGTAAAACTAGTTTCACCTATACTATAAGCAGTAATGTGATTTACAGAATAATCTCCTACTCTATAAACTACCCACTCTTGATTATAAGGATTTGGCGTAACAAGAAACATCCCACTATACAAGTCAGAACCCATAGCCTTTCGAGAAGGTTTAACTGGGATACCATAGTTATTAATCTGATCAAATCTACTTTTGCTCAAAGCAAATTCACATCCTGGATCAGTATCTCCTTTAAAACTCCTACAAACCCATTGATTTTTCTTGGTTGAAACATCAACCGACTTACCAGTAGCATAATCTCTAAACCTTAACCGAACAGCATCTAAATCATCATCAATACAATGATAAGTTGTACGAACAGCATACTCTGACCCCTCATGAACCACAAAAGCCTGACATCCCTCCTGACCATTTTTAACAATAGCAACTGCCCCTCCATTATATATTGCTCTTATCTTATTTACTTCATCCAAGTCTACGTAGATTTCTTTTCTAGAAACACTATCCTGCTCAGAATCATTTGATTCTGAATATCCAGAACTAGAGGATTCGCTCTCAGAATAACTGTAAGAACCTATATTATTGGTAGGTTGATTGTAATTTGGCGATGCACAAGCTAGCACACTAGCTAAAACTGGAACTGACGACACACCTATAGTTTTATTTAAATTTTCCATTTCATGATTTTAAATTACAACTACAATACACCAAAAAGGAGATCTGTCAACTAAATATTCCTCTTAACCTTTAAATAAAACTTACCATCCTCTTCAACACACCTCAAAATACAAACAGGCTCACCATCAAAGAAACCAATCATATCACCTTCCAAAAATTCACCCCATTCAACCTTCCTTCCATTTTTAAACTCATTAACCATTTCCTCATCTAATTCTATAAATTTATAACCCTTTAAAACGTTCGACCAATCTGAAACATCCAATCTATCTTTTTCAAAAGCACCAACCTTTACCCTAGTTAAGTCTGACATAAAACCATCAACTCTAAGCTCCTTACAAATATCTCGAACCAACGACCGAACATAATAACCTTTTCCACAACTCACTCTAAAACTTAACCTCCATAAACCGTCAGTAACCAATTCTAAATCAGTTATATCAAAACATTCAACCTCCCTAGCTTTCATCTCAAAATCTTCTCCCCTTCTAGCCAAATCATAGGCTCTTTTCCCATCTACCTTCAAAGCAGAAAAAATAGGCGGAACCTGCAAAACTTTCCCCACCATTCTAGAGCAAATCTTTTCCACTTCCTCTATCTCAAAATTAAACTCCATGCCTTTTACATTTTCTATATCAGAATCATCCACCCCTTCACTATCCAAAGTCATAGAAGAAACTCCAAATGTTATCTCAACTTCATAAACTTTAGGTAACAAATTCACATACGGAATAAGCTTAGTATACCTACCCACAGCAACTGGCAAAATACCAGATGCTAAAGGATCAAGAGTGCCCATATGGCCAACTTTTCTTGTCTCAAACTTCCTCTTAACCTCACCCAGCACTTTAAAAGAAGACACACCTTTTGGCTTCCATATAGCTCCTAGCCAAGCTTTACTCATCTTCAATTTTTATATCCCCAAAAAACTTATCAGCTAAATAATTTCTAACCACAACTCTATCATCATAAGGAATTTTCTCATCCCCAATCACAATCACCTCTTCACCACCTTTTCCAGCAATCAAAACAGTATCACCAGCTTTAGCCTTACTCAAAGCAAACTCAACCGCCAACTTCCTATCAACAATCTTAGCAAAATTCTCCCCCTCTTCTCGATCAACTCCTTTAGCAATATCTTCAATGATCTGCTCTTGATCTTCAAAATAAGGATCATCATTTGTTAACACAACAACATCAGCATAATGATCAGCCACCTTACCCATCAAAGGTCTCTTTTTCTTATCACGTCCACCACCAGTAGCACCAAATACAAGTATTAACCGGCCTTGATTTAAACTTTTAAAAATCTTACAAATATTTTCTAAAGAATACTCAGTATGAGCATAATCAACCACAACATAAAAGTCTTGTCCCATATTCACCGGCTCAAGTCTACCTGGCACAGGTAAAACTTCCTTAAATGTACTCGCAAGCTCTCGAGGATCCATATTTAAACCCATACCAACCCCCAATGAAGCAAGAACGTTAAGGACGTTAAATTGCCCTAATAGATTTGTAGAAACCTTAATCTGACCATTAGGGATCTTCACTTCAAACTCTGCTCCATTAGGTTTCAATTCTATCTTCAAAGCTTTAAGCTCTCCTTTTTCAACACCATAAGTTATCTTCCTATCAGCTTCAAAAGTATTGTAATAATCAAAATATTTATCATCCTGATTTAAAACCAAAACCTTTGGAATCTTAACTCCATTAATATTTTTTCTTCTCATAGAGAAAATCGAGTCCAAAAAAGCTCCCTTAGCAGCCATATAAGCTTCATGCGAACCATGATATTCAATATGATCGGCAGTCAAATTCGTAAAAACACCCACATCAAAATTAATCCCCCAAATTCTAGACTGTACAACCGAATGAGAACTAACTTCCATAACAATATATTCACAACCTGCTTTTTTCATATCCTTTAGCATTTTCTGTAACTTAAAAGGAGAGTTTGTAGTCATTTTTTCAGTATTACTCCAAATCTTATCACCTATCCCAAACCTCAAAGTTGATATAAGCCCAACCTTTTTCCCAGACCTCCTAAGCATGTCAGCAATCAAATTCACCGTTGTTGTCTTCCCATCAGTTCCAGTTACACCAATCACAATCATTTTCTTTGAAGAATTTCCATATCTCAAAACAGCCATCACAGCTTTCATCTTATGATAAAAAAGTAGTAAAGGATTTTGATGACTAATAAATTTTCGTAAAAATTTTTTCATAATTCTAAATAAATTTTCTAATTTCATCCCAAGCCAATCCATAACCTTTCACATTCAAATGCAATCCATCCGGCTGCTCTTGACCTTTTAGCTTACTCTCAAGATCAACATACTTAACCCCTTCTCGTTTCGCAATCTTTTTCAACTCTCGATTATAATAAACAACATCCTCATTATCTATTCTATGGTAATCAACTTCATACAATGAACAAACAACCGGCTTCCCACCTCTTCTCTTAGCTAACTTAATAGACTTCTCTATATTTCCCAATGCTTTATCAGCACCATGCCTACCATCAGGTAAATCATTAAAACCAGACATCAAAACAACAGATTTCCCAAACAAATCTCCTTTATATTTTTTCAAAAAATCTAAAACCAAAGACGAAGAAGCACCAGATTTCACAAATTTCTCAAAAACGCCACCATACTTTTTACTCGCTACAGAGAAACCTACCCCAATAGAGTCTCCAAAAATCAACGTATTTTTCTCTTTAGTATTTTTGATTGATTCAGTCCCCTCTTTCGAAACTTCATTTTTCAAATCATCCAAATCTTTTCTAGTCTTCAAACCAATAAACTCTCTCAGTCTATTAAATAATTTATCCAATCCCTGCTTTGACTTCTCAGAGTCAAACACTTTTTTCAAAAAACCTTCAAACTTATCAACCCCAACTTCAACAAATTCTTTAAAATTTTCTTTTAATCCCATACTTTTTCTCAATCATACCACAGCAAAAAGGAACCCCCAATCCAGAAAAACTGAGAGTCCCTCCAAAATCACACAAAATTATTTCCCACTCAAAACACCAACTTCATGCTCAAGCTCTATCACTCCATACCCTCCACTATTTGGCCTTTTATATACCATGTTATATCTATCTGTCGCAGCATTCACAAATAAGAAAAACCCATGCCCAATCATTTCCATATTATCTATAGCCTCTGTTTCAGTCATTGGAACAAGATTATTGAAAAGCTTACGCTTTGTCACTCTTCCATCTAATCCATCATCCTCACTCAAAGACTCATTTACAATACTCGCATCAACCTCAAGGTCTCTAACCGAGTTCTTCCTATGCATTCGGATAAACTTAGCCTTAAATCTCTCAATCTGCCTTTGCAGTTTCTCATGCAAGATATCAACTCCTTCCTCAAATTCTATCGACTGAGCCTCAGCCATAAAACTAGCTCCTGGCACAGAAAGCAAAGCTCTCAAACGAAATTTCTCATCCTGCTGAAGTGAATCATTGAACACTACTCTTAGATCGATATTTAACTGCTCTTCAGTTATTTTCTGAGAGTACTTATGGAGCACCTCCAGTTTCTTCTCAGCAAAATTTGCTTGTTTATCATTCAAAGTAGTTCCCTCAACGTGTAGATTAAACTTCATACATCCTGATTAAATTCTTCATTCACAATGATAAAATCTAACCAAAAAGATAAAAAGTATCTTTATAAACTTAAAAATGATAAAATTATCTGCGTCCAAAAATTCTACCTATTATACCTTTTCGAACAGTTTCTCGTTCTTTGTAAGTAGCTTTTGAGAAAAACTTAGGTTCCCCACCATCATTTTCAACTATATAAGTATTTTTATTATAGGTAACCTCAGCTTTACCTTCAGTCTCTAAAGTAATATACGAAAGATCATCTATCTCATCAACTTTCACGCAAGCACCCGGAAATAATTTAATTTTTGAATTTATCAAACTACCAATTTCTATATGATACTCACTCATACAAACTACCTCATTTTCAATACCATATTCATTTTTAAAGGATAATTTAGAATTAGAAAAAATTGGTGTTCTCAACTCAAAGCGTTTAACAGAATCAGTACCTAAATTAGTTATCAATGCTCTATGTACTTGACCATCAAAATCACCGATAAAACTACGATCAAATTCAATCCAAGTTGTTCTCAAATCTCCGCCAACTTTAAACTCTAAATCTCCACCGTCAATTTTCAACTTCTCTACGCGCAGTGAACTAAAACTACACTCCATATCATCACTTGCAACATTTACAACAACATCATACAAAGTCTGACAATTATATATCCTCATATGACCTGGTTTTTTTGTATTTAAATTAATAGTTGAATTCTTAAAGCTACCAACATCAAACTGAATGGAATCACTAATATTCATAATAGATCCAGATGAAATCTCATTAGATTTCAAAATCCCACCAGGTGTATTCAAAATAAAATTTTCACCCACAATTGAATTAACAGACTTCGTACTATATTCCCAATCTATGGTATTAATTGATCGATCTTCTCTCTGAAGAGCTCCTCCTACATATCCATACTGAGGTACAATTCTTTCTTCAGACGCTTTATTTACAACCTTTTCTCTCAAAGTCCCAACCTGATCACCTCCATTCCCAATCATTTTTTCTTGCTCTCTCACTTTTTGCTCTTCAATCTTTTGATCTAGTAAATCCTTCCACTTTACCAACAAATCAATCAAATCTTGTTGAGATTTAATAATACGCATATGATCCATTAGATCATTTAAAATTTCTTTTTTACACTCTAATCTGATAGAACGGTTTAAAGCATTTAACTTAGAATCTATTTCATTTTGAAGTAATGCAATTCGAGAGTCTCTAGGAAAATTTTCGCTTACACTTTTGCTATAGATTTCATAACTACTTAAATCTATATTTATCTGATTTGAAGGCTCTTCTTTCTCTGTAGGGGTAGATTCACCTACTACTTCTTGGTGACTTACCTCTTCTGGAATTTTACTAGATTCATTTTTCTTTTTCAGGTCCCCATACAATATACGAGCACATACTAGAAGCCTTTCCTCAAGGTATTCGGTAGTTTTTAAATCAGCAACATGCTTTTTTAAAAAACTTACAACCATATTTTTATTATCCTCTCTCTCACTCTCTGGGAATTCTTGAAGTACACTATCCATCGTTTGCATAACCTCAAATAAAGGAGTCTTATCACTAAAATTATCATAAATACTTCTCTTCAAATCATCATAACTACTTAACCCCACAGTATATTTAGCGAGCATCTGATCACGCACCACAATATTTTCAATAGTATTATGTAGCTTATCAGATTGCCCCTCATCATTTTTCTCATGCACCCCATCAACAATCACATAACTCTCTTCAGAACCAGATTCATCATTCTCACCTACCGCAACAACAGATCCCTCTAGATAAGTAGATTCAAGATTCGGTTCAACTTCCGACTCAAATGAACCATTTACAGATTCTGAAACTTGATCAGAAACTTCTTCTAAAGAATCTTCTTGCTCTACAGGAGACAGTTCATCTTCTTCACTAGCTTCATCATATTCACTTTCCACATCAGATTCTTCAACTAGGTTACTTCCGTTATGAGCATCATCTTGCACCACTCCTTCAGAAACCTCATTCTTCTCGGAAGAAACAACAGTATCTACTTCATCTATACCCTCATCAGTTTCAATATTTTCGTCTTCATTAGCTTTCTTGTATTTTGAGACTAAACTCTGCCCCATCAACATTATCTCCTCGGCATCAAAATCCTTAATCATAACCTCCAACTTATGCTGACTATCACGATCTAATGACTCATAAAGTTGAACAAATTCCTTCAAAACAGCTACTCCTTTTCTTAGAAAAATCAAATGACCAGATTCATGCATAAATCTTCCAAAAGAGTGATTTGAAGTCTCAATATTTATTATTTGTGAACCATACTTAATTAAATAAAAAGATATAGCCTCCTCACTTTCAACAACCTCACATACTGGCTTGGTATCTTCCTCATCTGCAAAAGAAACACCCTTAAAACTTACCTCATCCACTACAGTATCCCTTCGATCATCATTCAACTCACTGTCTTCTTCCTCTTCCTCCTCAAGCTCACCAAATAATACCTCCTGAATACTTACCTTCTTTCCAGTTATAATCTCATAAATCTTGATTTCAGCCACAATAGACTTAAGCGTATCAATAGCAAAACCAGCCTCCATCATATCCAATACAGCCCCAATCAACTCTACATCTTGAGCATCCAATAAATCCTCATTCACTTCCAAAAATTGTCTCAAACCAAGTACAATACTAACCACCTCACCTTGATTTAACTCAATAGTCTCACCATTGTTTAGATCATCATCAAGAACCAAAGCTTCAATTTCTCGTGAAACTATCTCACCCACAAAACTTTCAAAAACGTCTCTTCTATTAGACATAACAAATACTATAAATTATTAGCAGAAACTTAACGCTAACAACAACTTATGTCAAGCTATGGCCTAACCCTGTTCACCATTCTTGGGAAAGGAATACACTCACGAATATGTTTCACTCCAGAAATCCATCGCACCATTCTCTCCAAACCAAATCCAAATCCAGAATGAGGAACCGAACCATATTTACGAGCATCCAAGTACCAATCAAAATCTTCCAAGTTCAATCCTTCCTCTTTTATCTTCTCTCTTAAAGCTTCATAATCCACAGCTCTCTCAGAACCACCAGCTATCTCCCCTCCTCCTTCAGTAGCAATCAAATCACTATTCAAAGCCAACTCAGGATTTTCTGGGTCAATTTTCATGTAGAAAGGCTTTATCTCTTTTGGCCATTTATGAATAAACACTGGTACATCACTATTTTTAGTCAAAAGACCTTCATCATCATTCCCAAGATCCTCTCCATGTTTAATGTCTGAACCATTCTCATGCAGAACCTTAATAGCTTCAGTGTAAGTCAGCCTCTCAAAAGGCTTCTCTACAATTTTCTTCAAAGGGTCAACATCTCTTTCTAAAATCTCAAACTCTTTCTCACAATGCTTTAAACATTCAGCTACGACATACTTCACAAGCCCTTCTTGGATATCCATATTCTCATCATGCTCCACAAAGGCAGCCTCCGCGTCCATCATCCAAAACTCAGTCAAATGCCTTCTTGTCACACTCTTCTCAGCTCTAAACACCGGCCCAAAGTCATAACATCTACCCACCGAAGCAATCATTGCCTCTAAATACAATTGACCTGACTGAGAAAGATAAGCTTCTCCTTGATCAAAGTAATCAACTGCAAAAAGATCAGTTGTACCTTCACACGCATTTGGAGTAAAAATTGGTGAATCAGTTTTTATGAACCCTTCATTATGTAGGTACTCATGCATAGCCATCATAATTCTATCTCTCAATCTCAAAACAGCCCACTGCGACTGAGAACGAACCCACAAATGCCTCTGACTTAAAAGAAAATCAGGACCATGCTCTTTCTTACCAATCGGAAACTCATCCGACTCCCCCACTATCTCCATATCTCTAACTTGAAGCTCAAATACTCCAGGCTTTTTCGGATGCTCCGACACCTCACCACTCACAGTCAAAGAACACTCTAGAGAAATCCCTTCTGACTTATCCCAAACTTCTACTTCCACCTCATCTTGCACTAGCACAGCCTGCACAAAACCAGAACCATCCCTTAATTGTAAAAACTTCAAACTCCCAGAAGATCGATAATTATATAGCCATCCTCTAACAGTTACTTTTTCTCCTACATTACTCTTTAGTTCAGAAATTCTTACAACTTTCATTTCCCAAAATTAATTTTACTAGAAACAAGCTACCAAAACTCTAATCACTAGTAAACATCAGCTATTCAACCAAACTCAAATCTCCAACATCCTCAATCAAACTTAACCCACCCCGTAAATTTTTTCTTTTATATATATCAACTATAGAATGTTCCTCAAAATCATAATAAACAACACTTTCCAAACTTGTTACATTTACAAAAGCACGATCTACAAACTTCTGAAAGTAGCTAGCTCCTATATTACAAAATTCACCACCAAAAATATTTATATCCTGCTCACACACACTCCAACTAAAATCACAATTATGCCCCTCCCTTCCACAAACTATCATCTTCAAATTTTCAAAATCACCTAAAGCCTCATGTAACCCATCATAATTAAAACTCTTTTCTAAATCATGCCTATTTGGCAAAAATAATCTCTCCACCAAGCTAACATCTAACATCTTTAAAACTGCAACTAAGTAATGCTGATACAAACCATACAACCACAATTCCTTCAATGGAGCTTCTAGTTTTCTTCTGCCATAATACTTCCCAGCAAACTCCTCCAAAAAAGTTGGCCTCAAAGTAAGGTTAAACGCTAACCTCAAATCTTCAACATCCTCATCGATACTAGAAATATTTTTTCCAAATTCAGCCACTGACTTTAAATCCTCCAAACAAAATCTTTTCATACTATCTCTTCTTCCTTCTTCTTCTTTTTTTCAAACCACCTTGTTTCAAAACAGAATTACTTTTCATATTCAATAATTACAAGGAGACAAACTAGTTTTAAACGATCCACATGTCAAACTACACCTCAATCTCATCACCAAGAAACTTAGGCTCAGTATCATTTATAAACAAGTCCCATACCAAATAAACTCTAGCAAAAACCTCCCGCACAAAAACCCGAGGAGCCATCTCAAAACCAGGTGAATCAGCATTATATCCATATGCATCAATACCAATATTCCGAGCTATAAAAATAGCTCTTTCTGTATGAAATTTCTGCGAAACCACAATCATCTCTTCAACCCCAAAAACCTCAGCCGCCCTCACTACGGAGTCCAAAGTTCGAAACCCTGCATAATCCAAAACCAAATCCTCTTCAGGTATACCAGCTTCTATAAAAGCTTCCTTCATCATTTCTGGCTCGTTATACTCTAAGGTAGAATTATCTCCACTCAGCAAAAGCTTTTCAACTTTTCCATTCTCATAAAGCTCAACTCCAGCATCAATCCTTCTCAAAAAGAAGATATTTGGACGACCATCGCTAACTCTATTACTCGTACCAAGCACTAAACCAACTCTAACCTCAGGCAGATCATCGATACTATCATATACATCATTTTCAGCATATTTCGACACATACCAATTCACTCCAAGCAAAAAAAGCGATATCAAAATAATTACCACTCCAAATCTATAAAACCATTTAAACATTCTTTTGAATAACTTCTAAAAAGTCACTTACCACTTTACCAGGTTCTTCAGATTTTACTATCCCTGAAGCAACCAAAACCCCATACGCACCTAACTCTAGACATACCCTTACATCCTCTGCAGTCTTAATACCCGCCCCAACCATAACCGGACACTCAATCTCCCTCACAATCTTTTCGATCAAATCAGGACTTGCTGTAGCAACAGAAACATCCCCTCCGATTAACTCAGGTGGCTCATAGGCTATGATGTCTGGCTTCATATCAGCTACAACTCTAGCCTCTTCCAAACTCTCCACGCACACAATCGATATAATTCCCATCTCCCTAAAAGACTCAATCTCTTTCACAATAGTATACAAACCAACTCGATCCTCAGAATGATTTATCAAACTTCCAGCAACTCCCATCTCAACTAAATACTCTGGGTTGACCTTTCCGGTATACGAACCATACCCAATCGGATCCACATGCTGAGCATAAACAGAAACTCCCTTAGCCTCTCTCAAAGCATCTTTCATATCCAAAACATTCACACACAGCCCTACTTCTAAACCTAAACCATCATTTTTTTCAGAAATAATCCTCATCAAATCAATCCCAGCTTGCCCAGAGGCCTGACTATAATTTTTAAAATTAACCACCAATCTAGGCAAAGCTCTGTCCATGTTTGTCTCTTAATTATTTTCATGTTATAATATTAAGATTTCAAAGTAAACAAGTCACCATGTATAAATTTATAAACAAACAAACCAAGCTCTTATTAGGGCAAAAACTTCTATTTAAAAGAAGTGGTCCTTCCGCGGAACCTACTGGAGGTCTAGAAAAAAAAGACGCTCCAGAATCCAAAGAAGCAGTTGTCAAATTAACTCAAGAACATCTTGACGCACTAGACAATAAGATCAAACAGTCACACATCAAATTCTCCCAAAAAGAGAGTATTGACTACGACAAAAATGTATTTCGAGGAAAAACAACCGTTGAGGTTAATAAAAATCAAGAAAACCTTCGAGATGGTTCAAAATTCCAAGTTGAATCAAGAGTTAGAAAAGGTGATAAATTAATACTCACTGGTGACTACAAAGTACTAGAGTTCACTAATGGAGCAGAAAGAGTTTACTGGGAAGTTAAAGATAGAGCCGGAAACGACTTGTATATATTAGGAGAATCAATCACGCCAATTAAAACTATCGATCAAAATAAAGCCACTCCTGAACAAATGAAAAGCGATGGTTTATCAGAAGAGCAAATAAAATTCTTGCAAAAAACAAAACAAGAAAAAGAAACCGAACCACAATTCGAACACGTTGACGATATTACAAAAAAAGAACAACCAGAAACTAAAACAGAAAAACAACCCGAAAAAGCTCCAGAATCTCCAGCTAGAAGATTTGATAGACTTTCAAGCGGGTTAACTTCGTACAAATCTACAAGACTTGAAAACTCAAATCTACAAAACCCTGATTACCTTAAAAATCTCCTAAAAAACGACCAATTATCTGATCTTCAAAGATCAAAACTAGAAAACAGCATGAACACACTGGGACTAACCTTCCAAGACATTTCATCTATTCTTAAAGATAAATCTAACACCCTACCATTAGGAGAGCTTATTGCAGTAACTCCTGACCAAAGTGAATCAGAATTCGCAGAGCTCAAAAAAGAATTTGGACTAACTAAACAAGGTAGAAAATTCCAAAAAGAAATAGACGAACTAACTAATTCGAAAGACCCTAATGCAAAATCAGCTTTAGTTGCTAAAGAAAGAGAAAGAGAAGCAGCCAAAACTCAATACGCAACCGAAGGCTACAAAGAATTCATGGACTACTACAGAAAAAGTCCAGCCTCTAAAAGCATTTTGGTAGGTTACATGAAAAAAACGCAAGAACTAGCTAAAAACCCAGACAAACAAGCTGAGTTCGAACTAAGATACAACAAACTACAAAGTATCCTAGAACTAGCCACAACCCTGCAAAACCTTAACGTAAGAGAAGCCAAAGTACTCAACACTGATAGCTTCGAAAATATTAATGTTCTTGGAGACGCAACTGCAAAAATCTCTGAATACGCAGATATAAACTATGACAGACTAGGACTTGATAAAAACAGGCTAAAAATTGCCAAAGATGTTTTAGATCAGTCAGTTTTTGGTTCAGACGAAAAAAATCTACAACTTCTTGCCACAATCATGATGGCTACCAACAAAGATTTAGATCAACTCAGAGCAGAAAGAATTATCACCAAACAAGGTAATACAATTACTCTAAATCCTGACACACTAGATGCAAGAGACTTGGATAAATTAGTTATCGGACTAGCTTATTCTGAATCACAATCATCGAGCGTCTTTAAGAATCTGTTCGACAAGGACAACTTAACTGAAAGCTTATCAGCTCTTCAAGAAAGCAATGTCTTTAGTACAGCCAGACAAAAGATGTACGAACACGAAATACGAGAGCACTCATTCGACGATCTATCGAAAACTTCTTACCTACATCTAAACCACATCTTCGACAAAAACCACAGCGGAAACACAATTTCTGAAAAAGGTAGAGTCTACAGAAGAACTCTAGAAGATAATCTTGGGCAAGCCGAAGTAGGATACGACAGCACATCAATCATTAAACGTTACAGCTCAGAATTAAGTAAATACCAAGATCTACTACTTGATGTAGAAGAAAACGGAATAGTTAATCCTCAAAAACTTGTAAACAAATTCAACAACCTCATCAAACTCGGTGCACTTGGAGTGCAATTCAATGAAGAGTTGCCAGCAAAAATGAGAAATTCACTAAAAGAGCAAGGAATGAACGCTAGACCTCTAACAGTAGAAGATCTACGTAAACCACTAAGTACTCAAGCCGTTAATCTCATAAGATACGGTGTCGTATACGAAGAACTTAGAAATGACTTCCTTAAAAGCTCAGATAGATCTCCAAATAGACTACTTGAAAGAGCAGGATTCTCTGAAACTGACCCACAAGCAACTTACTCAGCTCTTGCTACCGCCCTTCAATACATTGAAAACGGTAATGTAGCAGTAGGTGGAGATACTGACAGTATTGATCTTCCAAACGGATTCAAACTAAAAGGAGCCGGAGCAGTTGGAGTATACTTAATCGAAGATCCAAAAGTTACAACTGGAGCCAGCCTAACAATCAAGAAAGATTTAGATAAAAAGAACACTTTCTATGTTTCAACTGGAGCAGGATTTGGCGTTGGACCAGACACACTTACAGGTGGAATTAACGCTGAAGTTGGACTAAGCTCTAAGACCAGTGAGACCATGACTGCAGAACTAGCAGCCGGTGGTGGACTTACTCTTGCTGGTGTAAATGTATATGTAAGAGGAGGATTGAAAGAAAACAGAATCCTAAAAGACAAAAACGAAAGAATGGCCTCTGGTCTTGAAAATGTATCAGAAAGAAAACTATCAAAAGAAGAAATTACATACCTAAAAGGTATCGCAGCTAAACCAAGCTTATCTCCAGAAGATATTGCAAACGCTGCCAAATTCTTCCCAGGACTTGAAGAAACTTTAAGACTAGACCCAGCTCTACAAAAAGTCTCTCAAGCTGAACTTGAAAACTTCAAATCAAATTACATTCAGACCATCCTTAGGCAGTTAAACAACATGACAACCGAACAAGCCCAAGGTGTAAACTGGAACGCAGCTCTATCAGTTGGTGCATTGATAACACCTACAGGAGCACCAATTCCATACATCATCCCAATGATTGGATTTGAATGGGGTGGTGACACAAGAGTTATGAAACTTTACGACCATAATAACAAACTGACCGAAATCGAACTTAGAGACCAACTTAGAAAAAGTCTTAAGTCTATGCCAGCTGGAACCAAACTTCAGATAGTTTCAGAAAGTGGTTACGCTACTAACATCCAAGGTAAAGAAGTAGTAGTAAAAGGTGGAAACGAATTTATCACCAACCTCGAAATAGGAAATCCAGTAGAAAAACTAAATGGTCTTAGATCAAACTCTGGACTTGAGTTCTCAAAACTCAATGATGACTTCCTGAAAGTAAACATCGATGACTACAGAAAAGTAAGAGAAGGTATTAACTCTGCCCAAGCAACCAAAGTAAATGTTTACATTGATCCAGCTTTAGAAAAAAGCTTGAAGCTTGGACACATGGATAATCTTGGAGGATTTGGTCTAAAAATGAATCAACAAGCCATACCAGAAAACCTTGTTATCTTGAGAGAGACAATAACTCAACCATCAACTCTAGGTGGAACAACCACTGAAGTTAAAATCTCATTCACAACTCGTGAAAACATGTTCACCGGTTCAGAGATCGAACAATCATCAAGCCTTTACGACTACATAAGTTTAGATAAATTCGGTAGACCAGAACTGAACAGAGAAGAAAACAACCTAAACTTAAATAAACTAAACGTAAACGAAACAGTATCATTCGGTGGAAACTTTACCAACGAAGAAGCTAGACAACTTGCTGAATATTCAGACACATTGATCCAAAGAAGTACAGTTAGACTTAACAGCAAACCTCATAAACCAACCAAACAACTAGACAATCTTGTAGATAAACTCTCAGAAGATCCAGCTACTATGAAAAAATTAGCTGAACTAACAATCTACAACATTGAAAATGGTCAAAGAATAGACCACGAGGGTGCAGCCAAACTGATTGGAGAAAAACTAAAAGAACAAGGAATCAAGGAGTTATCCAAAGAGGATTACCTATATATATACGGTAACCTCCTACCTGACACTTTCAGATCAATCAACTCTCTGAGCACACAAGAAAGAATTGAAGCAATCAACAAACTTTCAACTCAATACGTAGAAGAGTACGTAAGATCATTATGTAAATACAACACTAAACCAAACGGTGAAAAATTTACTGAAGCTGAACAACAAATCATAATCCAAAACTTATCTAAGCACAGTGGAGTTAAGGAAAGCTTTAAGTCTTCCCTACTCGCACCAAACGTTCTAACCGAAGGTGCCGGTGGTGCCAACAACAAACTAGACCTAAACGGATACAACCTTTACACAACAGCCCATAGAAAAAATTTAAAAGGTTTAAGAAATTCACAAATCACAAGAACTTTCGAAAACCAAATCGTAAAAGGATCCCTAACTAAGTTCGATTCAAACACAATCTCAAACAAAGCCGAAAGAGATCTCGTTAATCAATTCTTATACGGACTAAGTGAAAGCATTCCTTCAATTGACTCCAACTCAGTCACACCTGAATCAATCCAAAACCCTGAAACAAGAAAACAGATTGAAGAAATCTTAAACTCAAAAACAGGTCTACTAATGATGAGTACAACTCCTTTCGCACACGAAGGAAATAAAATCTCACTTTTAGGAGCAATGTACGGTCCAGATGACCTTCAACTTATCGAAGGAATTTACGAAAAAATGGACAATCTCGGACAACTACCTACAGGAATGATAATCAGCAACCCAAAAGCATTCAAAGCTATGATGCAACTTACTAAAGATATTCAAGAGCTGCACAATGCCCAAGGAAAGGTTACAAAAGAAACCTACAAAGGCGCACCACTTGAACTAAACATCAAAGAAGAGTCGGGTGTAGTCCTTATAGGAAAATGTGCCAATCCTACTTACCTTTACAAAAGAACTCTAGGAGCCAAACTAGAAGTTTCTGAATCAGCTCCAGCAGCAGCTAAAGCAAAAGCCAAACGAATCTACAACTTGAAAGACGCTAGAAGAGAAAACATGAACAGAATCGGATTTGGAACAAAACTTAGCCTAACTCCTAAACCTCCAACAATACCACCAGAAACACCAGATAAACCAAACACGCCTAGAACACCAGATACACCAGACACTCCTCCAGACACCCCTCCAGGAGAAACACCACAAAAAACTAATACAACTAGGGCTCCTCAAACGGACACAAATGATATACCAGAATTTTAATTTGACATATGAATAAAAAAATTGCATTATTAGCGACTATCATAGTTTTGATAGCAGTAGTAATTACATCAATCTACTACAACTCTCCAGATAAGGAATTTGCTAGAACTCTTGAAGACCAAAATGAAGAAGTTGGACCATTAGAAATTGAAGAAGAATTCACTGGGCCAAATACAAATTATTCAAGAGCTCCAGAGACAAATACTGAAGATCTAAATTTAAATTTTGATAATGAATAAATTAAGAAGTCTCTTATTTCTTGGGATAATAGTACTCGCCTTTACTGGAGTGAGTGTTGCCCAAAATTCAAGTGTATGTAACCAACCTTGGTTTCCAAATGGTGTAAGCCATGCACAGTGTCCTGAGGGTTTAGAATACCCAACCTTAAATGCTTACAATGACTCACTATTTCTAGACCCAAATACTACTTTTGAAGAGAAGAACTTTGCCTTAGTTAGAGATCTAGATAATCAAACAGGAAGATTATCTGGGTTTAGAGACCAAATTACTTTTACTGATGAAGATAAAACCTACGAGGGTTATTTTTACGTTCATAATTCAGGACGTCCAGATTGTAATTTCCCAGCAAACTCTCCTCAATTAGCAAGAAACAATTGTCAAGAATCAACAATTCTAAGAAACGTAGACTTACAATTAAGAGATACATTCAGGAGAGATAGAACTGCCGACGGAAGAACAATTCTTATCAGTGATGGTATAGTTGACTCTCAAAATAACAGAAGAGTTCACACTTTCACAGCTGACCTAACTACAGCAAACGGAGATCCTAGAGATCTTACAGATTCATTTACAATTTACACACCAATTGATAAAAGTATTTACCTAAATGCCACAACATTTAATCAAATATGTACTAGCTTCAACCAAACAACAGTAAACGGTAGAGTTCAAGATCAATGTATAACTTCATCAATCAAAAGACATGATGAATCTACTCTAGAATTAGTAAACTCAGGAATTGACCTTACATCAAGATATGCTGGCGGAGAAGTAACTGGAGATGTTTTTTATGCAAGTGAACGTTACATAAGAGAAGTTAAAATCTTTATGAAACTTACTGACGCCCCAGACGAACAACTAGTCTGTGAAGGCATCACAGCATCACCTATCAGAGGAAACAACGCAACAAGCACTACTCAAACTTACAGAGTGCAGTTCGACCCAAATGAAAGAGATTTCCATGACGCCATCAGAGTACAAGGTGCATCAAACACTACTAGTTTCTCAAACAGATCAATAGTACTAGGAGGAAGATACACAGATGTAACCCTAACAGGACTTACAGCAAACTCTAGAGTAACAATCAGCTCAGCTGGTTCAAGCTCAGCATGTTCTACTGTCCTAACTTTCCCAGACATTCCTAACGGACAAGCTTGTAGAGATCTTGAGATTGTACAAGTAAGTGAAACTGAAAACTCAATTACTTTTGATATAGATGCTACTCCATCAAGATTTGAAAGCTTGGCTGAAGTAAGCACTACTCAAGGAACATTAGAAGAAATATCTACAAACAGATATAGAGTTACAGGACTAGATAACAGCACAACTATTACAGCCCAAGTTCCATCAAACTTCCAAGGATCTGAAAATTGTAATGACACATTAGAATTTACCCCAGAACCACCACTAGTTTGTGAATCAATCACTCTCAACACAGATACATACGACTACAAAGCAAACCCAAGGCCAACATTCAGAGTTACCGACAAACAACCTGCCGGTTTCCAAGCTGACTTCAGATGGACAGTAGTTGGAGAAAACAATCAAACAATTCAAACAACAACTGGTGACGACTTACTAAGCTTTAGACCAAACTCCCCTCTTACAGGTAGAGAAACAGTTAGAGTTCAAGTAGTTGGTTCAGACAATTCAAACTGTAGAGCCGAGGCTACTTCAGAAAGACCTCCAATTGAAGAAGTTTGTGAAGACTTGGAATTAAACAGAAGGCTAAATCCACAACTAAAAAGAACTATCCCAAGTAATGGTCAACCAGCTATTTTCCAAATCGACGGTGGATCATACGAAGGTGATATTACTTTCCGAGCCGAAGGTGAACCAGACAGAACAGTCTTTATCACAAACGGTCAAAGAACCAGAGGTGAAATCACTGTTGGTATCGACGAAACAGTAATCATCCTAAATACAGGAGAAGACAATGTGATCAGAGTATTCGCACAAGAACAAAACCAATACACAGAAGATTGTTTCCTAACTCTTAGAGCTGACGAAAACGACGAAGGTGATAAACTTACTGAAATTGAAAAAACAGTAGATAAACCATTCGCAACAGACGGAGATATCCTTACTTATACTATTAAGTACACGATCAGCCCGGTATTTGGTAGCTCAGAATTCAGAGAAGCTCTAGAAGGACTTGATACAGCTGTCCTAAAAGATGACATCAAAAACGTATTTGGTCTTCAAGACAGACTTTCAAACCCTCTTGAATCAAGAGATAGTAGCCTACAAGTTCTAGATCTATTCATTGATGGAAGACTATCAGATTCATCTGGTGACCTATTCAATCTTCAAGAAGGTCTAACTATCGAGAACCTAACTGAAAAAGCTGGTAACACTTATACAATCACTTATACCGCAAGACTTGATGCTGACATTATAGAAGAATGCCAAGTTATAACAGACTCATGTGGATTTGAATTCCTCAATACAGTAGTTGATAACTTCAACAACTTTGACTCAGCTTCAGTACTAGCAACTTGTCCATTCGTAGTTTCAAGAAGCTTCGGAGACGTATTCCTAGAAGAAGAATTCGAAGGAACAATCGACATCGCTAGATGTACAAATAGAAGAAATACAGAAGGACCAGTATTCACTCCTAAACCAAGAACACCTCAAGAACTGATTAGTTCTGGTACCGGAGCTCTAAGTGCCCCTACTCATAGAATCTGTAGAGAAAGTATTAAAGAAAATCCAAACCTTGATTCTAGAGAACTAGAAGGATACAAAAATCCACTAGCTAACTTCTCTTCAAGCGTATGTGAGGTATCACTCTTCACATCATCAAGTTGGACTTCTGAAGACATTGAAAGAAACCTTAGAAGTAACGCTAGCCGATTCAACAACGTTACAAATCTAAATAGCACCAACACTCTTTCAAACCTGAACAGCTCAGCATTAGCCACTTATGACGCAATAAATCCAAACAGCGACACTAAGGTATACAGAAAAACAAACGGTAACCTAACGATCAATAATGATTCACCAATAATCCTAAACGATGGATTAGCTAAAACAATCATTATTGAAGGAAATGACTTGATCATTAACCAAAACATTTCTTACCAAAGATCTACTTCACAAGCCTTCCCATCTCAAATCGCCTTCATCGTCATCGGTGGAGATGTAGTGATCGGACCAAATGTAACTGAAGTAGTAGGAGCTATTGCCGCAGTACCTGACGCAGACGGTAACGGAGGATTCCTAAGAAGATCAGAACAAACCAACAACCTTCTTACAATCCAAGGTTCAATCTTCGGAGACTCAGGACCACTGTTCGCAGGAACAAGCAACCCTGGTGACCTACTAGCTGACAGAGGATCTGTAACAGTAATCTACGACAGTGGAATCATACTGAACACTCCTCCAGGACTGCAAAGTATTATCCAATTCAACCAGTACCAAACAGTAAGATAATACAAACTTAAAAATCGTTTCGACTTAATCTTAAAAACCCCTCTCTTATGGTGACTTATACGAAAGGGGTTTTTCTTTATCCAAATTCCCTCTAAACTATTTTCAAATAAATACTCAAATGATCTACTTATTCCACGGAACAGACAAAGCCCAAATCCAATCAACCATCCAAAACTGGGAAAAAGGCTTTTTAGAAAAAAATCCCAACAGCACCAACCTAACCAAATACACTCCTGACCAAGTAGACCTACCTAACCTCATCTCAGAGCTCAAGTCACTCCCCTTTTTAGAGGATAAAAGACTTATCATTCTTCCAGAATTCACAGACAAGGCCTCCAAAGAAGATCAAAAAAAATTATCCACAGAATTCAAAAACCTTCCAGACTCAACAATTCTTTGCTTAGTTAGTTACCAAAAACTACCTAAAACCACCAACCCAATCCACAAAGAACTAATCAAACTCTCCAAAAAAGATTCAAAAACCTATCAAATCCAAGAAATCTCCAGTAACGAAAAAGACCTAGCCCAAAAAGTTCAAAAGATAATCAAATCTTATCAAAAAGAAATCCCTTCCCACCTAGCCCAAGAGCTTGTTGAAAACCTACAAAAAAACTCAATCAAAATCCAATCCGAATCTCACAAACTAGGCCTATATTCACCAAACAACCAAATCCAAAAAGAAGACATCCAAACCATCTGTAGCTACAGCACCGAAACAAACGTCTTCCATCTCATGGACCACATCACTCTAGGTCAAACCAAACAAGCCCTCCAAAAAATCCAAGAACTCGAAGACAACGGCGAAGATCTAATGAAGATTTTTTACCTAATCATTCGCCAATACCGTATCCTAATCCAACTTAACTCCCTCAGCCAAGAACGCATTCCCCAACCACAAATAGTAAAACTAACCAAACTCCACCCATACGTAGTTAAAAAAACAATTCCTCAAGCTCAAAAATTCCACCCAAACCAACTCCTAAAAACCTACAATCAACTCCTTCAAATCGATCGTAAGATCAAAACAGGCCTACTCAAACCAGACCAATTAAATTCTGAGTTCACTAAGCTAGTTGTAAGCTGAAGCACTTGTAAAACTAATATTCACACCAGGCAAAGTTTCACGAGCATTACAAACCGATTCAAAACTCAATCCATCACAAGATCTCAAAACAATATTTTTTACTGAGTCCAAAAATCCTGTCTCCAGTAAGATACCAAAATCATCATCAGCAAAATTACTTTCAGAAACCATAAAGTTCTCAACCATTAAACCTTCAATATCGTAAAACCTTGAGGCCATATTTAAAGTAAAAAGATCTCCATCCACTATCCCACCATCTAGAACCAAACTTCGTAAACCAGAATTCTGAGCTACCATTTCACCTATATGCAACCCATCATTACCATCAAGCATTATCCCCCTCACAATCATATCTGCCACTTTAACATCATGTAAAAACTCCAATCTATCTGGATCATCCATATGATAAGCCGCAAGCAAATCAATATGATTTACTAACTCAAATCTTTTCACATTTCCATTTCTCAAACCTTCCAAATCTTTATATCTCTCAAAAGGAAAAGTACATGCAAAACATTTCAAATGACTCACTCCGTCAGCAAAATTATTTAAATCATCTGCCACAATATGAAACTCTCCTTCATTTAAACCAATCAAAGTCACTCTCTTCGTTATATCCGATATACAACTACTTATACTCTCTCGTATCCGACCAACTCTAATACTTTCCGCTCTTAGAGGATCAATCAACTTCTCCACGAATTCAGCATCCACATACACTTCATCAACATCAAAATACCTCAAAACACTATGGATCTGACCTTTCCTAAGAGCATAATTCACAAGCCATGGCATTCTTCTGATCATTGAACCAATATAAACGTCATATCTTTCTCTCATCTCATCAGATCTGCTTACAACATCCATTTGCTCCATAAAAACATCCGCAAATTTCTTTGGCTCTTCAGCATGCAAAAACTCCCTAACTGATCCAAAATTAAATACACTCTCCATAACCGTTTTTAAATAGATCTTATTATAAAACCTATTCCTAAAAAGTCAAACTAGCTAAGATACCTCTTTCCAAAATTCTGTCTCTTTCTCATAAGCATCTCCCACTTTGAATAACAAGTCTTCTCTAAATTGAGGAGCCAATATCTGCAAACCAACTGGGAGCTTAGCTCCATCCTTCTCTACAAACCCACATGGTACAGATAAACCAGGAATACCAGCACAACTTGAAGGAATCGTGAGCATGTCAGCCATGTACATTTTCACCGGATCATTAACAAGCTCTCCAACTTTAAAAGCAGGACTTGGTGATACCGGCCCCATTATTACATCTACATCTTTAAAAGCTTCCTCAAATTCATTCAATATAAGGGTTCTCACTTTTTGAGCCTTCAAGTAATAATCATCATAACTACCAGCCGATAAAGCAAATGTACCTATCATTATTCTTCTTTTCATCTCATCTCCAAATCCTTCAGCACGACTTCTCAGAAACTGATCAGCTACACTCGAAGCTTCAGGATCTAATTCTCTCCCAACTCTAATCCCATCATATCTAGCCATATTTGCACTTATTTCAGCAGGTGCAACAAGATAATAAACCGCCACCCCATACTTTGTCATAGGCAATGAAATCTCCTTCACAGTAGCACCTTTACTCTCCAACACAGCCACTGCCTCCTTAACTTTTCTTGCAACTTCAGGATCTACTCCATCTCCAAAATATTCTTTTGGCAAACCAATCCTCAATCCTTCCACATTCCCATCCATAGCCTTCATATATTCTCCAACCTCCACATCAACTGAAGTAGAATCATTTTCATGCTTTCCAGCAGTCACCCCCAACACCAAAGCAGCATCCTCTACAGTTTTAGTAAAATGCCCAATAGTGTCTAGAGATGAAGCCATCGATATCACCCCACTTCTAGGAACTCTTCCGTATGTAACCTTTAAACCAACAGCATTACAAAAACCAGCTGGTTGTCTAATCGACCCACCAGTATCAGTCCCCATTGAGAAAACAGCAAGATTTGATGGTATAACCGCAGCAGAACCTCCTGACGAACCACCTGAAACTCTACCATGATCATATGGATTAACAGTAGGACCAAAACAAGATGTCTCAGTCGAAGCTCCACACGTAAACTCATCGGTATTCACTTTCCCAAGACATATAGCACCAGCCTCATATAATCGATCTACAACAGGAGCATTAAATTTAGGAACATATCCCTTCAAAATATTAGAACAAGCCGTAGTCTCAACACCTTCTGTTGTAAACACATCTTTCAAAGCCATAGGAATACCAGCCAAAGCACCTCCTTTACCATCTTTAACTTGCTTTTCAGCTAGATCCTTTGAAACATTTACATACGCATTCAGGTCACCATCAATTTCTGCGATTCTATCAAAATAATCTTTAACAACCTCTTCAGGACTAACTACCCCATCAGTATAAGCTTTCAATAAACTCTTTATTGTATAATTTTCCATCAACTAATATTACTTATTCAAAATTTTCTTCACAAGAACCTGATACGCTCTTTTCTCTAAAGGAGAATTCTCCAAAAGCTTATCTGGCTCACCAAATCTCTCCTCTTCATCACTTCTCATAACACTATCAATTCCAGTAACCTGATAAGTAGGTGCAACCCCATCAGTATCAACCTCATGCAACATCTCTACCCAATCAAGAATCCCAGAGACCTCGCTACCTAACTTATCCATCTCTTCATCAGTCAACTCAATCATAGCCAACTTTGCAATTTTCATAATTTGCTCTTTCGTAAGTGCCATTTCTTTAATTTAAAACATAAACAATCTATAGAAATTCTTTTTTCTTTTCAAGGCTCCATACTATATAATCCAATCAATAAAAAGATTCTTTATGAATTCAACCACCAAATTCTACAAAAACCTCCAAGAAGCAACTCTATATCTCACGCTACCTCTTGGCCTTACCTGCTTGATAAGTGGGCTGTTGTACATAAATCAAATCTCCATGAAAAACAGCTGGCTGGTCAATCGCACAATAGATACCCCCTTTTTCATGGTTCTCACTTTGTATCTCTTTTCTAAAGTAAAACTCATCCAACTCCAAAGCTCTGAGAAACCACAAAGTAAATTCACTCAAATCCTTGAACTTACCCTACTCATAGGAGCAATTGCAGCTCTGATACTTTTCGATATATTCTTCACAAATAAAATACCTACTTAATGAAAGTTCTTACCTTCGGAACATTTGACCGATTACATCCAGGGCATATTTTCTATCTAACTGAGGCTAAAAAACTTGGGACACAACTATATACAATTGTTGCACTAGACCAAACAGTTCAAAAAACAAAGAAACAAATACCTAGATTCAACCATTCTAAACGACTTCAAAATCTCAAAAATCTAAAATTAGACAATCACACAATAATTCTAGGTCACCCAAACGACCCATACCATTTCCTTAACATAATACAGCCTGATATAATCGCACTAGGATACGATCAAACTCATTTCACAAAAAAACTACAAACAAAATTCCCAGATACCAAAATAATCCGAATTAAGAACCATCACCCACATTTATTCAAATCATCCATAATCGCTAAATTCAAATAAAATGAACACTTTCAAAGAAAGCTGGACCAATCTAAAAAGACATAATCTTCTTACTTTCGCTACAGTAGTCAGCCTTGGACTTATACTAGTAGTATTCAACGTACTTATTAGTCACCACATCAAAGCTAAAGAGTTCATTGATGAATTATCCCAAAAAATCAACTACACCATCTACCTCCAACCAGAAATATCAGAAGATGAAATAGACCAAATCCAAACATATCTCCAAAACCAACCTGAAATTCAAGAGGTAACTTTTTACTCACAAGATCAGGCCTTGGAAAACTTACAAGAAAAATCTCCAACCAGCGTAGATTTCTTAAGAGATTACGATTTAGAAAATCCTTTACCAAACTCTTTCAAGATAAAAACAACCAACCTAGAAGACCAAAAAACAATCCAAAACCGAATCCAAAACTCAAACTTTTCAGACAACCTCCTCCAAACAAAAATGGAACGAGAACACACCGACACAATCCAAAAAGTCATTCAAAACCTTATCAAGATCAAAGAAACAAGTCTCAACGCCTTCATAGGAATTCTAGCGATCTTCACCTTAGCAGGAAGCCTAATCACGTTTAACGCTATCAAAACCAGTCTATACAATAGAAAAAACGAAATACAAATCATGCAATTAGTAGGTGCAACCTTAAGCAGAATTCGATCCCCATTCCTACTCGAAAGTGCACTGATCGGAGTATTTAGCTTCTCAGTAAACCTACTTCTTCTTATCCCAATAGGACAACTTTTCCTTACTTCCTTTCAAACTGACCAGAACCTCCTTATCCTAGGTATACAACTAGCAGCCTCTATTCTAATAAGCTTCATTACCAGTTTACTCCTGGTTAACAAACACCTAAGATCTAAAGAAATCTACCAAGACTAATGTCCCAAAAACTAACAAATGACCAGTTAATCATACTTCGTAAATTCCCAATAAACGAAAGTGATTTACTCATAGTAGTCTTCGGCAAACAACTTGGTAAAATACTTATCAAAGCCAAAGGAGAAAGAAAAACTAAAAGCCAATTCAAAGGAAAAATCAATATTTTCAACCACCTAAACGCTACCATTTACGACAGTGGAAGATCTTTCACACTTACTGAAGCCAATCTTATCACTCCTGGACCTGACGGAACAAACCTCTTCCAATTCCAAAGCTTCCAACAAATCTCAAAAATCCTAAACCAAATTCTTCAAGATCAACATCCACAACCTCAAATTTTTGAGCTACTCACCCAACTCACTCAGCTTGAATCAGAACAACTTCTCGAGATATTCATCATAAAACTCCTTTACCTTGAAGGACACATTTATCCAGTTCAACCTCCAGAAAAAATCCCTGAGGGTAAATCACTCTACTTCTACATAGACAAAAACGGATCTATCAATTCAACTTTAGACACACAAGTTGACCCTAATAACCTTATCCCTCCAAAAATAATAAAAGCTATAAACTTTTACCTAAAAGCTCCAATTCAAACATGCTCAAAACTTAAATTATCCCAAGAAGAACAAGAAGAACTGCATAAAACAGTAAAAAACCTATACCAAAACAACCTTAACCTAGAACTAAAATCAATTCCAAAACTAGTCTAGATCTGCCTTACAGCAATAACACTCTCTACCCGCTCTAACTTAGACATAATTCTTTGAAGCTGCTCTTCATCATCGACTGATATACTCAAAAGCCTCATTTTTATCTTATCTCCAGAATTCTTATCAAGTGATAGATCCTTAATATTTATACTTTCATCTCTCAAGATTTGAGACACATCAAACAAAAATCCAACTCTATCCACCAACTCAATACACAAATCCACATCCAGCTTTTGATCACGCTCTTCACCTTTCCAGTAAACAGGTATAGTCCTATCACTCAAACCATTCAGCATAACCTTACAGTCTTTCCTATGCACACTAATTCCACTCCCCCTGGTGACATACCCCACAATCTTTGATCCAGGCTTAGGATTACAACAAGTGGCATATCTTATTTTAAGATCCTCTCCTCCATCAATCACAACCTCACGATTGCTAGAAGCTTTAACAACCTTTTTTTTCTTAGCTTTCTTAGGCTTTACATCATAAAGATATACATTCTTAAACACAGTAGAAGGCAAGATAACTCCAGCCCCAACTTCCTCAACAATCTTCTCTCTCTGCTTTAAAGTAAGATCTTTATCTCCATACTTCTTCATAACTGAAAACTCTGAATCCAATGGCTCTTTATCCATCTTCTCAAAGAAAGCATTCAAAAGTTCTTTACCTTCTTTCATGTTCTTCTCAACATCCTCACTCTTAAAGAAAGATTTTATTCTAGATTTAGCCCCAGATGTAACCACAAATGAGAGCCAATACTGATTTGGCTTACTATCCTCTTTAGTAATAATATCAACAACTTCACCATTCTTCAGCTTGTAGTCCAAAGGCACAATCGCACCATTCACTTTAGCCATAACACATTTATGACCAACATCAGTATGCACAGCATAAGCAAAATCAACTGGAGTAGCACCTCTTGGTAAATCTTTCGTATCACCATGAGGAGTTATCACAAAAATCCTATCATTAAAAACATCTCTTTGCAGATCCTCAATCAACTCATCTCCATCAGGAGTATTTCTTTGCAATTCTTCTAAAGCATTAACCCATGCTGTTCTAGAAGCAGAAACTTTCTTCTTAGATAACTTAGACTTATCCTCTGATGAATTTTCCTTCACAAATTTTGATTTCAACTCATCCCAAATACCTCTTTTTGAATCCGTTGCAACAGCCTTACTCCCTCCGGTATCCTTATATAACCAATGAGAAGCAATCCCTCTCTCTGCTTCATCATGCATTATCTCATTTCTCAACTGAATTTCGATTGGATTATTGTATCCATCAGGACCAAGTCCAATAACAGTCGTATGCAAACTTCTATATCCGTTAGGTTTCGGCATAGCTATATAATCTTTAAACCTGTTTGGTAGTGGAGTCCATCGATTGTGAATATCTCCCAAAATCTTATACAAATCACTCACATCCTCTTCCCCTAAATTATTAACCTTAGTTGGGGTAACTATTCTTATAGCAAAAATATCGTAAACCTCATCCACCACCGCACTCCCCTTCCTCTTCAATTTCTTATAAATACTATACCTACCCTTCACTCTAGAACTAATATCAAAACTGTAACCTTTTGTTTGCAAATATTTAGTTAGCGAAGCCTCAACAGACTTTATAAGATTCCCACTAGATTTCGAATAAGACTTAAGTTGCTCATCGATCTCTTCATACATATCAGGATAAATGTATTTGAAGCATAAATCCTGCAAATCAGATTTAATACCATAAATACCAAGCCTAGATGCTATCGGTACATAAACATCCATAGTCTCTTTAGCAATTCTCATTCTTTTATGATCTGAAACTGCGTCCAAAGTAGTCATATTATGCCATCGATCACAAAGCTTAATAATAATAACTCTCAAATCGGATGCCATAGTCACAAACATCTTTCTAAGATTCTCCACATTAGGTTCATCGATTCTCGATCTAACTTGCCCAACTTTCTCAAGTCCGTAAACCATATTTCTTACTCCTTTTCCAAACTCTTTTTCTATATCATCTAACGTTCTCTCAGTATCTTCCGAAACATCATGCAATAAACTCGCAATAACCATATCCTCATCAGGATTGAACTCAAGAAGCTTCAAAGTTACAGCAATTGGGTGAATATAATATGGCTCACCAGTTTTTCTTTTTTGACCATCATGTGCTGCTTTACCAAACTCAAACCCCTTCAACAAACGAGCCTTATCAAATTTAGGATTATAATCTAACACTTTCTTTACAAATTGGTTTGCAGACAACATACGAAAAAATATTAACAAATACTTTTCATCACTGTGCAACTAATAATATGTCAATTCAACCAAATAATAAACAGCAAATTACTACTGACCATCAATAATCAAATCCAAATCAACATTCCTATAATCCACAACCCTTACTCCCTGTATAAACGCCTCTCTATTTAACTCAATCGCTGTGATTCGATCAGTCACAATCGATTCAATTCCATTATATCTATCTAAAATAGCTTGTCTTGCCTTAAGTTCAGAAGTGAGTACAACTTCCCTTCTTCCTAGTTCCTGAAAGACTCCTAATAATTCACTCACTCTACTTGAATTTAAAGCTTCAACCTCACCAAAAAACTCTACCTCCACAGCTTCAAGCTCAAGCTCTAAAGCATTTAATCTAACTAAATACTGGTTTATTTCTTCTTCCAAATCACTTTGAGCCATCAAAGCACTCTCATAATTACCTCTAAGATTCAAAACATAGTTTTCATAAGCCGCCTCTCTATCATTTACTACGGAAAGATAAGCAAACAGATCCGTATTAAAGACAGATCTCAACTTCCTGTAAGTATCTAGATATCTACCAATTTTTGACTGGCTTTGGTTCGACATACCAACAATTCCAATCAACTCTATTGCTTCACTATCCAATCTTTCCAACTCATCACGACCAATACTTCCGACATCTCCCACTCCACCAATTCCATCATCTTTATTTTCAACAGGCTCCTCCACCACAGGCTCGCTTGGCTCTTCGTCAGTTGGTTCTTCTTCATTTCCAGAAAACCACTCAGAAATCCTATCCCACAAACCAGGTCCTTCATCGACAACTGGTTCCTCAATCAAAGGCTCATCTGGCTCATTGGTTATATCATCCGGAGTACTAGAAAATAAGCTCAACAAATAATAAAAACTTAAAATCACTCCAATTACAAAACATAAAATAATCGCAAGAAAGATGTACAATTGCCTTCTAGTAATACCTACATCTCCCAAAAACTCATCTAATTTTGATGGGTTTTCAATTTCGAGCATTTGATTCAAATCTTCTTCAGTAGTCTTTGGCTCAACAGGTTTATCAACATCAACATTCTTTCTTACCTTTGAAGCTATCTCCCCAGAAATCTCACTGAAATCAACATTTTCATTAACAGTATTGTCAGCTACCTCTGGATTATCAGAAACCTGCTCTGCAAAATCCCCTAAAGTTTTACTAATCTCAGCATCTTTTATATCAAGTTGTTCAGATTCATTGAGATTTTTATCAAGTTTATCATCTTGATTATCTTTTCCTTCTGGATTTAGATTAACATCTTTCGGCATAAACCTTTTTACACTCCCTTAATTATACCACAAAACACCTAAAAGGCGAAACTAGAACTAAAGATCAAAACTATATATATGACGACCCAGTTTTAGCATTTGAACTAAATTTGTATCCATAAAAGTTATATCATGCAGATATGATAAATACACAAGAAATCAGTAAGTTTTTCACCCAAGAAGAAGCTAACAAAAGCTTAGTCTTAGTTAGCAAAATTGCTAATGATATAGAAAACAAATCTCAACAACTTCAACTAATCAAGTCAAAACTACTAATCGACCAAGAAGACCAACAACTTCTCGAAGAAGTTCAAAACCTTGGTAATCAGATCATTCACCACGCCCACGAACTAGAAGATATAGGAGCTCAGATCTTAAACATTGCTCCTCTAATAATAGGATTCCCACAAATAAAAGGTGATGAAGTTAGCTTTTTAACATGGAGCCTCGGACAAGACGAAGTTAGACCAGAATTAAGTGATCACCTTGTAAAATAATACATAAAATATATTTCTGCATACCTTATCTTTAAGGTCTTATTTGTCATATCAAGAATTTCCAAATAACATATTCTCCTTAATCAAATTTCATGCAGGAATTCAAACTAAACTTCACCTTAAAAGATTTTCAAGAAAGAAACGTAGTATTAGAAAACCCAAAACTAGGTCAAATCCTATGGCCAATAAAGCTTTTTCCAGATGATATCCATAAAGGAGATCAAGTCAGCTTAGGAATCCTAACTAAGAACTACCAAACCAAAGAAAACCACATCAAAGAAGCTCTCAAAGAACTACTCTAACCTTCCCATATCCAATCCGCTAGAAGCTTCTTCTCCTTCACACCAAAGTAACTAATGTATTCTCCAAAAGCTAAACTGTAGGCAGACTTAGCACCAAACTTACCATCGAAAATGGTAAACTTAGAAACATCCTTCACAGGCATCCTCAAAAATCGATCTTTAGTATATTTTATTTTATACTCTGCTCTCACCATTTCGGGCCACTCTTCAAGACTTACACCAAACACTTCCTCAGCAAGCTCCCAAATACCTTCCCATCTATTTACCCTAATTTCACAACCTAACCTTGTTGCAATATTTTGCAATGTATAGCCATTGTAAATAGGAATTGTTCTATTCTCTATTGAACTAAAAACCATATCCAAGACTTCAGGATAAACACCTTTTAACACTTCAATAATCTCTTCATCCTCCATATTTTCCATAGATCTTATATCTAGATCAGGCCAAATCATAGCCGCCATACTCATTTTTTGCTCTATACCAAAAGTACTATCAATATCTATTTTCAGTATAAACCTAGCATATTGAGCCAAACTTAAATCACAATCAAATAACTCCTCAATCTGAGCAATCTCCAATTCCAAAAATTCTTTGGCAGTATACTTACTTTTAATCATCTCATGTTTCTCTAAAATAAATTTTTCGAACTTCTCAGGCGCAATTTGCTCCAACAACAATAATTCAAAAATATATGGTTTCCTTTCACTATATCCTATCATATTTTCACCATACGAAGACTTAGACAAACTCAAATCAGCATCTATTTCCAAAACATAAGTTCCACGCCTTTTTTCTTCAGAGAATACAATCATTTTTCCAACATCAGATAAAGTGACACAACAATACGGTAACTTTCCCCAACTCTCAGTCACCTTCCCCACTTTTACTTCCAATGAACCCTTACTATATCCAGCTCTTTCTAAACCTCTAATCAAAGCTTCCAATTTACCTGGATGCACATAATCCATTCTTTCAATACTAGATTCACCAACCCGAATATCATCTGATCCAGAAGACTCCGGCGGCAAAAACTCTGTAGATTCATAGGTTACTCTAAACCAATCTCCAAAGGCTTTACCCTGACTAACCATCATCTTAGGCAGCAAACCATACCTTTCCGCAAAATCAGAAAAACTTACACTGACCTTAGGAGTTAACTTTGAATTTTCATATTCAAAAACAGATAATAATTCTTCTAGCTTAACTTCTCTTAAAACCGAAGCAACAGTATCCACTGGAACTTCCTTATCATAGATAAGTATCCCAAATTCAACTGCTGATTCTATTATTAATCTTTCCATTATTCAAAGTTAGACCAAACTCTAACACTTTAAATAAAACAGTCAACTACACAAATAATTTTTCAAGTATATCACCGACATAGAAAGAAACCAATGCCGCAACTCCACCTAACATCAAAGTTTCAGCTACAGCTCTAAAAATATTTTCTTCAGTTAAAACACTTTTCAAAACTCCTATCAGCACAAAACCAATCGAAGTAAATAGGCATGAAAGAGGAAATAACTGCTCATCTCCAAGATTCAAAGCATCCTGAAAAATATATGTAAGCAAAGGTATAAAACCAACCAAAACAAATGCAGCATAAGTCATCACACCATTCCAAACAGGGTGAGATTGCTCAAGCACCTCTTCATGTTCATGCTTAAGTACAACATCGACAGCCACATCTTTATTTTCACCAATTTTCTTAACAACATCATCTTTCATTTTCCCTTCAAATCCCATCTTTCCAACAATTCCTTCCAAAACTTTCATAAAACCTGATCTGTTCTTTTTATAATCTAAAGCAACCTCATTCTTCAATCTTGAGAAATTATGCATACTTGATTTTGTTGAAAGATAACTCCCAATACCCATAGAAAGTCCATCTGCAAGCATATTTGCAATCCCAAGAATCAATACAACCTTAGTATCCAATCCACCACCTGCAGACCCAGCAACAACAGCAAAAGTAGTTACAGATCCATCAATACCTCCATATACAAATTCTCCTAGGTATTCTCTAGACTTAGCCAACAATCTCTCTCTCTTATTTTGTTTATTCATAATAGTTTTTAAATTTATACGCTATACTACAACATTTCCGGAACTTCTCAAACATTTTTTCAGGTTCATTATTCCACTTAAAACCCTTAAAATAAACCCAATTAATCAAACAAAATGACTAAAATCTATTCATGGAACGTTAACGGAATCCGAGCAGTATACAAAAAAGGATTTATGGACTTCCTAAAAACACAAGACCCAGACATACTATGCCTTCAAGAAATCAAAGCTAATCACGATCAACTCCCCCAAGAACTACAAAACCTTGAGGGTTACCACGCTGTATTCAATTCTGCTGAAAAAAAGGGCTACTCGGGTACTGCCATCTACTCTAAAGAGAAACCTACAATGGTAGCCTATGAAATACCAGAACTAGAGCCTCAAAACGAAGGAAGAGTTATCACAGCTGAATTCAAAAATTTTATTTTAGTTAACGTATATACTCCAAATTCAAAAAGACAACTAGAACGTTTAGGCCAAAGACAAATTTGGGATAAAGGCTTCACCAGCTACCTCAACCAACTTCGCCAAGAAAATCCAAACAAAGCCATAATATGTTGCGGAGATTTAAACGTAGCTCATCAAGAAATTGACTTAGCTAGACCAAAACAAAACACCAAAAACGCAGGATTCACCCAAGAAGAAAGAGCGGGTATACAGCGACATATCGACAACGAATTCATAGATACTTTTAGACACCTCCATCCAAAAAAAGCAGAAGAATACACCTGGTGGAGCTATCAAGCAAAATCCAGAGAAAGAAATGTAGGATGGAGAATCGATTACTTCCTTCTAGATAAAAACCACCTTGATATACTTCAAAAAGCTGAAATTCATCAAGATGTACATGGCTCAGATCATTGCCCGATTAGTATTCAAATCAAGTAAAACATGTTAAAATAATTAGATATAACAAATAAAATGTCTAATTTTAAAATATCTATTATTGGATGTGGAAACGTAGGAGCTACTACCGCATACACACTACTATCAGAAGAGATTGCCAGCGAAATATGCATTTTTGATATTAATCGAGATAAGACCAGAGGTATTGTTTTAGATTTTCAACATGCCCAACACTTCTTACCAAACACAAAAATCACAGCAGCAAAAGAACTAAAAGATACAACAGCCTCAGATTTAATAATAATAACCGCTGGTGCCAAACAAAAGCCTGGTCAAACACGTGAAGACCTAACTATCAACAACAAAAAAATTTTTGAACAGCTTATTCCAGAAATTGCTCAACACTCACCAAACTCAATTCTTCTAATCGTTACAAACCCTGTAGATGCACTAACTTTCTATGCTAAAGAGTTAAGTGGCTTTTCTAAAGAAAAAGTAATAGGAACTGGAACCTTATTAGATACATTCAGATTCAAATACCATCTAAGTCAAGATTCTAAAATCAATCCTCAAAATATTCATACCTATGTACTTGGAGAACACGGCGACTCTTCCCTTCCTTACATATCAGGGGCAAATATTGCTGGTAAACCAATTACTAAAATACTACAAAAGCAACAAATCAACTCATCTTTCAAAGATACACAACAAGCAGCCTACAGAATCATTAATGATGTCGGATATACATGCTATTCCATAGCACAAGTTTGCAAAGAAATAACCAAAGCCATCGTTCAAGACTCAAATAAAATTCTACCTGTATCCACATATTTAAACGGAGAGTATGACTTAAAAGATATAAGCTTGAGCGTTCCATGCCAGATAAACAAACAAGGAGTCGCAAAAGTAATAGAAATACCTTTATCTAAAAACGAAACTAAATTACTTAAAAACTCAGCTACAAAAATCAAAAGCATGATTAATAGTTAACTAAAAACTAACCGTTTGATTTGACCAAAATATCATCGATAGCCTTATCTATATCAAACTTTGAGGGTTTCCAACGCCTATCATCTAAAGAGAAAATGTTATCTCCTTTTTCTCTAACTATATCCTGGATTCTTCGAACTAAAACATGACTTTTAGAAATGGACTTTAAGAAAAAATCTTCAAGAAAATTTCGAATTTCAAACTCATCCAAATTCCCATCCAGATAACCATTCAATACAAGGTTTAACCGTAATCTATGTACATTCTCAACAGCAACATCGTATTCACCTTCAACACCATCTACCAAAATACCAAATTCCCTAAAACCAAAATAATTAGCAAACTGAGAACTAAGCTCCATAAAGTAATACTCATACTGGCTTTCCACATTAAAATCAGCCAATACAAAACTCAAAGCCTGCTCCAATTCATCTTCAGACAGATCTAAACACTCTAAAATTTCTTTAGTTTTTAACTCATAAAAACGTTTCAAACTAAACCTTTCTGGAAAATCAATAATATCCATATAACTTCTTAATAGATACAATTCTAACCACCTAACCCCAAAGTGTCAAAGTTTATATCCTTCGATTTAATAAATCATCCACAAACTCCATCGTTCCCATAAAATCAGCCGTATACCTAGATACATCTGGAAAATCCAAGCTTACAATCTTTTCATACACAATCTCCACCAAACTCTCCAACTTATTCAATTCCTCCTCCCCTACTTGCAAACTCAAATATCGACTAGACTCATCAGCTTCTAAAAAATACAAACCACACTCTTGAATCAACACTTTAGACAAACGCCTATGGCCCTTCATCAAAAGGTAGTAAAACCCAAGCTGATTTCTATACTTCCAAGCTTTAGTCTTTTTATATTCATCATAATTTTTATCCCAACTCTCCAATGCAGAACCAGTCTTAAAATCTATCACTTTCATAGACTCTATACTCTTTCCATCCTCCCCTAATTCAAAACTAACCCAATCCATAGCACCACTCAAGAAGGCATTTTCCCCCAACTTCACATTTTCATTATAAAAACTAACCTCAGACAAATCCGCCAATCCAAACTTACCACTTAAAAAGATATCTCTATGAACTACCTCTAGATATTTCTTACCTTTGGCTAAATACTCCTTCAACTCCTTCGAAGTAAGCCTGGCTCTCTTCAATTTAGCCTCGAATTGTTCAATCATTACATTCTTATCAACCAGTTTCCCCTCACTCTTACAAGCCACCATATACTGAGAAATCCCAAAATGCATAGCAGTACCATACTCAGCCGCTACACTTTTAACTTGAGGAAAACGAAGCAAATTCTTCTCCAAAAAATACTTAGGACCACCCTTAGATAAATCCAAAAAGTTATTCAAAGCCGTCACACTTAACTTATAATCCACCACCAATGTTTTCAAAAACGAAAACTCATCACTATCTTTCTCAACATCAACATTTTCAGCCAAATCAACTCCAAGCAAAAGCCCCAAATCAATCTCCACACTTCTAGAATCCAGCCCCTCACTCTCCTCAGACCTACCAACTTTATCAAAAAACTCACCTTCAATCACATCTACTAAAAACCTAAACGGTTTCACATCTTTACCATCACTTTTCATTAGATAAGTACTTAAGAACAAATTCTCTTTTGCTCTACTTAAAGCCACATAAAACAATCTCAAAAAGTCATCCAATTCATCAGCATTCGTTTGAACATTCACGTTCTGCAGTGTCTTCAGCTTATCAACCCTACCTCTACTTTCCCAACTCCTAGCATTACAAGACAACACATACACCGTCTCAAACTCCATACCTTTTGATTTATGAGCAGTCATCAAATTCACTGAATCCTTCCCAGAGACGACATTAAAGCTATTATTTATTCTCAGTCCATGATCCAAATGAGCAGATAGATACTCTACAACTTCATGAACCCTCAAAACTTCACCTACTTTATAATCCTTCAATCGATCAAACAAAGTCTTCAAATCCATCAAAAAATTCAAATAATCCTCTTCCTTTTCAGCCCAATTATCACTTGGGAAATAAAACTCTTTAATCGGAGAAACAAACTTTCCACTCATATCCAATTCGATTTCCTTCCCAGCAATCAAATACTCTAATATCTCAAAAACTGACATCTCATTTGAAAGCTGCCCCAAAGTAACCAAAAACTCAATCACCACCTTAATCTCCGGACTAACCACCTCTTCCTCCTCGATCAACTCAATCAAATCCTTCTTTTGCTTGTAAGCCGCATGCACATACTTCCACAACTCCAATCTTGGCACATCCCAAAAATCAAAACTCAAAATCTCAACCAAAAGATCATCCACCCCATACTTCTCACGATCAAACTCAGCATCTAAGTATAAAAGAATTTTATAAACCTTCTCAATTACCTCACTTTCCAAAATATTTTTAGAATGCTCATAATTAAAAGGAATCCCTTTTTCATGTAAAAATTTCGAAAGATACCTCAAGCTCCTATGACTTCTAGATATAACAGCAATTTCAGATAACTCCTCACCTGACTCCTTGCGCCTCAAAACCTCTTCAGCAACCCATTCCATCTCTTGAAGTTCATAGTTAAACTCCTTATATGTTATTTCTCCATCTTTCAGTCCAGTATTTCCAGCTTTAAGCTCTTTCGATAATTCATCTACATAATTCTCAAGTCGATCATCCCCTTGAACTATCAAAGCTCTAATAAGATCTAAAATTCGTTGCGTTGAACGATAATTTTTATCTAAAACAATCAACTCAACACTTGGATATTTCTTTTTAAAACTCAAAACATTTGAAACCTTCGCTCCTTGAAATTTATAAATCGACTGATCATCATCCCCCACTACCATAATATTTGGATCAGACTCTTCACCTAAAACTAAACTAATGATCTCCATTTGAACTCCACTAGTATCCTGGAACTCGTCCACCATCACGTACAAATATTTCTCCTGAACCATTGCTCGAAAAGTATCATCTTCCTTTAGCTTTAATCGAACATCCATCAACAAATCATCAAAATCCACCAACCCTCTCTCATCCATAATCCGTTCATACTCAGCAAAAACAAAACTCAGCTCTTCATTCTTATCCAACCTAGCAAAGTCTTTCAAAACATGATTCTTATCTTTATCCTTGGTAATCCATTCTCTTTTCCAAGCCGTAAAAGGTTTAGTAGATTCTTCATTCTTCATCTCAACAATCATCTCACCAAAAGATTCTACAAAAACTTCTCCCCAAGATTTTTTCCCAACTAAATTATTATCATTATCATCTTTCACATTTATCTCAGAAGCAATCTGTTCAAAAAACAAAACCACTTCATCAATCCTCCCCTTACTCATGCGTCCTAAATCATCTAGAAACTTACCTAACACCACTTGAACACCTTCAATCTCTTTCCTAGCACTAGCAATAGCTTCATTAAACTCAACCGCTGAATAAGCTCCTCTCTTAAGTTGTGAAATTTTAGATCGCACATCCGACATATACAAATAACCTTCACCAGGAATCTGCTTCCTAAGATTAGCCTCAATATCCAACCTCTCTAAAATAGACTCGATGATCAAAACTTGCTCCAAATCATCAACTACCTTCAACTCTCTTTCATCATAAAAAAATTCTGCAAAATCACTCCTTAACTGGGAGGCAAAACTATGAAAGGTAAAAACTGATACATCATAAGCAGCATTCCCTATAAAACTCTGTAACCTCTTTTGAAGATTTTGCGTAGCTGAATCAGTAAATGTTAAACACAAGATAGAATCTGCCATCACATCTGTCCTTCTCAAGATATTAGCTGCTCTCAAACTCATCACCTGAGTTTTCCCAGCCCCAGGACCAGCCACTACCATAACTGCACCTTCAATCTTATCTACAACCTGCTTTTGCTCAGCATTCAAAAACTCATAAGCCTTCTCAAACCTACTCTCAAACTTATTAAAATTCATATTATTTATACAGCTTATTTTTCCCACTCTCTCGATACTTCGCCCTTCTTAAGCTAACACTTTCTCGATCAATTCCAACAGGATACTTCTCAGCCAATAAAGGCATTTTTAGCTCGTACATTTCTTGCAAATCTACTCCACAATTTTCAGCTAAGAGCATCAAATAATTCAAGACATCAACCATCTCAAATCCAATCTCTCTTTTCATATCATCATCCGACTTAATCCGTTCAAAACTTTTACCTTTATTCAAAGATTCAGCTAGCTCACCGACCTCCCCCATCAAACTCATCATTGAAGCACCAACATCTTGATCACCCCAACCTCTAACCTCAATGAACTCATGTAATTCTTTCTGAATCTCAGATAAACTCTTCATAAAAAATGCGGACTATTTAACTGACCGCATTATAAACCATCTAGATTTTATTTTAAGTCCTAAAACCCATAGAACTCTTTCAAACGCATATAAAGCTCTTCACCATTAATTTCCTGATCTAATCTATCTTCTTGCACCACATTAGTGACCTTAATATAATCTGCATACCATGGATTAGAATCAAGAATATCCCTCTCAACACTTCGATACATAAGAGCACTAAACTCAACATAGTTAAGATTCTTATTTGGTCTAAAGTAACCATCAGGATAACCTTTAATGATACCTAAACCATATCCAGCTCTAAGATATTTTAATTCTTCATCAGTCATCAAACCGATATCTAAAAATGGTAACTCAACCTCATATTCTTCAATATCTGCGCACATGAAGTCCACAAACATTGCAACAGCTTCAATCCTAGTAACATTTGTAGGATCAAAAGTTCTTCCCATCTCTAAATCATTTACACAGAACTCTCCCCTATCTGTAGTAGTTCGAACTTTATCTTTATTAGGTATTACTACATCCTCAGCTTCAAACTCATTTAACTCACCTTCAACTTCACCATCTGAAGCCTCATTATCTTGGGTAGCAAACGGACTTGAAGTCGACGCCCCACCTGAACCATTACTCGGCGGAACTCTAACTACAGTTACATCTACAGTCTGTTCTGTAAACCCATCAAATTCATCAGTTGAACGAACTATCACTTCATATGTCTCTCCTAGATCACCATCTAAACTAATACTCAATAATCCATCCGATGTAATACTAAACAAACCAGAATCAGCACCTCCAGAAATACTAAATTCAACATCATCATCTTCTGGATCTGAAGCCTCAAACCGTCCAACTGCCTCTCTATTTTGAGGAACATCTATTGAAACATTAGCATCTCCATTCCCAATTACAGGAATTTCATTCTCAGACAAACTAACATTATCTACAATCACAAGCTCTGTTCCATCACTATTCAAGAAAATTTTCCAATTAAAGACCCCTTCACCATAAGTATCAAAAAATTCAAATAAATTATCATTTACTTCAGTAATAGTATTCGACTCAAGTACTCCATCCACAGTCTCAACCCATGAATTACCATCATAATAATACCAATTCACCCCATCATTATTTGAAATCTGTAAACTTATAGAACCTTCACTATCATCATCTAAATCAACAGTAAAAGTCCTTAAAGCTTCATCATACGCCACACCAGTTCCTAAACTTACAAAAGGAGAAGTATCAGGGTAAAACTCTTCAACATTTGGCTGATAAATCTTACCTGAAATATAAATCGAATCATTATCTGTATCCGCGTATGTGAAATCATAATTTGAATATGCTACCAATAGATTTCCAGTAGTTGTAGAGACCGCAGGATAACTTTGCACTTGAAATGTTCCAATCGCGTCATTCACCTGGAACTCATCTTTAACCACGTTTAAAGTATCATCTAAAACTATACCTGCAACATGATAAAACTGATCGTCATCACCAGAGTGATTCGTGTCTAAAGATGACCAAGTTACAAACACGTCACCATTTGCTAACTCTGCCAAAATAGCAAACCTTTGATCACCTTCAATCTCTTGATTAATCTGTGTCTCACTTACTAGTTCAACTAAATTTTCATCATAAACTTTCGCAGCAATGTAATCACCATCATTATCAGTAAAAGGGTTACTATTATCATCTGACTCCCAACTAATCACCACCTGACCACTAGACAATTGCAAAACATCCATATTCCATTGACCATTCTCAATTTCATCATTTACCTGGAACTCAGGCAAAACAACATCCCCGGCAGAATCAAACAATTTAGCAGCAACATAACTCTGCGAATTATCAGTAAAAGGATTGTTCAAATCATTCGAATACCAAGACACTACAAAATTACCATTACTTAAACCTCTTACATCCGAACCAGCTTGAATATTTTCAATCTCATCATTCACCTGAAATTCAGACACTACTGTAGCACCAGTATTATCGATAATTTTAGCAGCTACATATCCACCAGAATTATCATTTCCCACACTAGGATCTAATACTGTATCAGCAGAACTCCATGTAATAACAATATTACCATTTGCTAATTCAGACACAGATGGACTACCTTGAATACCAGTAATCTCATCATTCACCTGAAACTCTGGAACTACAGTAGTACCAGCAGTATCAATTATTTTAGCAGAAATCAAAGCCTGACTATTATCAGTTCCAAAAGTTGTATCTTGAGACTGCCAAACAACAATAATATTATCATTACTCAAAACCTCAACATCAGCCACAAACTGCTTCCCAACATAATTATCATTAACAACTATCTCCGATATAACTTCGTCTCCATTGGAATCAATGATCTTCAAACCTACAAATGCTTCACTTGTATCAGCAGTTGAAACTGTGTCATTAGACTCCCAAACAATTACATAATTACCATCATTCATTGAGTCGACAATTGGAATCGCCTGTCCCCCAACAACATTATCATTTATCTGAAATTCCTTAATATTATCAATCAGAAGCTGATTCCCAGCAATCTCGACATCATCCTCATCCGACACATTATAGTCTGCTGGATTACTAAAGTTCCATGTAGTTATTATAGCCGAAAAAGCTGTCATTGAACCAAAAACCAATAAACCAAGTACTAAAAATGCACTTAAATGCTTAAAATACTTCATAAATCACATTAAATTATCTGATAATTATACCAGAAAAACTAAATTTCGTACACCCTCACCTCACAATTCCCAATCTTTTCTGCATGCCCCTTTTCTATATCTTCCATCAATAAACTTTCAATAGACCTCATCACTCCAGAATGAGCAACTACAAGCACACAAGCCAAATCATTTTCTAGCAAAAACTCCCAAAACTCACCTACTCTTTCGACCATCTCAAGATAACTCTCACCACCGACATGCTTATGACCAATCGGGTCTTTTTTATACTCAGCATCAATATCTTTAGGAATATCATCAATACAAACTCCAGCCATCTCCCCAAAATCCTGCTCCTTCAAACGGTCATCATAAATCACTTTCGCACAATCCACATCCATCAGTTCCAAAGTATCCTTCCCTCTCTGATTGCTACTACAAAAAATCGCATCAAACTCCACACCTCTTAAATTTTCACCCAGCTCTACAGCTTGTTTTTTACCTAATTTTGTTAAAGGAAAATCCATACTACCTCCCATCAGAACCCTATCTCGATTCGCCTCAGTCTGCCCATGCCTACATACGTACACCTTCATAATACTTCTTACATACCAAAAACATAATAACAGAACCAACCCCAACTGAAATCCAATAACCTTCTCTCACCAAAACCCCAGACCAATAAGCAACACTCAAAGTTATTGGACTAACCCACATCCAAAAACCAGCCTCAGAAAAATTCTCCCAAAACCTTCCTGCTCGAACCTTCTCAAAGACAAAAGCACTCAAACTACCTGTCATAAACCAACCTATAAAGTTTTGCACAGGCACTTCATACAATCTCCAAGGCAAAAACGCATCCCCCCATTCCCAAACACCTACAGCAGTAAGTCCTGGATCTATACATACATCAAACATCATCAAACCAAAGCCACACCCCAACACCTTTTCCCAAAAACTCAAACCTTTTAACAAGTAAAGAATGCCCAAAACCATAGGCACATAGATCAACGGCAGAACCAACGGCACCTCTCCAAGTACCTTGATTCCACCCATCAGATCCAAATATTCAAACTTTCCATAAGGAAAACCAAAATTAATCGAAGCTAATTCATATCCATAACTCATCAACCCAACCACCCCAACAGCCACAAAATCTCTCCACTCAAACTTAGAAAACTTTCCCCCAAAGCAAATCCAAAACGGCAAAAACATCAACACACTAAACAGCATCCCAAACCTAGCCATCGCCGGAAACAACTCAATCAAATTCTGCAAAGGGAATAAATAAGCACAACTAAATAAACCAATACTAATCAAAATATAGCTAAACAACATGATACTTAATTAATTTTCTATAAGGTATCACCGACAGCACCCCAAACACAATCGCCACAATCAAAAATCCATTCCCAACTCCTCTAGTATCCACAACCCATCCAAGCAAAGGCGCAACTACAGCAAAAACCAACCTAAAAAACATACTATCCATCGACAGGATAGTCGCTCTTAAACTACTTGGGACACGATCATTCAAAAGCACACTCGTAAACACACCTCGAGCAGCCCTTGCCCAAGTTACTGCTAGATAAAACAAAAGGCTAATTAAAGCACCCCAAACACCTATCAGTACCATCCCAACACACGTCAAAATAGGAATCATCAACAAAGAAAACTTCAAACTAAATTTCTTCTGCATCCAAGGCACAGTCATTACCATCAATCCAACCGACAAATTCATAGCAGCCCAAAACCACCCAAACAATCCAACTGAAACTCCATTTTCTATAAGCACAGGCTGAAACAACCAAACCGAAGAAAAAGTCATCCCAGAAATTGCAGTCCCATACATCAACACCCAAAAAATCTCACGCTTTTCCACAAACACTATCCGTAAAGCCTTCTTGATTTCATCCAAATGCACCAATTCCTCTTCTCTATGAATCGGAGGCTCTACCAACCAAAGGGCTACCAAAAACCCTAACAACATAGCAAAACCCTGCAAATAAGCTGCATACACTAAACTCAAGATAGCAACTAAACCACCAACTACACCTGCAAAAGCCTCCATAAAGTTTCCAACTGACGACATTGAAGACTTATGCTTCACATATTCATGTGATTTCCCCATTGAAAGCAAGGAATCATACATCAAAGCATCATTAGAACCTGATATACAGCATGCTCCAAAACCAATCACAGTCTGTAAAATTGCATAATACAAAAAACCATCCATCAACCCATACAAACTATACGACACCCCACATAAAAGAAAACCTATCTGTATCGAAAGCTTCCTACTCAACTTATCAGATATATAACCGGTCGGCACCTCAAACAAAAACACTGCTATTCCAAAAACTGCCTGCAAGTAAATCACTTCACCAGTACTCAAACCTTGGGATTGGTAAAACGGTACAAGCACAGGCAGCAAAAACAACAAATACTGAAACCCCTTCAAAGATTTCAGTATATTAATATTCCTCCTCAAACCATATTCTATATTCATAGTATCTTTTTATATTTCATCACAAGATACTACACTCTAGAGATTAACTAAAGTTAAAAATCCATTTTACCCCACCAACTTCCCAAATCTCTCAGCATGTTTCTCATTCTCAGTCGAACCATCTTCATCAAACTCATCCCCAACATGCCCCACATTCATAGCCCCCATCCATCTAAACCCAACCGAAGTTAGATATAACCTAAGCATCTCCACAAGTCTAACTCCTGCAAATCCACCAGCTGAAACACTTACCACATAAAGTGGTTTATCCTTATATTCATCAACTAACCTATCAAACAAAATCTTCAATTCCCCAGGGTAACTATAGTTATATTCTGGACTAACCAGTAAAAGTCTATCCGCCCATTCAACCTTTTCGGCCCATTTTTTAGAAACATCATCAGGCGCCCACTTCGCAACAGTTCTAGAAGATTCATAATCTCTCACATCTACAGTTTCCACTTCGTCACCCATAGATTTCAACTGATTCAAAGCAAACTTAAAGACTCTCTCCGACATTCTCCCTTCACGACCAGTCCCAAGCACAACTAAAGTTTTCATATTCTAAACAATTAAATAAATCATATACCCAAAGTATATCATCAAAAACAAAACACCCTGCCATTTTTGCAGAACATGTTTTTTTCCAAGAAACAAAAACACCAAAAGCAAAGCCGCCGACAATATTGCTACAATCGCACTCATGTCACTCTCCGAAGGATTATACGGCAAAGGACTAATCATTGAACTCACACCCAAAATCCAAAAAACATTAAATATATTCGAACCAGCCACATTCCCTACTGCAATATCAGCATTACCTCTCATCGCAGCCACAACCGATGTAGCAAGCTCAGGAAGCGATGTACCAATCGCTACAATCGTAACCCCAACCAAAGCCTCTGGCCATTCAAAATAATCAGCCAAAGCAGTCGCCCCATCCACAATCCACTTACCACCAAAAGCCAAGCCTAAAGCACCCAAAACTATAAAGAAGATAGATTTATTCCATGACATCTTAACAATATCCTCATCTTTAGTTTTGTCTTTATTAGCTCTCACTAGACCAAAAGTATAATACATAAACACCACAAAGAAGGACAAAAACACTACCCCATCAGCCCTCGACAAAACATTTCCAATCGCATTCTGACCCGATGGATCCATCAAAACATCATTCCCCATGAAAAACAAAAGAACAACCGACAAAAGTCCAAGCGGTATCTCCTTCCAAACCGTATCTGATTTCACTGTTAATGGAGTTATCAAAGCTGCAGCTCCTAAAATAAGCAAAATATTTGCAATATTACTCCCCAGCACATTTGCAATTGCAAGGTCAGTTGCGCCCGAAAGCGAAGCCAAAACATTTACAATCAACTCCGGCGCAGAAGTCCCAAAAGATACAATAGTCAAACCAATTACAATATCCGAAACCTTAAGCCTCTTTGCAATCGAAGAAGACCCATCTACCAAAAGATCAGCCCCTTTAATCAAAGCCGGAAACCCTATAACAAACAAAATACCCTCTAATAACATTCTAAATAGTTAATTTGAGGGTATCTTACCAAACTTCTTAATCAATTTTAATCTTTTTGAACACTTCTAAATTCTCCTGAATGTCTTGGCAAAGTTTTTTGATCAGAAGAATTTCTATCAAAAGGATTCTTACCTTTATCTAAACTCCCAACCAATGCATCAATATCATCTTCATCCATTTCACCATCAAACAACATTCCAGCATCAGTACTTTCTTCTAAACCTTGCGGAAATTCTTCAATAGATTCACTCAAACTATCAAGTGAAACAATACTAGAACCAGCTAACCTCCAATCAAATCCATCACCACTCGTCCTAAACAAATCTCCTTTAAAGCTTCCATCACTTGAAACATCATAAGGGATCAAATCATCAGCCTTACTAGCAAAAGCTTTGGTTATCTCTCTAGTTCTTGCCAAACCTCCAATAATCTCGTGGTTTATTCTCAAAGCTTCATCAGCTTTTTCTTCTACTCTATCCACTCTATTATCAACTTCATCAATTCTTAAAGTATTACCTTTTACAGCTTCTTCAAGGTCAGCAATACGCCTCCTAGCTTCTTCCAATTCATTTTCTAACTGCTCTTTTTCTTCAGCTGCAAGTAATGCTTCAAAATCTAAACTTCCAGCCATTGTTTCTCTTAAATGATCAGTCTCATTAGTCATAGCATAAGCCACATCTTCCTCTTCCGACTCAGAAACTTCAGAAACATATTCCTCCAATGTCATAATCTTAGGCCCATTACTAGACTCAGTATCTTCTTCTAAATCAACCCCAACTCCCTCTAAAGCTGTAACATCTACAAATGGCAAAGTACGTTCATCATTATTAAACCCCTCAAACAAACCATCATTATTTTGAAATTCCATCTCAACTGGCTCCAAAAACTCAGGCTCAATTTCAAGTATATTATTTTCATTATTAACTGCAGCTGCATACTTAACCGCATCTCTACAGATCCTCATGTTTTCAGCAGAATCATAACCAAATCCAACTACATGCTCCACAATAGAAGTTAGAGGTTCTAAATTTAAAGCACCTTGATTATAAAGATTTTCAAGCTTTTGGTTTATCAATTTAACAAACTCATCGATTTCACTTGCAGGAACTCTTCTTTCTAAAACTCTGAGTAAATTATCCGATGACTCAACATTATTTTCATAAGCAACAGTTAGTTGTTTAGTATCAATCCCATGCCTAAGCATAAGCAAAGATTGAACACCAGACTGCTCACTTGGTCGAACTTGATAAAGCCTATTCAACTTTGACTCAACAGCAGGAAAAGCCTCCACTGAATCAGTTCCAGTTCTTCGTACAGGAGTTTTTGGTTTGTTTTCATTTCTTCTCATAAATTCAGACCATATTGAACTTGAAGCTCTTCTAGCTCTTCGAGGAGCTGATCTATCAACTCTTCTAGTTCCGACTACAGTACCAGATTTAGCATCATAACTATCTTTATCAGCACTACTATATAAACCTTCTTGTGTAGTATAATAAACAGCATCATCCGCTTCACTTATTACTGTTGTCCCGGCATTACCACTCAATGCTGCTTGTTGAGCAATCTCTCTTAATTCATTTAATCTAGAGGCACGCTCTTTCTTTTTTTCTATCTTCTCAAAGTATTCATTTCTAATAGCGATATTTTCATCACTCAAATCAGCTAATACACTATCTACTTTTTTACTAAAAGCACCTCTAAGACTATTCACTAAACTAGAAGCTTTCTCAGAAACTCTCTCAAATAGACCTTTCTTCTCCTCTACGGTATCTACACTCCCTTGAAGGTTCTCTTGTTCATTATCAACTGAACCAAGTCCTAACAAATTTTTAAATAATCCCATGTTTGTAAGGTTATTGTTGTTCTAGATTCTACCATTGATGAGTAAATTGTCAACACGAATACCACTATAAAACCCACAGACATCAATTCTATACTATAATGCGACTGAAATTAGTTAACTTTGGCCTATGGATAATACAAATCCTAATTCTTCTGTAGAAAATACAACTACAAAGAATCAAAGCACTGAACCTTCCAGTTCACCAATAAAAACTGAAGGTATCAACACAAAAGATATCGATACTGACTCAATCATGAGTTTTATTAAAGAAATCTTTTCAAAATCAATTAAGACATTCCAAGATAGCAAAACTATGACACCTCTTTTATTAGCGGGGTTAGTTAGCTGGATAATTGTTTTAATACCAATGCTAGGATTCTTTAGCTTGAGTCTGATCACATTGCTTTTAACTGCCTCAGCAATCGCAAGCATAATTTTTTCATTCTCAGTAGCAAACATTGCTCTTAAATCAGCTAAAGGAGAAGTTGCAAAAATGGAAGATGCAACTAAACCTCTTTCAAGAATAGTAGATTACATCATTACTTATATTCAAATCCTAATTCAATTTATAATCAGATTATTCCAACCACCTTTTATTATCCCAGGTTTCAAATACCTAATAGGATCTGCTCTTTTCCTTATGGAAAACCTAGATAATGACACTCCAAACGACAAAGCAGTTAAAAAGAGTTTGGAACTGACAAAAGGAAACGTACTAAACATTTTCTGTCTTGGAATTGCAATAGCTTTACTTTCAATCGTTCTTGGACTTATACCATTTGCAATTGGAACAATCTTTACAACACCATTCGGAGCCCTATGTCTAGCTCACGTTTACTTAAAATTAAAAAAATAAACATTTAACAATATAAAAATGCACACTTTCAATTTTAGTGAAGCAATCTCTGGAGGACTTAAAGCCTTTGGTAAAAAAGCTCTTCCACTTATACTTATCACCTTAGTAGGAGGAATCCTTTCAGTAGGAGTACAATTCCTATTCATGGGAGGTTCAATGATGCAATCATCAATGCAGGGATCTGAAAGCAGATATGCTAATGAAGTAGAATCAAGCTTCGGAAACCTAATGAACGTTATCGAAAACGCTGAGAATTATGACAACGAAGAAGAAATGTCTAGAGACATAGCAGAATCATTTGGAATGAACTACGACGATGTAATGGAAATTACAGAAGATGGTGAAGTTTCAAACATGGAAGCTTTAAGCGTTTACAATAGCTCTACCATGAATCCTTTCGGAGAAGTTAGCTTTGGTAAACTCGCTCTAGGATTCTTACTATCAGTAATTATTGGTGCAATATTCGGAATCGCTCTAGCAACAGCTGCTCTTGATGCAGTATTCGACAGAAAATTTGCAGTAGAAAACATTACTAAAAACTTCTCAAGGCTTCCTAGTCTAATACTATTTGCAATCCTTATGGGACTACTTTCACTGATTAACATTATCCCATTACTTGGATTTATCATTTACATGGTAGTTTACTATATGGTTATACAAGCACCATTTGTAATCCTTGAAGAAAAAAAAGGTGCAATTGATGCAATCAAAAGATCAAACGAACTTATGAAAGGAAACAAACTTAGAATGTTTGGACTAACAATCGTTATAGCTATCGTTGGTGCTATTTTATCAGTGGTTACTCTAGGTATCGGTATGCTAGTTGTAGCTCCTGCCGTTGCTTGTATTATGGCACACATCTACAAACAACTTACTCAAGGACCAGTTGCAACTGCTGCTAAAAAAGTAAAAGAAGCCGTTAGCTAATTCTACTTATCTTGAACTCCAACACACCTCAATCTAGAGGTGTGTTTTTTTATATGACAACTTACATTTCACGACACTCACAAAATTTACAGTAAAATGTAAATATGAAAAATTTTCAAGAAATAGAAAACAGCAAAGTCATTCTAAGAGTTGATTACAACGTTCCAGTCAAAGACGGCCAAATCACAGACTTCACTCGTATTCAAAAAAGCATACCAACTATCCAAACCCTTCTATCCAACAACAATCAAGTAGTACTCTGCAGCCACTTAGGCAGGCCCAATCTAGATGAACCTCTAGACTCCCCGCATAATTCTAAATTATCTTTTCAAAACTACATTTCTCAAATCCAATCAGCTTTAGATACAGAAATAAAGTTCGTAAAAAACTACCCAACCACAGACCTACAACTAGACATCCAAAACCTCCAATCAAACCAATTAATTCTCCTAGAAAATACTAGATTCTTTCCAGAAGAAAAATCCAACGACCCCAAATTCTCAAAAAACTTAGCACAATATTTTGATTATTTTGTCTTTGACGCATTTGGAACCGCCCACCGCAAACACGCCACAACTTACGGCCTCACCCAACATCTACCATCCTGCTTTGGACAATTAGTTGAAACCGAAATACAAGAGCTAGACCTCTCCATAAACAACCCCCAAGAACCTCTTATCCTCATCCTTGGTGGAGCCAAAATTAAAACCAAAATAGGAATAATCGAAACCTTCCTTTCAAAAGCATCTCACATCTGCATAGGTGGAGCTTTAGCCAACACATTCCTATACGCAGTTGGATACGAACTAGGACAATCCCTAGTTGAAAAAGATGAACTAGATACAGCCATCAAACTAATAAACAAAGCCAAAAATTCCAAAGCTGAACTTATCCTGCCGATCGACCTAGTCACAAACAACGGTGAAGAAAAAAGCCTCATGAACTTCACCAAAAACGATAACGGACTAGACATAGGCCCATTAACCAACGCTAGATTCCTAAATCTCATCAAAAAAGGAAAGACAATCATCTTCAATGGCCCAATGGGAGTCTACCAAGACAACCTCTACTCAAACGGTACAGAATCAGTCCTCAAAACAATCAGCCAACTAGACCAAATATCCATCTTAGGTGGAGGTGACACATTGGATGCCATTAGAAAATTCGCTATTGATCCATCTACATTCACACATGTATCAACTGGAGGCGGAGCAATGCTAAAATACCTAGAAACAGAAGGGAAACTCCCTGTTCTAGAAGCTATTCAAAATCAGTCCTGATTCTTCACAAACCTTCCAATCTTCTCTTCAACTTTGCTTTTATCAGTTGTATATCTATCTCGAACTGCTCTTAGAATTTTTTCAATCTCAGCTTTATTCTCATGCAGCTCAAAAGGCTCCTTACAGTATAAAGTAAATACAGGAGCAACCTCCCCATCTACTAGAGTCTTAACCAAAGCCTTAAACTTAGGCATATCAAGTAGATTATCCACATGAACATTTCCACCCAAATATTTTGAAATCAACTCAGCATCTTTCAAACCAAGTCTGAAACTCAAAAGCGTTCCCACATTACCAAGCAAAGCTTCTCTTGTAGTTTCTTCCAACTGACTTAAGAACTGATTTGCAACCACAAGTCCTAAACCATATTTACGAGCTTCAGACAGTAACACTTCAAAAGACGAAGTCGCAAAATTCTGAAACTCATCCACATAAAGATAAAAATCTCTACGATCTTCCATCTCAATACTTTGTCTTCGCATAACTTGCAACTGCAAGAAAGTCAGCATCATAGCACCTAGCAAAGTAGCGTTTTCTTCTCCTAGTTGGCCTTTTGGAAGTTTAATCAAAACAACTTTACCTTTGTTCATCATCCAAAAGAAATCCACCTTAGACTTAACCTGCCCAAGAATATTCCTTATGTAAGAAACCGACATAAACTGACCAATCTTATTCAAAATCGGAGCAACATATTCTTTCTTAGCTCTATTATCTAATTTACCGAACTCCTCATCCCAAAACTTCCTAACCACAGGATCTTTAACTTGTTTCACAATCTGTCCACGATAAGCATCTTCAACCAAAAACCTTTGAAGACTAAGCAGAGTCTGCCCCTGCACCTCAACTAAAGCCATCAAAGCATTTCTCATTATGTACTCCATCCGTGGCCCCCAACTATGTCCATAAAGCTTTTTAAACACATCAATCACCCCTGCCACAACTAAATCTTTAGAATCATCCAATGAATTATCTAAGATATTAAAAGCAAACGGGAAAGTAGAATCAGTAGGATCAAGTATCACCAGATCATTCACACGGTTTCTTGGAAAATTCTTCAAAATCTGCTCAACCAGATCCCCATGCGGATCAACCACACAACACCCCTTACCATCCAAAACGTCCTGCATAAACATGTTGTACATCAAAGTAGACTTCCCCACCCCGGTTTTACCAAGAATGTACATATGCCTCATCCTATCCTTCTCAGATATCTTCATTGAGGCAACATCACCCAAATAATCAGTTCTAACATTCCCAAGTTCAAGACCTTTCTCTTTACGGTATTTCATATCATAAAACCACACCTTATCTTCAACTAAACCAAGTTCAGTTTTATCAAACATAGGCCATGGCAATGCATTCGACTCAACCAAAACTTCCTTTTCAATCTTTTTAGCTAGTACAAATTTGAAACTAGACTTTTCAAAAGCCACATTCCAGAAACTCTTCAACCATCTCTTATTTCTTAAACTAGACCTAAGAACTAATTTGCCTGAGAAAAATGGCTTTTTTAAACTTATCCAAGCACCTACTCGCCCAAACTTAGCCATCATATCTATCAATGTATTCCAATCACACATTTGTCCTTCCACGTGCTCACCAACCTCAATTTTCCATGAGAGAATATCAGTTGGACTGCTTTCCATTTTGTAATCCATCAAAAACAAATCATCAAAATTACTCTTAATCAACGACTCAAGCAACGACTTATTCCCAGCAGAAACACCAATAATCACATCTACCTTTCTTTTGTTATTCAGTTTCAATACATACTCAAAACTCATCCCAGCACCAAGCAGAGTCTTCCACCAATTTTTAACATCATCCGATTCAATATTATAGCCTTTCACAACACCTACTCGAAGCCAAACTTTTCCCATCTACATCTATTTATTCTCTATATATTATAACACTTATTCTACTACCATTCAATTTCATAAATTAAAAATCCTTTTAAACAAGACTTCATGAAATGTAAAATCCTATTAGTTAAAACTTCAAATGGAAAAATTCAATTGGGAAACTCTAAAAATTGTTACTAGACAAGGAGATATTAGTTACATATCAACTGAACAATACAAGGATCAAAAAATTCGACTAAAAATCGCCAATCAATTCAACTCATTACAAGAATTCTACTGTTTATCCTTAATCTACGAAAATCCATCCATCTTTATATTTCTTGCCTACGATAACTTAACCGAACAGTACTGCCACCATATCATCCCAAAAGAAAGATCAATATACAAAAAACAAATCTTAAATTCAATTCACCTAAGCTAATGGAATTTTCTGATATATGGACCAGCAAAGAAATCATCAAAAAAGTCCATCCCGAATTGGGTGAAATGCATGTTGCTATAAAAATGATAAAACTTCAAATCTACACATTAACTATCGTTGCAACTAAACACATAAAAACAGACTACATAGACGTAGATTATTTCATGATAGAACTAGACCATGTCACCCACTTAGAGTTTGAAACAAACTAAAAATCGAACCCAATTCTAAATCCAATCTCTTTCTCAACAAATTCTCTTTTACGACCATAACGCAATTTCGCAATCTGCTTAATCTTAGCAGCCAATTCTTCATTTGCTCTAGAAGTATCATACAAGGTCTGCAATGAGAAAGGTCTTGAAGTTGTATTGTTTATATTCAATTTCAAGTAAGCCTTGTAGTTAGCAATATTTATCACATCTTGCTCACTCAAAACAGGAGCATACTCTTTTGCAAGATACTCAGCATCCTCAGCACCAACCTTGAAAGACATCATCGATCCCACATTACCAAACACGGCATCTTTGATGGCACTACTCGTATTTCCAAATTTAGAAACCGTCAACTGATTGATATACTGATGGGCCATGATCAAATTCAAACGATACTTCCTTGCCTCAGACAAAATAGTCGCAAACGAATCCGTAGCAAAATTCTGAAACTCATCCACATATAGATAGAAATCCTTCCTTTGATCTTTAGGCATATCCGCCCTACTCATAGCCGCCATCTGAATCTGCGCCACAATAATCAACCCTAAAAGCTGCGTGTTCAGATCACCAATCTTACCTTTAGATAAATTAATCAAAAGAATCTTTTGATTATCCATTATCTCACGAACATTGAACCCAGACTTAGCCTGCCCAATAGTATTACGCATTATAGAATTCGTAATAAACGGACCAAATTTACTCGAGAAGTAAGGAATCATTTCCTGCCTTTCCCTCTCACCCGTATTCGCATATTCATGTTCCCAGAAAGACTTCACTACAGGATTTTTAATCTTCTTGATTTTAGATTTCAGGAAAGCCTCATCCGTAAATATCCTTGGCACATCAATAAGCGTCGCCCCATCTTCTGGACTTTCCATCAGAGTCAAACAAGCATTCCTAAAGTAATGCTGAATCCTCGGACCAAAAATCTCATCTCCAAACAACTTAATGAAAATCTCAGTAGCCTGTGAAGAAGCCATATCCATCTGTGTTGGATCAGTTGCCTCCAAGATATTTAGTCCAACTGGTCTTGTCTGATCAGCTGGATCAAAGAGAACTACATCTTTTGCTCTCTCTTTTGGAACATAAGTCAAAACATCTTCAATCAAATCCCCATGAGGATCAATCACACATACTCCATCTCCATTCCACACATCCTGACGAGCCATAAAAGTCAAAAACACCGATTTACCTGCACCAGATTTCCCGATTATATAGAAATGCCTCGTACGATCATCTCTCAACATATGAACTTTTGTCTTATCCCCACGGTAGATATTATCCCCAAGGTAAAGCCCCTCTTTTGGAGTATCAGGCGGAGCTGGAAGAACTTTATATTTAAGCCATTTTATCGAGGGAGTAAAATTATAAATACTATCCGGGAAATGAATCACATTGGCCAACTCATCCGGCACAAGCAAAGACTCTTTCTCCCCAAACTTGAAAAACTTATTCACATAACTATTCACCATCAACTTATTATTGATGAAATCCAAAGGAACAATCCTTCTCATCTGAAACCAATTCGAATTAGCCGCTTTCAAGGAGTTAAATGCAACAAAAATACTATTCAAAATCTGCACAGTTCGATCCTTAGTAGGAGTCGTCGCAAAAATCCTTATCACAGTATTGAAACCAACCTGAGCCGCCTTCGTACCCACACTCTTCGCCAACTCCTCGTCAGTCTGAAGCATCCTTACATACGAGTCACCTGATGAAGCTCCAGGAGCATTTGTATCAACAGGCTTCACTTTGTCAGGACCAAAAATCAATCCAACAAAGATACTATTCAAATATCCAAGAATGGGGATTTTCCTCATGAAACCACCCATTGGCTTCTTACCTTTAAACAACTGGTTACCAAAAGCATTTGCTTCATTTTGCCAACGATTCGAAGCAGGTTGAATAGACATATGAATCGAAGCAGTTTCATCCTCCTTCAGCTTTGACAAAGCATTGGTTATAACGTTCAAAGGATCATTCTCAATCTCTTTATACATCTTGATTGGGTACCAATTTGTCTTATTTAAATAAGCAAAATACCCTCTTGTATGATAACCCTTCTTTCTCATATCTTTTGGTTCATACACATCAATCGAAGCTGATGGATAATAAGAAGTTATCTGCTTCTCCAATAAATCTTGATATTCCTTATAAGTACAAACTCTAAACTCAATCAAAGAATTCTCACAATAAATCTCAAAATGCAAAGTATCCAATTGAAACAACCAAACTCTAATCCTATTCCCCAAATTCAACTCAGACACCTCGTGCAAAGACCTAAAGAATTGAGACATTATCCCAATTTTCTCCTTAAAATCCTTCTCAACTTCTTCCTGCCTATCTTTCTGAGAGTCATTTCTAGGAAGCTCAATCTTCAAGTAAACTAGATCCTTGGTAGAAGTCTTCTCCATCACATGATGCAAAACCCACCTCAACACTTTCAAAGCATAGAAGAAACCTATCCCAAACAAAATCAGTAAAACCCATTGATTTGTAAGTATTGCTCGCAAAGTATCCATCAAATAATTTTATTCTCTTAATTTTAACACATTATACTGTCTTTCTCTATCTATTCACCTGATTCCCCTTTACAGGCCTGGCAGGATTACCTACAGCTATCTTTTCAAAAAAATTACTTAACTAGTCAATATTCGACAAAATACTACACCCTTGATATATTCCTCACAAACAAACCAACTCAAATGGACTTCTCAAAAATCGTACAAAATCGCCGTGCCTGCCACTATTTCCAACCCGGAGTAAAAATCCCTCAAAAAGATTGGGAACAAATCTTTCAAGAAACCTCCCTCTCACCTTCCGGCTACAACTTACAACCATGGGAATTCATCCTGATTCAAGAAACCAAAAACATCCAAAAAATCTCAGAAATAGCCTACAACCAAAGACATGTGCAAGATGCCTCAGCTATAATAATTGCTCTTGCTGACACCAAAATAGACCGTCACGCCGACCGCATTACCCAACAATGGCTAGACCACAACTACCTAACCCCAAAGAAAGCTGACAGCTTCAAAGCTTCCCTCACTAAAGAAAGACCTCAAGAAAAAAACGAAATCATGGCTCTGCGCAGCACATTACTTGCCTGCATGACCCTAATATACTCAGCTGAAAACCTAGGCTACGCCACCTGCCCAATGATGGGCTTCCGCCAACTCCAAATGAAAAAACATCTAGAAATACCCGACGACAGAAAAATAGCTTTAATGATCGCCATCGGAAAACGAGCCAAAGAACCGCTTCCAAGATTACCTAGAAAAACCTTTGAGGAATTAATTCACTTAGAGAAGTTTAAAGAGAAATAGTATTATCTCTCAAAACCAGCCCCAGTCTCCCACTAATATCCTCCTTTATCGACTTCAAAATCTCTCCTACCTCCAAGCTTCCATCCACTTCCACTACTCTACCGGACTCAAAGCTTTCTTCCATAAACTCCTCATACTCATCAAAGTATTGAAGAATGTTATTTCTTCTGAACTCAGCTTTCCAGTTTCTTTCACCGTTTAACCTTTCTAGCAAAGTATCACGATCAACCCTCAAAAAATAAACTACATCAGGCAAAAATGGTCTCTCAACATTCATACCAGTAAACCTTTCACTGAAAAACTCATTCGACAAATAACATCTATCCATAAGCATAACTCTATTTCCAAACAATAAATCAAACTCATACAATTCTTCATTTATTGTTGAAAAAGCCTGACTCCAATCTTCTGATCTAGTCAGCCTATCTTTACTGAACTTTCTCCAATATTCACTGTAAGGATCATAATAATCAGTGTTCTCAACACCTTTTCCTGATCTACAAGCAGCCCCACGCACAATAACTGGCTCAAGCTTTTGAGTCTCAAACCAGTCTTTCAGTAATGCCAATTGAGTGCCTTTTCCTGACCTATGCATTCCTTCTAAAGCTACTCTCATTTTTCAGTTCTTATTATTTACAAATCTAATCTACCTAATATAAACCAACATTGAAACTATCTTTTTCTACCACCACGATTACGGCCACCTCCACCTCTTCTTCGCCTTCTTCTACCACCTGATCTTCCTCTTCTACGAGATCTACCACTTCTACCTCCACCTTTTCTGTCTAGATCTTTTATAAATCTTGAAAGTTTTTCTCCATATACTCCAATCTTATCTGGACCATCAACGCTAAATTCATCACTAACCAGATTCAAACTAACCAACTTCATAAACATTTCTTCCAAGTCCATCTCTTTTCCAAACTGCTTTGCAAATTCAACAGCTTCCTTACTTATCTTTTGATTTCTCAAAGATTCCATCAAACTATCCAGTTTCCCTGAAGCCAATGAACCTTTCGAAGGAAGTTCGACGTAAGACATTCTTTCACCCACATCTTTTCTAATCTTTCTAAGATCTCTATTTTCTCTTGGTGTAACCAAAGTAATGGCTTTCCCAGATTTACCTGCACGACCAGTTCTACCAATCCTGTGTACATAACTATCTGAATCAAAAGGAATATGGAAATTAATTACATGAGTAATCTCCTCCACATCCATACCACGAGCAGCAACATCAGTTGCCACTAAAACTTCTACATCTTTATTTTTAAAACTATCTAAAACTTTTTCCCTATTTCTTTGGTCAATATCTCCATGCAAAGCCTTAGCCACATAACCACGTCCCATCATCAAAGATGAAAGACGATCTACTTCTCTTTTAGTTCTACAGAAAATCACAACTTTATCAAAATCTTCCGCATCTAAAAGTCTGAAAACAGCATCATCACGCTCATTTTCTTCAATCACACAATAAAGCTCTTCAATACTATCATTAACTCTACGAGCATCATTATCTACCAAAGAAATATGCTCTGGATCAAACAAAATATTTCTACTCAAATTTTTAATCTTATCAGACATAGTCGCAGAAAAAAGCAGTGTCTGCCTTTTCTTAGGAGTAAAACTAATTATCTCATGAATATCATCCGAAAACCCCATATCCAACATCTCATCTGCCTCATCCAATATCACCACTGATGGTGCAAAATCTTTAATTTTCTTACCCTTAAGAAGATCAAGCATTCTCCCCGGAGTGGCAACAACAACTTGTGCTCCTCTTCGAATATGATCAATCTGTCTTTTATAAGAACTTCCACCATAAACAGTAACAGTCTTGATACCAAGATTCTTACCAAAATTATACAATTCATCACTAACCTGATTTGCAAGCTCTCTCGTTGGAGTCATCACCAACACCTGCACTTCTTTTTTAGTTGATAAATTATTTAGCACAGGCAAACCAAAAGCAGCTGTTTTACCAGTACCAGTATGTGCTTGTGCAATTAAATCTTTCCCAGCCAAAACAACCGGAATAGCTTTTTCTTGAATAGGACTCGGCTCTTTAAAGCCCATCTTATCAATACTTTCTAAAATTTCTTTTTTTAAACCTAAATTTTTAAAACTCATATTTTTTATTAATCGAATAGTTTTATCAACTACTCAGCATTCTTCCAGTCTAATCCTCAAGCTATCCTTTCAACAAGAATGCGATAATCCGACTAATTTTCTCCTTTCATTGATTTTACGAAGCACACAGTAACACCCTTAACCATAAAACACAATAAAATTAAAATATTGCAAACAAAATAAATCCCACATGAAACTAACCTAAAGGTTTATAGACCTTAATTTACTAAAGCCCGCCACCTCTTACACTTGGCTCTCTGAATGAAAGCTCATAACTATAAGTATAATCAGGCCTTTCCTCAGCTGTATACTGACTATTTAAATATCTATTAATAGCTCTTTCAATCTCACTATCAACTATCACATTATCGGAGATTTGTTCTTTAGCTGACTCTGGCAAAGACAACCATATATTAAGATCATACAAGTCCTCACCTTCTACATCCAATCTCCTTACATCAGACCTAATAACATACCAACCTTGTGCAAGCTGGGACTCTAAAAACTCTCTAACATCTTCTTCCATAGACTCAGCATCTTCATCAACTTCAGCTACATAATTCAAAGGCACCCAGCTCAACTGAAACCGAACCTCTTCAAACTCATCAAATAAATCATCTAACAACTCTTCCTTTTCAGCATCACTAAAATCTTCGTTATCCTCCAAAGCATACACAAGCCTCAACCTTACATTATCTTCTTCCCTCAAACTTTCATAATTAACCAAAACCTTTCCATCATACTCTGCAAAAGTTTTCCTTACAAAATCACCAATCATTCCCTCTAATTCCTGATTATCATCAATTTGCTTATTCAAAGTAGCTGTTCTAATAATATCTAAATTCAAATTAACCTCCCTATCTAGTCCTGTAGAAACCAAATCAATAAATCTCTGCAAATCAGTCTCAAACAAAGTAACTTCCTCAGGCACCCTCAAGTCCAATCCAATCTCAATCTCATTTGGACTACCATTTACTTCAAGCTCACTTATCTCACCAGAAGGAATCACAACCGCTAAAGAATTATCCAACTGATCCTCTACTGTATTATATAAGCTAATCCGAGACTGCTGAGCCTGTATACTCGCCACCAAAGGAACCGAAAGTCCAACAGTTACAACAAGTAAAAACATTCCCCTAGCAATCACACTATATGACTTTTCTTTATGCGGATGAAAACCATACAAGATAAACATTAAAACTCCCACCAAAATAATCGCTACAATATTTGTTGTATACAAAAGCGTAGCCCCTAATGCTTTTTCAATATTTCCAAAACCAATCTGAATTCCAATTACCCCAAGCGGAGGCATCAAGGAAGCAGCCATCGCCACCCCTGCAACACTTTGAGATAACCTCTTATAAACTAAAGCAAGTAATGCTATTACCGCAGAAAAAGCAGCTATAAACAAATCATATATATTCGGACTCACTCTCGCCAAAATCTCTGAAGTCTCTACCTGCAAAGGCACCAGTAAAACAACAAACATAGCAATACCAACCGACAAAATAGAACTAGCCACAATCACACCCAAAGCCCTCCAAAACAAAGAACTTTTCCCTTCTGTTATAGCAAAAGCAAGAGCCTGCAAAGGTATAAATAAAGGCGCCAAAAGCATCGCTCCAATTACTACAGCAACGGAATTTTGTAGAAGCCCCAAAGTCGCAATCAAAGCTGACAATACAATCTGAGACCAATACAAAAGATCAACCTTTGAATCTTCCACCACAGTCCTAGAAATCTCTTCTTTTCCTTCATTACTTTGATCCATTAATGCAATCTTCTCAAAAGCATATGCTAATCTCTCATTCCACTTATCCCAAAAATCTTTCCCTTTCTCATCAATGGTTTTATCTAGATCCCCCAAAACTTTATCCTCTTTTTTATCAGTATTCATATATTTTGTTATCACATTATTATATCACATTCCTTCCCATACTAAAAGAACCTCCTTTAGTTTCAAATCATAAAAATACCCACCTAGTTTCCCACCAGAAGCTACAACTCTATGACAAGGAATTACAAATGCAAAAGGGTTTCTAGAGCATGCATTTGCTACAGCCCTGAAAGACCTAGGCCTACCAATCTCTTCAGCAACCTCCCCATAACTCCAAGCCTCACCGCGTGGTATTACACATATTTTCTTCCAAACACTTTCCTGAAACTCAGTTCCACTCCAGTTAAATCTATCTAAATGCTCAGCTACTTCTGTCTTACCTTCTACACAATCTTCTAAAAACCCTAAGTCATTCTCAGATAACTCATCACCTATCCAAACAAATTCAACCTCAGGCTTACCAGTTATTTCAAACTTATCTAAATATATTTTCTCATATTTACCCCCAACTTTTCTAACCATCACCCAGATTCTCATTGTTGTAAAGTTAACTTTCAAAACCTATGGTGACTATACTCTCACCTCAATATATAATCAATTCAAACTAATTTACAAAAATGAATTCTAACCTCCAAAGCCAGATCAAGTGTCCTCATTGCCAAAACCAGATAAGCTTAGACCAAGCACTCCAAGGACAACTCCAAGAACACATGCAACAAGCTATCAAAGACCAAGAAAAAGAATACAAAGCTTCCATACAAGAGCTCAACAAAAAACTTGAATCCCAACAACAAAACCTCCAAAAAAAACATCAAGAAGAACTTCAAAAGAAAGAAAATCAGATCAAAAAAGAACTATGGGAAAAAGCTCAACTTGAAGCCAAAAAGAAACAAGACCTACAAGTAAAAACCCTCCAAGATCAAACCAAAGAGCAAGAAGAACTAATCCAAAAACTCTCCAAAGAACAATCCGAATTACTCAAACAACAACGCCAACTTCAACAAAAAGAAAAACAACTCGAATTAGACTTACAAAAAAGACTAAACCAAGAAACCGAAAAAATACAAAAAGAACTCACCAAAAACCTCCAAGAGGAACAAGCTCTCAAAATCAAAGAAAAAGACCAACAAATGGAGCAACTTCGAAAAACAATCGAAGAACTTAAAAGGAAATCAGAACAAGGATCTCAACAAACCCAAGGTGACGCCTTAGAAAACGACATTAAAGAGATTCTTCAAAGAGAATTCTTCCAGGACAATATCGAAGATGTACCAACCGGAATAAAAGGAGCAGACCTAATCCACAAGATCAATAACTCTCTAGGCCAACACAGCGGTACTATTCTGTGGGAGATCAAAAACACTAAAGCCTGGAATCAAGATTGGATCAAAAAACTCAAAGACGACCAAGCCAAATCACAATCAGATCTGTGTATCATCGTATCCAGAACATTACCAGATGACATAGAAAACTTCGCCTTCCAAGATGGAGTTTGGATAACTCACACACGTTACGCTCTTGAAGTAGCTAGATTAACTCGGAAATACATTCTAGACCTATCCAATGCTAAAGAATCACAAGCTAACAAAGGCTCCAAAATGGAACTCCTCTACGACTACCTATCATCCAAGCAATTTAAAAACAGAATTGAAAATATCGTTTCAGCATTCGACACAATGCGTACAGATTTAGAAAAAGAAAGAAGAGCCATGGAAAGAATTTGGGCTAAAAGATCAAAAGAAATTGATCGTGTAATTCTAAACACCTCAGGTATGCACGGCGACTTCCAAGGAATAATTGGAAACTCACTCGACCACATCAACCTTCTTCAACTTGAAGAAGATGTATCGCTAGATGATATTGCTTGATTCTTTCTCCATACATAAGCACTCAATAGCAAAATCATCACCAAGACATATAAAGACACTAGCAAACCTCTATCTAAACCATCCAACTCTACCACTAAAAACTCCCATCTACTCACAAGCTCAACAATCACAAAGAAAACTCTTCCTAAAATTTCAATTATAAAAACGACCAGCCACGTAAATACACCAAATGGAAAAATAAACTCCCCAAGAAAAACTAAAACTCCTAAAAACATTAAAACCGGTAAAAAAGGGGCCACCAAAACATTTGCCACCGGAGAAACCAAAGAAAAATAATCAAACTTCAAAAGTATCAAAGGAGTAGTAAAAACTTGAGCAAACATAGTCATCAAAAAAGCTTCTTTTAAACCAAGGAAGTCTTTTTCCGGATCAAAATCAATAATTTTACCACCCATTACTACACCAATTGTAGCTAAAACAGATAAATGAAATGATGCATCGAAATACAAATAGGCAGGATTCCAAAACCCCATCATCAAAACACATACCAATAAAATCCTCCAAAAATTTCTCACATTACCAGACCTCACACCCCACAGTGTCAAAACACCCATTATACAAGCTCTCAAAACACTTGCAGATAACCCTGTTAAGAACGCAAATCCAACCAAACTTAAAACCTCAATATAAAATCTAGACCTCCTTGGCACCCACCAAAACAACTTTTCAATAACCAACAAAACTAAAGCCACATTATATCCAGAAACCGCAATAATATGAGTCAAACCAGTTCTGGCAAAATCATCCATTATATCCTCAGCAAAACCTCTCCTTGAACCCAAAATAATACCATTCATCAAACTACTAACCGGCTCCAAAAGAACATCATCAAAATAACCAATAGTATAATTCTTAAAGCGTAAGATACTTTTCCTCAAATCAAAACCACCTCTCACAAATTCAATCAATTCTCCTACACACAACCCTTCAACCTTAAAAATCCTCAAATAATTTTTATACGAAAAACCATCCTCCTCAAAAGGCTCCTCTAAAACACAATTCAAAACAACTTCATCTCCTATCTCAAACATATTCTCCAAATCATCCTTCCACAAAATCCGAGTATCAAACTCATCACTACACACCACATACCTAACGTCATTTCGCCTAATATCAGGCTCCAAACAAATTTCACCAGAAACTATGACCACATCACCATTATCCAATACACCATCCAATTCCCCTACTCCCATAAAACTAAAAACTCTCAAAATCACAAAACCAACTAACAACAAATACCACCAACTCAAGCTATACCCCTTACATAAAGTCAATAATAAACATAACCCTAAAACACTCCACCAGAAAGGCACATAAAAAATTAAATAAAAACATCCAACCAAAAATACTAAAAATGTTAATTCCAATAATTCAAACTTAGTAACAACTCAATTTTAAATCTCACAATTTACCAAAACTTTAAAACCAAGCCACAAAAACCTAAAAAAACAAATTCTTTTTCCTAAAAGTTTGCTAGAATACACTCACATTCTCGTAATTCAATTTATGAATTTTCAAAGTCATAAAGTTCCCAAAAACAAACTTAGCAAAGAAGATAAACCTAAAAGAAAGATAAGATACAAACTGATATTGATACTTTTAATACTAATATCAGGTACCACATTTGCCTTAAAATCCGAACTACCACAAAAGGTCATTAAAGATGCAGTCGTAAACAACATAGCCAAAGAACTCAAACAAGATGAACTCGGCTACACAAACTTCCTACTCATGGGAACCGGAGGAGAAGGCCATGACGGAAGCGACCTAACAGATACTCTAATTATAGCTTCAGTAAATCCATCAACCTCATCAAGCATCCTTACTTCAGTACCACGTGATTTATACGTATCCCATCCAGAGATTATCTCCCAAAGAATAAATAGCGTATACGCAAACCAAAAATATCAATCTTCACACCAAGAAGCAGCTCTAGTTCTCGAAGAAGTTTTAGAAGATCTTACCAATATCGATATTCACTATAATATAAAAATAGACTTCCAGGCCCTCGTAGAAATAGTCGACGAACTAGGTGGAGTTACAGTCGAGAACCAAGAAGCTATTTATGATCCTGAATATCCAGGACCAAATCACACCTATCAAACCTTCTCACTACCAAAAGGTATTCAAGAACTTGATGGAGCAACAGCACTTAAATTTGCTAGAAGTAGAAAATCCACAAGTGATTTCGACAGATCCAGACGTCAACAACAACTTATCTACGCAATGAAGGATAAAGCAATCAAAAGTAACCTAACTTCAAATCCAACCTTATTAACCAACATTTACCGAAGTGTATCCGAACATATTGAAACAAACTTAGAGCTCAGAGAAATTCTTACTTTAGCCAAACTTGCTCAAGAATTCCCAGTTGAAGGATTAGTCAACCTACCAGTACACGATGACCCAAACCAAAAAGGAGGATTCTTATACAATCCACCAAGATCAGAATACTCCAATGCCTACGTACTTATCCCAGCAGACACAACAAATAGCCAAATACACACCTACTTCAGCCTACATCGTAAGTACCCATTCTCAATGGAATCAAATGCAGAAATCAATCTATTCAACGGAACAGACATTAACGGCTTTGCTGGATCAGTTAAACAAAACCTAAAACGCTTTGGATTCACTGTTAACCGCACAGCCAACGCAGACAATGACCAATACGAACTTTCTCAAATCGAAATCATTGGTCAAAATGAACTATTAGCTCAACAAGTAACAGAAAGTATAAATCAACTACTTGAAATACCAACATCTCAAATCACCTACACTCCCATAGAACTAGATGAAAACCAAACACCTGTCCAAGAATCAGATATACTAACTGATCAAGTTACAATCAATATAACTCTAGGACAAGACCTCAAAGAAATAACTCAAAAACTCGATGTTTACTCTTCTCTAAACAGTCGAATTCAACAAGCAATCCAAGAAAACCGAGAAGCTCAAAACCCAACCGAAAGCGAAGAAGAAACAGACGAAGAATCAACAGAACCTCAAGAAGAATCATCTGACTCAAGTGACGAAAATCAAGAAAACCCAGAAAGTACTTCTGAAACAGAAGATAATCCAACTACATGATAGAAATCATATTATCCATATTTATCAATTTATTGTTCAACCCACACTCAGCTGATCTACAAGCAACTCAAGCTGAACAAATCACTCAACCAACTTTCATCTCTAGCGAAAGACCAGTTTTAACTGCTAAAAGTTATCTACTATTCGATCAAAACTCAAATTCAGTACTAATTTCCGAAAACCCTAATCAGAAACTACCAATTGCCAGCCTAACTAAACTCATCACAGCTCACATCATTTCTCAAGAAAACGACCTTCAAGAAGTTGTAACCGTACCACTCGAAGCTACTCGAGTTGGTGGATCAACTATGTATTTAAGAGCAGGAGAAAGAATCACTATTGAAAATCTACTTAAAGGTCTTCTAATAAACTCAGCTAATGATGCAGCCATAACACTAGCCGTTCACAACGCAGGAAGCACAGAAGAATTTGTCCAAAAAATGAACCAGTATGCTCTTGATTTAAACATGAACGATTCACACTTCAGCAATCCAATGGGGTATGACTCACCTGAAAATTACTCAACCGCAAGCGACCTTCTTAATATAACACTACAAGTTATCCAAAACCCAAACCTCACAAACTTCGCTAATATCCAATCAACCACAGTAACCTCATCTAACGGACTCATTTCACATAATCTCAGAAATACAAATAAAGAACTACAAAACTTCCAACAAATCAACGGTCTTAAAACTGGTACAACCAACACAGCCGGACAATGCCTAATCTCTACAACCAATCAATCCAACCCTCAAATATCCATAATTATAGGTAGCAACAGTCGTTTCCAAGACACAAAAACTATGCTAGATTGGGCCAAAAATAACATTAAGTACTAGTTATGAACTCACAAATTTTTAACGAACTCTCTACAAACTTAACCCTAATTCTAGGATCGTCAGCATTTACTTTCCTTTTAGTTACAACTCTAACTGGACCATTCACCAGAATTTTAAAAAAATTCCAATTCGGCCAACAAATCCGTGAAGAAGCCATGGACGGAAAAGATGCAAAACTTTTTAAAGATCTTCACAAACACAAAAAAAACACCCCAACAATGGGAGGATTACTCATATGGGGGTCAATCCTAGTTTTATCAATCGTGACATTCATTCTACAAGAACTAGATATCATCCAGTACGGACTAATCAACAGAAGAGAAACATACCTTCCTTTATTTACACTTTTCTCATTTGGACTTCTTGGACTTGTAGACGACATTTTCAATGTAAAAAAAATCGGAACAGTCAAAGGAATAAGATCTCTTCCCAAACTAACCTGGATGTTACTTCTCAGTGGATTAGGAGCTTGGTGGTTCAATACGAAACTTGGTTACAGCAGCATCGACCTACTAGGAATGAACCTAGAGCTAGGTGTATTCTACATACCTCTTTTCATTCTTTTTGTAACTGGATTTGCCAACGCTGTAAATTTTACTGATGGACTAGACGGCCTTGCAGCAGGACTATCAATCATGTCATTTGCCTCACTTGGTTTCATAGCCTTCCTGAACAGCCAATGGATACTATTCACCTTCTGTGCCAGCCTCTGCGGAGCAATAGCAGGGTTTCTATGGAACAACATACCACCAGCCAAATTCTTTATGGGTGACACCGGAGCTCTCAGCCTTGGAGCAACCATGGCCGTCACAGCTTTCATGATAGATGAAGTCCTTTTATTACTTTTCATTGGATTTATTTTCATCATCGAGACTCTATCAGTTATCATCCAACTAACTTCAAAAAAATTACGTAATAAAAAAGTATTCCACATTGCACCACTACATCATCATTTTGAATATCTTGGATGGCCAGAGTTTCGTGTAACGATGCGTTTCTGGACCATAAGTATGTTCTCATGCATGCTTGGACTGATCCTAACTCTAGCCAACATCATCTAAAACTAAAAAGCCCTCTCCAATAAAGAAAGGGCTTTTTTCATCTATAAACTATTTTAATTTTCTTCTCTACTAGGAATAATAACTTCCTCTACTTCAGGCACTTCAACATTTTCTTCACCATCTAGCTCAGCTTCTTCTTCCTCTGAGCTATTTTCAGTTTCAGTCACAACTTCATTCTCCAACTCATCCAATTCTATTTTAGTCTTGATAACATCTTCCTCCACAATCTCACTCTCTTCAGAAACTTCTTCATCAATCTCAATTCCAATTTCCTTAATCTTATCTTTAAGCACTGGAGCCTCATCTTCATCAACTAACTCACTCAAATCAATAACTCTCTCCTGAATCAACTTAGACAAATCCTCATCCAACTCTTCTCCACTCATCTGAGCTTCTTTTAGTGTTTCCGTAAAATCTACCACAACTTTATTTACCTTTTCTTTTTGTTGCTCAATTGTATTATCATCTACAACAAGATCAGTATCCACACTGGTAATCTTATCAATTTCCTCATCCAACTGTTTCAACTTAACTTTAACCTTTTCACCTGAAGCCTCAGCTACTTTAAGCTCTGTATTCAATAAAGCCTCTTTAATATCATCTTCTTTATCCTCAGCCAAGATTTCTCTCTTATGATTTTCCACAAGCACTTTAGCATCATTCTTAAGTTTAGCTGACCCTTCAACATCTTTCTTATCTGTCTCAACTTTTGAAGCAATATCCAACACATTACCTAAGTTTTTCTGATAAGCATCAATAGTCTTTTTCGCTAAATCTTTTTTACCTTCTACAGAAAGTATTCTAGCTTCATGAAGCTTCTCATCAGCAATCTCCAACTCAACCTCAGCCTTCCTAACCGGATCAACAGTTAAAGCCAACTTAGCGGCTCTCTGAGCTTCCTTTAATGGATACCACAAACTATCAGGAGTCACTTTCACCTTATCTTTACTAGCCAATATACTTGTCTCCACTAAAGACTCCTCATAAAGTCTATCTTTCTTCATATTATCCAAATACCAAGTTCTTTGATTAATCTTCAAGTCATCCGCCATAAGTACGGTATCTACTACAGATATTGAGTCTTGCTCTTTTTTAACTTTAATCAAATCCCCTTTTCTCAAAACCGAAGTTTGAAACTGACCTTTATTCTTGTAATTAACCTCAGCACTCTCTCCAAAAACAGCAACCTGACCAAATAAATCATTAACTTCTAAATTAATCACAGAATCATCATCAACTTCAATCAGCATCTCAGCCGTCTTAAAATTATACTCAGACAAACGGTCTGCCCCTCCAAAAGCATTAAACCAGAGACTTCCTCTCTTAACAGTCATAGATGAATCTGTCTTTCCAGAAAAGTTATCCACATCATCAATAACTATCTCGGAATTACTATCTAGTCTCATTATAGATTTATCTGCAAAAATCATTTCCACAAACCCTCCATCAGTCATAATCCTATCACTAGGGTTGACATTAAAGCCAGGATAAGCCAAAAGCTCTTTCCCCAATCGGATAACCTTAACTTCACCGCTCACAGCAGATATAGAAATAGGAGAACTCGCATTCGCAGTCTCAATACCATCTCCATAGTCAAAAACAGACGTAAAGACTAGGGCCAATGCCATAAAACCAGCAGCAAAAGTCTGCATATAAGATTTCCACCCTAAAGCATTCTCTTTGATATTCATTATTGTATAAAGCTTCTCTTTCAAAAGAACCTTATCTCTTAAACTCATTGTAGGTTCATTAAAAGCCTTACTCAAACTATTAACTTCAGAAATTTTCTCATCAACCAAAAAAGATCTAAAATCCCCAGTTTTCTGGTATTTTTTAGACTTAAAAGTCTGATCCAAATCTGATAAAAATTTCTTATTTATATTCATATTTTTCTTACTTCACACAATTGTACGAAAGTTTTACAAAAATGTTACTTATTATTTAAAAATCCTCATAGTCAAACCCCATTTCAGTCAAAACATCCTTCAACTCATTCAAAGCTCTATACTGCATTACCCTTACAGTCCCCTCTTTCTTTTTTAATATTTTAGAAACCTCTGTATAAGATAATTCCTCCACAAATCTGAAAATAACTAATTCTTTATTATTTTCAGAAATCTTATCCAAAGCTTCTTTCAAAACATCAGAGTTCAAAGTACCATCAACTTTATCCTTAATGTCTCCACCATCAGTTTCAGAATGACTAACAGGAATCTCCACGGTCTCTTTTTTTGTCCTGTAAAAGTCAATCACCGTATTCCTAGCAATATTATAAAGCCAAGTCCCAAACGAACTCTTCTTAGGGTTAAAGCTATCTTTACTTTCAAATACCTTCAAGAAAGCAATCTCAACCAGGTCCTCCACGTCTTTTTCATCTTTAACTTTGTAATAAATAAAACGATATAGATTATCAATATAATAATCATATAGCTCACCAAAAGCCTCATTCTCTCCTTTCAACCATCTAGTAACTAACTTTTGGATATCCTTCTCGCTCTTCTTTTTGGGTGTATCCATTCAAACTTTTATACACCCAATTAATAGATTATTTATCCACTCTTGTCAATCAAGACAAGCCCTTATTCACAAGCTAACTACTCAATATATCCTGTAGTTTCTTAGCTAAACTTAAAGCATTATCCATTTCTCTTTTCCACATATTCCGCCCATAAATCAACCCAAATGCCCCAGCCTCCTTTGCATATTTTGTATTTTCAATAACTTCTTTTTCATCTTTCTTTCCACCTCCACTAAAAAGAACTGGAATACCAGCCGCAGCCTCCACCACTCTCTTTGTTCTGATCAACTTCCTCTCATGTTCGGTCTTTTTCATCATTTCCTTTTCAAAATCCCTAAACTCTTTCGGAATCAACTTATTTTCTATAAAACTATCTTCAGGATCAGATGGAATATTTGATTTCACAACGGTAGCACCCATTTCAACTGCCAATCTAGCCGCACTTTCCAAGGCATAACTAGTTTTAGTTCCACCTTTAGCATCCATAGCTTCTCCTCTCGGATAAGCCCAAACTATTAAAGGAAGATCATACTTCTCACACTCCTGACGTACTCTCGCCAACTGAGGAAGATCTTCATCTTGTCTATCAGAACCGTAGTACAGTGTATAACCTATACCAGAAGCTCCTAACTCATAAGCATCTTTCACAAAGCTAGTGTGTGTACTTAATGCATGATCTTGTGATGGAATGGAAGTCTTACCATTTACCTTTACCACAAGTGGAATCTTCTTATTCCATTTTTTCCAAAATCTTTTTGCAACACCATAATGCACAGCAACTGCGTTAAAACCACCTTTCACCGCTAGCTCCATAATAAAATCAGGGTCATTAGCTCTCTTATGTGCAAAACTATGTCTGTTATCATGCTCCACAAACTGATCATAAGGAAGCATCATACAATGACCACTATCCATAACCATCTTCATCATATTTTTCTTTTCTCCTTTACTAAACCAAGCTTTTTCGAAAAATTTCATTCTACTCATAACAAATATTTAAATATCTATTTATTCTACCACAAAAACTCAATATTTTCAGGCTCAACCATCCCCTCCCCTCCTTTCACTCCATCTAAAGATTGAAGGTCAGATAACCTTTGCTGTTCATCCTGCCTATTCTCCATCAACTGAGATCTTTCGTATTTAAGTTTATAACTCTCTTTCTCAAAATCAGATTGAACATGAAAAGTCATCACATAACCAACAAACAAAACTCCAATAAAAATCAACCACATACTTACCAAAGAAAATCTCCCCATATAAAAAGAATAGAGAAGCCCATAAGACTTCCCTATTTTTCCATGACCCAATATCTGAGGCGTTTCTTTTTTCAAATTTCTAACTTAGAGCTTTTCAATTACTCTCATTTTAGCACTTCTAGCTCTTGGATTTTCTTCAATCTCCTTGTCTGAAGGAACAATTATTTTTCTATTTACCAATTTTATTAGTGGTTCACCATGTACCGATTTAAGTGCTTCCATTTCATTCTTAGGCTCAGGCTTCAAAAGTTCGTTGAAATACTGCTTCACTATTCTATCCTCCAATGAATGATAACTAATCACAGCCATTCTTCCACCTGGATTCATTAGCTCAAACATTTTTCTAATACCTTTGTAAACTTTATTAAGCTCATCATTTACAGAAATTCTCAACGCTTGGAAAATACAAGCTAATCTCTTCGATCTATGCTTTACTGGTAAATAATCATCAATTCTCTCCACAAAGTCCAATGTATACTTAAATGGAGCTTTTTCCCTTTCTTCTACAATAATAGTTGCTAGCTTAGGAGCCGCAGGTAATTCACCATAATTTCTAAACAACTCAGTCAATTTCTCATGACTAAGGTTATTCAGAATCATTGCAGCTGTGATGTTTTCATTTTGATTATATCTCATATCTAAAGGCCCATTGTGCTTGTATGAAAACCCATTTTCAGCATTATCCAAATGCGGTGAAGACAACCCAAGATCAAGCAATATTTTATCCAAACCATCCAACTTCATAACCTTAGAATAATGATCAACTCTATCAAAACTATCGTTTATATATGCAATTTTACCCTCAAACTTCTTCAAATTTTGACGAGCTTTTTGCATATTTCTTCTATCCAAATCAAAAGCATACAATTTACCACCATCAATAAGTTTAACCATCTCTTTCGTGTGACCACCAAGTCCAAGAGTTCCATCAACTACAATATCATTTGGCTGAATATCAAGCCTTTTCAAAACCTCATCTAAAAGGACAGGTACATGCTTCATAGATAGTCCCACTTCATCAAAATACATATGTTAATTCAAAATTATAGTGTGCAATTTATAACATCAAACCCACCCCAAAGTCAAATTATCGCAGCACCAAAACAATCAGAATCAGGCTTTTTATAAAGCAATACTCAAATCTAATTTTCTTTCAACTTATACCTTCCAACTAGCTCATCCGATACTCTACCAGACCTCAAAACGGATATAACATTATCATCAACCTTCACCACAGAAGAAGGAGCCTCATATTCAAGTACACCTGCATCAACAATCAGATCGATCTCCAAAAAGCTATCTCCCATCTGCTCCTGCAACTCATGCAACGAGTAACAACTAGGCTTACCATGCACATTCGCAGAAGTCGTAAACAATGGCTTTCCAAGCTTCCTAGATAGTTTCGTCATCAAATTATGTTCAGGTAAACGAACCCCAACAAACTTCCCCTCCTTCATATTCTCATATTCTAAACACCCATCATCAAAATCCAAATCATTATCTTTGTTACCTCTCGCCACTATCGTCAAAAACCCAGGTAAATACTCCTCTACCAGTTCAGCTGTCACAAGATCCAAATCCAAGAAATCAACCAGCATTGCCTTATCTCCCATACACAAACTTATCATTTTATCCTCAGGCATCTGTTTTAACTTCCGGATCTTGTCCCTAACCTCATAGTTACTTGAGTCACCCGTAAAACCATAACAAGTATCTGCCGCCATAAGAACAACCTTTCCTGATTCTATGTACTGATAGATCTCATCAAATATTTTCTCAAAATCAAATTTACCCTCAAGTTTCAAATGCCTCATGCTCTATAAATTAGATCAATAATAAGTTATAATTAGTACAATAATTTAACAAAATTTTATGACTCCTGTCAAAGTTGCCATAAACGGATTCGGAAGAATCGGTCGACTTAGCTTCCGCGCCCATCTTAAACATAAAAAAATAAACATAGTAGCCATCAATGACCTTGCACCTATCGAACAAGCTACCCACCTACTAAAATGGGATTCTATCTACGGTCAGATTGGTCATGAAATATCCCACGACGAAGAAAACATATATATAGACGGTAATCCAGTAAAATACACTCAGATCAAAGACCCGGCTGAATTACCATGGAAAGAGAACCAAATTGACATTGTATTAGAGTGCACAGGAATCTTTAAAACCAAAGAACTTGCCTCCAAACATCTAGAAGCTGGAGCTAAAACCGTAATCCTATCAGCTCCAGGAAAAGGAGAAATCCCAACCTTCTGCTACGGTATCAACCACCAAAAGTACAACCCAGATCGCCAAACCATAATCTCAAATGCTTCATGTACAACTAACTGTATTGCCCCAGTAGCTAAAGTCATCGATGAAAACTTCCAAATCATCAACGGGTTCATGACCACAGTTCATTCCTATACAAACAGCCAAGTTCTCGCCGACAGCTTCCACAAAAAAGACAACCGCCGTGCTAGAGCCGCTGCTCTATCTATTATCCCTACCTCAACAGGTGCAGCAAAAGCGTTAAGCTTAGTTCTACCAAACCTCAAAGATAAAATAAGCGGATCTGCGCTAAGAGTACCAACACCAACAGTTTCTATGATCGAGTTAATCTGTAACGTAAAAACTCCAACCACAGTTGAAGACATAAATTACGTTCTAGAAAAAGCTTCAGAAGGAACTCTTAAAGGGGTACTATCTGTTTCGCACGAACCATTAGTTTCAACAGACTACACAGGTAACCCACACTCCTCAATCGTCGACGCAGAACTGACAGAATGTTTAGAAAAACACACCTTAAAAGTTGTAGCCTGGTACGACAACGAATGGGGTTATTCCGAAAGACTGATCAACATGGCCGAATACGTTGCTGATCAAATGAACGCATAAAAAAAGCCCCCACAGGGGCTTCATTCAAACTAGAAAAAGAAGTTATGCTTTTGCAGCCTCTTTTTTCTTTGTTGTTTTCTTAGCAGTAGTTTTTTTAGCTACTTTTTTCTTATCTTTCTTTGCATCTTTTGCTTCTTCCTCTCTTCTTTTTCTAGCTAAGAATTTGTTTCTTCTTTTTCTCTTTTTTGCTTTAGGAAAACTTTTCCCTACAAAACAATGTTGTTTTGATGATGATCTATTACTCATTTCAAATGATTTACTTATTAGTGCCGCAAATATACAGATTTGCCAAACCTAAATCAAGTAATTATAATTTCGACACAATTCAAAACTGATTTATAAATAATGCGCGAAAGACAACAAAAAATACTCAAAGCCATAATTCAAGAATTCATTAAGTCAGCTCAACCTGTTGGATCAAAAACCATCATGGTTGGCTACAACTTTCAAGTAAGCCCTGCCACTATTCGTAGCGATATGGCCTCTCTAGAAAAAGAAGGCTTAGTTATTCAGCCACATACTTCAGCTGGAAGAATTCCTACAGACCTAGGGTACAGAGTTTTTGTTAACGACCTCCTCGACCTAGAAGAAGCAAGAAAAATTGCCAAACCACTACTTCAAGATGTACGTCAAAAATTCCTGAAAGAACAAGTCAAAAAACGTATCCAAGATGCTGTATCAGTTCTATCAGAATCAACTCAAAACATCAGTTTTGCCACATTTCCAGATTCAAGAGCCTTTTACTTAGGACTTAGTAACGTTCTAAAGAAACCAGAATTTTTCCAAGACCCACTTCAAGCCAGTCAAGTTATAGAAGTTTTTGAACACAACGACAACTTCCTAAAAACAATCGACTCATTAGAGATAAGCCCAAACAAATCAGAAATATTCATCGGACAAGAAAATATTATCCCCGAAATCCAAAGTTGTAGTATGATCATATCCAAATACGCCCACCAAGACATCCAAGGTTATATCGGAATACTTGGGCCAACTAGAATGAATTACGCTACAAACTCTGTAATTCTCGAAGAAATAACTAAACTAATCAATCATGAATAAAGACGACAAAAAAACTGAAACTACAGAACAAGATATTCAAACTCTTCAAGCAGATCTAGAAAATATGACTAACACTGCCAAAAGAGCCTTAGCAGATCTTCAAAACTTCAAAAGACACGCCGAAGAACAACGCTCAACTCTTATGAACATGGGGCAAATCGACATTATTACCAAAATAATGCCAATCTACGACAACCTTCAAAGAGCCATCTCACAAACCCCAGAAGAAATAAAAGATAACGACTGGGTAAAAGGAGTTCATAGTATCCAAGAACAATTCCTCAAACTCCTCCAAAACTCAGGCCTAGAACTTCTTCCTGGAACCGGAAAACAAGCTGACCCAAACCACCACGAAATCATCACAGCAGTTCCAGGAGCACCTCAAAACCAAATCATAGAAACCCTAGAGCAAGGCTTCACATTTAACGACAAATTAATCAAACCATCAAAAGTAGTTGTAGGTTCAGATCAATAAAAAGCCTCTTCAGAGGCTTTTTCTTTACCTTCTTGGTGGCCTACCACCAGGTAACTCACCACCTGCCCCTCCAGGTGCTGCTTCTACAAACTCTCCCTTCAAACATCGAGGAACATATGGATATTCATTTGTAATGAAGTATACATATTCATCACCTACAAAACCTCCATTACACTCATCCAAATCACCACTACCTTCCACATAATTCCAATCAGACGTAAATGTTCCAGCTGGTGAGTTTTCATCAACAGATACTACATTTCCACCACCAGGGGTTGTATAACTACAATTTACACCACTTCTATCATTTCCATCTAAAAAATAACTAGACTCATAAGCACCCGATTTCGAATAAACCATTAAATGTCCATCAGATGCAAACCCCACATGAACTATATCGTCATTCGAATCAAAGGCTGAAACAAGCATCTCCGAAACTCCATGATAATGATAAGCTCCACTTGGTTGAACATGGGCATTATTAAAGTCCAAACCAAGATCAGTCACATCTTGCAAAGCTTCAATTCTATACTGCACACCGTTATCACAATAAGCAACTTCAGCAGTTCCAGGCTCAAACTTAACACCATTTAAAGCAACTCCTGGAGTCCTTGCCTCTTTACTAACTCCAGTATAAACAGGATTCAAAGCAAACTCATATCTATCACTTTGCTCTTGAATAGTATTTGGATTTCCAGAATTCGGAAAAGCACCAGTCTCATGATTTGGCAATGCATTAGAAGTCATTACTCTTTTATCCCCAACCAACTCTACTCGAACTTGAGTGCCTGTTGCTTGATTGTCAATCCCATAATCACCAAGAAAATCACTTTCAAAAGCACTTTGTACAACATTTTCTTCTACCAAAGCCTCATCAGCCAGCTCAATCTCAACTGGAGCAACAGAAGGCTCCATACTCAATACATATATCCCACCTACCAAAACAACCACACCTCCTAACACTGATATAAAAGTATTCATTTTCATAAACTTAAATTAAACCACTCGTAGCTAAAAAATATCCGACCCCAGCAGCAAAACAAGCAATCCATACCAACTTCCAAATATTCATCTCAAAATTATTTGGCATTCTCTGAATAGCACCATCTCTAACAGGATTTAAACTAACATCAGTTTTTTTGCTATTAACTAAGTTCATACTCCCTTTCACATCTGGCTCAACCGTATCTTGATTAGAACCTAAATACTTCACTCTAACATTAGATTCATCAAATTCATCCGTTTCAATACTATCAAAAAAACCACTAGGCTTACGATTTTCAAACACATCTAGTTTACCATCTCCATCACTATCTAAAAATCTTCTAAACTCTTCTGGAACATCCTCCAAAGAGGTGTACTCCTTGTCTCCAACTCTATAAACCGTATTATCAGTAAACAAAGAACCAAACTCAACCTTTAGTTTTTTCATAAATAGAATTAATTTCATCTATTCTACATCATTTTAAATCTCAATCTACTTGACATATTGTAAATCTAAAATAAAATAACCAAGTACTTATTAGTCAGGATTGGCCTGTGCTAATACTTCAATTGGAGGACAAAATGTCTGAGTACGAAAGTAAGGCTGCCATCGACCATGAATATGTATGGCTCAACGAGAAAATCAAAACTGAAGATCAAAAACGAGAAAAAAAAGATAAGCCTAAACCAAAAGATATAGACCCTCACATCAAGTGAGACTTGTACTCCACCCAACCGCCGTCATATGACGGCGGTTTTCTTTAATATCCAATTTAAAATTTAAACAAACCATTCTATCCTAAAGCTTATACTTGCACTGCATTGATAATCAAATCATAGACCTGAACTTGAATCTTCCTAAGTAAAATAAAACTAGCATCCAAAAGTCCTCCTCTTTCATCCCGCAACTTATCAACTATTTCTTCAGCTAATTTTTCTAAATTCATGTCTTCAATCACATCAACCTTTCCATTTCCAAACTTTCACACCTAATGCAATAAATCTATTTAAAATTGACAAAATTAAATTCCTAAAATAAATTCACGAATATCTTTCTCAGAAGATCAAGCATTCCGCTTGCGTCACGAGAAGATAAGGGGAAATCATGGAAGACTTCGAGGAACTTAGAAGACAACAAGAACTACAAGAAGACGCTGAAGACCTGAAATGGTCTCCACAAAAGAACAAACACCATAAACGCAGAGAACAAAAACCTCATAACCACCACCTCGACCCACCAACTAAAATTAACTTCAACGAGGACCTACCATTCAAATAAAACTTCCCCACTCAAACCGACCCTCAAAAGTCGGTTTTTCCTTGAATTATAAATTCATAAAATTTAAACTAGCACTCTCTAAAAATGAGTGCTAATATCAAGTTACAAATTAAAATTTAATCACTAATTAAATGGGAAGAATTATAGGTATCGATCTAGGTACAACTAATTCATGTTTCGCAATCATGCAAGGTGGTGAAGCAACAGTTATCAACAACCAAGAAGGTAACCGTACTACTCCATCCATGGTTGCCATGAAAGATGAAGAAAGATTAGTAGGTACACCTGCCAAAAGACAAGCAGTTGTAAATCCACTAAACACTATTTTCTCAGCTAAAAGATTAATTGGTCACAAGTTCGACGAGATCAAAGACATCGTCGACAAACTTCCATATGAAGTAAAAAAAGGACCAAAAGGTGAATGTCTTATCATCATGAATGGTAAAGAATACAGACCAGCTGAAATCTCAGCAATGGTACTCCAAAAAATCAAATCAGACGCCGAAGCCTACCTAGGAGAACCAGTAACTGATGCAGTTATAACTGTTCCAGCTTACTTCGACGACTCTCAAAGAAAAGCAACCAAAGACGCAGGAAAAATCGCTGGGCTAAACGTACAAAGAATTATCAACGAACCAACAGCTGCTTCCCTAGCCTACGGTATCGACAAAGAAGGCGGAGACAAAAAAGTAGCAGTTTACGATTTAGGTGGAGGTACATTCGACGTATCCATCCTTGAGATCGCCGACATAGACGGCGAAAAACAAATCGAAGTACTAGCCACAAACGGTAACACACAATTAGGTGGAGATGACTTCGACAACGTTATAACTCAACACATTTTAGACGAATTCAAAAAAGACCAAGGTATTGATCTTTCTAAAGACAAAGCAGCACTTCAACGTATCAACGAAGCTGCTGAAAAAGCTAAGATCGAGTTATCTTCAGCTCAAGAAACTGAAGTAAATCTTCCATTCCTTACCGCCGACGCATCAGGTCCAAAACATCTAAATCTCAAAGTAACAAGAGCCAAACTTGAAGAATTAGTAGATGAACTTCTAGAAAAGACAGTGGAACCATGCAGAACAGCTATCAAAGATGCTAAAATCTATGAATCGGACATCGACGAAGTAATCCTAGTTGGAGGAATGACTCGTATGCCAAAAGTAGCAGAAAAAGTTAAATCAATCTTTGGTAAAGAACCACACAAAGGTCTAAACCCTGACGAAGTTGTAGCCCTAGGTGCTGCTATCCAAGGTGGAGTCCTTCAAGGAGATGTTAAAGATGTACTTCTTCTAGATGTAATTCCTCTTACACTTAGTATCGAAACAATGGGAGGAGTTGCTACACCACTTATCGAAAAAAATACAACAATCCCAACTTCAAAATCACAAGTATTCTCAACAGCAGCTGACAACCAACCAGCAGTACAAATCCACGTACTACAAGGTGAACGTTCAATGGCAGCTGACAACAAATCCCTCGGAACATTCACTCTAGATGGTATTCCACCAGCTCCAAGAGGAGTTCCTCAGATCGAAGTTAGTTTCGACGTTGATGCCAATGGTATCGTAAAAGTTACTGCCAAAGACAAGGGAACAGGTAAAGAGCAACACATTACCATCACAGGAAGCTCTGGAATGTCAGATGATGAGATCAAACAAATGCAAGAAGAAGCTGAAAAATACGCCGAAGAAGACAAAAAGAAAAAAGAACAAATTGAAACAATCAACCAAGCAGAATCAACAGTCTTCCAAACTGAAAAAATTCTAAAAGAAAACGAAGACAAAATCCCAGCCGAAGTAAAAGAATCAGTTCAACCAAAAGTTGATGAGATCAAAAAGATCCTCGAAGACAAAGAAAATATCAATCACGATGATCTAAAAACTAAACTAGAAGAACTCAACCAAGAAGTTCAAAAAATCGGATCATCAATGTATCAAGAACAACCACAACCAGACCAGTCTGAACCAGAACAAAACAAATCTGATGCAGACATAGAAGGAGAAGTAGTTGATGAAGAATAAAACAATCTATAAAATCCCAAGTAAAACACTTGGGATTTTTAATTAAACACAAATGAAGAACATAGCATACATAGATGGCGCCAACCTCCAAAAATCCCTACCCAAAGTAGACTACCAAAAACTTCAAGATTACTTATCCAAAAAACACAAGATAACCCATACCTACATTTTTCTAGGTTATCTAAAATCCCAAGAAAAATTCTACAAACAACTCAAAAAATCCGGATATAAAATCATATTCAAAGAAGCAGTTAGAGGCAGAGATGGTAAAACCAAAGCTAACATCGACGTCGAACTAACTATCCAAGCTACCCAAGATTATTACGAACACAACCCCAAACAAACCATACTCATTAGTGGAGATGGTGATTTCTCAAGCTTGGTCGATTTCTGGAAAGACAAAAAAGTAAAAGCCAAAATTCTCGCCCCAGATGAAAAGTCATGCTCGTACCTTCTCAAAAAAAGAAAAATCTGGATAACCTACCTCAAACAACCAAAGATCTACAACCAAATCAAAAAATCCAAACCAAAAAGATTTTCAATCTTGGCAATCCTCAAAAAACTGTTCAGAAGATCCTAAAACTATTTATAAATTTCACTCAATTCATCAACACTCTTCAACCCCAACCAATAGGTTGTTTTTATATACATATTCCTCCAGTGCTGAGTATAAATCCCATTCTTCAAAAACCTATGAGCTGAAGTCACAACCTTCACAGATTTATCCAAAACAGGCTTTAGCCCCAAGGCTCGAAGCTTTTTTGAAAACTCCACATCCTCCATCAAATCCATTTCTGGAAAACCACCAACTTCTTTTACATACTTAGACTGAACCAAATTACACTGATCCAAGTATATCGCTCCTCCCAATCCAGGTCTCAAGTAGGTAGAAAGAAATGCCACAACCCACTTCAGAAACCAATGCTGATAGTCAAAACTCAATGGAAAATAAAACCATTCAGACTCCCCTCTCTCACAAATCTCTAAAACCCGCTCATAATCAGACAAACAACTTCTTGCATGATTAAACAACACGTACTCTCCACTCACAAATTCCAAAGCATAATTAATCTGCTTCGCAGTTCCGCCTTCAGGACATTTAAGAAGCTTCACAAAATCATACTTCCTAACCAACTCCTCTAACCCATCCTCACTTTCAAAATCAACCACTAAAACTTCTAACCTCCTCTTATCTTCTAACTCAGAAATATTTTCAAAAATCTCCTTTAACTTACCAGTCTTCATTACATTTCTTGTAGGAATTACTACCGAAAGAACAGTACTCATAAATACTTCTTTAATTTCACAATTCTCCCAGCCACATCCTCCAAATCTTCATAATAATCCACATCCACCAATTCCTTCAGCAAAGCATATTTAAGTCCTATCTCATCACACCGTTTCAAACTCTCCTCCAAAACCTTATCAGTACTCCATTCAAATCCCTCAAACAGACCTTTGTATGAATCATCAAAATCTTTTCCAAAACCAACCAAGTAATACCCACCATCATTTGCTGGTCCATACACTACATCTTTAGACTTCAAAGTACTAAATCCTTCCCTCAATACATTTTCATCCATCTCAGGACAATCAGTCCCAACCAACAAAATTTTTTGATACCCCATACCATAAACTGAACTAAATGCCTCAAACATACGCACACCTAAATCTTCATCAACCTGCAACCTCCACTCAGCTTTCTCCCATATTTTAAAAGTTTCAGATTCTTCACCTGGCAATTCCCCAGCAAAATAAACAAAAACATCACACCCAACACCAAACACAGACTCAGCTACAATCTTCATACTATCCACAAAAAAATCCATAGCCCTCTGATCCCCAATATTTTTAGCTAACCTAGTCTTACAAAAACCCAACTTAGGATTCTTAGCAAAAACAATCACCGCATTAGTATTCATACAAAAAATTAATTACCTCCAAATTACCTGAGATATAGTTAATTGACAAAATCGAATAGTTTGACACTACCAACAAAACCTTTAATATAAAAGTAATGTAATTCACAAACATGAACGCAAACAGACCAAGCAGTAATTCAGACAGATTAAGAGAAATCGAAGAAGCTCTAAGAGAGCAAATCCAAAGATCAAAAAACTCTGAATCTAGCGAGTACTTAAAAAAAACAACTCTTTCAACAAACGATAAACTTAATGGACTACTAGGTTAATCCCCTACTATTCTTAATAAGTTTATGTCCGATGAAACTATTCTCACGCAGCTCCGCTGCGTGTTTTAATAATACAAGAAAAACCTGTAGAAAAGAAAAAGGCCCAATCACATCAAATATAGAAACCTCCACACCTAACCTCTCTACTTTTCGGTATTCAGCAATGAATTTATTCAGACTATCTTCATAATTCACATAAACCGCACCCATTCTAGCCAAACTTTTTCGATTCTCACCAAAGAACTGCTCAAAATAATGATCATATTCCAAAGCTAAACCATCAGCCGCCATCGCTACATTCGTACCATCACCATAAAAGAAACTTTCTCCCTCAACTTGAAAAGGAAAGTTACTAACCCCAGCTCCAGGATTTAAATCATTAAAGTCATGTACAACCATCCTTAATTTTTCTAACTCTTGGTTTACATCTGCAAATACATTTTTATTTATTTCCATATCCAACCCATATATGTTTCTTGGAAAATCAAAAGTAACAGAAATCTGATGGAAAACATCAAACATATTCCTAGACTGAAGATATAGACTATGTGAGACACTAACCAATTCATTCAAACCATAACTATATCCATCAAAGTACAAACCTTGTATCCTATCCCCCACTCCAAGCAAACCTTTAAAATCCTCACACTTATTCTCCAAATGATCAAAAAGCTCACGCCTTAAATCATAGTTAAACCTATGTCTGTATGAATCAACACCAAACAAATCATCAAAAAAACCTCTACCTGGACCTGGTAAATTTCCCGTTCGCCGAACATTACCCACAACATTTACGTATCTATCTGCTACATATTCAAAGTTAGTCCTGTATTGTTCATCGCTCAAGAAATGCCTTCTCGAACCATCTTGATACTCCCCTAAACGATCCATTGAAAAATTTTAATTACCAAAATCTTAGCAAACTCAAGCCTATTTAACAGATTATAAAATCTCAAACACATAAATTTCATTTACAACTTGCTAAAATATCCCATCTTCACATTTAAAACTATTTTTCTTGATGTAAAGCTCACAAACCCCTACAATCAAAGCAATAAATAACACTTATACTACCAATGTTAGATATTAAATACATCCGAGAAAACCCTGAACTTATCAAAGAAAATTGCAAGAAAAGGCATGTTCAAGTTGATATTGATACTCTTCTTCAAACAGACGAAGAAAGAAGAGAAATCCAACAAAACCTAAATCAACTCCAACAAGAAAGAAACCAAGGATCAAAACTCAAAGGAAAACCCTCCCCAGAACACATCGAAAAAATGAAAAAAATCGGAGCTGAGATTAAACAACTCGAAGAATCTTACAACCAAAAAGAAGAGCTTCTACACGAACTACTTTTACAAGTACCAAACTTAACTCACCCAGAAACTCCAATTGGTCACGAACATGAATTTAAAACTCTTTACACAAACCAAGAACCTGAACTAAAAGATTTCCAAACAAAAGATCACGAAGAACTTCTACTCAAACACGACCTTCTTGATTTCGAAAGAGGTGCCAAAGTTGTAGGATCAAAGTTTTTCTACACTAAAGGAAAACTAGTCGAACTTAACCGTGCTCTAACAAATTACGGAATCGACATCTGTCAAAAACACGGATTCCAACTAATCGAAACTCCAGATCTAGCCCACAAAAAAATCCTAGAAGGAGCAGGCTTCAACCCACGAGGTGAAGAAACTCAAATATACAACATAGAAAATCAAGACCTATCACTCGTAGGAACGGCCGAAATCACTGTACTTGGTTATCATGCTGATGAGGTTATAGATCTTGAAGATGGACCAATCAAATACGTAGCCCTTTCCCACTGTTTCAGAACAGAAGCCGGTTCATACGGTCGAACATCAAAGGGTCTATACCGAGTTCACCAGTTCACAAAACTAGAAATGTTTGTATTCTGTAAACCAAACCAATCAGATCAAATCCATCAAGACCTCTTAGCCATAGAGCAAGAAATAGTTGATGGTCTAGAGCTCCCATACCGAGTGATCGACATAGCTTCTTCCGACCTAGGAGGACCAGCTTACCGAAAATTCGATATAGAAGCCTACATGACAATGCTAGGTGACCCAGACGAAAAAGATAAAATTCATCAACAAGGTAATTACGGAGAGATAACATCTACAAGTAACTGTCTAGATTATCAAGCCAGAAGAATGAACATAAAGTTTCACAACAAAGAAACAAATCAAAAAGAATTTGTACACACACTAAATGGAACCGCAGTCGTTCTTAGTCGCTTCCCTATAGCATTAGTAGAAAATCATCAACTACCAGATGGATCAATCAAAATACCAAAAGCGCTTCACCCATACTTAAACTTCAAAGAAATTAAATAATCATCATGGATAAAGTATCATACAACAAAATTTCGCAATCCAGACAAGAAGCTTTACTCATAGCTGAAAACCTTGAAAAATTATATGATACTTTTTTACAAGATCCATTCAATCCAGGCGAATACTTAACTCTTCTAAATTGGTTAATATCTATTGAAGGTAATCAAACTGAGGCCTCACAAGAGGTTTCAGCACTTATCGATTCAACTAAAGATCAAATAACACTCTTAACTGAAACTCCAGAAACTGACCTAAGTAGACCAAGCGCCAAAAGAATGCTTCGCAAACATTTAACTACAGATAAGCTCAAAAATATCTCAACTTTCACTCAAACCATAAATCCAGAAACAAACACAAATCAAGACTTCACATTAGGTATCCTCCAAGAAATACATGAAGAATTTTCAAATACTTCTCATACTGAAACAACCAGACAATTCATTGCCTCAGTCCTCTCAGCAATCGTCGACCCATCAAAAGAACTAACCGAAAAAGACAAACCACTATCTCATCAAAACATTTTTAACTTAACTATGATTGAGTATCTTTATTCTATCCAAGACAGTCCAACCACACGTATAGTATTAGATTCGAGCATACAAACCAGTATTGCTTGGATACTAGATCCCAGCAAATTTCAATGTGCTAAACTTGAATTCGACAGTTTCGTTAGCCAAACACTAGACGGACACGAACCTTATAAGCCAGAAAAAACTACTCAAGAAAAGCCAGAAGAGTTAACTGATCTTTATGAATTATCTGAAATCAGCTCTCCCACAAACCGCATTGATCCTATCAGCCTACTACTTGAAACTTCTGAACCACAACCAGAACCATCCACAGACTCATTTGTTGAAACCATCAACGAAACACCACCTCAAATAAACTTCCACAGCGAACCAACCAGAGTTGGACAGATTGAAGAAATCCAAGTTAACAATGATTTCAAAGCTCCTAACTCAGAAAACTTTATCCCAAAATCTAAAAAACAACCAAAAAATAAACGACAAGCTGTTCATGATTTATTTGATTCAGAAATATAATTACTGTTGACCAAAACCACTGAATAATCTAAGATTCAAGCAATAAATCGCGCGCACCAAAACAGAGTTTAGTTGGTCCCGGTCGCAAAGATAATGTTCCATAGCACATTACTTGCGATTTTATTTTGTTTAGACCTAAAGCATAACGCTTAAGTCTAGCTTATTATTATCTAACCAAGAAACCTCAATATGGCTTCAAAAAAAGCACAAATCAAAGGAGGAACTAAGTACACTCCTTATTCTTCAGGTCTTGGTGAAAGGTACTATTTCACCGATAATGACTTGGACAAGTTCCCTCTTCCAAATCTAATCAAGCCTCAACTCGACAGCTTTGATTGGTTTTTAGGAGAAGGAATTCAAGAACTTCTTGACGAAGTTAATCCTATTCAGGACTTCTCAGGGAAAAAAATGGAACTTCACTTCTTAAATTACGAATTAGAAGAACCAAAACACGATCCAGAATATTGCCGTAAGAAAAACCTTACATACGAAGCACGTATCAAATCTCACGTTCAACTAGTAAATAAAGAAACAGGTGAGATCAAGGAGCAAGATGTATCTCTTGGCTCTATCCCATTGATGACTACCAAAGGTAGTTTCATCGTAAACGGAATTGAAAGAGTAGTAGTAAACCAAATCGTAAGAGCTCCAGGTGTATTCTTCTCTGATAACAAAAAGAATCAATACGGTTCTGCCAAAATTATCCCTAAAAGAGGTGCTTGGCTAGAAGTAGAAACAAGTAAAAGAGGAATCATCAATGTTAAAATTGATAGAAAACGTAAAATTCCAGTAACAGCTTTACTAAAAGTATTCGGATATGACACAGATGATAAAATCCTAGATCTTTTCAAAGATGATATCAAAGACCTTGAAAACGATTTCATCACTAAAACTCTTGAAAAAGATCCATCAAACAACGTAGAGGAAGCTTACCAGTTGATCTACAAAAAGCTTCGTCCAGGTGATCTAGCAACTGCTGAAAATGCAAAAGCTATGGTTAATGACCTTTTCTTTGATAGAAAGAAGTACGATATGGGGAAAGTTGCAAGATACAAAATGAACAAAAGGTTCGGACTTAAAACAGGAAACAAACCAGACGACCTTGTTTTCCAAGTTGAAGATTTTGTACACATCATGAAACACCTTATCGCACTAAATAATGAAGAAGTTAAAGCTGACGACATCGACGATCTTTCAAACAGACGTATTAGAGGTGTAGGTGAACTTATCCAAGCCAAATTCCGTGTTGGTGTCCTCAGAACAGAAAGAATCGCCAAAGATAGAATGACAGTAATGGATCTTGAAACAGTAACTCCAACCCAATTAGTAAACTCAAGACCTATCACTGCGGCACTAAGAGAATTCTTTGCTAATTCTCAACTTTCTCAATTCATGGATCAAACCAATCCTCTTTCTGAGTTATCTCATAAAAGACGTATCTCAGCTATGGGTCCAGGTGGTCTATCAAGAGAAAGAGCATCATTCGATGTAAGGGATGTACATCCTACTCACTATGGAAGAATCTGTCCTATTGCAACTCCAGAGGGACCAAATATTGGTCTTGTAGTTCATATGGCTTCTCATTCTAAAATCAATGAATTCGGATTCCTACAATCTCCTTACAGAATTGTTAAAAACACTGTTCCAAACAAAGCAAAACATCTAGAAGGAAGAATCGTACGTGAAGAGATCTTAGACGGTAAAAAAGTTGTTGCTGAGTCAGACACAGTAATAGACAAAAAATTAGCAACCAAACTTACTAAAATCAAAGACCTGAAAGAAGTTCCTGTTAGACCTTATGTTACTGATGAAATCGAGTACTTAGATTCTGACGAAGAAAGAAACACAGTAGTTGCCCAAGCAAGTTCTGAACTAGATGAGCTTGGACAATTCACTTTAAAAAGAGTTTCAGCCCGTAAACATTACGAAGCAACTCTAGCCCATGTAAATGACCTTACACATATTGATGTATCTCCAAAACAGATCATCTCTATCTCAACCGCACTTATCCCATTCTTAGAAAATGACGATAATACTCGTGCATTGATGGGTACAAACATGCATAGACAGGCAGTACCACTTGTCACTCCACAAAGACCAGTAGTAGGTACAGGTATGGAAGCTATCGCCGCTCAGAACAGTGGTCACGTTATCCTTGCCGAAGGTAAAGGAGAGGTAACTTACGTAGACGGATCAATGATTACAGTAATGTACTCAAACGGTAAAAAAGTTGAATACAAACTACAAAATTTCATTCGATCAAACCAAGGTACAGCTCTTCACCAAAGGCCTACTGTCTCTAAAGGTGACAAAGTTAAAAAAGGAGATCTACTTGCTGATGGTTCATCTATCGATCAAGGAGAACTAGCTCTTGGAGCAAATCTTCTAACAGCTTACCTACCATGGGAAGGATACAACTTTGAGGATGCGGTAGTTATATCAGAAAAACTTGTAAGAGAAGGAACTTTCGACTCTGTACATATTGAGAACTACACAATAGACATCCGTGATACAAAACTAGGACCAGAAGAAATCACAAAAGACATCCCAAATGTAGCTGAAAACAAACTAAAAGATCTTCAAGATAACGGAATCATCCGTATCGGAGCTTCAGTTCAAGAAGGAGATATCTTAGTTGGGAAAATCACTCCAAAAGGAGAAACTGAACTAACCGCTGAAGAAAGACTTCTAAGAGCAATCTTCGGAGACAAAGCAAAAGACACAAAAGATACATCTCTAAGAATGCCTGGAGGGTCAGGAGGTAAAGTTGTAGACATTCAAATCTTCGACAGAGCCCAAGGTGATGAACTTCAAACTGGAGTTATCCAACAAATCCAAGTATCAGTTGCTCAAACTAGAAAAATCTCAGTTGGAGATAAAATCGCAGGGCATCACGGTAACAAAGGGGTAATCTCAAAAATCGTTCCAGAAGAAGACATGCCTTACCTACCAGATGGAACTCCAGTAGATATCGTATTAAATCCACTCGGGGTAATCTCTCGTATGAACATCGGACAACTACAAGAAAACCATCTTGGTGCAGCTGCTAAAAAACTTGGAATCAAAGTAGCAACTCAACCACTAGACGGTGTACCAAATGAAACTATCCACAATCTTCTCGAAGAAGCTGGATTAGACACTGACGGTAAAGTACAACTTTACGATGGTAAAACCGGAGAACCATTTGCTCATAGAACTACAGTAGGTATCTCTTACATTCTTAAGCTTTACCACTTAGTTGAAGATAAAATCCATGCACGTTCTGTAGGACCATACTCTCTAGTAACTCAACAACCACTTGGAGGTAAAGCTCAACATGGTGGACAAAGATTTGGTGAGATGGAGGTATGGGCGCTTGAAGCTTACGGTGCATCGCACACTCTTCAAGAAATGCTTACAATCAAATCTGATGATGTATACGGAAGATCAAAAGCTTACGAATCAATCATCAAAAACGAATCAATCAAAAAACCAAGAACACCTGAATCATTCAATGTATTGGTAAAAGAACTACAAGGTCTAGGTCTATACGTAGAGCTAATCAACGACCTAACTTACGTAGATGAAAATCCAAAAGAATTTATCTCAGGTGATCCTGAATCACATGAAGGAATTGACCCAGAAGTTGCTGAAGAAATTGAAAAAGAATCAGAAAATACAGCTGACACTGAAGAAATTCCTGAACTAAATGTTTCAACCGGACTAGACACTTCTGATGAAAACGAGTCTGAAGAAGCTGAAACAGAACAAGCATAAAATTTAAAACCAAGTAAAAATTATGGCATTTAATCAAAATCAAGCTTACCAAAACTTCGATGCGATAGCTTTGTCAGTTGCTTCTCCAGAACAAATCCTGTCTTGGTCTCATGGTGAAGTTAAAAAACCTGAAACAATCAACTATCGTACCCAAAAACCAGAAAGAGACGGACTCTTCTGTGAAAGAATTTTTGGACCAACCAAAAATTACGAATGTTACTGTGGTAAGTACAAAAAAATCCGTTATAAAGGTGTTATCTGTGAAAAATGTGGTGTAGAAGTAACTCATTCTTCAGTTAGAAGACAAAGAATGGGACACATCAAGCTAGCAGTTCCTGTTACTCACATTTGGTACCTTAGATCTACTCCAAGTAGATTGGGTCTTCTACTAAACCTACCAGTTAAAACAATCGAACAAGTTGTTTACTTTGCAGCTTACATTGTTACATCAGTAGATCATGACTCTAAAGCTCAAACTAAAGAGCAACTTACTCAAGAGTTTAAAGCTTACAAAAAGAAACTAATTTCTGAATACGAAGCTGAACAAAAAACTCTTGCTGAAGCTAAAGGTACTACCAAAAAAGCTGAAGAAGAGCTAGAAAAAGAATTTGCAAGAAAACTTGAAGTTCTTACAACCCAACACAACCAAGCTAAATCAGATATCGACAACCTTGAAGTTGGTAGCGTTCTAACTGAAATAGATTTCCGAGACATGTCTATGAAGTTCGGTCACATCTTCACTGCTGGAACTGGTGCTGAATCTATCGATCAAATCATCCGTGAGAAAGATCTAGAAAAAGAACTAGAAGAACTAGAAAAAGAAATCATCGGAGCATCTGGTCAAAAGAAAAAGAAACTTATCAAACGTATTAAACTTCTAGGAAGCCTTATCCAATCTGAAATCAAACCAGAGTGGATGGTCCTGAAAGCTCTTCCAGTTATTCCGCCAGAGCTAAGACCAATGGTACAACTAGACGGAGGTAGATTTGCTGCTTCAGATCTAAATGATCTATACAGAAGAGTAATCAACAGAAACAACCGTCTGAAAAAACTTCTTTCAATCGGGGCGCCAGAAGTAATCTCTCGTAATGAAAAACGTATGCTTCAAGAAGCAGTTGATACACTTCTAAACATGAGTGCTAGACAATCACGTGCTTCATTTACAACAGGAAGAAGAAAACTTAAATCTCTTTCTGACATGCTAAAAGGTAAACAAGGTCGTTTCAGACAAAACTTACTTGGTAAGCGTGTAGACTACTCTGGTCGTTCTGTAATCGTAGTAGGTCCTACTCTTGAACTAAATGAATGTGGTCTTCCAAAACAAATGGCTCTGACACTATTCAAACCATTCGTTATCTCAAAACTAATTGAGTACGGATACGCCCACAACATTAAAAGTGCAGAAAAACTTTTATCTCAAGGAGAAAAAGAAGTATGGGATCTTCTAGAAGAAGTAATCAAAGACAAATACGTTCTACTAAATCGTGCCCCTACACTTCACAGACTTGGTATTCAGGCTTTCCAACCAAGACTTATCGAAGGTAAAGCTATTCAATTACATCCATTAGTATGTTCTGCCTTCAATGCCGATTTCGATGGGGATCAAATGGCGGTACATGTACCACTATCTGAAGCTGCACAGAAAGAAGCTAAAGAACTTATTCAGTCATCTAGAAATCTTCTTAAACCAGCTGCTGGAGACCCAACAATTACTCCATCTCAAGACATGGTATTAGGAATCTACTTCCTAACTAAAATGACTCCAGGTAAGAAAGGGGAAGGAATGGTATTCGCAGACAAAGAAGAAGCTATAGCTGTTCTTGACCTAGGTAAATTATTCCTACAAGCACCAATCAAAGTAATGATCGATGGTGAAATAGTAGAAACTACTGCCGGAAGAATCATCTTCAATGAAATTCTTCCAGAAAAACTACAATTCCTTAACAAAGTTGTAGATAAGAAAACTCTTTCAAACATAATCTCAGAAGCAATCGACGAGTATGATCAAGACACAGTTGCTGAAATGTCAGATAACATTAAAGATCTCGGATTCAAATACGCAACTCAATCAGGTCTAACAATTGCAACTGCCGACATGCACATTCCAGATGAAAAATTTGGACTTCTAGATGAAGCTACTGAAGAGGTTAAAGAAATCTCAAACCTATACTGGAAAGGTATAATCACTGATGAAGAAAGAAAACAACACACCATTAAAGTATGGTCTAAAGCCAAAGACGCTGTACAGGACCAACTTATCGGTAAATTCGATGATGAGAGTGACATCCATTACATGGTAACTTCTGGAGCGAGAGGTAAATGGGGACAAGTTACACAGATCAGTGGGATGAAAGGTCTTGTAGCAAATCCATCTGGGGAAACAATTGAACTTCCAATTAAATCGTCCCTAAAAGAAGGATTCTCTATCCTAGAGTACTTCATCGCAACACATGGTGGACGTAAAGGTAAGTCAGATACAGCCTTAAAAACAGCCGAAGCTGGTTACTTAACTCGTAAACTAGTGGACTCTGTACAAGATGTAATCATCCGTGAAGAGGAATGTGGTACAAAAGATTTCCATTCAATCACAAAAGAAGAAAGTGAAAAACTTGGTGTAGAATTTGGAACCAGAATTTACGCAAGATTCGCTGGTGAAGACATTGTAGATCCTGATTCAGGAGAAATTCTTGTACAAGCCAACGAAGCTATCAAAAGAACAGTAGCTGACAAAATAGCAATGAACGATAATATTTCTGAAGTAATAGTTAGATCACCTCTAACATGTAAAACTATCGGTGGTGTATGTCAGAAATGTTACGGTAAAGATCTAGGTAACAACAAACCAGTCGATGTAGGTGCTCCTGTTGGTATTATCGCCGCTCAAAGTATCGGTGAACCAGGTACACAGCTGACAATGCGTACGTTCCACATGGGAGGTATTGCCCAAGAATCAGACATCACACAAGGTCTTACACGTGTATCAGAAGTATTCGAAGCTAGAAACCCTAAGTCCCCTGCTATCCTTTCAGCAATTGATGGGACAGTAGCAATCAGCTCTAAAGGTTCTAAAACAGAAATTGAAGTAACTTCTGATGGTCCAATTGAGTATGAATTCGAAGTTGAAGAAAACTTCATGCCTGCAGTTGAAGTAGGAGATGAAGTTGAAAAGAAACAAACAATTGCAAAATCTCAAGTAAACAGCCGAACTACTAAAACAAAAGTTGCAGGTAAAGTAACTCACGCCGACAACTACTCAATCAAGATTGAGACAAACGGACCTGTTACACAAAAGTATACAATTCCAAAAGGTAAAAACATCAAAGTGGTGAAAGGTGACAAAGTTGTCAAAGGTCAACCAATGACATCTGGGTCTATCAACTTAAGAGACTTAACTAAGCTTACAAGCGCTTATACAACTCTTAGATACATCATTTCTGAAATCCAAGGAATCTACGCATCTCAAGGTCAAACAATCCATGAGAAACATCTAGAGATCATTGCTAGACAAATGCTATCTAAAGGTAGAATCCTTGACCAAGGTGACTCACCATTCTTGGTTGGAGAGGTTAAAGATAAACTTGAAATCGACAAAGAAAATGAACGTCTTGAAGCAACAGGTAAACAACCAGCTAAATACGAACATCTTCTACTCGGTCTAACAAGAATCTCCCTCAACACTGATTCATGGTTATCATCTGCATCTTTCCAAGAAACTATCAGAGTTCTTGTAGAAGCAGCTACAACCAAACAAATCGACCACCTGGAAGGTCTAAAAGAAAATGTAATCATCGGTAAACTAATCCCAGTCGGTGAAACATTCAGAAAAATGAAAGAACTAAACGAAGACGCATAATAAGTCTCTCATAGTTCAATCCACAAAACCCCGTTTCAAAAAGACGGGGTTTTTATAATTAAAAGGTACATAATTGACAAAAAGCATCAAAGTGTTAAAATGCCAAAAATTAGGATATAATTCATAAATGATATGTCATTTGAATACTTCAGATTCAACCCAGGTTGTTCTCAAACACCTAAACTCAATTCTATAGAACCATCTCATAGAAATCCTATAAACGTAGCTATGATTGAGCATGAATTGTATCATGGACCGTATGAAGGAATCTTGGATTCTGAAACCGAAGAAACCGAAGAAATATACACACCAGAAAATACAATTAATGTCATTCCAAAAATAAATATTCGTTTATTTTTAGAGGTGTTGAAATTAAAAGTAAAACAAAAGGTTACCAGCGAAACCCAAAGTCTCACTAACGAAATCAAACAAAAAGTTAGCGACACACTACCTGAGATACAAGAGAATACATCTAGATCAATACCTGCACATTTCTACGAAGAAAATCAAACAACTAAAGAAGAAGTTAGTTTAATCTTAGAAAGAATTGAAGATCTTATTAAACGTCCAGTCTTCGGTTTATGGATAAAATCTTTACAAAAAATGCTGAAAGACTCACGTATGACTGGATGGCATTATTCCAAATATTACTCTGATAAAGAAGTAAACAGGTTCTATAATAAACTTAATAAACACAAAGCTTTTAATTCTCTCGGACTAGATGGATACGATAGAGATGATTTAGAATCAAATATTTTCTATATTGTTAAATACCTTAGTGAAATCAGTGAGTTCATAACTCTTGATCAATATGTTCCAGAATCAAAAAGAAAATTAGAAATAAAAAACAAAACATTACTTACAGATGCAAAAAGGTACATTGCAGCACATGATATTCTTTTTATTGATTTACTGATGCTAAATCATGTTGAACTTACAAAAGTAAAAATCAACGGTAAAGGACTAATTACATTAGGTAAAAATTTAGGAATAGAAGAACCACATTTAATAAACTCAATCTATAGTTTACTTCAATGTATCTTCGAAACTACAGTTTCAGATGAAATAAATAGATTCACCTCCCGTTTTAGTACATATTTACATGAAAATAATATCGATAGCTTTATAAAATTCAAAGATCATGACTTTACACAATTCCACCCAACCTTAAATAAGATTATGAAGATAAAGAGCTGTTTTGAAGGAACTGAAAATTCTAAGTTAAGCCTTAACGCCTTATGGAGGTTGATTGTTCAAAATCAATTAGCTCCTTATAAAGGTTAAATCATTATCATTGTACTTACAAAAAACCAACCACTAAAATAAACTAAATTAAACAATCCTAATGAAAAAACTAACACTATCACTATTTATTCTTACCCTGGTATTTAATGTAAATATCACCTCAGCTCAAACAGACGGACCATATATGTACACTTTTGTAGATTCAAAAGAAGGCAAAGGTAGTTACACCTTAGTTGAAAATGAAGAAAACATCTTTATGGAAGTAATACTTAAATCTTCTAAAAACAATCCTCACAATTTAGACATACAAGATCTAACAATTTCTTGTACAGAGGACCTTATTTGGGATACGAGTGTAGAAATCGAGAATCAAACTTTCCAAGGTCAACACATCAATTCAGGTAAACATAAATTCAATATAAACCAAGAATTCCCAATCAACGAATCTATAGAATTTAAATTTTCAGGGACAGCTCTAGATATAAAAGATACCACTCTTACAATTTGTGATATAGATAGTATCAGTTTTACTCCAGACCATGGCGCTCAGTACCAATGGGAAAGTGGTTTCCGTGGAGTTGTCAGACCAGTTGAACTTACTAGAGATTACACTGGGATAGTAAATACTTTAAGTATTAACCCTAAATCTCCATATCCCTACCCATATTACATCGAGTATTTATATAATTCTGAAGAAACCTTTACTACAGATAGACCACCTTTTAAAACACCATTATTATACAATTTCAGAGTGATTGATGATCAAGTAAAACTAAATGAAACATACGTCGGTTGTGCCGGAGCAACTCCAGTAGAAAGCGTTATCCTAAACATAAATGGAGAGAAATATGAAATGAACCTCGATAAATCTTTCTTAAATCAAAAATACACATCTCCTCAATACATATCTGCTTTTTCATTCGATTTTGATGGACTTCAACTACCAAACAACCCAAATCTAGTCGCACAAAACAATTATGTATCTATGATAGTAGAACCATCTTCTGTTTTGTTCAGTGATGACTCAGTTTGGTGTTCTTTTACTAAAATCAATTATGATTCATTGTTTCTAGAAAATCCTACTGCAGAAAGCGATAGTGTAAGAATTACTCGTGCTAAGGAATATGCTGATTCAAAATTAACAGATTTAGATTTTTTTGACCCCTCTTACACATATCAAAGTTACCTAATAAATCTAGGTATTATCAAGGGTTACCCAGACAAAACATTCAGAGCAGATAATCCAATCAACCGTGCTGAATTAGCCGCCATCATTAATCGAACCTTTATAGATAACTCCATGTCATATGAAGCGCCATACAATCAAAATTGCTTTAGTGATCTAGAAGAAAACTCTTGGTACATAGCAGATGTATGCAGACTCAACGCCCAAACCTGGTTAACAGGTGATGACTTATCTAAAACCTTCAGACCTGCAGATAACATCAATATGGTAGAAGCTCTAAAAGTTGTACTAAAAGCAATTGAGCAAGATCAATCCTTGACTGAAGGTCCACAATGGTACAGCAAATACCTTACACGAGGTAATGAGCTAAATATAATTTCAAGTACATACTTCAACAATCCAGGTAAAGACATAACCAGAGGCGAACTAGCTGAACTTATATACAAAGCTATCTACCAATAGCACAAATCAAAAATAAACCAAAAGCTCTCTTAGTTTTCATCTGAGAGCTTTTTAGTATTCCCTTAATATCACCCCATAAAATCCCTGACTCTCTCATCCAAAATTATATCCTTCATCTGGATCGGACGAGCTAGTCTTAATCCTCCAAAAGACCTACACCTACTCAAGGCCACGTAAGTCTGACCATGAGCAAAACTCCCCCATCCCATATCTACAACAACATTCTCAAAAGTTTTACCCTGAGATTTATGAATAGTTATAGCCCAAGCTAAGCGCAAAGGAAATTGCTCCATTGATGCAACAGCTTTTGATTCCAGTTCACCTCCATCATTCATACCATACTTGAAAACTTCCCAAGTATGCCTTTTCACAGTAACTAGTTTTCGATTATCAACAAGTCTCACTTTTATCTCCATTTTAAACTCATCAATACTCTCAATTCTACCAATCGATCCATTCACCCACCTTCCGACTGGATCATTGTTCAAGAACATAACCTGAGCCCCTTCCTTCAAGCTTAAAACATCCTCCACTGCTCTTTGCATAGCAGAATCAACATTCCCATTCACCTTAGTCTCAAACTCAATACTATCTCCATAGAGCTCCTCCAAACGGGCCTTATTTATTATATCCACCTTCTTATTCGTTGTAGCAAGATAAACCATTCCATCCTCCTCAAGATCGATCTCCTCTACCCTACTATTAAGTCTCTCCAAATCTTCCATCTCAACATTCTTCTCACGAACACCATTCAATATCCTCACAAAATCGACCTCATCCTGCCTGTGTATTTTTCTCAACTCTACCTTTTTCAACTCAACCTTATTCATAACATTCGCCGAAAAGAAATAAGGCGACCGATACATCATCTTAAAGTTGTCTTCTTCATTTCTAGTCAAAACCGGAGGCAACTGATACAGATCACCAACAAATGCCATTTGTAATCCTCCAAAAGCATCCCAACTACCTCGGACCAACCTCAAGAATTTATCAATATAATCCAACAAATCCGCCCTCAACATCGACACCTCATCAATCACAATCATATCAATCTTTTGCATCAATTCTCTTTTTTCCTTAGAAGTTTTCTTAAAAATCCTCTCAATCATCTCATCATTCACCCCAGGCTTAAACCCAAAAAAAGAATGAATTGTCTCACCCTTCACATTAAGAGCAGCCACCCCTGTTGGAGCCAAAACCACCACCGACTTTTTGGTATTATCCAAAAACAACTTAAGCAAAGTCGACTTACCTGTCCCGGCTTTTCCAGTCAAAAACAAAGAATGATCAGTAAGCTCCATAATATCCAAAGCATCCTTCCACTCTCTAGTAAATTTTAATTCTTTCATAATACTCACACCCTAACTCACTTCAGTAAGTTTTAGAAGCAAAACCCAGGCTTGACATAACCAAGCTAAATAGTAAAATGCAAAACAATCCAAATACAATATATGAAACCACAAGGATTAGAAGACATACACAAAAGAATAATTAAAGACGAAACTCTAAATGATAGAGAGAAAGGTCTCGCAACTTTTCTAATTTGCAGAGAAATATATCTCTTATTGGATAATTCCTCAAGATTCACAACTGATGAAAAAGAAACACTTCTAGAAATAAGTGAATATATATACGAAGCAGCTTTACCCATTATAAATGATATTAATCATTTAACTTACGATAAGTTAAGAGGTATACATAAAGCACTCATCAAAGGAGAAATCAAAAGCATATCTCAATTAACTACTATAACTAAAGCATTTTATAAAGCAGCTCACATTCACCTAACCTTAGATGACCAAAACAACTCGTACGAAAAATTCTACCAGTTAATATCCGACAATAAACTACAAGGTCATATCCACCTAGCAACACCAGACAGGATAATTACACTTATAGTTAAAATCATCAAACAGATCCAAACAACTATAAACCAAGTAAACTCTCAAGATTAAACCAGCACTTTAACCAAAACCTCCCCTTGCAAAAACGCAATAAACCCGTATACTGCCAACGACAAAACTAGAAAACATGAAGTGAAAACACTAAGTAACTTCCCCACTCGACCAAAATATGGTCGCTTAACTTGATTAGTAAATAAGTCAGAAAGCCCTCAAAAGGCATAGACAAAAACTCATCAAATAAACTCTAGCAAGTCACAGTCGCAAAAACGACACGCATAAAATTAATAATATTTAATAGCAATTATGCCTACTATCAATCAACTAGTACGCAAAGGACGAAAGTCTAAGTCTAAAAAAGACAAATCTATTGCCTTGAGTCATACAATTGATACTCAAAAAAACAATAGAAAGACTTACCAGTTCGCTCCTCAAAAAAGAGGTGTATGTACTAAGGTGTTTACAATGACACCAAAAAAACCTAATTCGGCCCTACGTAAAGTTGCCAGAGTTAGACTAACCAATGGTATGGAGGTTAACGCCTACATCGGTGGTGAAGGACACAACCTACAAGAGCACAGTGTGGTTCTAGTAAGAGGTGGAAGAGTAAAAGATCTTCCGGGTGTACGTTATCACATCGTTCGTGGTTCACTTGATCTACAAGGAGTAGAAGGTCGTGGACAAGGACGTTCAAAATACGGTACAAAGAAACCAAAATAATACCGTCAATTAATCTGTAATTACTTAAAAATATGAGTAGATCAAAAGTAAACTTCATAGCCAAAGGTAACACTGAGCTATTGGAGAAATTTATCAACTACATCATGAAAGACGGTAAAAAAACCGTAGCACGTCGTAACTTAACCGACGCTTTCGCGATCATCAAAAAGAAAACTGGAGAAAACCCACAAGAAGTTTTCGACAAAGCAATGTCAGAAGCTAAACCTTCAATGGAAGTTAGACCAAAAAGAATCGGAGGATCTGTTTACCAAATCCCTATGGAAGTTAAACCATTCCGCCAATTCCAATTAGCTTCAAGATGGATTCTAGCAGCTGTAAGATCACAAAAAGGTTCTGCATTCTCTCAAAGACTTGCAAACATCATCATGCAAACTGCCAATGGTGAAGGACCAGTGATTAAGAAGAAAGAAGACACGCACAGAATGGCACAAGCCAACAAAGCATTCGCTCATTTTGCACGTTACTAATTCTTCCATCGTAACCCACCAGGGTTACCAATATAAAAATCACATAAACTAAATATTTCAAATGAGTGACTTAAAAAAACTAAGAAATATCGGGATCTTCGCCCACATCGATGCCGGTAAAACAACAACAACAGAACGTATTCTTTTCTACACGGGTGTAAACCACAAAATCGGTGAAACTCATGAAGGAGAGTCTACTATGGACTGGATGGAACAAGAAAAAGAAAGAGGTATCACAATTACTTCTGCTGCTACAACTTGTCAGTGGAAAGACATCCGTATCAACATCATCGATACTCCAGGTCACGTGGACTTCACTATTGAAGTTGAACGTGCACTACGTGTACTTGATGGTGGTATCGCTGTATTTGATGGTTCTCAGGGTGTAGAGCCTCAATCTGAAACAGTTTGGAGACAAGCTGAAAGATACAATGTTCCAAGAATCGCTTTCGTAAACAAAATGGATAAAACAGGTGCTGATTTCTTCATGTCACTTGAGTCAATCCACAAAAGACTTTCTCCAAACGCAGTTGCAATTCAATACCCAATGGGTGCTGAATCAGACTTCCAAGGAGTTATCGATCTTGTAGAAATGAAAGCTTTCGAATTCGAAGGAGACATGGGTGAAAAAGTTATCGAAAAAGAAATTCCAGCTGAACATTTAGAAGCAGCTAAAGAATGGAGAGCTAAAATGATCGAAAAGATTTCAGAAAACGACGATGCTCTTATGGAAAAATTCTTCGAAGGTACTGAACTTTCAGAAGAAGAAATCAAAGCTGCAATCAGAAAACAAACAATCACTGAACAAATCTTCCCAGTTCTATGTGGTACTGCCTTACAAAACAAAGGTGTACAAAGAGCTCTAGATGCAGTTCGTGACTACCTACCATCTCCAGTTGATATTGGAACAGTTGAAGGTCAAGAACCAGACACTGGTGAACCAATGAGCAGAAAACTAACAACAGACGAAAAAATGTCTGGTCTAGTATTCAAAATTGCAACTGATCCATTCGTAGGTAAACTATCATTTATCCGTGTTTACTCAGGAGTACTTAAATCAGGAAGCTACGTATACAACCCAGTATCAGGACAAAAAGAAAGAATCGGTCGTATCGTACAAATGCATGCTGACTCTAGAGAAGAGATCAAAGAGATCAAAGCTGGAGACATCGCTGCACTTATTGGTCTAAAAGCTACAAAAACTGGGGAAACTTTATGTGATGAGAATGCTCCAATCGTCCTTGAATCAATGGAGTTCCCAGAACCAGTAATCTCGATCGCAATTGAACCAAAAACAAAAGCCGATCAAGAAAAAATGGGTATGGCTCTTGCAAAACTTGCAGAGGAAGATCCATCATTCAGAGTTTCAACTGACGAAGAAACAGGACAAACAATCATCGCAGGTATGGGTGAGCTTCATCTAGATATCATCGTTGATCGTATGAAACGTGAGTTCAAAGTTGAAGCCAACACAGGTCAACCACAAGTTGCCTACAGAGAAACTATCCAACAACCAGTTGATCACGAAGTTAAATACTCTAAACAATCAGGTGGTAGAGGTCAGTTCGGTCATGTACTTATTAAGTTCTCTCCACTCGAACAAGTTGAAGGTGAAGAAAACAAAGAGTACGAATTCGTTGACTCAGTAGTTGGAGGTAAAATCCCTAAAGAATACATCCCATCAGTAGATAAAGGTATCCAACAAGCAATGAGCAGAGGTATCGTTGCAGGTTACCCACTAGTTGGTGTAAGAGCTGAACTATACGAAGGTTCTTACCATGACGTAGATTCGTCTGGTTTCGCCTTTGAAATGGCAGGAAGTATGTGTTTCCGTGAAGCAGCTCAAAAAGCTAAACCAGTTCTACTTGAACCAATTATGGATGTAGAAATCACAACTCCAGAAGAATACTTTGGAGATGTAATGGGTAACGTTTCATCTAAACGTGGACAAATCAGAGACTCTGAAGAAAGAGGAACTGCTAAACTAGTTAGATGTTACATACCTCTATCAGAAATGTTCGGATACGCAACTGAACTAAGATCCCTTACTCAAGGTAGAGCATCTTACTCAATGCAATTCGACCACTACGAAAAAGTTCCTACAAATGTAGCTGAAGAAATCAAAGCTGCTCGAAGCTAACAATTCACTACAAAAATTAAACACAAGCAACTTTTTCCCAGAATAAAGTCTTGTCAGGCAGGAACTTATCAAGTAAAATCCTGCCTGAAAAATCCTTTTCTAAAATAAAATAAAAAACAATTAACCAATAAATTATGAACGCTACGTTCGACAGATCAAAACCGCATGTTAATGTGGGTACCATTGGTCACGTTGACCACGGTAAAACAACTCTTTCTGCAGCTCTTACAGCTGTAGCAGCAGCTCACTTCGGTGGGAACAATGTTGCAAGAGCTTTCGACCAAATCGATAACGCTCCTGAAGAAAAAGAAAGAGGTATTACAATCGCTACTTCTCATCAAGAGTACGAAACAGAGGCAAGACATTACGGACACGTTGATTGTCCAGGACATGCTGATTACGTTAAAAACATGATTACAGGTGCTGCCCAAATGGATGGTGCAATCCTTGTAGTATCAGCTGCTGATGGTCCTATGCCACAAACAAGAGAACACATCCTACTTGCTAGACAGGTAAACGTTCCTTACATCGTAGTATTCATGAACAAAATGGATATTGCTGATCCAGAAATCGCTGAACTTTCAGAAATGGAAATCAGAGATCTTCTAAACAAATACGAATTCCCAGGAGATGATACTCCAATCATTAAAGGTTCAGCTCTTAAAGCCCTTGAAAATCCAAGTGGTGACGACGCTAAACCAGTAGTTGAACTTCTAGAAACTCTTGATTCTTACATCCCAACTCCAGAAAGAGAACTAGACAAACCATTCCTACTTCCAGTAGAAGACATCTTCTCTATCAAAGGTAGAGGTACGGTTGCAACTGGTCGTATCGAACAAGGTGTAATCAACGTAAATGACGAAGTTGAAATCGTTGGTGTAAAAGACACTAGAAAAGTAGTAGTTACTGGAGTAGAAATGTTCAGAAAACTACTAGACAGAGGTGAAGCTGGTGATAACGTTGGTCTTCTTCTAAGAGGTATCGAAAGAGAAGAAATTGAAAGAGGTCAAGTATTGGCTAAACCAGGAACAATTACTCCTCATACTAAATTCGAAGCTGAGGTTTACGTTCTATCTAAAGACGAAGGTGGAAGACATACGCCATTCTTCAAAGGTTACAAACCACAATTCTACATCAGAACGACTGATGTAACTGGAGACATTGAGCTTCCAGATGGAGTTGAAATGGTAATGCCTGGTGATAACATCAAAATGACTGTTAACCTAGGAGTACCGATTGCAATCGAAGAAGGTCTAAGATTCGCTATCCGTGAAGGTGGTAGAACAGTTGGAGCTGGAGTTGTAGCAAAAATCATTGAATAATTCCTCCCAAGACTAGTAAAGAAATCCAAAGAAACCCTGATCTCCAGATAGACTCAGGGTTTTCTTACAAAATATAATCACACACAAAAATGAAAAAGATCCTAAGCAGCTTACTGATTACACTTTTAATAAGTGGACAAGCTTTAGCAGAAACTCCCGCTTTGCCTCTTTACCAAGAACCAGACATTGATATGGAGTTTATGCTTGAAAACAATGACAACAGCATAGCAAACCTAATTAACGCATTCATTGATACAAGTCTTGTATCTGAAGACTTTAATGAAAAAGAAACTCAGATCATAAGTCTCTTCAGAGAAGAATTAGCAGGAGAAACTATCCTTCTTCAAGCCCAAAACTCTGGAGCAGTTCTAGTTTCAGAACAAACCTCAGTAGAGTTTAATGATTTCCTACAAGAAATTGAAGAAATCATTTCTCTAAGAACTGAAACTTCAGGCTTCATGTCTTACGAAATAAGATTTGGTGACCTCGCTTTTGCAAACTTCAATGACAAGCTAGTAATCTCAGACAGCAATGAAACTATCTTCGCACTTAGTGAAGAAGTTCCATCAGAAGATTTAGTTCTAGAGGGTCAATCTATTCTCTCTATCGAAGGTACATATGATTCAAGCGAATTTGATTACCTTGTTAGCGAAAACCCAGACGGAACTTTGATTTCATCAGCTGAAACTCAATTTGATTCTTCAATCAATACAGATGGATTCAACACAAACCAACATCTTTACAACGACCTACCTTCAAACAATGCATTCTTTTACATAGAAGCAAACAAAATTTTAGACATGGTAGTTTCATTTCTTCCAGAAACAGAAAGAAATGAAGTGTTAGAAGAACTCGATTTTGAACTATCACAAGATCTTCCAAACTACGAAACATTGTTAAACAAACAAACTGCTTTCCTAGTAGATCTAAATGATACTATTCTACCTCACCTTACTTTAGCTATGGCTGATATATCAGTAAGTGAAGCAGAACAACTTAATGGTTTCTTTGGACCAATGCTTTCAGCTGAACTTGAGTCATCTGATTTCACAACTCAAACAACAGAAGTAAACGCAAACCTAACTCAAGTAGTTTACACTGCAACAGAAACTAACGCTGAGGCAGATCTTCTGGATATTGATTCAATCACTGTAACTTACGGACTTCACGAAGGAAACTACATTCTTTCAAACAACCCAACTATCCTTACTGCTCAAGAAACATTAGGACAAGACTCTACTTTTAGTAATAGTGTTGCAGCATCAAAAGCAAATGTTACGACTGTATCTTTCATCGACTTCAACACACTAGCAAACCAAGTAGATGTTTATGCAGCTGCATACAAAAAAATTGCTGAACCTATTGAAACTGAAACTCAAGAGTCTTTAGATACTATCGAAAACATCTTGAATGAAATGGAAGCATGGAGTGGTTACGGATACTTCGAAGGAAACACTTACCTTGAAAAAGGTGAAGTAAAGATACCTTCTCAAGAAATCCAAACTCTTCTAAATGAATTACCAAAATCTGACCTTTATCAAGACAATTACATATACACTCCATACGATGACGTAGCTTCTGGTAGCTGGTATGAAGAAGCAGTCTCACAAGCTTACTACGATGGAATTGTAGATGCCTACGACCCTATCAGAGAAGAATACACTTATGAGTTCCAACCAGGACAAGATATAACTAGAGGTGAATTTGTAGACATGATAGTTAGAGCCTACGATCTTCAATACGAAGATATTGACCAATACGGATCTGAAATCTTCTCAGACGTAGATTCAGTTTCATACTATGACTACTCTATCGGGATCGCATATCAATTTGGACTAGTTAGAGGTGATGATGGTGCAAACACTTTCAGACCAAACGATACTCTAAACAGAGCCGAAGCAGTTCAAATCCTATACAACGCAAGTCCCCTTCTAAACGGTAAAACAAGTTCTACAAACAACTTCAAAGATGTTCCAAACGGAGCTTGGTACCAAAACATTGTTTCAGTAGCAGTACAAGAAAAAATTGTAGAAGGAATCAACCCTGAAGAATTCGCTCCAGCTAAAAACCTAAACAAAGCTGAAGCAATCACTTTAGTAATCAGATTAGTAAACAACGAAGTAAGATTCTAATCCCAACTTCATTACTAATCCAAAAAGTCTCCCACTCAGGGAGGCTTTTTATTTATTTTAAGAGTTTTATCTTGACCAACCCCCTACCTTAATATATAAATTAACCACCTCAAATACTGCTCTTAGTATTTAAGGCTTCCCACCAGAAATGAAACCAAGGGAAACAACTCGAAATTCTGAAAATCCCTGAGTTGTTAAAATACAAAAGAGCACTCCGGGATTTTTTATTTCAAACTAAATCTCATTCAGCAACGGAAGCACCTTTAAATATCAATAAATTTAATCAAATACAATTATGGCTGCTGGTCAAAAAATCCGCATCAAAGTACAAAGCTACGATCATAAAATCCTCGATGACGTATGCAAACTTATCATCCAAACTGCAATCGATTCTGGAGCAATCATTGCTGGACCAATTCCACTTCCAACAAAAATCAAGAAGTACACAGTAAATAGATCTACCTTCAAACATAAAACTTCTAGAGAACAATTCGAAATGAGAACCCACAGAAGATTGATCGACATCAAAGAAACTTCAAATCACACAATCGACTCACTCACAAACCTTACAGTACCAGCCGGAGTTGATATCGAAATTAAAATGATGATGGAAGCATAATTCCAAAACTAAAGACCTCACTCAGAGGTCTTTTTTTATATCCAAAATTAAACTTTCAATTTCTTTACCTCTTTCACTTTCGAATAATTCTTATTGTGTTTCAAACAAATCCCTAACTCAAATCTATCTCCAAGCCCCTTCACACAACTCTCGTAAATATCTTCAGGCGTAAAAGTAAATACTAACCCAGCCTTTGATTTTGCCACAAATCCCAACTTCTGCTCCCCTGTTTTCAGATCCGAATAGGCTTTATATACAAGTTCAGAACATATAAAAGACCCTTCACTCAAAAAATCCAAACCATAGTCATACTCTTTTTCCATATTCAACAAGGCATACTCCAATGCATCCAACCTATCAAACTCACCAATCTTAGGTTTAAAAACAACAATCGAATCAGACTTCAAACCTTTCATATACTCAGTAGCAGTCACTCCTTTTTCAACTGCCTCTAAAACGTATTTGCTATCTCCCAACCTCAAATCATCCATAAGCTTCAAAACACTCTTTGAGTCTATACCAAAAAACTCACTAACCTGTTCTCTACTTCCAACATACAAAGCTGCATGAGTCCAATACCCTGGTATTACAACTGATGTCATTGTCAAAGCTCTTCTAACCAAAATAATATCTCCGGGCTCCAAAACATTAACTACCTTTTCTACATCTTTTTCATTCATTGCCATACCTCCCTCTCTGATCCTCCTTTTATCAATAAATAACAAAAACGACTTCAAAACAGGTACAAGCCTTTGCTGCTTAAAAAGACCAACCAAGCTAAAGTAATACTTCAAAGAAGACCAAAACGGAAACTGAGACACACCAACACTTCTCTTTATATCCCCAACAAAATTCTTCTTCAACTCCCCCACTTTCTTACTTCTAAAACTTAATCCATCCAAAACATACAAAGCCGATTTCAAAAAAACTTGTGTCGAAGGAAAAATCAAAGACCTCAATAAATTCTTAAACGTGGAACTCTCAATCGACAATAAATAAACCACAAAATTACTTGCCTCAGACAACCTACTACCAACATCATACAAAGCTATAAAAGAACTTGAATATATAAAGTAAATCATCTTACCTTTTTCGGTTTTCAAATCAGCTCCACCAGAGTATTTCCAAAAAAACTCATTCACCTGTTCAACCTTTTCTTCCATTTCAAAATACAATTTATTCAAGTCTTCCTTTTGAAAAATTGGTGCATCCTTAGCTAACTTCAAAAGCCCTTTTTTCTCTAACTCATGTAACAATCCTCTTATCTCATCAATCAAACTCAAAACCTCAATCAATTCTTTTTTAACCTCCTTATCAGCAAAAGACTTCATCTCCTTACGATATAAAAAGAAATCATAAGAGAAAAACCTCTTCAACCTCCAATCGTTCCAATCCATCAAAAGTAACAATCCCCCAACAACTCCTAAGCCTATGGCACCAATCTCAATTCCAACTCGCCATAATCCAATCATTACTACTAACAAAACAAGATAAGCCACTCCCTTACTTATTACTGGTAATTTTTTCAAAATCATACTCTCCACTAAATATTTGTCTTAATCAATATATACAAACCACAGCTACATCAGTAATTTCCCATTGACAATTGGACCCAAAAGACCTTAAATTACACGAGCTTAAACATCGTTTTAAGTTTTAATGAGTTTTCGGGCTCCATTTCTCAGTAAGATGCCAAATTAATGAGACAATGGAATCGCCAAGTATAAGTCTGAAAACTTGCAAACCTCTAATAATATGTATATGCCAGGAATTTTAGGTAAAAAGGTTGGCATGACACGTATCATTGTAAATGGAAAAATGACTCCACTTACAGTAGTACAGTGCGAACCAAATACTATCGTTCAGTTAAAAACTGACGAAAAAGATGGATACAATGCCATCGTTGTTGGATTTGATAAATTAAACAAACCAACAAAAAACAAAACATACAGACATCTAAAAGAATTCAAAGTTGATAGTCTTGAAGACTACAAAGTTGGAGATCTAGTAGACGTTTCACAATTTGCAGAAGTTAAAAACTGCAAAGTAACTGCTTACTCAAAAGGTAAGGGGTTTCAAGGTGTAATAAAAAGACACAACTTCTCAAGAGGTCCTGAATCACATGGTTCAAGACATCATAGAGAACCAGGTTCAGTTGGAGCATGTGCTGCACCAGGTAGAGTAGCTAAAGGTAAAAAACTACCAGGTAGAACTGGTAACCAAAAAGTTACCCTAACTAAAGCACAAGTTGCATACATTGAGCCTGAATTAAATCTTATTGGAATCAAAGGACCTGTTCCAGGTGCCAAAAATAATTTAGTAGTACTATCCTTTTAATTATGAAAATCAATATATATAACCAAAAAGGTGATGTCGCTAAAGAAACAAATCTTCCAAAAGAAGTATTTGGTTTAGATGTAAAGGAATCTGTTGTGCATAAAGCACTTATCAGACAACTTTCAAATTCTAGAAATCCAATAGCACACACCCTAGAAAAAGGTGAAGTTAGAGGTGGTGGAGCAAAACCATACCGTCAAAAAGGTACAGGTAGAGCTCGTCAAGGTTCAATCAGAAATCCTCACTTCGTAGGTGGTGGAGTTGCATTCGGACCTAGAAAAACTGCTAACTTCCAAAAACAAATGCCTAAAAAAGAAAGAAGAAAAGCTCTTCTTATGGCATTGTCAGCAAAAGCTAAAGATAAAAATATCTTCGGTCTAGACAAATACCAAGATAAAGATCTTAAGACTAAGAAATTTGCTGAACTTTTAGGAAAACTACCAGTTGAAAGAGATGTATTAGTAGTTGTAGCAGAAAACAATGAAGACTACACAAATCTGAAAAGAGTTACTGGAAACCTTCCAAACGTTAAAACTATTCTTGCAAGCTACCTGAACATCCAAGACTTGCAAAAATACGAATCACTATGTCTAGTAGGAGATTCCGTTAAAACAATACAAGAAACATTCACTGTATAAATATGACAAGAATAGAACCAATCATTACAGAAAAAAGTAATCTTCAAAGTCAAAACAAACAATTCACTTTCAAAGTTTCTGGAGACACAAATAAAATTGAAATTGCTAAGGAACTAAAAAAAGAAACAGGAGTTGATGTTCTTAGCGTTCGAGTTATGAACGTTGGAGCAAAAGAAAGACTAGTAGGAAGAGGTCGTGTAATGACTAAAAGAAAACCATTCAAAAAAGCAATTGTTACTTTCGCAGAAGCAATTGATTTGAATACATTCAATTCAAAAAAAACTAATAAGTAACCATGGCAATTAAAAAATACAAACCAACTACCAATGGACGTCGTGGGCAAACTACTATTGATTACAAAGCTAGTGGAATCACAACTGATAAACCACATAAACCGCTTCTAGTATCAAAGAAAAGACAAGCAGGTAGAAATGCTCAAGGTAAAATTACCGTTCGTCACCAAGGTGGTGGTCACAAAAAGAAGTACAGATTGATTGACTTCAATAGAACCGAGAAAATCGGAATTGCTGGTAAGGTATCTACGATCGAATACGATCCAAATAGAAGTGCCTTTATCATGCTTGTCACTTACCAAGACGGAGACAAAAGGTACCACCTTGCTCCAGAAGGTATCAAAGTTGGAGACAGAGTTTACACTGCTGAAAAAACCAAAATTAAAGTTGGAAATAGAATGCAGTTAAAACACATCCCAGTTGGATACAGCATCTTCAACATTGAAATGAACAACAACAAAGGTGGACAAATTATCAGGTCAGCTGGATCTAGTGCAAAAATCACTTCTCTAGAAGGACAAAAAGCACAAGTTGAACTTCCATCTGGTGAAATCAGACTTATCGAAAAAACTTGTTATGCAAGTATCGGTCAAGTTAGTAACCAAGACCACGGAAACGTAGTTATCGGTAAAGCCGGAAGAAAAAGATGGATGGGTAAAAAACCTCAAGTTAGAGGTAAAGCCATGAATCCAAATGACCATCCACATGGTGGTGGTGAAGGTGGATCTCCAATTGGTTTGAAAAACCCAAAGACTCCATGGGGAGCACCAGCACTTGGTAAAAAGACAAGAAGACGTAAGTATACTGACAAATTTATTGTTAGGTCTCGTCATCTTAAAAAGAATAAGAAGAAGAAAAAATAATAATTACTAATAACTTATGGCAAGAAGTAGTAAAAAAGGACCATACGTTGACCCTCGCCTGATGAAAAAGGTAGAACAAATGAATTCAGGTGGGAAAAAAAGTGTTATCAAAACATGGTCAAGATCATGCGATATCCATCCCCTATTTGTGGGACACACTTTCGCAGTTCACAACGGTAAAGAATTCATTCCAGTATTTGTAACTGAAAACATGGTAGGTCACAAACTCGGAGAATTTGCACCAACAAGAAAATTTAGAAGCCACGGCGGAAAACTAGCCAAAGCTTAAAACTATACTAATTAAGTATTAATAGACAAATATGAAAGCTACCCTTAGAAACGTAAGACTCGCTCCTAAAAAAGCGAACTTAGTAGCTGAACTAGTCAGAGGACAAAACGCAACTGCAGCACTCAGAACATTGAAATTCACTCCAAAAAAGGGAGCTAAAATTCTTTATAAGCTGATTAACAGCGCTGTAGCAAACGCAGAAAATAACTTCGGACAAAACAAAAATAGTTTAGTTATAAAAGAAATTAAAGTATCAAAAGGTCTAAGACTTAAAAGATACATCCCAGTTTCAAGAGGACGTGCACATCCACTTCAAAAGGACAGTTCACACATCCATGTAATTCTTGGAACTGATGATGCAGTAACAAAAACTGCAAAACCAGCTAAAAAAGCTGAGACAAAAAAAACTACTAAAACAAGTAGCAAAAAGCCAGCAGCTAAAACTACAAAGAAAGCTACTGCAAAGAAAAGTACTGCTAAAAGCACTACTAAAAAAACAAGCAAAAAAACTAATAAAAATTAACTATGGGACAAAAAGTAAACCCTACAGGTATCCGTCTTGGTATCACTCATACATGGGACTCAAAATGGTTCCCATCGAAAGGTGACTACGCTAAGTTCTTGAAAAAAGATATTGCAATCAGAAAATATCTAAGAAATAAATTTCAAGGAATGGGTGTCTCAAAAATCGAATTAGAAAATGCTTCAGGAGTTATCACTCTAACTCTTAACGCAGCTAAACCTGGATTGATCATTGGTCAACAAGGATCAAAAATCGAAGAGCTTAAAGATGAACTTGAAAAGAAATTCAACGATAAATTCATCGTTAATGTTAAAGAGATCAACAAACCAGAACTAGACGCATATGTTGTTGCTGAAAATATTGCAAGACAAGTAGAAAGACGTATCTCTTACAGAAGAGCTGCTAAAGCTGCTATCGAAAAAGCAATGATGAATGGAGCAAAAGGAGCGAAAGTAAAAGTATCAGGACGTCTAAATGGTGTAGATATTGCTAGAACTGAATTCTTCACAGAAGGAAGAGTGCCTCTACAAACACTTAGAGCAGATATTGACTACTGCCATTACGAAGCTCATACAACATACGGAGTAATAGGAATCAAGGTATGGATCTATAAAGGAGATGTATTTGCACCTTCAAAATAATAAACAAGACCATAAAAATTGATTTATTCAATTTAACCTTGATATAAAACACAAACTGAATATAATCTACTAGCTAAAAAAACATCATGTTAGTACCAAAGAAAACAAAATATAGAAAGAGCTTCCGCTTAAGAAATGCAAACAAAAAAAATCTTGCACAAAGAAATAATACGCTTGCATTTGGAAGCATTGGTCTAAAGATCATGGCACCTGCCGAAATCACTTCGAGACAAATCGAAGCTGCACGTAGAGCTATGACTAGATCAACAAAACGTGGTGGTAAAATTTGGATAAAAGTTTTTCCACACAAAGTTATCACCAAAAAAGGAGCAGAAGTTCCTATGGGTTCAGGTAAAGGTGCACCAGATCACTTCGTTGCTGATCTGAAAGCTGGAACAGTAGTCTTCGAAATGGCAGGTATCCCAGAGGATCAAGCTAGAGAAGCACTTACTGGAGCGATGCACAAATTACCAGTTCCATGCAAGATAATAACTAATGAACTTTAGAATGACTCAATTAGCAAGAACTAAAACTGGAACAGTCGTAAGTGCAAAGAATGATAAAACTATTGTAGTAAAAGTGACTACTTATAAAACTCACCCGATCTACAAGAAACAATATCAAATCGATAAAAAATTCCACGCACACGATCCAGAAAACAAATTTAACGAGGGAGACAAAGTAACAATTTACGAATGTGCTCCAATCTCAAAAAATAAAAAATGGACAGTAGAAAAACCTGCTGAGAAAAATTAATTAATAACTTCTAAGAAATGATTCAACCACAATCAATGCTTTCAGTCGCAGACAACAGTGGAGCCAAACAAGTAATGTGTATCAAAGTACTTGGAGGTTCAAAAAGAAGATATGCTGGGGTTGGTGATGAAATAGTTGTTTCTGTAAAATCTGCAAATCCAAAAGGAGCAGTTAAAAAGAAAGACGTTAAAAGAGCTGTTGTTGTACGAACTGTAAAAGAGATTCGTCGACCAGACGGTACTTATCTTAGATTCGATGAAAACGCTGTAGTTATGGTTAACAAAGACGGACAACCACTAGGTTCTCGTGTCTTCGGACCAATTGCTAGAGAGTTAAGATCGAAAGGAGAAAGATACCACAAAATTATATCTTTAGCACCTGACGTATTATAATATGAAAATCAAAAAAGGAGATCTAGTAATCGTTACAACAGGTAAAGACAAAGGTAAAACTGGTAAAGTTATTGCCACTGACTCTGCTAACAACAAAGTTAAAGTAGAAGGTGTAAATATCAGAACCAAATACACAAAAAAATCTTTGCAAGGACCAGGAAGCATGAACAAGCAAGAAGCTTGGGTAGATGCCTCTAACGTAATGTTACAAGATCCAAAAACCAAAAAAGCCACTAGAATTGGATACACAACAGATAAGAAAGGTAAAAAAGTACGTGTAGCCAAAAAATCTAATGAAGTAATAAGTTAGTCATGAATTACAAAGCACCAGTAACAAATCAAGGAGTAGCTGAAAGTCTTCAAAAAGAACTTAAAATCTCAAACAAGCACCTAGTTCCAAAAGTTGAAATGATCACAGTAAACGTAGGAGTTGGATCACTTGTACAAAGAGATAAAAAAGCTCTTGATGAAGTAGTTGAAAACGTAACAGCTATCACAGGACAAAAACCTGTAGTAAAAAAATCTAGAAAATCAATCTCTAACTTCAAACTTAGAGAAGGAATGCCTGTTGGAGTATCAGTTACACTAAGAGGAGAAAAAATGATCACTTTCCTAAACAAATTGATCAACATAGTTTTCCCACGTATCAGAGACTTCAGAGGATTCACTAAAAAAAGTTTTGATGGTCAAGGAAACCTAAGTATTGGGATTAAAGAACACTTAGTATTCCCTGAAATTAACCCAGATGATCTAGTTACCATTCACGGTATCCAAATCACAATCAAAACATCAACCAGAGATGACGAGCAAGCATACCACTTACTCAGAGCCTTCGGTTTCCCATTCAAAGAAAAAAATAACAACTAATCACTATGGCTAGAACATCAAGATTCGTCAAAGCTACCAGAAACAAAGAGAAAATTCTTAAAGAACTTTCTAAATCTGGAAAAAGTGAAAGACGAAAACAAGGTAAGAAAGTCAACGGAACTTACGTTACACGTTTGAACAATGTATGTTCAAAATGTGGACGTCCTAGAGGTTATTTAAGAGATTTTGACATGTGCAGAATCTGCGTTAGAGAACTAGCCTCCAACGGTCTTATCCCAGGAATGAGAAAATCTTCTTGGTAAAATAAAAATAATTTTAATAATAAAATATGTACAACGATCCTATAGCTGATCTTTTAACCAGAATCAGAAACAGCCAAACTGCTGGTAAAGATATCGTATACGTTCCTTACTCTAAGGTTAAACACCAAATTTGTGAGGTAATGAAAAATCACAAATACATCTTAGATGTAAAAAAGGTTGAAAATGATCACGCTGAACTAGAAATCACATTAGATTTAGTGAGACCTCACCTGACTCTAAAAAGAATCAGTAAACCAGGTCAAAGAATCTACAAAAAAGCAACTGAATTCAATTCTGTAAAAAACGGACTTGGAATCGACATCGTATCTACATCTAAAGGAATTATGCCTCAATACAAAGCATACAAAGACAACATTGGGGGAGAAGTTCTATGTAGAGTTTACTAATTAATAACAACACTAAGCAATGTCTAGAATTGGAAAATTACCGATTGAAATACCAAGTGGAGTTGAAGTAAAGTTTGCCAATGGTGTCCTAACAGTAAAAGGACCTAAAGGAGAACTAACTCAAGACATCAATCCACTAGTAAAACTTGAAATTGCTGATAATCAAATCACTGTTGTACCTCTAGAAGAAACAAAAGAAGCCAGAAGTTTCCACGGACTATTCAGAAGTTTAGCTTCAAACATGGTTGAAGGAGTAACTAAAGGTTTCCAAAAAAGACTAGAAATCAACGGAGTTGGTTACAGAGCTCAAGTACAAGGTAAAAAAATCGTACTAAATCTTGGATTCTCACATCCAATTGAATACCAAATTCCAGAAGGAATTACTGCAGAAATGGACAAAGAAAAACCAAATGTAATTGTTATATCTGGTATCAATAAACAAAAAGTTGGACAAACTGCAGCTGAAATCAGAGACTTCAGAAAACCAGAACCTTATAAAGGTAAGGGAGTTAAATACGAAGATGAGTACATCAAACGTAAAGCTGGTAAGGCCGCATCTGCAGCATAATAAATTAATAATAACAAATAATCATGGTTAACACTTTAGCTACTAGAGCTAGAAGAAAAAAAAGAGTTCGTGCCAAAATCTCTGGTACAGCTCAAAAACCTAGGCTATCTGTTTTCCGCTCTAATACACACATCTATGCTCAACTCATCGATGATGTAAACGGAGTAACACTTGCTAATGCAAGCGACCTCAAATCAAAAAAAGGTAACAAAACAGAATCAGCACAAGCTGTTGGTAAAGCAATTGCTGAAGCAGCTAAGAAAGCTAAGATCACTGAATGCGTGTTCGACAGAAATGGTTACAAATACCACGGTAGAGTTAAAGCTCTAGCCGAAGCAGCACGTGAAGGTGGATTAAAATTTTAATTAAACATTAAAGAATGAAATCACATAAAAAAAGAAATAACCGAAGACGCGAACAGAAAGAGTTCGAAGAATCTGTCATTCAAATCGACCGTGTAACTCGTGTAGTAAAAGGTGGTCGTAGACTTAGATTCAGAGCAACTGTTTGTATCGGAGACAAAAAAGGAAAAGTTGGTCTAGGAATAGGGAAATCCAACGAAGTAAGAACAGCAATTGAAAAAGCAATTGCTAAAGCAAAAAAGAATCTTATTACTGTTAAACTAGATGGAGGTACTATCCCCCACCAACACAGAAGTAGATTCAAAAGTGCAGTAGTTTTCATGAAGCCAGCTTCAGAAGGTACTGGGATTATCGCCGGTGGTGCAATCCGTAAAGTACTTGAACTAGCAGGTGTAAAAGACATCCTAACTAAATCTCTAGGATCTACAAACAAACTAAACACTGCCAAAGTAACAGTTCAAGCTCTTGATGAGTTGAAAGTTACTCCAAAAATGGAAAGAGAAAAACAAACTACTAAAAAGACTGCAGCTACAACTAAAACAGCAAAGAAAGCTCCTGCTAAAAAGTCATCTGACAAAAAAACAGAAGCTAAAAAAACTACAAATAAAAAAACTGCAGCCAAGAAGTCTCCAGCTAAAAAAACAGCAAAAAAGACAACTAAAAAAGAAAGCTAACACCCATTAAAAATGAGTAAATTACATAACTTAAAGCCACACAGCTCTCAACAAAAGAAAAGAAGAAGAGTTGGACGTGGTAACGGTTCAAACGGAACCTACTCTGGTAAAGGTATGAATGGGCAAAACGCCAGAAGTGGAGGTGGAGTAAGACCTGGATTCGAAGGTGGACAAACTCCTCTACACAAAAGAATGCCTAAAATTAAAGGTTTCAAAAACATCAACCGTGTTGAATACAAACCACTATCACTTTCACTTTTAAGTGAAAACTTTAAAGACGGTGATAAAGTTACCAACCAAGAATTAGTAGCAAAAAATCTTTTCCACAAAAACGACAAGATTAAACTATTAGCTAACGGTAAACTAGATAAAAAGCTTACTATCGAAGTTAATAAAGCTTCTAAAAAAGCAATTGAGCTTGTTGAAAAAGCAGGAGGAACTGTTAAAGTAAGCTCAAACTAATATTAATCTAAAGATCACAATGGAAAAACTAATTCAGACATTCAAGTCTCCCCAACTACGAAAGAAGATCTTTTTCACAATTGGAATCTTAGTTTTCTACAGACTTTTAGCTCAAGTATCTATTCCAGGTATTAACCTTCAAGCTGTACAATCAATTTTCCAACAAAATGAATCACTAAATCTTTTCAGTCTTCTGACAGGAGGTAGTGCCGAGAACTTCTCTATCGTATTGATGGGACTTGGACCTTACATTAATGCATCGATCATAATTCAGTTATTAACTGTAATAGTTCCTAAACTCGAAGAACTTTCCAAAGATGGAGCAGATGGTCAAAAGAAATTAACCTCTTATACTAGATGGTTAACTTTCCCACTAGCTTTCCTTCAATCTTACGGAATGATCGCATTACTTAATTCTCAATCAAGCGTACCTATCATCACTGACATTTCAAACCCAGCAGTAATTTTACCTATCATGTTAACAGTTTCTGCCGGATCAATCTTGTTGATGTGGTTAGGTGAAATTATCACTGAAAACGGAATCGGAAACGGAGTATCACTACTGATCTTAGCTAGTATTCTCTCTACAGTTTCTCCAATTCTCGGGCAAAACATTATTACTGCAACTTCAAACCCAGCACAGCTTGTACCAGTAGTTGGTTTGATTCTTATGATTATATTCTTGATTGCAATTACAGTAGTTGTAACAGAAAGTTATAGAGAAATACCTGTATCATACGCAAGTAAAACTTCAAAAGGTGTAATGTCTACACTCCCGATCAAACTTAATCAAGCAGGGATGATCCCGATCATCTTCGCAGTTTCGATCGTTACTTTCCCAACAATTCTTGCACAACTTGTTCAAGACTCAACACTCCCAATCTTACAAAGATTCAGTGAAATTGTTACTACCTACTTTACATTTGAAAGTCCTGCCTACTTAGTAGCTTTGTTCTTCCTAATTATTGGATTTACATATTTCTACGTAAGTATCACTTTCAAGCCAGAACAAGTAGCTGAAAACATTCAAAGAAGAGGTGGATACATTCCAGGTGTAAGACCAGGAAAAGAAACTTCTGAATACCTAGAAAATGTTTCAAATAGACTAAATCTATTTGGAGGATTATTCATCGCTGGTATTGCTGTAGTTCCTGTTATCATCCAACAGTTAGCTGGAGGAAATAGCAGTTCACTACCATTAGTAATAAGCGGTGCAGGTATCCTTATCATCGTTGGTGTGATCTCAGACCTTATCAGACAAGTAAATTCTTACTTAATCACCAATGATTACAACAAGCTTTATTAATCCCCCACTCCCATGCAACATCTAGTATTCTACGGAATTCAAGGTTCAGGAAAGGGTACACAAGCAAAGCTTTTAGAAAAAGACTACAACTATGTAGTCTTTTCTACTGGAAATGAGCTTCGCCAAAATGTACAAGATCAAACTGAACTAGGAAAAAAAGTTGAACCAATCATTAATTCAGGTCAGCATGTATCTGATGAGATAATTGTTGAACTAGTTCAAGAATTCTTCAAAAAAAACAAAGACAAAAAAATCATCTTCGATGGCGTAATCCGAAATACCAATCAATACAAAACCATCCAAAAGTTCTTCGATGAACACAATTTACAAACCAAAGCAGTTTACTTAGACTTAGATAAAGAATCCGCTATCCAAAGAATTTTAGATAGAGCTGAAAAAGAAGGTCGAAAAGACGACAACATAGACTCAGCTAAAAAACGTATAGATTTATTCTTCGAAAAAACAATGCCAGTAATAGAAGCTTACCCAGAAGAACAGATCATCAACGTTAACGCTAAACAATCTATCCAGGATGTTTACGCTGAACTTAAACAAAAGCTAAACTTATCATAATGAGCCTTATCAAAACTCCAGATCAAATCCAAGCAATTACTGAATCTAGTAAAATTCTGAGTCAAACTCATGAACTCCTAGAAACATTAGTTAAACCTGGAATCACACCTCTGGAGTTAGATAAAACTGCTGAAGAAAAAATCAGATCCTTAGGAGGTAAACCAGCCTTTAAAGGTTTCCATGGATTCCCAAATAGTATTTGTTCATCAGTTAACGATACAGTCGTTCACGGAATTCCAAACAATAAACCTCTAAAAGAAGGTGATGTTATCACTATCGATTGCGGAGTTTATTACAAAGATATGTATAGTGATTCAGCCATCACTCTTCCAGTAGGAAAGATTGATAAAGAATCACAAGACTTCATCAACTACAATCAGGAAACACTCTATCAAGCTATAAAAATGATAGAACCAGGTACATATACTGGAGACATAGGTCATTTCATAGAACAAAGAACAAAAGATGCCGGGTACCACATCTTTCATGATTTGATTGGACACGGAATTGGTCTCACTTTACACGAAAAACCAGAAGTTCCTAACTTCGGAAAACCAAGAAAAGGAACTAAACTAAAACCAGGCATGACCATATGCATTGAGCCAATTGTAGGTATGACCACTGGAGAATATATAGAGTTCCCAGACGGTTGGACTCTCAAATCAAAAGATGGATGCCTCACATGCCAACACGAACACACAGTTCTAATCACAGAAAAAGGTGCAAAAGCACTTACTCAACGCTCCAACGAAACAATATAGTTTCATCTATATTCATATTTCAATAAAAACAACTTGAAATCCTAAAAACACCTTGCAATAACCCAATATGTCTATTAAAATCCAGGGGCTATTTTTGGTAAAATAGGCCCAAAATTTAAACTAAAACACAATTTATGGCTAAAGAAGACAAAATTGAACTTTATGGAATCGTTGAAGAATGCCTTCCAGGCACAACTTTCCGAATTAAATTAGCTGGCCAAACTAATACCATAATTGCAACATTATCTGGAAAAATGAAGATCAATCGTATCCGAATTTTACCAGCTGATTATGTAACTGTTGAGCTTTCCCCATATGATCTTACAAAAGGTCGTATAACTTACAGACATACTCAGAAACCTGAGGATTTCGACGGAGCATCTGCAACCGAAGAGAGCGATAGTTCAGACTCTTCTGCGGATCAAGAAAAATCCGACGAAAACTAATAAATATCCTCCGCGGCAATTAGGCAGGATATAAAAACAAACTAATTTTCATTATCATGAAAGTAAAAGCATCAGTAAAAAAACGTTGTAACAATTGTAAAGTTGTTATTCGTACCAGAACAAAACTTAAGAAAGGAAGAAAGAAAAAAGTTCGTTCTGTAGTCATCATCTGTGATGACAAACGCCACAAACAAAGGCAAGGTTAAAGATATTTAATTTTACATTAATATGGCAAGAATCGCCGGTGTAAATCTTCCAAAACAAAAGAGAATCGTTATAGCACTTACTTACGTTACTGGAATCGGTAAGTCTACAGCACAAGATCTTCTTGAAAAACTTGGAATAGATGAAAACACCAAAGCACAAGATCTATCTGAAAGCCAAATTGTTAAACTTAGAGAAGAAGTCTCTAAACTAACGGTTGAAGGTGATCTTAGAAGAAACACATCTATGAACATCAAAAGACTCCAAGAAATTGGGTCTTATAGAGGTTATAGACATAGAAAAGGCCTACCAGTAAGAGGTCAAAAAACCAAAAGAAATGCTCGTACCAGAAAAGGTAAAAAGAAAACAGTAGCAAATAAGAAGAAATAATATATGGCTAAAAAAACTACTTCAAAAAAAGTAAAAAAGAGCGTACCACATGGAAAAGCATTTATTCAATGTTCTTTCAACAACACTCTAGTTACAATCACTGATCAAGAAGGTCAGACAGTTGCATGGAGCAGCTCAGGAAGCAACGGCTTCAAAGGTTCAAGAAAATCAACTCCATACGCAGCACAAGTTGCAGCTGAAAATGCTGTAGAAAAAGCAAAAATCCATGGACTTGAAAAAGTTG